>NZ_JBNPUE010000002.1:0-630858 GCF_051168015.1 Bradyrhizobium sp. HKCCYLRH3061
TTGTGACAGCTGTCGCAGCGTGCCGTCGCCACCGCGGTGTGGTTCATGGTGTAGGTCGTGAAGCTCGCCGCGGTGTTGCTGTGGCAGTTCGAGCACTGCAGCGTGCCGGTCGGAATGTGCGGCGGCGTGGTCATGCCCTGCGCCGTCTTGCCGTTGTGGCAGGTCGCGCAGTTGGTGTCGGTCGCGGCATGCTTGAAGGCCGCGCCGCCGAAGCTGGCCGTGCTGGTGTGACAGGACTCGCAAGGCAGATTGGTCTGGAGATGATTGCTGGACTTGCCGCGCGCGGTCGTCCCGTTGTGACAGTTGGCACAACCGGCGACGATGCCGGCGTGGTCCATCTTCATTCTGATGCGAAAACTCGCCGTCGACCTGTGGCACACATCGCATGGCGCTGCGGTCGTGATATGATTCTTCGACTTGCCCCGTGCCATCACACCGTTGTGGCAGGTCGTACATGACGCCTTCGCCTGGGTATGATCGATCGCCCGGACGTCCTTCCATGTCGAAGTCTGATGGCAGCTCTCACAGCGCCGCGTGGTCATCGGGTGATTGACGGACATGCCCGCCGTCTGCGCGCCGTTGTGGCAACTGGCGCACTGCGTCTGCGTGCCCTTGAACCGCCCGCCGACGTGACAGGACGAGCACTCCACGCCGACATGGCTTCCGGTCAGCGGAAACCCGGTCGAGACGTGATCGAATGAGCTCTGCGCGGCAGCGTGCCCTGCCAACACCAGAGTGAGCAGCACACAGGCGAGCAGCCACTGCACCATGCGGTGCGAGGCTCGCGCCAACAGCCCCAGTCTGCTGTAGCAGCTGCTCAACTCCAACTCCGCTCTTCACTCTCGACTCGATCGCCAGCCGGACATCCGACGGCGACCGGCCGACCCCAATCCAGCCGAGACCGTTGAGCGTCCGCCGCTCGGCGGTCGCCCTGACAAACCCAAGACACTCTTGCGGATTCCCCCTACGGCCCGGCGGCACGTCTTCCGCAGCCACCGAATACTCGAAACGCTCCGTGCTCCCTTGATCGAGCGCTGCATCGATTAGGCGATGACGGAGTCACCGGCCAGATCACGCAGCCTTCGCTACGCCTACGACAGAGCTTCCAGAGACGCGCAAAGCTGGCCCAAAACTGGGCCAAGCTGAACTCAAGCTGAATGGAGGTTTAGGTTTCTGACCTCACCCGCGCGCGATGGTCCGGCAAGCCCATCACGCAAGCCATTGATCTGCATTCGTACTGATCAGTATTGCGAGCTCTTATCAGCTCGATACGATGTCAGACGTCTTATGCAGTAGCCAACGCGGCCCTTCGAATCAGTTCCTGATCTGAACGTTGCGCCATCCCGTTGCGATATGGCAGCGCTCGCACGTCTGACCGAAGGTACCATTGTGCACGTCCGAGCTGCGATGACAGCTGAAGCAATCCATCGGCAGCTTCAGATCCGGCGGCGACTTGGCCTTGTGACAGGCCTCGCAGGTGATCTTCTGGTGGACACCGACCAGCGGGAATCGTGTCTGCCGCGCGTGATCGAAACGCCATAGCCGCCATCCGTTCGGATTGTGGCAACTGGCGCATCGCCCGCCGAGTTTCCCCTGGTGGAAATCCTTGTGGCAGCTCTCACAGGCCATCGGGGTGTTCTTGTAGGTCGGCGTCCGGTGGCACTCCTCGCAGGGCACCGACTTGTGCAGGCCGATCAATGGGAAGCGCGTGATTTCATGATCGAAGGAGAGCTTCTTCCGCCAGCCCATATCGCTATGGCACGTCTCGCAACGCTCACCGAGCTTGCCCTGATGCGGATCCTGCTTGCGGTGACAGGACACGCATGAGGTCGCGAGCTTGTCCCGATAGAGATCACCCGTATGGCAGCCCTCGCACTTCACCTTGGCATGCGCATTTCGCAGGGGGAAGCGGGTCTTGTCGTGATTGAAGCGGACCGTCTTCCACTTGTCCTGATCGTGGCAGGTCTCGCACTTGTCGCCGAAGCGGCCGCCATGGACGTCCTGAAGACGGTGACATGAGCCACAGGAGGTCGGCAGATCCTTGTATTGCTGACCGGAATGACACGTCGCACAAGCGACCGACTTGTGGGCGCCCACGAGGGGAAACCGGGTCTTGGTATGGTCGAACTCCTTGGTCGCGCGCCATTTCACCGCCGTGTGGCAGTTCTCGCAGCGTTCACCGAGTCGACCGCGATGCGGATCAATCGCCTTGTGACACTCGAAACACGTCGAGGGCGCGTTGCGGAACTTCACCTTCGCGACGTGACATCCCGTACAAGGCACGGTCTTGTGCGCGTCGACAAGCCGGTAGTTCGTCATGTCGTGGTTGAAGGTCTCCTTGTCGAGCTGGACGATGTCGGTTCCACGCCCCTTGTGGTCGGTGTGACACTGCCTGCACTCCTGGCTCAGTGCCGCCTGGTCGCGTCCGTGCAGGCGCTCACGCTGCCTGCGATCGACGGCAATCTCCTTGTGGCAATCGAGACAGAGGCCCGACTGTGCTTTCCGCGTATAGGCTTCGTGGCACTTTCCGCATTCGCTCTCGAGCTTGGCATGCTTCTCGACCAACGGGCCCGGCATGACGAGCTTCTCCAGCAACGTCTGCGCCCGCCCCCCGGCCGAGAGCGTCGCAACGCCGGCCAGGACGGCGACGACGACCGCAACACGCCACCGCATCACGCAACTCCGTCAATAGTGATGGACGGCCCAGACATGAACGACGCCCGCCAGCAGCATGAGAAAAAACAGCGGCAGATGAAGCACATGCCACAGCGAAAACAATCGTTCGAAGAACGTCAGCTCAGCGGCCTTGCGTACCGCAGCGGCGTAGCGCCGCACCACCTCCTCGATTCGCTTCTCGCGACGCCGCCGCTCGGACCACGACCATCGCGCGCGCTTGGCTTCGGCGCGAATGAGCCGGCGCGCTTCCGCAACCACATTGGCGCGCAGCCGCCGCGTGCGCGCTGCGATGACCGCGCCGGTCCGCAGGCTGCCCAGCGCGGTTCGGGGTACCCTGTTGTCGAGCCCCTTGCTGAAGGCGGCCAATTCCCGCGACACGAACGAGACGGCCTGCATCTCCTGACCGAGCTCCGTTCGCATTGCCTCGGCCTCGGCGAGCAGCTCCTTGACACGCGCTCTCCCGCCATGGAGGCCCATATGGATCTTGCCATAGATGTAACGGCCGACCACGCCGCTGATCGCCACGATCAGCATGGTGAAGAACGCCACATTGCTGTTGAGCGCCCCCAGCTGGAAATTCGCATGGAACAGGATGAGCACGGGACCGATGACGCCGAGCAGCATGTGCGTCCTGAACCAGAACGGCACCGAGCCGATCCCGCGCAGCGACTTGAAGCGCTTGCGCATCGAATAGGCCAGCAGCGACAGCATCGCGACGCTGCCGTAGATCCCGAGCCAGTATCCGGTGCCGGAGCCCGGCGTAATATACTCCTCCTCCTTCTGCAGCCACCCCACGGTAATCGCTCCGAGAACGACGACCGTGATGACAACCGGAATGGTTCCTCGAAGAGGATTGCCCCGCGCGCGAGCGACCGCTGCTCTGCTCATGACCTCGACGTTTCCTGTGAAACCCGAATGCCGGATTGGCGGAAGCCAGACTCGTTCGCGGATCTCCGGATCTCAGTCGAGAGACCACTTAGTGATAACCACTTGCAACATCCCCATCCGTCTTCCGACACCGACGTCATTAGTCCGAAATCAGTGCGAGCCATATTTCCGCCGACGGCATCTGTTCAACGAATGATCCAATCCTTGTCTCCAAGACGTCAGATCATTCTGGAATTTCTATGTCGGCATCTCTTGAGAGGAATTTGCATCTAGCACCGCATCGAACCTCTTCACGCGGAGTTCGCGGCCAGCGGCTCTCTTCTGCTGTTAGTTCATAAGACAAGGGAGCGAGACGACATGGCGCTCGATCTCCTGATCGTCTACGCCGCGCCGATGCTCGGCGTCTGGGCCACCTACATGGCGGTGCGCAAGAGAAGAGAAATAAAGAGCGTCGCGAAGCTCTCGGCCGCCAAGGAAGCCGGTCTGCTTGAGCCGGCATCCTTGCATCCCATCATCGATCCCGCCTTGTGCATCGGCTGCGGGTCATGCGTCAGGGCGTGCCCGGAGGGCGACATTCTCGGCCTGATCGGCGGCAAGGCGTCGCTGGTCGAACCTTCGCATTGTATCGGACACGGCGCCTGCAAGGCGGTGTGCCCCGTGAACGCCATCACGCTGGTGTTCGGCACCGAAACGCGCGGCATCGACATTCCAAACGTGGACGAGGCGTTCCAGACCAACGTGCCCGGCATCTTCATCGCCGGAGAGCTCGGCGGGATGGGGCTGGTCCGCAACGCCATCGAACAGGGGCGCCAGGCGATCGACTCCGTCCGCAAGGTCAAGAACATCGGCAAGTCCGACATGCTCGACGTCGTGATTGTCGGCTGCGGTCCGGCCGGACTTTCCGCCAGTCTCGCCTGCCTGCAGCATCGGCTGCGCTTCGTGACGCTGGAGCAGGACTCGCTTGGCGGCACCGTCGCGCACTTTCCCCGCGGCAAGCTGGTGATGACGGCACCTTTCACGCTGCCGCTCGCGGGCAAGTTCAACTTCAGAGAGCTCAGCAAGGAGCAGTTGATCACCTTCTTCATGGGGATCGTGCGCAAGGCCCGCCTCAAGGTGAACGTCGGCGAGCGCGTCGAGGCCGTCACGCGAATGGGAGAAAGCTTCGACGTCAGGACGAACCGCGGCAGCTACAGAACGCATGCCGTGCTCCTGGCGATCGGGCGCCGCGGAACGCCACGCAAGCTGGAAGCTCCTGGCGAAGAGCAGAACAAGGTCGTCTATCGACTGATCGACCCCGAACAGTATCGCGGCCAGCACGTGCTCGTCGTCGGTGGCGGCGACGCCGCACTGGAAGCCGCGTGCTCCATCGCCGACGAGCCCGGAACGACGGTGACCCTGTCGCATCGCAGCGAGTCGTTCGGCCGCGCCAAGCTGAAGAACCGTCAACGGACTGAAACAGCTGCTCGATCGGGGCGGCTCCGGGTCATCTACAACTCCACGGTCAAACGGATCGGCAGCGACGACGTCGACATCGATGCCGGCGGCAACACGAGCACGATCCGAAACGATGCCGTCATCGTCTGCGTCGGCGGCATTCTGCCCACCGCATTCCTGAAGAGCATGGGTATCGAGGTGGAGACGAAATATGGCACGGCTTAAGTCCTCTCACATCATCATCCCCCTGATCTGTCTCGTCGGCTCGACCGTGCCGTCGGTCGCCCCGGCCGGCGACGCGCCGGCCGGCGTGAGCTCCGAAGCATTCGCGAGCCAGGCGGCCGATGCCGCGATCCGCGCCGGACATCCTGAGGACGCACTGAAGCTGCTCGAGCGCGCCGCCAACGCCGGGGATCCGGAGGCGCAGTACCGGCTTGCGTCGCTCTACCGCGCCGGTCTCGGCACCAGAGCAGACGATACGCTGGCGTTCAAATGGATGGAGGCAAGCGCAAGGAAGGGACACGTCAAGGCGCAGTACAATGTCGCAGCGATGTGGCTCGCGGGCCGCGGAACACCGGCCGATCCCGACCGGGCGCGGGAGTGGCTGCGCAAGTCGGCGGCGGCTGGCTATCAGCCCGCCGAGCAGTTGATGGCCGACATGGCCAGCCGAGACGCGCGACCCCGCGCCAGGGAGCCGGCGCGCGAAGCTGCGCGCAGGCCGCCACCGACGCTCGATGCGCAGGCCGCCATGCGAAACGGCCATCCGGCCATCATCGACGCCGCCCTGCGCGGCCAGTTCGATCCGATGCGCCAGCTCATCGCTGCGAAGGCTGACGTCAACGCGGTCAACGAGGACGGCGATACGCCTCTGGCGATCGCCGCGGCCGCCGGGCATCTTCGGCTAGTGGAGCTCCTGCTCTCCTCGGGAGCCAACCCGAACACCGGCAACCGGCGCGGCGACACGCCATTGATGCTGGCAGCGGACAAGGACCATGGAGACGTCATCAAACTGCTGCTGACGAAGGCGGCCGACCCATCGGCAGCGCGTGCGGATGGCGCGACCGCACTGCTGATGGCGCTCAGCCGCTGCAACGGCGCCGCGATCGCTGCGCTCCTCGACGGCGTATCCGGCAGTCTGCCCGCGTTGGCGGACGGCCGGACCCCACTCATGATCGCGGTCGCGTCGTGCACCAATGGCCCGCTCGATCGGCAACTCGTTCAGAGATCCGACCTCAACGCCGCCGATGGGCAGGGCCGCACCGCACTCTGGCACGCGGCCGGCAATGGCAATACGCACGCGATCGGACAACTGATCCGCGCCGGTGCGGACGTCAACCGCGCTGACGCCGACGACAAGACGCCGTTGCTGAATGCCATCGAAGGCCGCAGCGCCGCGGCCTCGCTGCTTCTGTTGGACCATGGGGCCGACCCGAAACGCGCGACAAGAGGCGGAAATACCGCCCTCATCCTCGCTGCGCGCGCCGGGCTTGCGGATGTCGTCAGTGAGCTTCTCAGGCGCAAGGCCGACCCGAACGTGCGCAACGGCCAGGGCATGAGCGCGTTGATGATGGCGGCCCATGAGGGGAACATCGGCATTGCGCACAGCCTTCTCGCCGCCGGCGCCGAAAAGCAATTGAGGAACAAGCGGCGCGAACGTGCCACGGACATCGCCGCTGCCAGCGGTCACAGCGATATCGCCAAGCTTCTGGAATAGCGGACGATTCCGTTTCGCCTCCCTGCCTATCATGCGGTCGACGTCGCGTTCGCTGCTCGACGGCGCGGCAGATGATTCGCGAGATATGTCTCAATGAATATAACGCTAAGTACCAAGACGCCCCGATGATACCGACCTCCGGCCGCGAGTGCGAACGAGTTGCAGCTAAACTACGATGCACGTCGATGGATCATCATCATTCCGTACGAATGACGCCTCATTCGGCGCATTGATTGTCGGCGCATCACAGACACTTGATAGTTAGCTGCAGGAATATCCGCTGCAGTCGGAGATACCAAATGACAGCGGAGGTCGGATCGTTTGCGCTCATTCTCGCGCTCCTCGTGTCGCTGGTGCAGTCGATCGTTCCGTTCGCAGCGCTGCGCCGCCAATCCGCGATGATCGCCGGCTTCGTTCGTCACGCTGCCTTGACTCAGTTTCTGTTCGTCGCGATCGCATTCGCATGCCTGACGTCGCTGTTCGTCCACTCCGACTTTTCAGTCCAGGTCGTCGCAGCGAATTCGCACACGCTGAAGCCGCTGCTCTACAAGGTCTCCGGAGTCTGGGGAAATCATGAGGGATCCATGCTGCTGTGGGTCCTGATCCTCTCATTGTTCGGTGCTGCCGTTGCATTGTTCGGAACGAACCTTCCGGAGCGACTGCAGAGCAACGTCCTCGGCGTGCACGGCATGATCGGCCTCGGCTTTCTGGCGTTCATCGTCTCTACATCGAATCCGTTCGCGCGGCTGGTCGATGCTCCCCTCGAAGGCAACGGACTGAATCCGATCTTGCAGGATCCCGGCCTCGCCTTTCATCCACCGTTTCTGTATCTGGGCTACGTCGGCTTCTCGATGGCGTTCTCGTTCTCGGTCGCCGCGCTGATCGAGGGAAAGGTCGATGCCAGCTGGGCCCGCTGGGTCCGACCGTGGGTGCTCGCGGCCTGGTGCTTTCTCACGATTGGAATCACGCTGGGCAGCGCATGGGCGTACTACACGCTCGGCTGGGGCGGCTGGTGGTTCTGGGACCCCGTCGAGAACGCGTCCTTCATGCCGTGGCTTGCGGGGACTGCGCTGCTGCATTCCGCCCTGGTGGTCGAACGTCGGAGCGCCCTCCAGAGCTGGACGATCCTGCTGGGGATCGTGACCTTCTCATTGAGCCTGATCGGGACCTTCCTGGTGCGATCCGGCGTGCTCACCAGTGTTCATGCCTTCGCACAGGACCCCTCGCGTGGCGCATTCATCCTGGCGCTCATCCTGGTGGCGACCGGCGGGGCGTTGACGCTGTATGCGATCCGAGCCCCAAGCCTGAAGCACGGTGCGCTGTTCGCGGCCGTCAGCCGCGAGAGCGGCCTCGTCCTCAACAATGTGCTGCTCACGGCAGCCGTGGCCACCGTGTTTCTCGGCACGTTCTACCCGCTCCTCGTCGACATGCTCGGAAACGACAAGATCTCCGTCGGTCCTCCCTACTACAACCTGACGTTCGTTCCGATCATGGTTCCGCTGCTGCTTGCCATGGTGATCGGCCCGGTTCTGAAATGGAAGCGCGATCTCCTCGTTGCGGCCCTGCAACGACTCCGCCTGGCCGGAGGACTTGCGGCATTCATTGCCGTCGCGATCCTCATCGCGACGTTCGGACAGCGTTTCCTGGTCGCGTTCTTCTTCGGCATCGCCGTCTGGCTCGTGATCGGCTCGCTGATGGTGCTGGCTCATCGCGTCCGCCTCGGCATGACGACTCCCCTGGCGACCTCGCTCAACCTCGCGCGCACCACCCCGCTCGCGGTCTACGGCCTGGTGCTGGCCCATGCGGGAATGGGCGTCACCGTCGCAGGCATTACCGGGATGACCGCGTGGGCCAGCGAGAAGGTGCAGATGCTGCGGCCGGGCCAGAGCCTGCAGCTCGCGGGCTACGACATCAAGTTGCGCTCGATCGGAAAATTTCCAGGCCCCAACTACGAAGCCGAGCGTGGCACGTTCGACATCACGCGGAACGGCAAACCGTTCACGCAGCTTTCCAGCGAGCGCCGCTTCTATCCCGTCAGACAGCAGCAGACGACCGCCGCCGGCATTCGAACCAACCTGCTCTGGAACGTCTACGTGACGCTCGGCGATCCCGACGACAAAGGCGCGTGGGCGGTGCGTTGCTACTATCACCCTCTGGTGCCGCTGGTCTGGATCGGCGCGCTGATGATGGCGTGTGGCGGCTTCGTCTCGCTGGCCGACCGGAGATTTCGTGTCGGTGCTCCGCGACAGTCGATGCGGGCCGTACCGACTGCCGTTCCTGCTGAATAGGACGAGATATGCCGCGCCTACCCTATCTCATACCGCTCGCGGCTTTCGTCGCACTGGCCGCTGGACTGGCTTTCAGCCTGACCAACGATCCGCAGCGGATGCCCTCGACCCTGATCGACAAGCCGACCCCGCGTTTCCAGCTGGCGTCGCTCGACGGCAAGGGCGGCGGTCTTGCCAGTGCCGACCTGCAGGGCGACGTGGTCCTGCTCAACGTGTTCGCATCCTGGTGCCCCGGATGTCGCGTCGAGCATCCCATGCTGCTCAAGCTCGCGGAGAGCTCCGCGATCCCGATCTATGGGCTGAACTGGAAGGACGATCGGAACGACGGCAAACGGTGGCTTGCCAAGCATGGCAGTCCCTATGCCCGTGTCGGCTCCGATGAGTCCGGCCGGACCGGCATCGATCTTGGCGTGACCGGCGTTCCCGAAACCTTCGTGATCGATCGGGCCGGCCGCATCCGCTTCCGCTATCCCGGCCCGCTGACCGAAGATGTATGGCGGGACGATTTCGAACCTCTGCTGAAGGCACTCAGGAGCGAGTCATGAACTGCCGGCGGATCAAGCGCGCGGCCGAAGCGCTGCTCGTCAGCTCGCTCGTGCTGACGGCGACCTGGTCGCCATCTCGTGCGGTGCTTCCCGACGAAATGTTGCGCGACGAGGGGCTGGAGGCCCGCGCGCGCGCGCTGGGCCAGGAGCTGCGCTGCGTCGTTTGTCAAAATCAGAGCATTGACGACTCCAACGCTCCATTGGCGCATGATCTGAGGGTGCTGCTGCGCGATCGCCTGCAGGCCGGCGACAGCGACCGGCAGGCGGTGGACTTCCTGGTCGCACGCTACGGCAACTTCGTCCTGCTCAAGCCTCCCTTACAGTGGAATACCATCGCGCTGTGGATCGGTCCCCTGCTCGCTTTGCTCACGGCCGCCGTCGGCTTCGGCCGCTACGTGCGCCGGGCGGCAGCCAATGCGAGTGCGCCCGAGGCGGAGCACGTCGCTCCGCTCAGCGCCGACGAACTCGAAGCCATCGAGGCGATCCTCGATCGAAGGAGCCTTTCATGATGCTGTGGCTGATCCTGACGGCGATGATTTCCGTGGCCGCCGTGCTCATATCGACACCATTCATCCGCAGCTACGAGCGGAGGCGGTTGGCTTCGGCTCAGGGACTTGCCGTCCACCACGACCAGCTCCGCGAGATCGAGAACGAAACCGCACGCGGCCTGATCGACAAGTCGGATGGCGAGAACGCGGCCAGCGAGATCAAGCGGCGCATTCTCGCCGCAGCCGCCGCCGAACAGCCGCCGGCGCCCTCCCTCACCAGCTCCGAACGAAAATTTGCGCTCGCCGTCGTCACGATGACCGTGGTGTTCGGCTCGGTCGTCCTGTACGCGGTCATCGGAAACCCGGATGTCCCCGCGGCCGCGCCGGTCCAGACCGCCGGCGGCACGACGCTGAAGTCGGTTGGCGAAGCGCGAACGGACGCCGGCACCCAGGCCATTGCGTCGTTGGAGCAGATGGCCGGCCAGGACGGTCGCGACCGCCCGCAGCAGGGCAGCGGACTGCCGCCGGTCGAAGAGATGATCCAGCGTGTGCAGACCCGACTGGAGCGAAATCCCAGGGATGCGGACGGATGGCGGCTGCTGGGCTGGTCCTTGTTCAACATCGAGCGCTTTGCGGAGGCGGCGCAGGCCTATGCGCGCGCAATGGAGCTGCGGCCAAGCTCGGCAGAGTACCGCAGCGCGCGGGGCGAAGCGCTGGTGCGGGCCGCCGACGGCACCGTCACGTCCGAAGCCCGCGCGGATTTCGGCGAAGCACTCAAACTGGATCCCAAGGACGCGCGCGCCCGCTTCTTCATCGGCGTCGTGAAAGAACAGGAGGGAGACAAACGGGGTGCGATGGCCGACTGGACGGCGATCGTATCGGAGGCCGATCCGAACGAGCCGTGGCTGCCCGATCTCAAGCAGCGGCTCGGCGCGCTTCGTCGCGAGCTCGGAGAGGATGACGGCTCGCCATCGCCTGCCCGGCCGAACCTGTCCGCCGAGCGCATGCAGGACCTCCTGCGCTCCGGCAAGACCTCCGCGACCGAGCCGGCGGAGCCGCGCGGCCCCCGCGCCGAGGACATCCGCAAGGCCGAAAGCATGTCCACACAGGACCGCAACCTCATGATCCGGGGCATGGTGGACGGCCTTGCGAGCCGTCTCGAGCAATCACCGCGCGATGCAGAAGGCTGGATCAAGTTGATCCGCTCGCGGGTGGTGCTGGGTGACGTCGAGGCGGCGAAACAGTCGCTGCAACGCGCACTGTCGGTCTTTGCGGAGGACGCCCCGGAGCGCACGCGCATAGCTGACGCAGCCAAAGAGCTCGGGATCAATCCATAGCGTTCGAGGGCCCGATCCGCGTATCCGCTTCGTCGGAACCCGTTCGGCAACCGGAGGAATGGCAATGCGGATTCTGCTCATAGAGGACGAGCCCGTCTACGCGGAGCGTATCAGGGAAAGCCTGGCCGATGCCGGTTTCGAGGCGGATCTCGCCACCGATGGCAGGCAGGGCTGGATGCTGGGCAACAGCCAGCCCTATGATGCCGCGGTCCTCGACCTCGGCCTGCCGTGCATTTCGGGCCTCGACGTGCTGCAACGCTGGCGTCATACCGGGCACACGCTGCCGGTGCTGATCCTGTCCGCCCGCAGCGGCTGGGTCGAGCGTGTCAACGGCCTGAACGCAGGCGCGGACGACTATCTCGAAAAGCCCTTCAAGGCACAGGAGCTCGTCGCGCGGGTCAAATCGCTGCTCCGTCGGGTTTCCAGCAGACCGGAGGCCGTGCTCCGCCTCCGGCAGATCGAATTCAACGCGGCGGCCGGCCTGGTCAAGAAGGACGGGGAGATCGTCGACCTGACTGCACTCGAGTTGCGCGTCCTCGAGTTCCTCATGCGCCGCGCCGATCATATCGTGTCGCAGACCGAGCTGCTGGAGCACATCTATCCGAGCAGCGACCATCGCGACTCCAATACGGTCGAAGTCTACATTGCCCGGCTCAGGAGAAAGCTGGGGCGGGACTGCATTCGCACCGTCAGAGGCATGGGATATCGCTTCGGATAGAGCAATGTTCAGCCGCAACTTCCGAGCCCGGATGATCGCGGTCGCCGCGATCTGGATTTCAATCGTCTTGTTCGCCAGCGGGCTCGGGCTCTCGATCGTCATTCGCCGTGTCGTCGAGGCCCACTTCGATCACGACCTGCTGGATCACGCCCGCGAGCTCGCCGATCTCGTAGAACTCGACGCGGCGCAGCGGCTGTTCATCGCCCGCAATCTGAGCGATCCGCGTTTCTCTCCGGCCAGATCCGGAATGTATTGGCAGGTCATCCTGCAGAACGGCGAGACCGTGCGTTCGCCCTCGCTACAGGATGACCTCTCTCTTCCAGTCACGCCCGACCAGGCCCGCGAGGGCTCACTGCCTCCCTCCACGGCGCTGGCGAATGTGGAAGGACCGACCGGGCCGATGCGGATGGTCCGAAACATCACCGAGCCGTCTCGTCTCGGGCAACCCGTCGAAATCCGAATCGGTGCCGACGAGCGACTGATCAGTGACGAGATGGAGCACCTCAATCTGACACTGATGGCGACGCTGGGTCTGCTGGCCCTCGCCATGGTTGGCACCGCCTACGCTCAGGTCGCCTACGGCCTGCGGCCGCTGCAGCGGATGAGCCGCGCCATCGTGGACGTGCGCAGCGGCAAGACCACACGCCTGCCCGAGGACCTGCCGGAGGAAATCATGCCGCTCGTCACCGAACTGAACGGGATGATCACGGCAAACCTCAGCATGGTCGATCGCGCTCGCGTGCTCGCAGGCAGTTTTGCACACGCGCTGAAGACGCCTCTGGCAATCCTCGACGAGGAGGCCGCACGGCTGAAAGCATCCGGTCAGGAGAGCCACGCGCAGATCCTGTCGGAGCAGTGCTCGCGCATGGCGCTGCTCATCGACTACCAGACGGCGCGTGCAAAGGCCTCCACGATCGCGAATGCCGGTGCGTTTGCGGTCGTCGCCGACGTCTTGAGAAGCATCATCAATACCTACTCGCAATTCAGCCCGGGGCACGACCGGCGGTTCGAAGTCGAAGGAGCAACCGACATCGTCGTTGCCTGCGATACCAACGATCTGACCGAGCTCATCGGCAACCTGCTCGACAATGCGGCAAAATGGGCACATGACCTCGTCGTGATTTCGATCGAGGATCTCGACAGCACCGTCTTGATCACGGTCGAGGACGACGGGCCTGGCATTCCGGCCGAACATCGAATGCGCGTGTTCGACGTGGGCACGAGACTTGACGACGCGAAGCCGGGCACTGGGCTCGGTCTGGCGATCGCCCGCGACCTGACCAGCCTCTATGATGGCCGACTGTGGATCGAGGATTCGCGAATTGGGGGCGCCGCCCTGAAGCTCGCACTTCGAAAGAAGGGTGATCCAAGCTCATCGTGACATGACTGGTGCCCGCAAAGCGACCGCAGCGGCATACGGCACGAAGCCAGTGGAGCAGGAAGTCACCATGGCAAGATGCCCTGGGCCGGCGCGCCAACGACGCCAGCCGTAGTCGGTGAGAGGCTACTTTCGAACAGCGCGGGTCGGCAGCGTCGGCAAAATCGCAAGCTTCCCCGGCCGCGCTATCTCAGTGTCGAGAGATAGGCGACGACGTCGGCCCGCTCCTTCGCGTCCGCCAATCCTTTGAAATACATCTTGACCCCGTGAACGTCCCCGCGAGGATCGGCGATATAGGCATCCAGTGCCGTTGCGGTCCAAGGCGCGTTGTTCTTTTTCATGCTCTCCGAATAGGCGTAGTCCGGCACAGCCGCCGGCTGGCGCCCAACGATGTTCCAGAGGCTCGGGCCGACCTTGTTGACGCCGATCTCGGCAGAGTGGCAGTTATGGCAGATGCGCTGGAAGATGCTTTTCCCGGCGACCGGATTGCCGTCGAGCGCGCGGGCGCTCGGTGCCAGACTGACGAGAACGGCGACAAGAACGATGCGGCGGAGCATGCGAGATCTTTCCCTTTTCGATCCGGAGCGGGCGCGGGCCAGCCCCCCGGCCAGGCCGGCGAGCAGATCCGGGCAGATGATCGGACGACAGCCCGGCCCAAGTCCTTGTTCTGGATCAAGCCGCGCAGTTGCCGTTGCTGCTCAATTGGCCTAATCTTCTAAAAAAACGAACGATCACCAATAACCCAAAGTGTCGTTCCGGGAGGTGCCCGATGGGAGACGCCGATCCTCGGCCCCCGCGTCCGTCTGGCGTGACTGCTGCAAAGTCCAAGGCTGCAACGGAGGCCGCTGCGGCGGCCGACATCTGCAGCCAGTTGCCGGCCGACGGGTTGGCGATGGTGCTGATCTTCCTGTCGCCCCACTACGATCCAAACGAGTTCATGGTGGAGGTGACGACCCGTCTTGCGGACATTCCCGTCTACGGCTGTACGACGGCCGGAGAGCTGTCGCCCGATGGCTGGGACGACAACAGTGTCGTCGCGCTCGGATTTGCCGCCGAGGATTTCACGGTATTCGCACAGCCCATCTTCGGGTTGTCGGGCTTTCGCGTCGATGAAGGACGTCGCCTCGGCAACCAGCTGAGGCAGGACCTGTCGCGGCACGGTGGTCGCGACGACGACGGCGTGTTCGGGCTCGTCCTGATCGACGGCATGTGCCAGCGCGAAGAGGCGATCATGTCGGCGATCTACGCCTCGCTCGACAATATTCCCCTGGTTGGCGGGTCGGCCGGCGATGGTCTGCGGTTCGAGCGCACCTGGGTCTTTCACGACGGCAAGGCCCACACGGACATGGCTGTGCTGATCCTGATCAGGACGTCATTGCCGTTCCGGCTGTTCAAATGCGACAATTTCGAGCCGACCTCGACCAAGATGGTGGTGACGGAGGCCGATCTCGAGCAGCGCATCGTCAAGCAGCTCAATGCCGAGCCGGCGGCGGAGGAATATTGCCGCGCGATCGGAATCGCCGATTCCGAGCTCGACCCGTTCCTGTTTGCAGCCCATCCGGTCCTGGTGCGAGTCGGCGGCTCCTATTTCGCGCGCTCGATTCAGCGCGTCAGCCCTGACGGCTCACTCCGGTTCTTCTGCGCGATCGACGAAGGCATGGTGCTGACGGCGGCGAGGTCACGCAATTCCGTGGCGGCCGCCCGCGAGATGCTGGCCGAGGTCCGCGACGAGATCGGCGAGGTCTCGATCTTCATCGGTTTCGAGTGCATCCTCAGGCGTCTTGACGCGGAGCAGCATCAGTTTGCGCGGGAAATGTCCGAGCTCTATCGCGACAACCGGATCGTCGGATTCCATACCTATGGCGAGCAGTACGGTTCAATGCATGTCAATCAGACGCTGACCGGGGTCGCGATCGGTAGACGTGGAGCGACGCAGCAATGACCGCCGCGGCGTCTCCGGAAGACCTGCAGCGCGAGGCGGCCAAGCTCAGGAAGATCAACGCCGCGCTGATGTCCCGGGTCGAACGCTCGATGGACCAGCAGTTCAACGCGTTCTCACTGTTCGAAACGGCGATTGCGCTCGATCAGCAGGTGCGCGAGCGAACGCGCCAGCTGCGTGATGCGCTGCGTTCGATCGAAACCGCCAACAAGGACCTCTTTCGGGCCAAGCAGCAGGCTGAAGCGGCGAGCTCCCTGAAATCCTCGGTTCTCATCTCCGTCACGCATGATCTGCTTCAGCCGCTCAACGCCGCGCGGCTCACGCTCTCGACCTTGGCGGACGAGGTCTCGTCCGATCGCGGAACGGCCATGGTCGGCCAGGTCGACCATTCGCTGGCCATGCTCGAGGATCTGCTGCGATCCCTGCTGGAGATTGCCAAGCTCGATGCCGGAGCCCTGCGCCCCGATGTCAGGCCCGTTCTGCTCTCGACCCTGTTCGAGCCGCTCGAACGCGAATTCGCCCCGATCGCGGCCAAACGCGGGTTGTCCCTGCGCATTTGTCCGTGCTCGATCGCCGTGGTCTCGGATGCCATGATGCTGCGGCGCATCTTGCAGAACCTCCTCGCCAACTCCCTGCGCTACACACGGCAGGGCGGCGTCGTCATGGGATGCCGGCCGGGGCCGGGAGCTGGCCGGGTTCGCATCGAGGTCCACGACACCGGCCCGGGGATTCCCAAGCCGCAACAAGAAGCGATCTTTCTCGAATTCCAGCGCGGTCGGCCGAGCGCCGAGGATCAGGCCGGTTTTGGGCTGGGCCTGTCGATCGTTCGTCGCTTCGCCAAGGCATTGGACCATGAGGTCGGGCTGGCTTCGCGGGTTGGACATGGGTCCACATTCAAGCTCGAGCTCGACCGCGCAGACCCGGCAGCCGTACTGCCGGATCCACATCCCGCGGATCACGTCGACCACGACTATGGCGGGCTCGAAGGCGCCAAGATCCTGCTGATCGAAAACGACCTGGCCACCGCCGAGGCCATGGTCAGTCTGCTGGAAAAATGGGGCTGCGACGTCGTAGCTACAGCGTCGTTGAATGACGCCTTGCAGCGTTTGAGTGCGCTCGGCGCAGTCCCTGAGACGATCATCGCGGATCTGCACCTGGATGGCGACGAGAGCGGGCTTGCCGCCATCCGGGACATCAGGCAATTCCTTGGCCGAGATGTTGCGGCCATGATCGTGACCGCCGACTATTCCGAAGACGCAGCCAGGGAAGCAAGCCAATACGGGCTCGAGATCTTGACCAAGCCGGTCAGGCCTGCGGAGCTTCGCGCGCTGTTGTCGTTCTTGCTGTCATGAGCGCTTCAGCGCCGTTTGCCCGAGCTGGCGTGCGCGGCTCGCTGATGAGGTTCACGAAGTCGATCTTTTCCATCTCGATGATGGCCTTGGTCCTGCTCATGACGCGAAGCTTGCGCAGGATCTCCGAGACGTGGACCTTCACTGTCGTCTCGCAGATCCCGAGCTCATAGGCGATCTGCTTGTTCTGCAGTCCACGGCGGATAAGGTCGAGCACGCGCAGCTGCTGCGGCGTCAGCTCGTGAAGACGCTTCAGGAGGTCCTGAGCAGGAAGCCGGCCACGGCGCGCGCCGGCGCAGAGGGAGCCGCCTTCAACATGGACCTCGCCGCGCAGCACGGCGTTGATTGCCTCGGCAAGCTGCTGCTTCGAAGTCGATTTCGAGATGTAGCCGGAGACACCCAGCGCGAGCACGTGGGCGACGAGGTCCGGGTCCCGATGCGCGGAAACGACCAGGATCGGCGTGCGCGGCGCGGTCTTGCGGATGCGGATGACGCCGGAGAGTCCGGTCGTTCCGGGCGTCGAGAGGTCGAGCAGGATCAGGTCGAATCTCGGCGGAGATGAAAGAAGCCCAACGGCCACGTCGACGGACGTCGCCTCGCGCATCTCGGCGTCAGCCAGAGCGGCGCGGATCGCGCTCTCCAGCGCCTCGCGAAACAGCGGATGGTCCTCGACGATGAGCAATCGAGCCACGTGCCTGTCCCCTCCCCGGCCAGATCGAAGGTCCGGCTTATTCAGTGTCGCGGATCCGACATTCAACCAGCGTGCGCGCCGCGTCTTCGAAGGAACGTCAGAACCGGAGCATCAGCGATATCGCGTTGGCTGGCATCAATCAACGACCAAGACGCCATCGACGTCGCCACGCCTGCGGTGGCCGTGAAATCTTGCGGCGCAACAATTCCGCTACAGGTGTTTTCTGCCCGAAGCGGTGCGCGATCCCTGACGGTCGGCCGGCGCGTTCAGCGCGATCTTGCCGATCTCGATGATGGCCTTGTTGCGGCTGAACAGGCGGAGTTTTCTCAGGATCTCGGTGATGTGCGCCTTGACGGTCGACTCCGCAAGCTGAAGCTCGCCGGCGATTTCCCGGTTCTGATAGCCACGCCTGATCAGGTCGAGGACGCGAAGCTGTTGCGGCGTCAGCTCCTCGAGACGCGCCTGCAGCGCGCGAGATGAGCCCTTCCCGTGGCGCTCGACCGCGGGCACGAAGTCTTTCGGGACCGAGATCGAGCCGCTGAGCACGCGCTCGATCGCGGACGTCAGTTCGCGCTTCGAGGTCGACTTCGGCAGATAGCCGGCCGCGCCGAGCGAAAGCGCCTCGCGCACCACGTTCTGGTCCTCGTCACTCGAGACGATCGCGACCGGAAGCCGCGGATGGGCGGCGCGAAGCCGCTGGAATCCCGAGAAGCCCATGGCATCGGGCAGCGTCAGATCGAGCAGCGCCAGGTCGATGTCGGGTTCGAGCGCAAGGGTGCTGAGGGCATCGGCAATCGACAGCGCCTCGAAGATCTCGGCGTCAGGATGCGCCAGACGCACCGCATTGCCGAGAGCTTCGCGAAACAGGGGATGATCGTCGATGATCAGAAAACGCGTCATGTCCGACCTTCACTCGCTGCCAGCACGTGCCGGGTGATCCGGCAGATCGTGTCGGCCGGTGTCGCTCCCTCAATTTGCCGTCTCTGACGACTGCACGGTCAGCAGGAATGTATAGATGCTCTCGAACTGGTCGTCGGTAAAGACCTCCTTCCAGGCGGGCATGCCCTTGGAGGGACGACCTTCATGCACGGTGGTCCAAAATTTGTCGCGCATGTCCTCACCGTAGCGGGTCTGCAGCCGTCGCAGGTCGATCCGGCGTTCTGCCTGCACGGCGTCGGGTCCGTGACAGTGGGCGCAGGTGCCATTGAAGATCTCTTTGCCTAGCGTCACCGCCTCGGTCTTCGACTCGCTCGCAGTCGAGTCCGAAACGCTGGTCACGACGGCCTCGGCGACCGGCTGGCGGAGAAGCGGAGCGGGGTCAGTTGTCGACGCCAGCTTGATCGGGCGCGGCACGGCGCCGAGCCTGATCGACGGCTCGCTCGGCAGCCCGTATTTGACCGCGAGCTCGGCGATCCGCGGCGCGAGCTGCGGCAATGCGGCGTCGATCTGATCGCGCAGTTGGCCGGAGCTCTTGGCAAGGCCGATCGCGGCATCCCAGGAGAGCCCGTCGCCCTCGACCGGCTGGATCCGGAAGCCGCTCTGGTAGATCGTCTTGTTCAACCAGCCTGCAACCGGCCCCCAGACGAAGGCGACGTCGGCCCTGCCCTGGGCCAGCGCCGCAAGGCCCTCGTCCGGCGTCAGCACCGTCACCTTCTTGATGTCGTCGCGTTGGGCCAGCAGGTTTTGCGGCGTGGTCTGGTATTGCACGGCGACACGCTTGCCTCGGAGATCGTCGATGCTATGGACGATGAGCGTCCCGCGGCTGACGAGTGCGTAGGTTTCGGTCGCGATCTTCTTCGAGAAGATCACGGCCGGTCCCATGAAGTCCGCTGACAGCGGCAGGCCGATCATCGCGTCGCACTGCTTGCCCAGCAGCGTCACGCGCACGGTTCGCTTGCCGAAATAGGATTTGTACCAGTCATAGGCCACGGGGCGGCCGAGTTGCTGTGACAGCGCCTGACCGACCTCGAGATAGAATCCCGGCTGCGTTGGATTGTTGCTCGAGAACGGAAGATTGGTCGGATCCGCGCAGAGTCGCAGCGGCTCGGCCTCGTTGGCCTGACCCGCCGCCGACGAGGCCAGCAGGGTGGAGGCCATCAAGGCGACGAGAGCCGTCGCGCTTGCTGACAGTTCGGCGGCCCGCCCATTCGAGCCAGTCTGACGACGATTCAGGCGCATCCTCGATCCCTCAGATCTTGTTTATCTGTTTATATGGTACGGCTCGGTCTCGCGAGCGGGCCGCCTTCCTTCGTCCGCTTGATGCGGATTGGCCGAACGCTGCGCGTGTCCCCGCGGCCGGGGACACGCGTGGCCGTCGTGAACTCTGCGGCTATTGGACGGCGAAGACGAACAGGGCGCCGCCCTCGGGAGCCGCGTTTGTCATCTTCTTGCCGATCTCGCCCAGGAACGCCGGGATCGAGGCGGTGCGACCAACGACGACGGCGACGTATTGCTTGCCGTCGACCGAATAGGTCACCGGACCGGCCCCGATGCCGGAGCCGAGATTCTTCTTCCACAGGATCTTGCCGGTCTTGGCGTCGATGGCGCGGAAATCGCCGTGCAGATTACCGGAAAAGACCAGACCGCCGGCGGTGCTGAGCGTACCGCCGTTGAACGGAAGGTCTTCCTGGATCGACCAGACTTTCTTGTTATTCACGGGATCCCAGGCGATGAGCTCACCGAGGAATCCGCCGGGGCCTTCCTTGGTCGGGAATTCCGCACCGAGATAGAACACGCCGCGCTTGTACGAGACGTCGCTGACCGCCCAGTCCATGCAGACATTGTTGGTCGGGATGTAGACCAAGCCGGTGTCCGGATTGTACGACATCGGCTGCCAGTTCTTGCCGCCGATCAGGTTCGGGCAGACGTCCTTGACGGGATGTCCAGGGCCCGGCCGCTTGTCCGGGTCCTCGACCGCGCGCAGGGTCGAAATGTCCCATTTCTGCGCCCAGTTGGCGAAGACGTACTTTTCGGCCGAGATCACCTTGCCGGTCTCTCGATTGGCCACGAAGAAGAAGCCGTTGCGATCGGCCTTCATCAAGGTCGGAACGGCTGCGCCGCCGACCTTGAGATCGGCGAGGATGGCTTCGTTGACGCCGTCATAGTCCCAGGCATCGGCAGGCGTGGTCTGGATGTGCCACTTGATTTTGCCGGTGTTCGGATCGAGCGCCAGCGTGGACGCCGTATACAGATTGGTCAGCTTGCCGAAATCGCCATTGCCGGTCGAGCGCACGGCGGTGTTCCAGGGACCGGGGTTGCTGGTGCCCCAATAGACCGTGTCGCTCTTCGGATCGTAGGAGCCGACCAGCCAGGCCGCGCCGCCGCCATGCAAGCCGGTGTCGCCCTTCCAGGTCTCGCTCCCGGGCTCGCCAGGCGCAGGCACCGTGTAGGTCTGCCAGACCAGCTTGCCGGAGTTGATGTCGTAGGCCTGCAGCGAGCCGCGCACGCCGTACTCGCCGCCGCCGAAGCCGGTGATGACCTTGTCGCGCACGACCAGCGGCGGCGAGGTGATCACCGATCCCTGCTTGTAGTCGACCACCTTCGAGGTCCACAGCTCCTTGCCGGTGGCGGCATCGAGCGCGCTCAGCTTGCCGTCGAGCCGGCCGACGAACAGCTTGCCGTCGGCATAGGCGATGCCGCGGCTGTTCACGTCGCAGCAGGCATATTGCAGCGTATCGTCCGGAATCTCCGGCTCATAGGTCCATTTGCGCGCGCCGGTCGCGGCATCCAGCGCGTAGACGTATTTCGGACCCCACGACGTCGAGACGTAGAGCGTGTTGCCGATCACGATCGGCGAGGCCTCGTTCGAGCGCAGCGAGGCCAGTGAGAACGAATAGACCAGCGACAGCTTACCGGCGTTCTCGGTGTTGATCTCCTTGAGCGGGCTGAACCGGGTGTTGCCGTAGTCATGTCCGGCCATCGCCCAGGCGCCGGGCTCGCTGGCGGCCTTCAGCGCCGAGTCGTTGGCGCGGACGCCCAACGTGCCGGCGACAAGGAAGGCAACCGTCGAGATGCCAGCCAAGAATCTCCTGCTCGTGAAATTCATCAGTTCCCTCCGCCTATGTCTTTGTTGTGTTCGTATGACGCGTGCGCGCGAGGCCCCAGATGAGCAGTCGCGGTGCAAGCACCGGGGCGATTACAGCATCAGCGCGGCCCGGCTCTCATAGGCGGAAGGTAGTAGGCGGCGGGGATCAGGGTTGAAGGCCGATTACGGCGTCCTTTCAGCGGCTTATCGAAATTCTGTGACCTGCGAGCGGAAGGATCGTTATCGCACTTCCACTGCGCGATCTCGTGGAAGCTTGGCGTCCTCGCGGTCGCCACACCGAGGGAAGCCCTCTCTCGAGATGACGCCTTGAACAAACCGGACCGAAGAGCGGCATCTTTTAGTTCAGGCGCGGCCGCCGCTGGAATACGCGGGGCTCGGTGCCAGACAGGGAAACCCGAGCGCAAAGCTTGCCTTGGCCTGGTGACGTCTAGCTCTCCACGGGGTCGCTCGAGCTGAGGCGTTCGATCGCCTCCAGGTCGTGAATCGTGACCGACGCGTACTTTGCCGTCGCAATCCCATCCTGCTCGAGACTCTTGAGCAGACGATTGATCGTCTGCCGGCCGACCCCAATCATCACCGCAAGATCCTCCTGCGACAATCGCAAATCGATGACCAACCCTTTCTTGGTCTGTCGCCCGTGACTCTCTGCGAGCCTCTGCAATTCCTGCGCAAGCCGGTGAAGTGGACGCCGATTGCGGAGAATGATCAGGTTCTGCATCGACACGCGCAGGTGATCGCAGACCATTCGAACAAACGCAGAATAATACTCGTTGCTCTCGTTGATGAGCGCCTCGAACCGCTCCTGGCTCACGTGAAACAGCACCGCCTTGCCAATGGCGAATGCGTCATAACCATATGGGCGCCCGTCGAGGGCAGAGGTGACGCCGATCCACGACCCAGGCGAAGAGATCAGCAGGAAGGAGGGATTGCCGGACAGCGAAAAGCTGGTCAAGCGCACCTGCCCCGACACCAGGGCAATCAATCCGTCGCGGGAGTCGCTCGCGGAATAGATCAGGGAGTTGTCCGCGTTTCGAACGCGACCCAGACGAAGAATGTTGTCCGCCAATGACGGAGAAAGGCCAGCAAACCACTTGTTCCTGCGCAGAACAGCCTTGAGGACCGCTTTGTTCATTCGTCGCCACACATGAAGACGGGATGGTCGCTGTCGCGACATCTGTCATCCCATATCAGTATAGCGGAGATCAATCGAGGTGGCCGGGCTCCCGGCGGTGTAGGCCCACCCCAGCGCGAGTCGCCGGATCGGGTAAAATGAGGCGCGTCACACCGGCGGCCCGCCAGCGCTAGAACGATTTTTCCTCGGCCTCATAGATGGTCATGACGGGCGGTCTCGCGCACAGCTTGGCGACTCCTGCACGAACGCCCGTGACTCGGGTCGGGCGAAATGCGCCTCGAGCGCGATGGCGTCACGCCAGCGCTCGAAGAAGCGCAGACGGAGCGAGTTTTCACAATCGACCTGCACGGTGTGCTCCACGCAGCCGTCTTCCATACGCGAACGATGCACATGCTCCAGGCTGATCTTCATCAGACGATCAAAGCTTTCGCCAAGCCCGTCCACAGACCCCACAACGATGATCATCGGCTCACATCCTCACTCTTGTGTTCCTCAGAAGGCGCCGGATGGCTGTCCTCGGCGAATGGCATGAGCGGGATCGTGCGGACGTCGAGACCTCGGCGCCTGGGATGGACGCCAGAACATTGGTTGCCTCGGTTGTCATGTTGACCGTCGTTACCCCGCGAAGTTGATTTTCTTGCACGCGGCGGCCTGCGTCCCGGCGCCCTCGCCGGCTCAAGCTAAGGTGATTTTGTGCATCGATTGTCGCGATTGCGACAGTCTCGGCCATGATCTGTGCTTGTCTCTTGGCGGCGTCACGACGCGGCACGGCCGGAGGCGCAACGGGCAACCATGTCAAAACGAGGAGACCCGATGTTGCTGACGGCCGAACGCCTCTTCGCAGTCGAGGGCTTGGTCACCATCGTGACCGGCGCGGCGAGCGGACTTGGCCTGGCCATTTCCCGGACCATGGCAGCCAACGGTGCCGATTTGATCCTGGTTGACAGGAACGAGACCGAACTGAGGCGGATCGGCGAGGAGATCATCCCGGGGGCAGAGATCGCGACGGTCGATGTCGCAGATCCAGACGCCATCCGGCGGACGGTCGATGACGTCATCGCGCGCAAGGGCCGGCTCGACGTCATGTTCGCGAACGCCGGCATCAGCGGGGGAGCCGGAATTCGATTGCCGCAGGGCCACATCGAGAACGTCGATTTCGCAGCCTGGAATGACGTTATTGCCATCAACCAGACCGGCGCGTTCGCGACCATCCAGGCTGCGGCCCGTCACATGAAGGCGCAGCGCGGCGGTCGGATCGTGGTCACGGCGTCGGTCGGAGGATTAAGAGGCTCGGCAGCGACCGCCTATGCGTATGCGGCCGCCAAGGCCGCGGTGGTGAACCTGGTCAGGCAGGCCGCGCTCGAGCTCGCCACGTTCGACGTCCAGGTCAATGCCATCGCGCCCGGCTTCTTCCGGACGGGGCTCGGCGGAGGCCGCCTGCTGGACGAGGCCGCGACAGCGCCGCTCCACGCCATGGTGCCGATGAACCGGCTTGGGATCCCCGACGAGATTGCCGGCGTCAGCCTGCTGCTGGCATCGCCGGCCGCGAGCTATATCACCGGATCGGTGTTCACCGTGGACGGCGGAATCAGCGCGGCATGAAGCACCTCGAAGGCAAGGTCGCGGTGATCACGGGAGCTGCCAGCGGCATCGGGCGCGAGCTGGCCGCTGCCTGCGCTGCGCAAGGAATGAAGCTCGTTCTCGCCGACGTCGATCGCGACGGACTATCAGCCACGAAAGACCCGATGCCGGGCGGGATTGCCGTGCACACGGCGCAGTGCGACGTGTCCAGCGTCGAAGCGGTTCAACGCCTCGCCGACCTTGCCTTTGAAGAGTTCGGCAACGTTCACCTGCTCTTCAACAACGCCGGTGTCGCGGCGCTTGGCCCGGTCTGGTCCGCAACTCCCGAGGACTGGACGTGGGTGCTCGGAGTCAACCTCCTGGGCGTCGTCAACGGCATTCGCAGCTTCGTGCCGCGCATGATGGCTGCGGGCGACGAGGGCCACATCGTCAACACGGCCTCGGCCGCGGGCTTGACCACCGTTGCGGGCTCCGGCGTCTACTGCGCCAGCAAGCACGCGGTCGTCGCCCTGTCCGAGTGCCTTGCGAAGGACCTTCAGCTTGCCGGCTCTCCTCTCAAGGTCAACGTGCTGTGCCCCTCGCTGGTCAGGACGGCCATTGTCGATTCCAGCCGACATCGGCCGGTCCATCTGGCCGCGACCAATCCGGACAGCGCCCCCTTTGATCAGCGCGTCAGAGCGGGAATGGAGGCATCCGAGGTCAGCGCCGCCGATGTGGCCAGCATGACGATCCAGGCCATCCACGACGACGAATTCTACATCCTTCCGCATCCCTCGGTGCGGCTCCGGGTCGAGGAGCGGCTCCGCAACATCATCGGTGATCAACATCACCACCAGCCAGACGGCCTCCTTGCGTCGACGGATGAACCATGAGCAATTCAAACGAGACCGCCGACCTCAGAGCCAGGATCGAGGCGCTCGAGAAACGCGTTGCCGAGCATGACGATCGCGAGGCGATCCGGACACTGCGCTGCACGTACCACGAATACGTCAACCAGGAGCGCGTCGCCGAACTGGCCGATCTCTTTGCGGAGAACGCCACCGTCTCCTATGGCGGTCGGCCGTCGGTGACCGGCCGCGAGGCCATCCGCGACTTCTTCCTCAACTTCCCGATCAAATGGGCGCGTCAATTCATCCACGCGCACGTCGTCGAAATCGATGGCGACCACGGCAGAGGCTACAGCCATCTCGACGGGCGCCCCGTTCTCAACGGCAAGAGCCTCATGGTCGGCGGCCGGTTCGATGACGAATATGTCAGGGAAAACGGCCGTTGGCTGTTTTCGAAAGTCGTGTTGACGACCTGGTACATGGTCCCGGTCGAGCCCGGCTGGGAAGCCGCGGCAGCGACCAGGCCGGCCCAGACCTGAGCTGCACGAACTGAGGCCTGCTGATTTGACGGCCGAGCTCCGTCAGACGTGGATAGCGGCGCCGACAAGGACGGCGTCATGCACGATCTTTCACGGGCCGTGCCCCGGCCCGCCCCGACTGGCGCCAACGCTGGGCACGCGTCGCTGCGGGGTGACTTACCCTAGCAACGTCACTGCGGCGGAGTCGGGCCGCCCGGCGCGACGGGTTCCATCAGACGGAATCAAGCTGATTTGGCCCTGTCCACAACTTCTGAATAAATTAACTCTGTTGCTTTTTTTCAGAAACCATGTTTATGTATCGCCATCTTGGACCCGCCGAGAGGGGCGCTTCGCGATCGTCACGAGACGTGGGGTCTGGGGACGCGGTGGCCGCAGGCGTGCTGCAGCGGGCTTACGGGCTCGCCGACGAACGGCAGGCTTGCGGACGTGAAGACGCGTGGTCCTGGCGCCCCGATGCTGGCGCCAAGTCGTCGGGCGATGATCCCGAGGGCGACGGTGGCTAAAAAGCCGGACACCGGGGAGATCGCGACATAAGCGTGAAAACCATCGCGCGGGGAATGCCGGGATGTCTCGGCTGAACCTGTGGTTCCTGCCGCCTGCTTTTTTTCGCAGGCGGGCCATGGGTGCGGCCAGCGCCCGGCATTCCCCGCGCCCTCTCATTCTCGAGGGCGGAACGACCGGCAGAACTCGGACGCCATCGCGCCGCGGGACCGCAGCCCCTCGCCCGAACGAAAGGCGCGAGGCTGGAACAAACCGCAAACAGATTTGAGGAGAGAGAGATGGTGCGCTCGGAGGGCGGATATGGCGGTCGCGATTTCAATGGCTTGTCTCGCGAGCGGACCGAAAAGGCGCTTTTCGAACGGAGACGTGCACTTGCTGGCGGCAGTATTCTTCAGCATGATCGCCGTCATTAGCCAGCCGAATCCGACATGACCACACTTGGCTTTGGGGCTACTCGCCAGCGTTGTTGCGATTTGGGTCGTTCGCTTGAGCCAGTTGCGAACTGCGGCGGGTGTCGACCAGCTCTCGGGCGATGGACCGTTGGACGGTTTTAATTTCGAGGATAGAGCTGCAATTCGATCGCACGCCCCTCCTGCTCGATCCGAACACCTGACGCGTCGATCGATGTCACCCGCCAGCCCTGGAATGTCTCGTTTTCGTTGATCCAGGAGCCGGCGCCTGCTCCGCCCCTGCTTTGCAGATAGGCCTTGCTCGTGCCGCCGTTGATCATGACACCGCCGACCAGGAGACCCGGATCAGCGGCGGCGGGGGGCGGAGCGACCACTGGCATCGGCGCTGGCGGTGCCGGTGGAGGCGGAACGAACGGCTCGCGCGACTTCTGGAACACCGGATGGGCCAGGATCTCGGCATACCTCTCCAGCGGCTGCCGTCCGACCACAGTCGCTATGGTACGGGGCACAGGCGCTTCCCATGCCGCACGTCCAGAGCTGGATGCTTCTCCGCCTAAGCTCAACGTCGCGAGCCTTGCTCCGAGCAGCACATTAAGGCACGCCAGGAGCGCCAACACACCGGCCAGCGGCGTCACCCGCCATCGCACTAGGCTCCTCATTGCACGGCACCGTAGATGTCGAGCTGCGCCTGAAGCACCGGCTCCTCGGCCGTTCCCGGGCGCATGGCTGGGCTGCTCTTCAGCACCGCATTGGCAATGAACAAATACGGCTTTGCGCTCTCGACCGCATGGACCGCGCGCACGATGGCAGGCAATGGCCCGGACAGATCGATGCGCGCGCCGCTGTACTTGATCTGATCAACCGTCCGGCCCGGCAGAGACTGAATCGCGCGGGATTGGGCGCCGGAATTGCCCATGATCGTCTTCAGCTTGGTCTGCAGGTCGGCGGCGATCACGTTTTCATTCGCGCCCGTCAGGAATTCCCCGTTCTGGAGCTCCAACTCCGTTTCGGACGCAAGGCCTTCGATCGCCGATGCCTGCGCCGCGATCGCGCTCAGCCGGGCCAACAGAACCTGCTGCTGCTGGATTCGCGCCTCCCGCTCGGCGAACACCGCCTCGACCGGCGCCACGAAGCCCCAGAATACCAGCACAAGGATCGTGAGGTTGACCGCAATGAACAGGCCGCGGCGCCCAAGCTGGTCCCTGCGCCTCGTGAATTCACTCATGGCTCCACCTCCTTGAAGGCGCCAGGCACGCGAATCTTGGCCTGCAATGAAAAACGCTCCCGATTCTCGATCGGATCCATCGCAACCGGCGACGTCAGCGCGGCGTCCACGAACAGTTTCGATCCACCGAGCGTATTGATCAGGCTCGGCGCCGCGGCCGAAAACCCAGTCATCGTGACGGATGCGCTCCGAATGTTCGCCCCGTCCACAAGCCGCAATTCGGTCAGCCAGGAATGCTTCGGCAGAATTCGTGAGGCTTCATCCCAGACGTCGATCAGTCCCGGCACCTCGCTACGCTGTAGACGAAGGCGCGACAGCGTCGTCCTCCGCTCCCGCAATTGATCCACCAGGATGCGAACGCGCTCGGCGCTCTTGCGCGCCACAAGGATCTCGGCATCGAGCCGATCCAGTGTCGCCTGTTGCCGGGCGAAGGTCAGGACCGCAATGCCGGACCCAAGAAGCATGGCGAGCGCGCCGAGCCCTGCGACGGCAACGGTGGAGGTCTTGCGGGCAGCCACAGGACGCGCCAGTCGGATCGACGGCGACGCCTGATCGTCGCCGAACACGACGAACGCGATCTGCGCAACGGCAAGCCCGAACTGATCAGCGGCCTCCTGCACATGATGGCGCCGCGTAACCCATTGCCGAACCGCGATCCGGCCGTCAGGCGACGTGGCGGTCACGTGGTCGCAATAGATGTCCTCCGCTTTGAATGGCGTCCGGCGCAACAGGTCCTGCCGCACGATCGTGTCGATCGCGCCCTTCGCCTCGCGCGGAAGCATGAGATCGCGACCGAAAACACTTGCCGCCGGCAGACGCAGGCCCAGATCGACGTCGCGCCGATCCAGACCATGACGCTGCAGGATGGATGCGATCGCCGCCGTCACCTCAGCTGCAGGGGTGGTTTCGCCAGCCTCCACTCGTGATCGTGGATCGTTCAACCGAAGCCGTATCCCCGTTTCGTCGCGATCGACCAGAAGTCTCGGCCTGCCGGCCGGAGCCAGCGCGGCCACGAACCGTTGCGGCAACAGATCAACCGCTTCCCTGCACCACCAAGCGAATGCCGATCCCGCCCAGTCGCGCGGACTAGCCGCACGAACCGTGGCCAGCAACGCTCCTCCGTTCTTGCTCTCATGCATCGCCAGTCCCGCCGCCCTATCCCATCCGCGTCGCGCGCAGGACCTCGTCGATCGTCGTCTCGCCGCGCCAGACCTTTCGGACGCCCATCTCATACATGCTCTGCATGCCTCGCTCGCGGGCCGCACGCTCGATCGCCGCATCCGCCGCCCTCGCCAGAATCAGGCTTTGACAGGCGTCGTCGACAACCAGCATCTCCGCGATCGTCGAGCGGCCGGAGAAGCCGGCATGGCCGCAATCCTCGCAGCCTTGTGGCTGACGGATGTCTGGGTTTCCAAGCGCCCGGAGGTCGATATCGGACCGTTCGAAACTCGCCGCCCAATAAGCCGCCTGCGGATGCTCACCGGAACAATGGCGGCAGAGCTTGCGCACCAGGCGCTGAGCGATCACACCCTTCAGCGTCGAGGCCAGCAGATAGTTCTCGACGCCGATGTCGATCAGGCGGGTGATGGCAGATGCAGCATTGTTGGTGTGGAGCGTCGAGAGCACGAGATGTCCGGTCAAGGACGCCTGAATGGCGATGCGCGCCGTCTCGAGATCGCGGATTTCGCCGATCATGATGATGTCCGGATCCTGCCGAAGCATCGAGCGCAACGCGTGCGGAAACGTCAGCCCGATGTCCGACTGGACCTGGACCTGGTTGATGCCGGGCATCTGGTACTCGATCGGATCCTCCACCGAGAATATCTTGCGCTCGGTATTGTTCAGCGCCTTCAGCGCCGTATACAGGGTGGTCGTCTTGCCGCTCCCGGTTGGCCCCGTCACCAGAATAATGCCGTTAGGCTGCTGTAGCAGCGCCTGGAGCGTGGCGATGTGCTCGTCCGAGAACCCGAGCTCGGCAAAGTCCAGGCTCACGCGATTGCGGTCCAGCACGCGCAGCACGACGCTTTCGCCGAAAGCTGTCGGGATTGTTGAGACGCGAAAGTCAATGTCGATGCCGCGGACGGCGATCTTGATGCGTCCGTCCTGGGGCAGCCGGCGCTCGGCAATGTCGAGCTTCGACATGATCTTGACGCGCGACGTAATCGCCGCCCGCAGATCCGCCGAGAGCACCTGAACCGAACGCAACACGCCGTCGATCCGGTAGCGCACGTGCACCTGATCCACGTTCGGCTCGATGTGAATGTCCGATGCGCGTGCCTCGACCGCATTGGCGATGATCTGGTTGACCAGGCGGATGATCGGCGCTTCGCTCGCCAGATCACGCAGCCGCTGGACATCGGCCTCGTTGGCTTCCATGCCGCCGACAATGCGGGTCTCGTCATGGCTCGCATGGATCGGATAGAGCGCGCCGCACGCCTTGTCGAACTCTGCCGCCGTAAACAGCCTGATGTCGACCGACAGCGCTGTCAGGAATGCCAGCGCGCGGACCGGATCGTGGTTGAACGGATCCGTCACGCCGACGGACAGCCTGCCGTCGTGGCTTCCGAGCGGCAGCACCCGGTTGTGACGCACGAACTCCGCTTCGACAAGTTGAGGCAAGATGGGCTCGGACGGGACCTCGTCGATACGCACCAGATCGATAGAAAGAAACTTCGCAAGCGCCGTAACGAGACCTGTCTCCGGCACCAGCCCGAGCTTGGTCAGGACGGTGTCCAGCCGATCGCCCGTCGTCTGCGACGCCCGGCTGGCCCGGTCGAGACTCATACGATCGAGGATGTTCTCCGCCAGCAGGAATTCGCCGAACCGTCGCAGCAACTCGGCCCCGTCGGTTTCGAACACGAGATGGCGCGGCGCGCGGACGCTTGCAGCAGCGGCAGGGTCTTGGCGAGTCATCGCGATCGCGTGGTCCATCATCTCGTTGTCCAGCTCAGCACCCAATAGGGTTGCTGCGGGTTCTCAGTCAGTCGAATTGCAACGTCGCCCTCTACCATGCGGGACGCGAAGGAAAACTCGGTCCGGATCGTGAAGGCGCGGCCGCGCAGAACGGTCATCGGATTGCCTTCGACCAGACCGGAGTTGGCACGGCCGCCGTCACGCGCGGCCATGGCAGCCTCGGCACTCTGCGCCGACATGCCGGGCAGCACGCGCAGCACCTCGCGCGGCGCGAGCTGCGGATCGACGAACTGCCGTCCCGAATGGACCGTCAGCGCCGGCGCAATCCGTGCAAAAATCGTGGGCGTCATATCGATCACCAGCAACAGCTCGCCCACGCTCTGAAACGGACCGTTGCGCGGATGGTAGGTGGCATTGCGCGAGGCGTAGTCGCGGTCCTTGGCGCCGTTCAGGTGCTTCAGCGAAGTCGCGGTTCGCCAATCGACGATCTTGTCGGTCAAGCTGCCGGCAGCCTGCACATCCAGCCCTGCGGATTGCAGCAGGCTGTTCAGCATGGCCTCGTCAGTCTGATTGAGGTCGATCCGTCCCAGCTCGTCCTGAACCCTGATGCCGATCTGCGTGCCGTTGAAATCGATTTTGTGGAGGCTGCCGTCGGCGCGCCAGCGTCGCTCCGCGTTCGTTTCGAGCAGGCCATCGATGGCGGCGTTGACGCCGGCTTCGACGAGCGTGTTGAGACCGGCCTGCTCGATGCCGTTGTGAGCAAGGCTGTACGAGACGCTGCCCGACCATGACAGCGACAGCGACAGGACCGTCAGCAGCGCGAGACCCCAGAGCACCGACACGACCGGCATGTCGTCCTTCCTCCCTGCTAGCGCCCGCGGCAGCGCATCGTGAGCGCGTCATAGACGCAAGCCACGTCCGCCTGCACCCGCGGCGCGATTACAAGCTCGGGCCAGTTGCGTCCGTCGCCGGGACGCATGAGGACGCGAAGGCGGATCAAGCCTGGACTATCGGCCTGCTCCTGCCAGCGGCTGCTCCACCCTGCATTGTCGCTCCCCGGCCCTCGCCCCGCATAGCTGAATTCGACCCGGTCAATGTTCGACACCAGCAGCGTGCGCTCCGGATTCTGTGTCACGGCCAATTCGGGACGCGCCTGCAGCACGAGGTCGACCCGATCGCGCTGGCGATCCGCGAACAGCTTGAAGCGGAACCGGCCCGCGCCTCCGGAGACGGCCGGCGCATCGCTCAGGAATTCGAGGCTCTCGGCCTGGCCATCGAAATCGATCCGGCGCTGGGCTGCACCCTCACCCAGCACCATCGGATACAGATTGCCGATCAGCCGCCGCAGCACATCCTGGGCCGCGAGCTCGCGCTGAAACGCCTCGGCGCGCGCGCTGCCGCTACGCCAAGCCTGCAGGCCGAACTTGACGTTGTCGAACAGCAGGACGGCGAGCAGGCTGAACAGTGCGAGCGCAACCAGGACCTCGACCAGGGTGAAGCCCGCGCTGCCGTTATTCCGTTCGACTGCTTCCGACGAGGTCATCGACACTGCTCACTGCGACTTGGCGGCTCTGGGTCCGAGACGAAGCGTCGAGAGTGCAAAGGAGCGTGGGTCCTGCCCCTCCTGCCAGCCGATCTGGACGGAGACCTGGTACAGCTCGACCGGCCGCGCATCGCCGCCCTTCTCCGGACGATAGGGCTGCACCTCGAGGTGCCACCGATAGCCGCTCGCCTCGGTGCCGTCGCGCGCCTCGGTGCGCAGAGGAATGACGGTGCCGACCTGCGCCAAGACCGATTGTGCCAGCGACACGGCGCCTGCCAGACGTTCGGCCATTCCCATACGCGCCAGCCCCGTCGACAACAGGCTCATCACCAGGGTGAGACCGAGCGACAGCATGGCCAACGCGACGATGACCTCCACCAGGGTGAAGCCGGCCTCGTCCTCGTCGGTCATGGTTGCCGCAACGGCCATCATGGCTGCCAGCTCGTCACATTGGCGTTGGCGGAGGCCTCGTCCTCGCGCCCCTCGGGCCCGAGCGAGACGATGTCATAGGCGCCGTGCTGCCCCGGGAATTTGTAGACATAGGGCCGCCCCCACGGATCGTTCGGAACCAAGGTGCCGCTCAGATAGGGACCGTTCCAGCTGCCTGCCGCAGCAGGCTTCTGGACCAGTGCGCCGAGTCCCTCGGCTGCAGTCGGATAGCGGCCATTATCGAGATGATAGAGGTCGAGCGCCGATGCCAGGCTGCGGATCTGGATCCGCGCCGTCTTGAGCTTGGAGTCGGAGAGATAGCTCAGCACGCGCGGTCCGACCAATCCCATGATGAGGCCGATGATGGTGATGACGACCAGCATTTCGACCAGGGTGAACCCCGCCTCACCTTGGCTGCCGCGGCGCAGTCGCCGCCGCCCGCGCCACGTCGCGACACGATACTTCACGACGTCCCTGATCCCCGCCCACCCCAGCATCATCGCCTCCATCCCCTCAACATGCCGCCGCCGTGCGCACCGTCCCCGTCAGCCATTCGACGCAGAGCCTCACCTCGCGTTCGCCGAGCCCCAGGCTCAGATCGCCGCCGGTCGACGAGCCGTCCGGGAAGAAACGGAAACCGCCCACCGCCGGCCCCGACTGCGTCGCCGCCGCATAGGTCAGCTTCGCCTGGATGTCCGGCGCGAACGATCGCAGCTTCACCACATCCGAGCCGAAGGTGCGGCGGTCCACATCGACGCTCAAGGTCATCATCCGGCTCTGCACGATCGCCGCGGCACGCGTGGCGCGCAGCGCCGAGGCAATTTCGCTGGTTGCCGCATCAAGGCTCACAGCGCCGGCGCCGCGCGACAGCAGCGGCACCGCCGCGGTCGCTGCGAGCGCCAGGATCACCAGCACGGCCAGCATCTCGACCAGCGTGAAGCCCGCGCTCGTCTCCTCCGGCCAATGGGTCGTCAGCGCGCTCATCGCCCGGCCAGATCGTTGATGCTGAGCACGGCCGTCATCACCGGCATGATCAACGCGCCAATGATGAGCGCGATGCCGACCGTCATGGCCGGCGTCAGCGCCGCCATGAAGCGGTCGACGCTGGTCTGCAGCTGCTTCTCCAACATCTGCGCGACCCGCAGCAGCATGCGGTCGAGCTTGCCCGCCTCCTCGCCGACCGCGATCATCTGCAGCGCTACGGCAGGCAACGCGACGAAGTTGCGCAGCGCCCGGTGCAGCGCCGTGCCCTGCTGCACGGCTTCAATCGCCTGGTCCATGCCGGCCCGCAGATGGCGGTTGCCGACGACGTCGCTCGCCGACTTCGTTGCTGATATCAGCGGCACGCCGGCCATCAGCATGGTGCCGAGCGTGCGGGCAAAGCGCGCGGTGTCCTGCTGCAGCAGGAAGCCGCCGAGCAGCGGCAGCCGCAGCGCGAGCCGGTCGAGCCGCCGGCGGCGGCCGGCATCGGCCATGGCGAATGCAAGCGCAACACCGAGCAGCGCGACCGTCGCGAGGCTGGTGATGATGATCTCGAGCCAGTGCGCCTTCAACGCCAGCATGATCTGGATGGTCAGCGGCACGGGCTTGCCGCTCTGGGTGAAGATCGGCGCCATCGACGGGATCACGCCGCCGACGATGATCGCCAGCGTAGCGAGGCTGAGCACGATCAGCATCGACGGATAAATCAGCGCCGATTGGACGCGCGCCCGGATCTCCGCCCGCCGCTCCAAGAGCTCGGCGAGCTCGACCAGCACCTGGGCGAGCCGCCCACCGGTCTCGCCGGCACGCACGACGGCGATATAATCGGCGGGAAAGACGCGCGGCTGGCCCTGCATCGCCTCCGACAGCGGCCGGCCGTTGAGCACGTCGGCGAGCAGCGCCGCCACCAGCGTCCGCAGCCGCGGCGCGGAGGCCTGCGTCTGCACGATGCGCAGCGCGTCATCCATCGGGATGTCGGCGGCGCAGAGCGTGGAGAACTCGCGCGTGAACGCCAAGAGATCGCCGCGGTCGGAGCCACCACTGAGCGTGATCTCGCGGTTCCACCATTTGGTGCCGTCGCTGTCCGCAGCGCGCATCTGGAACGGCGACAGGCCCTGCGCCCATAGCGCCGCATCCGCGGCCGCCGCCGAGGCAGCCTCGATCGTCCCCTCCGCGAAGGAGCCATCGGTGCCATAGGCGCGGTAGCGGAAGCGCGGCATCAGTCCAAAATCCTGCGGCCGGTGTCCTCGGCGCGGCGCCGCACAGGCGGGCGGCGATGCGGTCCCTCGATCGCCATGAAGCGGCGATATTCCTCGGTGACGTTGCGCGCCTCGTCGAGGCTGCGCATCACATGCGGACGGATCAAGATGATCAGCTCGGTCTTGCCGATTACGTTGTCGCGGCTGCCGGCGAGATTGCCGACGAACGGGATGTCGCCGATGATCGGCAGCTGGCTGCGGCCGGCGGTGCGGCTGTCCTGGATCAGCCCGCCAAGCACCAGCGCGTCATTGTCGTTGACGACCACCGACGTCTTGATCTTGCGCTGCCGGATGGTCGGCGAATCGATGTTCGAGGACGTGGTCGGCGCCACGCTCGACACCTCCTGCTCGATGTCGAGCAGCACCCGTCCGCTCTCATTGATGCGCGGGATGATCGACAGGATCACGCCCGTATCCTTGTAGCTGACGGAATTGACGATCGGCGCGCCGGTCGTCAGGGTCGAGGTCGCCGACTGCGTCGTGATCGGCACCTGGTCGCCGATCTGCAGCACCGCCGCCTTGTTGTCCATCACCGCCAGCGACGGAGAGGAGACGATATTGACGTTGGTGATCTGGTTCAGCGTGTCTATCGTGGCCGCGATGTTGGCCGCGGTCAGCGCGTAGGAGAAGCCGGGAAATACCGAGCTGACCGCGCCGGAGGCGGCTTCCGTCAGGGTGAACTTCGAGCTGTGCTTCTGCATGTACCATTGCACGCCGAAGCGCAGATCGTCGTTCAACGTGACCTCGGCGATGGTCGCCTCGATCAGCACCTGGTTCGGCATCTGGTCGAGCCGCTCGATCACCTGCAGCACGCGCTTGTAGTCGGCGTTGGCTGCCTCGATCAGGATCGCGTTCTTGGCCTCGTCGGCGACGATGCGCAGCCGCGGACCGTCCGCCTCGGTGTCACGGCCTGACGGAGCAGACGTTGCCGCCGCCGGCATGACGCTCGGGGCCGAGGTGGCCGGCGCCGAATTCCGCATTCCGCCGAAGCCACCTCCGGCCGAACCAAGCCCGCCGGTGAAGCCCGACGACGATGATCCGGACGACAGCCCGCTGCCGGACTGCGACGGCTGCGACTGCACGCTCGCCTCCTGATAGTTCGGCGCCACGGTACGCCGCCCGGCCGTCGCGGTCTGCGTATCCGTTGGGAACATCGACTGCAGCACGTCGACCAGCTCCTGGGCGCGGCGGTTCTGCACGGCGTAGGTGAAGAGCTGCTTCTCGCTGCCTTGCGCCTGCGCGTCGAGCTTCCGGACCCAGGTCTCGGCGCGGCGCAGATACTGGACCTGCGGCGAGATCACCAGAATCGAGCGCAGCCGCTTGTTCGGCACGAACTGCACCATGCCGGCCATCGGCCCGTCGCGGTCCGAGGCGAACACGCTCTTGAGCTCGGTGGCGATCGCATCGGGCGCTGAGGTCTTGACCGGAATCAGCGCGAACGACATGCCCTTCATGGTGTCGACGTCGAACAGCGCGATCGCATCCATCATCGCCGCGATCTCCTGGCGATTGCCGGAGAGCGTAATCAGGTTGCGCGCATCATCGACCCGCACCACGCCGCCGCGCGGCGCGATCGGCTCGACGACGCGCCGGATCTCGGACGCGGAGACATATTTCAGCTGCACCACCTGCAGCCCGCTGCCGACTATCTCGCCAGTGTCAGCCACGTCATCCGTGCGATACGCGCCCGAGACCGTCGTCTGGTCCGCCGCGACGATGCGATAGATACCGCGATTGTTGACCACGGCCGCATTGTTGGCCCGCAGCGCCGCCTGGAACAGATCGATGACAGCCGCCCGCGCCACCGGCCTCGGCGTCTGGATCGTGATCCGCCCGTCGATCCCCGGATCGACCGTGTATTTGACGCCGAGAATATCCCCCAGCACCGTCTTCGCCGCTTGCGGCGCCGGCACGCCGACGAGATTGATGGTGACGCCGTCGGCCACATCCTCCGTGCCGCGCGGCACGGCGCCGATCGGCGGCTCGCCGACAAAGCGTCCGGTGCCCTCGATCATGGTGGCGGGGCCGCCCTTGTTATCATCGAGCAGGGGCGACCCCGAGATTTTTCCCGCCCGCCCATTCCCCGCCGGCGACCGCATCGCCGCCTGCGCCTCCGCAGCCGATCCCGACTCCGTGCTCCAGGTGAACGACGACGTGCCCTCCTCCACGGTCTGACACGCCGATAGCGCCAGCACCATCGGAAGCGCCATCCACCCGCGCCTACAACCCTCGCCCCGCACTGCCGTTCACCCCAACCCGAAGCAGCCAAGACTGCTCAACAACTAACAGGCAGAGCCTAGAGGTTTTTGGGAGAGAGAGATATTGCTCGCAGGACACGCAAGTGAGTCATACACATGCTTTGATGCACGAATTTGCGTCGGACGTCGCAAGGCACAATCAACAGTTGCGTCACTTCAAAACGAGATTTCGTCGACACCTCACCTGCTCGTAGTTTACCACGAACGCCCCAGCAGCACGGCCCCATCACCAATTAAGTGCACCGCAATCCCCCACCCATCTATTTGACTGGCTTGCTAACCTCATCCATGACGCGGTTGGCGATTTGCAGGTTTGGCACAAACGATCAGAACGCCCCGTCAAATCTGCGCAAATGCCGTAGAAGCCACTGGACTAGTGACGAACTAAATCTACATTGATCTCCATCTAGATATCCGCTGCGTCCTCGTGGATATAGCTTATCCGATCCGAAGAAGATCGAATGCAGTCGATTATTCTGATCATCCAGAAATAGAAAAGCCCATCGCAGATCGACCGTTTCAAGGCCAGCCTGCGGCGCCAAATAACTAAGAGCCGAACCTAGGCGCGCGTGCGCACCATCACGGAGCTTAAACCTAAAAGTCTCCGTGGGCTTCGCTAAGAGAGCCTCCGGCGTGATCGCTATGAACGTATTGACGTATTCCGGCATAGTTCTGATTTCTACGAACGCGATCTTGCCTTCGGACAACTCTTGCCTCATTTTTTCAATCGTCCGCTGCGCGCTAACAATGTCGCACGCATGGACAGATACTGAGGACATTCCAATTAGTGCAACTAAGCAGAATTGGAGACGATACATAGGAAAGCCTCAGAATCTAGGCTTAGGTGGAGCATAAGTGCTAGTCGGCGAATCCACACTTCTGAACGTCCCGCGGCAAGCATGGCAAAAGCGCGTTACTTCACCCAACGATCTTGCAGCCGGCCATTCAACATCCCTCATTACTCTGAATTCCTCAGCATTTGAATACACACCGTAGTCGTAAGACCACATTGTTCTCAGTATTCGCATAGCAAGATTTGCGTCCAGATGGCCCAATTCGTGCCCCAAAACTAGCGCCGGCGACATTGATCCAGATTCGCCAACGAAAGAATCTCTCGGATTCCATTCCACCGAGAAAGAACTAGCCCCTCCGCCATTGACAGAGTTTGATGTCCTGATTGTATACGGAAACCAGCTCTCCTCAAGATCTTGAATTATCTGGCGCAGCCCTGGATCTTTCCGCAGATAATCGAGGGCCTGGTCAATTTTAGCCGTTTGCCCCTCTTTGATGAGATAGTTGAAAAGATAACCAAACGCACCGGTTACCGCACCGTTGGCGAACTTTCCGCCGCCCGCAACGGAAGCAAGCCCCCCTGCGGTCCCCTCCAAAATTGCTCCACCTAAGCGCTGTCCCAAATCAGTATCTGCCTTCGGGAATACCGTGGACGTTAGCGGCGACAGTGCGGAACCGACAGCTCCCGATAGCGCGCCGGATTTGCAGTCCCCACCGGAAGCCACGGATGATCCACAGCCGACCAAAGCATGTCCTGCGACGTTCACGAAGTACTTGTCGGTGCCGAATTGAGGTTGATGACCCGTCAAATCGCCGACACCGTAGAACGCTGCGGCTGTAACGCCTGCTATCAGCCCCGCCTTCAGGACTTGACCTAGATTGCCTCCAGCCAGTCCCGTCGCAATCATCGCGCCACCAGCCGCCGATGCGACGGCAAGTCCAAATGATCCAGCCGCGAGCCCGAGCCCAAGCCCAGGCAGCACAGCGTTGAGCATGATCGTCGCGCCGATCTGCAAGATGGCCCTAGCGATGGCATTGGTCTGGAAGAAGTGCGTCACCGCATTCCAGGCGCTGCTGACCGCCTTGCCGACCGCGTTCCAGAAGCAGCCGAGGAAGCAGTGTCCCGACGGATCGGTGAAGGTCAGCGGATCGTTGCCGACATAGGAGTACCGGTTCCAGCCCTGGGTGCTGAATGGGCTCTCCGTCATGGTGTCGGGACTGGTGAACCGCGCCAGCAGCGGATCGTAGACGCGGCCGTTCATGTGGACGAGGCCGGCGACCGACAACTCTTCGTGGTCGGTGAAGCCGCGCGTGGTCTGGCTGGTGATGCTGCCGGTGGTGTCGTCCGTGCCGTCAACATTCCGTCGCTTGCCCCAGGCGTCGTAGCTCAGGCGCTCGACCAGGAGGCCGTTCTGGTCGGAGATCGCCGAGATCGAGCCGAGATGGTCAGTGTGGAAGTAGCGCGTGGTGACGGTCGTGCCGCTGCCCGAGGTCTGCGCCACCCGCATGCCGATCCTGGCGTTGCCGACCATGAGATAGTCGGTCCATTTCTGCGCCACGGTGCCGGGGTTCTGCACCTCGGCCGCAACCCCGAACGCGGCGATGTAAAGCGTGGTGCCCTCCGGGGTCACCTGCTTGAAGCGCTGGTGGTCGGTGTCGTCGACGAAGGAGACCGTCCGCGTGCCCTGCGTGATGCTCGCCGGCTTGTTGTAGGAGGTGTAGACGATGCTGCGGCCGAGACCGGAGGTCTGGTTGCCGTTGGCGTCATAGGCGAAGGTGGCGCTGATCGTGCCGGAGACGCCGGTCACCGCATGCGGCAGCGGCTGGCCCGCCGCCGGATAGGTGTAGGTGCCGACATCCGACTTGCTCAAGATGTTGCCGATCGGGCTGTAGGCGAACGTCTTGACCAGCGGCGTGGTATCGACGTTCGTGGTCGACGTCGTCAGCCGGCTGAGCGCGTCATAGATGAAGGTCTCGCTGACATGGCTGTTGGCGTCGCTGCGCGAGGTCAGATTGCCCAGGCGGTCATAGCCAAAGCTCTGGTTCTGCACAGCGCTGTTGACACCGGTGGCAATGCTGGTCAGCCGTCCGGTCAGCGGATCGAAGCCCCTGGTCGTGCTGAGGCCATTGCCGGCGGTCTGCTGGGTGAGGTGCCCCTCGGCATCCATCGCGTACGCCGTCCAGTAGGACTGGCTGGTGGCGTCGTCCTGCAGCTGGTTGGCGAAGCCGAGGCTGTTATAGCCGTAGCGCGCGGTGAAGCCGGAGGGATAGCTGACCTTGGTCAACCGGCTGTTGGCGTCGTAGGTCGCGCCCATCGTGTAGGTCGCGCCATCGACGGTGGTCGCAACCTGCAGGGGACGGCCGAGGCTGTCATAGCTGACGCTGCGGGCAAAACCGTTGCCGGAGCCCGAGGTGATGCCGGTCGCGGCCAGCTTGCCGATGCCGTTGGCCGCGGTGTCGTAGGTCCAGACCGAGGTCATGTCCGGCTCGACGCGTTGCACCATGCGGCCGAGAATGTCGTAGGTCAGGCTGACGACCTGGCCCTTGGCGTCGGTCTGCGTCGTCAGTTGCCCCAGCGTGTTGTAGCTGTAGCTCCAGTTGCCGAGATCCGGATCTGAGCTCGCGACCTTCCGGCCACGGAGGTCGTAAGTCGCGGTGACGACGTTGCCGACCGGGTCGGTGGTCTGCACCATGTTGCCGACCGCGTCATAGGCCGCCGTCAGCGTCTTGCCCATCGCGTCGGTCACCGAAACGACTTGGCCTTGGCTGTCCCTGGTAGTCGTCCGCGTCTGGCCGAGAGGGTTGGTCTCGACCGTGGTCAGGCCGTGATAGGCCATCTGCGACACGCTGCCGTCCGGCTGCGTTGTCGAGATCACCCGGCCCAGCGTGTCGTAGGTGAACGTCGTATAACGCGGCGTGCCGCCGGTCGCGAAGTACGGCCGGCTGGTTTGGGTGACCCGCCCCACCGCGTCATAGCTCTTGGTCGCCTGCACGACGCTGCCGTCGAAGCCCTGGGTCTGGCGCCCGATCTCGCGCTCCAGCGCATCGAAATAGACGGTGGCCACCGGCGCAGTTAGCGTGGTGCCATCGGCGGCGTAGGACATCTCCTGGGTCAGATAGCTCGCGCCGGAGAGACAAGTCGCCGTGCCGCTATTGACGCCGTTGCAGAACTGGTAGCTCCAGCGCGTGATCGTGCCGTCCGGACGGGTCTCCTGGACCTTGCGCCCGAACGAATCGTAGCTCCAAGTCGTCGTCAGACCGTTCGGCCCGGTATGGCTAACCGGCTGACCGAACCGCGCATCGTATTGAAAGCTCTCGCTCTGCCCCAGCGCATTGCTGTTGGAGGTGGCGAATTGTCCCCGCGCATCATACGCGCTGGAGCTCGAGCGGCTGGCGATGTCCGCCCCGCTGACCGTCACCGCGCGCTTGTGGCCGAACGCGTCATAGACGTAGTCGGTCTGCAGCCGCAGCGCCGGCGTATCCGGTTCAACCACCTCCTGGGTCAGCAGGCCCGAGGCCGCGTCATACGCAAACGATGACGTCCGCGTGATGCTGCTGGCCGCCCAGGCCGGCCCCGCCAGCACCAGGGACATCACAGCCGCCACCTGCGGCAACAGTCTTCTGATCGAGATCGTCATGGCGCCAAGCCCCCAAGTCGCCGAGTAAAGCCGCTGAAATTCGCCCGTCAGCCCCTGACCGGCGCAACGCAGGACACAGTTCCCCGGTGGCGTGGGCCAACCCACGCCACAAACGTTTTGATGTCGTGCCGCTAGGGCGCGACGCTGGTGACGGAAGCTCTCGTGAGACGGCCGAGATACCAGAGCGACGGATCGTTGGTGTAGGTATTGACCGTCGTCTTGCTGTAGCCATCCGGTGTCGACACGGCCACGCGCGTCGCATTGCCATAGGCGTCATACTGGTTCGCGGTGGTCACCGTCGGCAGCACCGAGCCGTCCAGATCAGAGCCGCTCGACACGTTCTGTGCCAGCAACACCCGGTACGGTGCGCCCGACGGGCTGATCGTCGTCGTCCCAGCCGCATTGCTGAACTGGAACGTGTTGGTCGACTGTCCCAGTGTCTGCGTGCCCAAGGTCCGCGTCGTCGATGCCACCATGCCGATATAGGGGAAGTCCTGCCGGAACGTCGTCGTGTCCGCGATCCCGGTCTGCAGATCCTTCACCGTCATCTGGCGGAAGCCCAGCATCCCACGGCCGGTGATGTCCGACTTGGCGCCGACATAGGTGTAAGTCGAACTGTACGTTCCTCCGATCCCATTCGACGCGTCGACCCGCGACACGACATGAGCCGCAGACTGCAGATCGATGAGCGGATAGCTCGAACCCGTGTCCTTGGTGTAGACTGACGAGTTCGTGAGCGGCAGATAGGTCACGGTGGTCGTGGTCCCAAGCCCCCCCGTGATGGTGGTGATGAGGTCCGGATAGCCGGCAGCGGCCAGCAGACTGTAGACGTACAATCCGTTGGGAGTCGGCATCACCAGAACGACATCAGACTTTCCGTCACCGTTCAGTTCACTACCCATCGGGCTGTAGCCACCAGACCAGTTCCAGGTGTTCATGGTCCCTGAACCATCCACACCGTTTCCACCAATCAGATTGAAGGTACCGTCCCCGCGACCAGTCAGAACATAGGAGAAAAGACCGTTTACTGTAGGAGCAACCATCGTCAGATCGACCTTGCCGTCGGCGTTGATATCCCCGAGCCCGGGCGTGTAGCCACCCGTCCAGTTCCAACTGTTGATCTGACCAGCACCCGTGCTTAGATTTCCACCAGCGAGGTTGAAGCTGCCGCTGCCGTCTCCGATGAGGGAATAGACGTATAGTCCGTTGGTGGTCGGAGCCACCAACACCGAATCAGTCTTGCCGTCGCCATTGATATCGGCACTCATCACCATGTAGACGCCGGAACTCCAGTTCCAAGTATTGATCGTGCCTGACCCGTCTTTCGATGGGCTCCCCCCGACCAGACTGAACGTTCCATCCCCGTTACCGATCAGCGAATACGCATATAGACCGCCGGTGGTTGGCGCCACGAGTAGGACGTCGCCTCGGCCATCCCCATTCACGTCAGCGCCCGACGATTGGTACACTCCACTTCCGCCCCAATTCCAGTTGTTGATTTGGCCCGCACCAGTCGACGCATTTCCGCCGACGAGGTTGAAGGTACCATTGCCGTTGCCCATCAGCGAATAGGCGTAAAGTCCGCTGGTCGTCGAGGCGATGAGCACTATATCACTGCGACCATCGCCGTTGAGGTCGTTGCAGATCGACACATAGCCGCCTGACCAATTCCAATTGTTGATCTGACCTGCACCGGTGCTTGGATTTCCACCAACCAGGCTGAAAGTGCCGTCGCCATTTCCAAGAAGCGAGTAGACGTAAAGCCCGCTGGAGGTCGGGGCGACCAGAATGACGTCCAGCTTCCCATCGCCATTCAGGTCTGCGAGTCCGGTCGTGTACATACCGGTCCCCCAGTTCCAGTTGTTGATTGTACCGCTGCCGTTGCTCTGATTGCCACCAACGAGATTGAACGTCCCTGAGCCGGTTCCGATGAGACTATAGACATACAGCCCACTCGCTGTCGGAGCGACGAGAACGGCGTCACCCTTGCCATCCCCATTCACATCACCGCTCGTCGAAATGTAATATCCCTGCCCCCAGTTCCAACTGTTAATCTGCCCGGCTCCCGTGCTCGGATTGCCACCAATAGGAGCCTGGAAGGTCGACTCTCCTAGCTGCCAGCCGAACGTGGTCGCAGGCAGACACGAGGCAGACGAAGACGACGAATCACAAACCTGCACACTCGCGAGACGTGACCGAGACGTTGCCGCCGACTGACCATAGGTCAACCGATAGTCAGCGATCTGCGTTGATCCAGTGAATGTTCTTACATTTGTCATCAGCACGGTCGTACGTACGACAGACCCTGCTTCATAGCCGGCGAAGGGATCTGACCGCGTCGTGTAGACGAACTGCACCGAATTATAAGGCGCAACATTGGCATTAGCGTTGCCAGTATAGTCGATCCGACTCGGATACACCTGCCCATTGGCTGCATCGTTGGTGTAAGTGACGGTCAAATAGTTGCCCTTGGTATCGCTGATCTTGTTCAGCGCCCAAGCACGCGCCGATGACTTGCCCTGCGCAAGACTCATGGAGTCAGCCGTATTGCCAAACTCCATCACCTGACCGGATTTCGTACGCACCTCGAACCAGGCAGGCCCCGTTCCCGCCGTCCCATGCGAGATGATCTTGGAGTAGCCTTCGAGCTCGGTCCGGTATTCAGTCCCGTTTGCGCCATAAGTTCCGCTGACAGCGACGAGGCGCTCTCCTTCCATGCAGAATCGGTCACCAGCATCGAAGGCAATGCCGCGTACACCACCATCCTGCGCCCTGGTCTGTGGGCACCGGCCGATCGATGGCAATCCGCCGAGAAACCAGCCGACGCCGAGCAGTCCATTGCCAGCCTGGCTATTGTAGTCCAGCGAAAGCGCCGGAACTACGCCTGCAGATCCAGGGGGCATCGAGATTGGGACCGAATACGTCGCTGAGCCTGACTGGCTGACGGAAAACGATCCAGGTAGCGTCATAGACGCTGAATAACCTACGATTGTGTTCAAGATCCAAAAAAATGCGCCGAGGCAGACGCTTCCTATTCCTCGCAGCCGTCTTTCTTCGCCGTTGCCGCGAACGCCTCGAATCGAACTACCAAACATGTCTGCCCCCGCAGCCCCGACACACCTCGCAGCACAGGAAACGTAACGCGTGTGTGCTGAGCAATAGAGAACGCGGTCTGTCCACAGGACCGGAGTACTATTTGAGCGAAAGTACAACCGAGACATTGGCTACTGCCTGCACTCGCCATTCTCGATAGGGCTATTGTTCACAGGCGGCACAAACAAGCTTGAGAAGCATCGCCATTTACACAACCAAAGGTAGATCATTCCTCAACGACATGCTGTCGCGCTCAGATTCGAATCGAATCAGATCGGGGTTGAAACGGAACGATTTGTTCAGCACGCACCCTGCTCGACGGGCGCCCCGTTCTCAACGGCAAGAACCTCATGGTCGGCGGCCGCTTTGATGATGAATATGATCAGGGAAAATGGCCTTGGCTGTTCTCCAAGGCTGTGGTGACCACCTGATACATGGTCCAGTCGAGCCCGGCTGGGAAGCCGCCGCGGCCAGTGCCAAGCCGACTCAGACGTGACTCGCGAGAACCTCGGTTTGAATTTGTCAACCGAACTCCATCGGCCGGAGTATCGGTACGAAGCCGTAGTCGTCTGGGCAGCGGGCCAGCGTGTAGAAGCATGCACTCGGCGCCATCGCAGCCGCCGCCGGTGGAATACCTGCCCGAGCACATGCTACTGCGCCATGTGTGGCTCGGCCGTACGAGAGCGTTACAATCGAACTGCTCGCCTTGAGTCAGCCCAGCAGCCAGCAGCAGCGCCACCGCTATTGGATCGAGGACACCGACGAGCGCCAGATTGAGATTCCGAACTGCTTCCTCCAGATTTGTCGCTGGTATACCGAGCAATTCAGCGAGATACCGCACCGGTCCGACCTCGACTTCGGCCCCCTGCGCTCTGATTGGATCCTGCCTCTTTCAATCTGCAGGCTGGCGCGCGCCCGCCCCTCGCGCCGCCGGTCGGCGGACATTTCAGTCCGTAAGCGGCGCCTCTCATCTGCGATCGTCATCGCGCCGTTCGGTCGGCCGCTGCGTGTCGCCTCGTCGATCGCAGCGTCTATCTGGGCGATCCGTCGATCGATATCCGCCACCGTTCGGCTCACGATCTCGAGGCGAACCTCGATGTCTGCGGCCCTGTCGGCAATGGCGATTTCCAAAGATGCCGCGTGCTGGAGGTGGGCACGGGTGAGGAAGCCAAACACACACACGCCAGCCAGAGCCACGATCAAAGAAGCCCGATTGACCGTTACTGTGGGACGGCCGGCCGCGCTGTAGCCCGGAGATCCCTTCAGGACCAGCGATCTCCGTCACGGCAGCTGTACTCTCTTTAGCGGTCTGCATCGCTGCTCCTGTTACGATGATCGCTCCCGCGTTACGGCGTATCAGGCCAGCCCGCTCCCAGGATTTCAGCCGACGACTGGTCCGCATCCTGCTCCAGCCCCACTGTCGTCCCAACTCAGCGGCGCCGATCGTCAGGCAGTTCGCCGGTTGCGACCGAAGCCACGCCAAGCCTCAGTATCATCAAGCGGTTGGGAAGCACCGGAATTGATCATGATCAATTGGCGCTCCTAACCTATTGTTTAAGGGAGCCCGATCGCTGCACTTTTCGGCCGCTCACCAAGGGTGAGGACTCCTGCATGGGCCACCAGATGTCATCACCGCAAGATCACGACGGAAGCTGGACCATTGTCATGTTGTCGACCGCTCGGGTGCAGCGCAACAAGACCGACCGTGCGGACGCGCTCGGCATCGCGCGCATCATGCGCACCGGCTGGTTCCGGCGCGCACATCAAGACCGCGCCATGCCTACCGGCTGCGGCTGCTGCTGAGCATCGCCGGAATCTCAAGCGCAAATTCCTCGATCTCGAGAACGCGATCCGGCACTCGTTGAAGGCGTTTGGCATCCAGCTGAGCCATGTCGTCCGCGGTGGGTTTGCGCAGGCGGTGCGCGACGCGGTGGCCGGCGATGCGCTGGTCAGCGAGATGATCGACGCCATGCTGAATGCACGCGCCGCGCCTGCAGCAACGAATAGGCGTCGCGGACGACGCGCGAAGTGATGGAGCTCCGCTGTCAGCAGATGAGGACCGGTGCAGATCAGAGACGACGGAACGCACGCTATCTTGCCTGCGACGTGGTGCCCGAAGCGGCAGCGCGATCGCGCCAAATTGCCTGTGACGTGGCTCCGTCAGACCGATGGAAAATTGCCCCGCGACGGCTATGCTGCTGCCATCGTGCAGCCGCGCCACGCCGCCGCTGAGCGCGGAAAGCTGCACGGCGCACTGGGACTCCTCGCTGTCGAAGAGCTGCAGATCAGACCGCGCTGCAGGCGTGTTTTTGACGATGAAGATGGAGAGCACCGATGGCGAAAACGACGAAGACGATCGTGGCAGAGAGGCAGAACATCCGACCGATTAAAGTGTCGGCGTAATCGGGCGCGCGCAAGGCGAGACAGTGTTGACGGCAAAGGCGCAGCATTGCGGTGGATCAACATTGATTCGCCGAAGAGGACGTCCGCCGATGAAACTCTCAGCAGCGCTCGACACCTCGAGCACCAAGACCGCGATCTGTGTCATGAACAGCCGCGACGGCACCATTGTGTTCGAAGCCAGCGTTTTGACCGATCCGGCGATCATCTTTGAAGCGCTTGCGCCGTATCTGCCGCGGCTCGACAAGGTCGGCCATGAAGCAGGCAGTGTAGCACCTTGGCTGCACCGTGAGCTCGTGTCCCTGGGCCTTCCCATGGTGCTGTTGGAAGCACGGCAGGCAGCGGCGGCCCTGCAGGCGCAGCGCAACAAGACCGACAAGAATGACGCGCGCGGTCTGGCGCATCTGGTGCGGGCGGGCTGGTATCGACCGGTCCACGTCAAGAGCCCGGAGAGCCATAAACTACGGCTGCTCCTCGGTCACCGGCGGACGCTCAAGCGCAAGCTGCTCGACATCGAAAACGAAATCAGACAGTCGCTGAAGGTGTTCGGTCTGTTGGTTGGACCGCGGGTTCAGCGGGCGTCGTTTACGGCGCGGGTGCGAGACCTGGTGGCTCATGACAGTCTGATTGGGGGCATAACGGAATGCATGTTACGGGCCTGGGAAGCACTATGGGCCGAGTACAAGAGGCTGCACGACTTGCTGGTTCAAATGGTCGGACGGGACGAGCTCTGCCGGCGCTTCTGCGCCATTCCAGGCGTTGGTCCCGTGACTGCTTTGACCTTCAAGGCAGCGATCGACGATCCGCACCGGTTCAGCAAGTCCAAGACCGTAGGGGCGCATTTTGGGCTGACCTCCCGGCGCATACAGACGGGCACATCGATCGACATCGAAGGGCACATTTCGAAGTGCGGCGACGGGGAGGTTCGCACCGTACTCTACGAGGCGGCGAGCGCAATGCTGGTGCGTTCCAAGCAATGGTGCGGCATCAAGGCCTGGGGTGTCCGGATCGCAGCCAAGCGTGGCCACAAGCGCGCGGTGGTGGCCGTTGCGCGTAAGCTGGCGGTGGTCATGCATCGCATGTGGATCGACGGATCTGTGTTCCGGTTCGCAGCCGAAGATGAAAGTGCCGCTGAACCGAGTTTTAGCAACCCGACGGCGCGACGACAGAAGATTGGCTGAGCTTCCGCCGATCGGCGGAGAGGCATTTGGTGGATCGAAGCGGATGCGGAGAGCACGCTATCTTGCCGGCGACGACAGCTCGATTGAGACGTCGAGCGCGCTACTGTGTCTGTGTTGCCCCGCGATCCTGACGACGACATGTGCGCCCGCTTGGCAGGCGGGGTTGAGCACGAACTCCTGGATGGACCACCAGATGTCATCACCCCGAGATCACGACGAAAGCCGGACCAATGCCATGTTGTCGACCGCTCGTGTGCAGCCGTATAATATCAAGCAGAGGAGACGATCATGTCGGAGCAGAAGGCGGAGAAGCGCCCGATTACTCCCGGCAAGATAAAAGCGCCTCTCCGCTGCGGAGAATCGGCGGTCGTAAGTGCTTGTCTTGACTACTAGCGCTCTGTCACTCACGAACTTCATTGTTGCTGTTCGAATACAATTTGTGAGGCGGATCAATCCCCCGAATGGCACCATTCGCACCATAGCGTACGTCTGCGCGGGTTGGGCGGAATCGGACCTCCGACGGTGAACGTGCTTTCGTTGGTGATCCGAGACTGCAGAGAATTGGCCCTGGTGGATCAACACACGGGATCGCCGCGGTGACGAGCGACGGTTGCTCTAGAAGGGCGCTATTTCTCCATCCGGGGGATGACCGGTACACATTCGGAACATGAGCAACTCTGTCGAAGCGGATCGCAGGATCGGCATGATGATCGTTCGCGTTTGCCGTGGCATGTTCGCTCATGCGCTACCGCGATCCTGGCTCCCATCAACATTGTCCCGCTACGGAAACTAATCGAGCTGCAGCCGGCGAGAGCGCGTCCGCAGGCATTCTCGATCGGCATGCGACCAAACTTGCCCGCCGGCGAGCGGGCTCAGGATGGGCCGAGGATGGTGCACGGGGGTGTTCTCGTGGGCTTCCACTACAGCCGGCCCTGGTCAAAGACCTTCAGCAACCTCTTCCATGCGGCAGCCCTGCTCTTCGGCCGCTGCGGCTGAGAGAGGCCGTGACGCTTCCAATCCTGCAACGCTCATGAGCCGCGCTGTTGGTCTTCCCGCGTCTGGGTCCCGGTCGATTGCGCTGACAAGGGCCGACGAATTGGGGGCGCACCCTTGACCATCGTTCGCCGTGAGCACAGGGCGCATTTCACGATCGTGCCGAATGCCGTGTTCACTGACGAGCGGCTTTCGGTCGAGGCCAAGGGCGTGCTCGGATTCCTGCTGTCACGCCCACACAAGTGGCGCGTCCGTCTCGACCATATCGGGCGGACGCTTCTGGTCGGCCGGAAGAAACTGCAACGCATTTTCCGTGAATTGATCTCGGCTGGCTACGTCACCCGAGAGCAGCAGCGACTCGCCGACGGCCAGCGGTTCGGCGAGATCGATTATGTCGTCCGCGACGTGCCGGTACCTGCCAACGTTGCTGGTCCGCCGCGGGGCCGAAAGGGACCTGCGGCTCCGCAGGTCCAAAAGGGACCTGCGTATAAAGAAGCACCGCGGGGCCCTAAGGGACCTGCCTATAAAGAAACAGATAAAAACAGATCACTATCCTCGGCGAACCATCTGCCTCGGACGTCCCGCAGACATCTGGACGCCAAGCCGATCGAGGTAACCCATGACAACGATGATGCCGCGCGGCTCGATCTGCGGATCGTCGAGCTGTTCCCGGACAGGGGTGAAGGCTGGGGCTTCCTGATTGCCCTTTCGGCGGAGGACCGTGCTGTTCTGCGCGACCGTCAGCGACGAGGCGAGCTCGACCGAACTGCGGTGGACGAATTGCGCAAGAGGTACCGTCATCTGCTGGACGACGGACCCGCCAAACCGACGACAAAGGGCCAATAGCGCCGGTTCGAGTGCCGTCGAAAGCGGATCTGCCGCAACGGCGCCTCATGCCGTCAATCGTCGAACTCTGCACCGACTGTCCGTTTCACACGCGATACCCGCCAAACGTCCTCCACCGAGAGACCCAGCGCTGTTTCAGCGGCGCATTTCGGCGTTTCTTGCTGGCGATTGCTCAAGGCCTTTCGTTGAGTCGGACAAGCGCAGTCCGACGGCGATCATAGATCGGATGGAGATCCTCGATGCCCCGCCGCCCAGCCAGGGTCACACAGGCCGATATTGCGCGCGCGATCCGCGCTGCAAAGGAAGCCGGCGCCACCGAGGTCGTCGTCGATACGGACGGCGTGATCAGGATCGCTCTTACCTCGAGCGCTCGGTCTTCCCCTCAGCCAAAGATCAATTTCGACGAAGTCTGGGTGCCGTCCGAGGCGCTTGCGCGCCGTCTCAATGGTACCGAAAGCGGGTGAAACTCACCTTTCGCCATTGATGCCGAATCCGAGGATTCGTAGACTCCAGGCATTGGTTCACGGAGCCGACCAATGCCTGAGACCGAACGTCCCGATCCCCGCGCGCCCGGGGATCGTCGCATGTACCTCTATTTCAACTATTCCGAATTCGGATCATTGCGCTGGTACGTCAAGGTCAGCCGGAAGGGACGCCGGATCGGGATCGCCGAAGACTACGGTACGAGAGCGTTCGATGCTGCCTATGAGGCGGCGGTCGCCGCACTCGGAGGAGTGTTGCGGATGCGGCGCGTCAAAGGAACCAACAAGCCCGGTCAGCCGGAACGCCGCTATCTCTGTGTCGATGTCAGCCAGCGCGGTCAGTTGCGTTACTACGTGCAGCTTCGCAACAAAATGCCAAAGATCCGGATCAAGGCCGCGTACGGTTCTGAGGAATTCGATGCTGAGGTGGATGCCGCCATCGCCTCCCAGATAGCGCTCTACGGGCAGGACAGCGACTACCTCAACGCTCAGAAGCAGCGCAGCGACCCCCGCCCTGCGCGGCCCGGCTCGCCGCCAAAGCCCGGGACACTGCGCTGGTACTGGTACGGATACAGGCAAAGCGACCATTGGCTCGGCGATCTCAGTGTCGGCCATGCCGGTCTTGCCGAGACAACGCGGCTCCAGCGGACAGGGTTGATCGAAAGCCTGCTGATCGGGAATGGCGAGAAGCCATTTTCGGTCCTCACGCGCAACGTCATCAAGGCGGAGATGAAGGCGCGGACCGCCTCCCAGGCCGGCAATCTGCTATCGGCTCTGCGCGGCATGATGCGCTGGATGATTGACGAGGGCCACCTGGACGAGGACGACGATCCGACCATCGGCCTGCGCTCCGGGAAGGCGCGGGCGTCGCGAGAGAGCGGCGGCTTTCTGCCCTGGACGGAGGAGGACATGGCCAGGTACCGGGCCAAATGGCCGCTCGGTACCGAGGCGCGGCTGATGTTTGACATCCTCCACTACACGTTCCTGCGGCTTGGGGACGCGCATCGCTTCGGGCCGCCGCATCTGCGCCAGATCGTGCGCAAGATGGCCGTGCAGATCACCACCGAAAAGAGCCGGGGCAATACGATGGTGACCGTTCCGGTGCACCCCGAGTTTGCGGCGAGCCTGCGGGCCGCAAGAGCCGCCGGGATCATCGGCGCTGACGTGTTCACCGGAAAGCGCCTGAAGGGGCGCGTGCTGCCGATGAACAAAAAGGCGTGGGCGATGAAGTTCAAGAAGTACGCCGTTCTCGCCGGCGTCAACGAGGCAAAGAAGAGCTGCCATGGGGTGCGCAAGGCGCGCGCCGAAGTGGTTGCCTATGCCGAATGCACCGAGAGCCAGATGATGGCGATGTTCGGCTGGACCGACCCGAAGATGCCGGCGCACTACATCGCCCAGGCCAACCGCGAGAAGCTCGGCATCAGCGGAATGGACAAGGTGGTCGCGTTCGACCAGGGCCAGTCACTGGATGATTTTCTGCGGCCTGTCGCAGAAAACAGGACGGGAACGGCGAGCGGGAACGAAGTGGTAACATTCCCGGGTAACATCCGGAAAAAACTGTAAGGATTTCAAGGAGAAACGTGGGTTTGTGGTGCGCTCGGAGAGAACCATGTTCACAGGAACAATATTGATTTTATTAGTCTTTTCTCGCTGAAACGCGCCACTTTGTATCCCAAATTGATCCCGCTCTGTATCACACCGCGCACCCGATCAAAGTCCGCTTCTGACCGGGCCTTCTCCTCTCCCGCTTACTCTGGAATGTATGCTGCGAGCGCGTTCAGGCGATGAGATCGAAGTACCCTCAACCGTGCTTCCGCTGCCATCTCCGGAGGATTTCGCCGTAGTTGCTCCCAGCACGGCTCTCTATTGCCCAGGCCGAATGACTTGCGTACCGGCGATCCGCGGTTGCACCAGCCCCAACTGGCACTCCACAGTTCTCCATACCCCCGCCGTGCGCACAACTGGCAGTTCCATGCCAAAGTAGATACAATTTTGTATTCAGCTCGCCGCACTGTTTATTGCGATTCGCACAAGAGAATCCACGAATGGCCAGGAAGCAGGTTTTTGTTGCTTACCCTTCGAGAGACTCAGCCCTCGCGGCGGGCATTTTCGAGGCCATAAGCAAAGCCAACGCCAAGCCCCTCCCTGTCATCTACGAACCCTGGATATTCAATGACGTCGCTGGCGGCACTCTAATCTCGCCGATCCTGGAAAAGATCGATGATTCGCCCTTCGTTGTTGCCGACATTTCCTACCTAAACCTCAATGTAGTCTATGAAATCGGATTTACGATTGGCCGAAACAAGCGAACGTTCCTCGTCAGGCACAAGCTTACCGAAGGCGATAAGCAGCTCGTGAAGGCCGTAGGCATTTTCGACACTCTAGGCTACCACGAGTATGAGACTTACGATGATCTGAAAGATCGCCTCTGCGCCCACATAGAGACCACGCCTCTTCACGTATCGAAGGAGCTAGATCGCAAGTTCCCGGTCTACATCGTCGAACCGTCGTACAGGGACGAAAGCATCACAACGACGATATCCCGGATCAAGAAGGCGCGCTATCCATACCGAAGCTTCAATGGAGATGACGATCTAAGAATGTCGGCATCCGATACTGTGCGTCAAGTCTCGGCTGCATCTGGCATCGTCCTCCCTTTTCAAGACCCCGCAATCGACGGCGCGGTTGCTCACAACATCCGATGTATGTTTGTGGCCGGCCTCTCGGAAGGTATGAGCAAACCCACTTTACTGCTTTGTCCCAGCACTTTCGAAGCTCCACTGGATGTCAAGGATCAAATTGTTCCATTCAGAACTCCACAAGACATAGCAGACGCGATTGCCGATTTTTGCCCGCTCATCGCCGAATACGCGAGCAAGACGGAACCATCTGGAATTGACACTCAAACACTTCTTGAAGCGATCAGCATCGGCGACCCTCGTGCCGAGAATGAGATGCCAACTCTAGGCCTGTACTACCTGAAGACCGACCAGTTCGAGAGAACAGTTCGCGGCAATGCCAACTTGGTAGTTGGACGCAAAGGTTCCGGCAAAACGGCAATGTTCATTCAGGTGCGCGACAAGATACGCGCAGACAAGCGCAACATCGTCGTCGACTTAAAACCAGAAGGCTATCAGCTCATTAAGCTTAAGGAGGAAATACTAACCTACCTGTCATCCGGTGCGAGACAACACCTCATTACGGCCTTCTGGGAATATCTCATCCTCCTGGAAGTCGCATACAAAATTCTTGAGAAAGATAGCAACACCTATCGACATAACCACTCCCTCCACGACATGTATGTCGAGCTCCGCAACACCTACGAGCTATCTGACTTCACTACTGAAGGCGACTTTTCGGAGCGACTTTTAAAAATATCGGAAGGATTGATACAAAAATATAAATCCAACTTTGGAGAGGTTGACGCTCAGCGCCTCACGGCAGCACAGGTCACCGAGTTGCTCTATAAGCACGACCTCAAAAAACTCCGCACCCTAATCTCTCGATATCTCGAACAAAAAAAGTCGGTCTGGGTTCTTTTCGATAACCTGGATAAGGGATGGAGCACGCACGGTGTTGACGTTATTGATGCCATCGTCCTCCGCTGCCTCGTAGACGCTGGCAGAAAGATTGAACGTGAGATGAAGCGTGACGAGCACGACTTCCATTGCATCGTTTTTGTAAGGAATGACGTTTACGACACCCTCATGAGGAACAGCGCTGACTACGGAAAGGAAAGCAGAGCTGCTCTGGATTGGAGCGACCCCGACATGCTCCGGGAAATGCTGCGCTTACGACTAGTCAATGGCATGAAAGGCAAGCTCGATAAATATGATTTCAATACAGTATGGCGAGAGCTTTGTATGTCACACTACCTCGGAGAGGAGACATCTACGTATCTGATCGACCGCTCTTTGATGCGCCCACGCAACGTTTTGAAGATCTTCAACCACTGCCGTGGCTTCGCCACCAACTTTGGACGGCAGAAGATATCTGAGCAAGATATCGATAAAGGGCTTACCGCCTATTCCCATGATCTGCTGGAGGAGCTTGACCGAGAGTTAAGCGACGTTTTTCCCGACGCAAAAGACCTCCTGTACTATTTCCTTGATGCCCCCGAAGTCATGTCAGGCGATCACCTTGAAGGCATCCTTCGCGAGGCTAACATCGACGAAGCAGATCGCGAGAAAGTCGTAGACTTTCTACTCTACTACGGCATCCTCGGGACGCGTTTAGGAGACACCGACCACTTCATCTACTCAGTAAACTACGACCTCAAGGTCCTCAAGATTAGGGCCTTACGTCATACCGACGCTGCGGATTATGTTGTTAACCCCGCCTTTTGGCCCGCTCTAGGCATCAAAGCCGTCCCACAGACAATACCGATTGATTCATAACTTTTCCGGATCTTACTAAACTGAAGGCCAAGCGCTGTTCAGCATCAGCCTAGAAGTCAACCATAGGTCCAATCCCTCAACAGGACTGCGATAACGATGGCTTCGCGCTAGAAGTGCCGCTCGGAAGGCGACCTCACGGAACGTCTCCTGAGCGACTTCCGCCGATGCTGTGAGGTCTGTTCAAGAAGAAGTTGCGATTTCCTGTCGTAGCATCGGCGTACTGATCGATCGAGACGATAATCGCCTGAACGTGCTGGTAGCACCAGCCTTCGAGCGTCGCGAGACGACGCGCCTGTGCCAGTGCCTTCAAAAACGCAGGCGGGCTCCTATTCACGAAGTCGGAATAATACGGGATGGTCAAGTCTACCACGAGCGCCCTCCCAACACTCTACCGGCCGACGGCCGAGGTTGGACCGCCTTGAGCCTGTCGCGCTGCTCGCAAAGCGCGTCCACGCGATCGAGCAGCAGCTGAAGGTCAGCTTCAGTCACTGCCGTCGGCTTTCCCGCCCTCTGAAGCGCCAAGAGGTCTCGGCGCAACCTAGCCACGTTCTTGCGCGCGCGCTCGATCTCCGAGCGGATTTGCGTAATTTCCGCCATTCCAAGCCTCTTAGATTAAAGCCAGCATGAGAACATATCAAGAACAAAATGTCTAGCCCGACGAAAGCAGCCAAGGTCAACGCCACGATGTGCTAGGAGACAATGCGTTTCAAAAGTAGAGAATTTTTTGGGAGGGGAAGTGATGATAATTCAACAGGAGCAACAGCTTAACGCAGTGGCCGGAGAGGTCCAGGCTCTATTAGCCGTGATTGGCCCCATTTTGAAGGGCGTGCTGTACGCCCTGAAGAAGGAAGTAGCGCTCGAAGCTGGCGACTATGAGAACCTGAAGCTTCTCATGTTGGGCCGATTGCGGAGACAGGGCGACGGTGACTGCGGTATTTGCTTCGAATACGCCGTTCACGAGGCGCTAAACACGGGCGATCCGCACGTTGTCGAGCGCGTGACCGATGCGTTGAACCTTTGCAAGATCAAGGGCGACGCAAAGTCCCTGCTCTTTGGCATTGAAAAGTCCGGTAGGCAGCAGCTCATCGATACGATACATCAAGAATTTACGGACGACAGCCGGGTCCTTTCTGGCCTCAAGGGCCAACCGCCCAAGATCAAACGACACCTCAGCGAACTCGCGCGCGCGTTTCGTAGACGCACGACAACTCTTCCTACATCAATCAGCGGGCTTTGGAAGGCCGATCTCTTCTTGGGTGTGCCCGCAGCGGAAAAATGGGTCGGCACAACGGTCAAGATCAACGCAAGTGCCCTGGTCGGCGCGAAGGGCTTGCGCGTCGGTATCGTTCCCAGCTTGGCCGGGCGCAGCGACCGGGTCATCAAAGATGAACGGAAAAACCTGATAATTTGCCCTCTGCATCATGATGGCCAGTTCATGGAGATATTCTACGACGCCTGGAATATTGTACTTGCCTTCTTTTCGGCAGACGCACGCGTTCCTAAGGAGGTCGTGCTGCCAAACCCAGCTCATCGGGAAGTCGCACGTCAGCTCGAGCAACGTCGCGATTTTCCTGTTCTCGACGTGATCGAGGCGCTGAAGGTGTTCGCTCAGCCCGAACTGCTGAAGACTGCACCCAAGAAGGCTGGACTTCAGACACTCGCAGCGGGCGATGATCTTGCAAACATGGTCCTCGCGCCGCTACCACGGAAGGTCCTGCTGTCCCCGAGGGTTCCTCTCCTAAAGAAGCGCTAGACGACAGGACATTAGCGAGAATACCTCATATGTGGGTCACTTCGTCTTACTACCTTGGGTCATTAGGAACTGGTCGAAGCGAGCGCCGATACGATCCAAAGCACCGACCAACCGCTCTTCGATCCGGTCGATCAGTTGGATGGTCGCGTATTCGGCGGCGACCTTCACGCGGAACTGCGCGAGGTCCCGCTCGGTCGCGGCTGCAAGCCGTTGCGCTTCTGCGGCGGCGGCCTTCGCTTCGTTGGCAATGGCCTGCCCCGCCTTCGCCGACGCTTCGTTCTTCGTGTGCGATACGGCGTTGCGGATCAAAAGCGCCACGACAGCACCGAAGCCGGTGCCGAGCAGGCCTATGAGCCATTCGGGGATCGTGATCATTTGGCTTCGGCCGACGCTTTCAGGCGCACGTTGCGCACGTTGGAGCGCGAAACGCGAAGCCGATGATTGGCCTCGATCCGAGCGGCGCGCTCCAGACGCCAAGCGACGCGAGCGTCGTCACCAGGCCTGACGTTTGGGGCGGGCACTTCGTCGAGCACGAGCGTCGACTCGTGCGGCATGGTGAAGCTTGGACAGGGCCTAACGCTTGCCGTCGTCTGGCAAGCTGCCAGGGAAGTCGCTAGGAGCGAGCACGCAAGAAGCGTTAGGGCGCGCCTTGAGGCGCTGGGCATAGTCATCGATTTCGTCCTGAGCTTCCTTGGCGCGGAGCGCCGCTTCATCACGTTGCTTCTGCGCCACTTCGGCAGCTTCGATCGCGAGACGCAGATCGAAGTCCTTCGCGGCGATCACCTCATCTTTCCTCGCGACATCGGCCCGCAGCGCCTTCGCTTCTGCCCGATCGTCGGCCGTCCGGAAGCCGAGAAGGAACGCGAACAGGAAGACAAAGGCGTACACGGCGAGCTTCGCCGGGACGACGTACTGTTGCAGTGCAGAAAGTCCTGATAGCACCGGGAAGTGACCGACCAGCATCGCGATCACTATGAGTCCGGCGACCAGCAACAGAACGGCATCCGATGTTGCGATCTGCCAAAGCAGATCGCCGAAGCCGAGCTTGTCAGCCATCGACTGAGCGAGCTTAGCCATCATCGCGGTCGATCCAGAACCACACGCCCAGGCCCACGATGATCACGCCGCCCAACGCCACGATCACCTTCCAGTCGGTGAGCAGGCCCGTAAAGGACGACAGCGAGAGGCCGGTGAACAGACCGGTTCCAGCCGTGAGCTTGCTCTTGATGAACGCCTTCAGCTTGCCGGGCTTGGTCGCGCTCTCGTCGTGTACGTCGCACTGCGGTTCGAGGTGGACGTGCTCCTCACCGGGCTCGTCGTTGTCCTGCCGCTCGCCGCCCTCCGGCGTCTCCATGAGGCCGACCGGCTTGTAGGGCAGCGCAGACGCCCGCAACTGATCGAGAGGGTACAGCGGATTGGTATCGATCTTCCGGCCGGGTGAGATCATCCAATGCGTGATGATGTCCTCGATCTTGAACTCTTGCGCGAGCGCGAAGCACAGATCGGTGACGGCCGCGATCTGCTCGGGGCTGTAGTGCAGCCAATAGCCCGCACCGTGAGCCGCCGTCTTCGCGTACTCGACCTTCAGCGCCGGATTCTTGTTCGTGTCGATCGTGCAGATGTCGTTCTTGTAGACGCCGTCCGACACCTTCTGAAGCTTACCAGGGTTGTCGATCTCGATCCCGATAGCGTAGCTGTTCATGAACTTCAGCCCCTTCCATTGGGACTGGCCGGCGTGCCACGCGACGACGTTGAACGGGACGAGCTGCGTGATCTTGCCCTCGCGGCTCACGACGACGTGCGCGGAGACCTTCGCCGCCGGATTGGTCAGCCACGAAATGTCGCCGTCGTCCTTGAGGCCAGACGCGGTGTCGTGGATCACGATGAAGCGCGGCTTCAGAGCGCCGCCGTGGTTCGGGCTCTTTTTGAACGGGAACGGCGCCCCGTCACGTAAGCCGAGCCCCTTCCTGATGCTGATCGACATGATGCTCTCCAGTTGTTGGAAGCATCATCACCTTCGCTTACTAGACTGGGGAGATCGTTTGGGTCGCTCTCATGCAGTCAATCACAGCATCCCCAGCCCGGGTTTGGCTGGCCATACGGATTAAATTGGGAGATTTGCAGAGAGGTATTGGGATTGACTAGAGCCGTCCCATTGCCTTGAATGCTGTACCCGGGATTGGTCGCCGAGAGGCGGAGATTAGAGACGCGTTACGTTCCGCACCTACTGATTCTATTCCTTTGGAGTCGTTTTTTTCCTTGAGATTGGGGCTAGGCCATGCCGAAGACAGTGCAGGCGCAAGCGGATAAGAGAAAGATCGCAGCTCCGGAAAAGCTCACGTTATTGGATTTACTGAAAATCCTAACGCCTGGCCAAGTGTGGGCATTGCTCGGCTGCGTCGTCGCGATAGTAGTCGCCTCGGTTTCCATCGGTAGCTGGGCTCAATCGGCACACGACGATGAGAAGATCGCGGAAAAGAACGCGTTAATACAAGACCTAAAAAGTCGGTCAGGCCAAGACACGGCAAACGTGGAGGCTGCTCGAAGCAGTTTGAAAATAATGCAAGCCAACGTTCGCGCACTAAGGGGAAAGGCAGAATTTCTAGACCGTTTCCTTGCATACGAACTTAGTGCACGAGACCCAGCAAAGCAGCTTTTCATCAACTACGTATGCGCGCTCTGGAAACAATCTCAGGAGCTCAGCATACATATCGATAGAGCCCCATTGAACTTGAGTGAATGGGATTTGAGAAGTGGATTAACGCCTGAGGTTCGTCAATTCCTGTCGCAGAATGGCGTCCCAGACCACTTGCTCGACCAAGCGGCCGGACCGGATACAGCACGCGTTTTTCCTAATATTCCGGATATTACTAGAACGCCCAGTTTTGCCGTCAACAAAATTCAAGGGATTTTGCAAGGCGGCAACCTAACTCTGCAAAAGCGAGTCCGGCTCTTCGACGACACTACATACGAAGTTCCAAACGAAATCGCTGCTGCGGTCCACGAAAAGAAGGATTGCGCTCCCCAATAAGCGAGCCACACGTAGCCCGGCGGTCGAATCCTTGATGCCGCCATCATCACCATGCATACATTTTTTGTATGGAGATGAATGCCGGTGGTTTAGCAAAGTTACTCCACCGCGTGTACTCAGAAATTGTTATACGCGCCGCCCCACAAGTCGCCGTCACCCTCGCCAGCGGTCTCGCACGAGATGCGCGTCTTCAGCCCCGAGCTATTCAGGATGTGCGCGACGGACTTGATTGTGTAGCTGCCGTCGCAGTCGGGATCGAAGCCGACCGCCGTTAGGCCAGCACCGGCGAACAGCTCGGTCCGCCCGACGAAGCTGGCGGCAAAGACCCTCTTGCCGCGAGCGAGCGAGCCCTTGGTCGCCTTCGCCTGAGCTTCAGCCTCCTCCTTCGTCTTGAAGAGTTTGCGCACGCGATGCTTCGGCCCCCGGCTTCCGCCGCCCGCCCCGCTCGCCTTGACCCACTCGCGCTCGCCCTTCTTAACGTTGTGCCACGCCGCCTCGACCGACTCGTAATCGCCGCGCGTTGAGCCCGTGCAATCCCAATCGGTTTGCCCCGTCTCGGTCAGCATGAAAGTTGGGGCGGCGCCGCCGCTCGGGAGCTGGCCCGAGCCCGCCTTGTTGAAGATGACGGTATCGTTCGCCAGCTTGAAATTTCCGCCCACACGACCAGCAAGGCGGGTGAGGAAGTTGAGGTCGGACTCGTTGGACTGGTCGAGATGACCCGGCTTGATGCTGCCCAGCTCACCGGCCACGATCGCACGCAGGCCGTTGCGCCCGGCGATGTACTGCACGATTTCCTTGATACTTTTCTCGTGATAGGAGCGCGACTTCGGAGCCTTGATCTCCGTGGTCAGACCGGCGGCCTTGGCCGAGACGGTCATGATCTTCGGCCGCCCCTTCTTCGTCCACGAGTCGATCTGATACGAGCCCATGAAGTTGATGCCGCTCTCGACGAACCCAAGCCATACTTGCAGCTTCGATCCTTTGCCTGGCGACGGGATGTACTCTCGGTTGTCAAGCTCCAGCTCGCACGAGTCGGACTTCTTGCCCTCGTTGTCCTGAATTATCAGCGAGAGGAGCGGGCCGCCGCCATTGCCGATTCCAGGGATAAGACCTCCGGGGATACCGACGCCACCACCGAGCAACGGCATTCCGAAGGGGGCCGGAATTAGGTTTGCCGTAATGTCCCTGCCGTCGAGGACTACGCGTGCAGCAGGCGTCACGACCAAATCCTCGCGGCTGCCGAGACCTTCTTCGGGGCGTAGGCCGGGATGACGATCGTCAGGCCTTGGGGCAGCCGCGTCCCCGCTGCGGCAAGCCCCTGGTTGGCGCGCAGGATCGCTTCGGTCGCGCCGTGCGTGACGCCGAACCGGCTCCAGGCGATCATGTCAACCGTGTCGCCTTCGATCGTGGTGTAGGTCTCGGCCATCAGGCGTAGGCCCCCAGCTCTACGGTGAACTCGATCTTGCGCGGCGCGCCGTCCGACATGAAGGTCTCCATGCTCTCCTTGACCTTCTCGATGCAGTAGAAGCCGAGATAGCGGCCAAAGCCGGTGATCAGCGGGAGCGGCTGCCCGAGACCGGCTTGCGCACGCATCATGTCCATTTGCCGAAGGCCGCCGCGATAGTGCGGGAAGATCACGCCATCGACCGTGATGGTGTCCTCGCCGGGTCCGACGTATTGCTTGGCCGGGGCCATGCCGATGCGATCCGTGGCAGGCCACCGCCATTCGGAAGACCGCTCGAACTTCTGATAGGCGGCGGTTGATACCGAGAAGCGAAACGCGCCGAGCGCGAGCATTACCGAGCTTTGCATGATCAATCACTCAAGAGGCCGCGCTGCTCGGACTCAAGCCGGGCGAAGGCGGCATAGACGGCTTCTTCGGCGGCGCGGCGGACTTCCGCCGGATCGCCGCCCTTGACGGTGATGTTGACCTCCGCGCGCTGGGACCGGGAGACCATTCCGCCCGCACCCGCCGCTGAAGACGACGCGGCAACCGCAGCCGCGCCGCTCGCGTTGAGGCGGCGCAGCGTTGCGTTGGTCTCGATGCGGCCGCTCGCGCCGGGCACGAACAGCTCGGGGCCACGCTCGCCGACAAGATATGGCTTGCCGTAACGGACCGGGCCGCCCAGGGCGCGAGCGCCAGCAACAGGGTTGGCCGGGTTGCCTGAGTTGAGCCAAGACTTCGTGCTCGGCCCGCTATTGAAGATGTTATTGATGGCCCCGCCGAGCGCCGACATCTTGTCGATCGCCGCCCCGATCCAGCCGACCAGCGTCTCAATTGCCGAGATCACCTTCTTGACACCTTCGGCCGCCACGCCCCCGACCGTCTCGCCCCAGGTCCGCCACTTCGCCCCGCTTTCGTCGATGGGACCAAGCAACTTCCCGAACCAATCAACGACGCTGCCGAGACCGTTGGCGAGCTTCTTGACCCCCTCCCCTGCCGGACCCAGGCCCTTCATGAAGCCCTCACCAAAGCCCGCGAAAAAGGATTTGAGGCCATCCCAATTGTTGTGGACCCACACCCCGAGCGCGGTGAGCGCGGCAACCAGCGCCGTGATGATCAGCCCGACCGGGTTCGCGACAAGCGCCCACATGGCAGCGCCGATCGCGCGGAGCGCCGTGACGGGGAACAGCAAGATCGCCTTGCCGAGCGCCATCAGACCGCCGCCCGCGACGGAAAGACCGGCAAGCGCGATCGTTGACCAGCGCAACATCGACATCGCGGCCAGGGCGACGCGGGTGCGGGCCGCGAAAGCGAGCATGATGGCACTGCCCCGAACAAGGCCGCCCGAAAGCAACGCGATGGCACCCACCAAGAGGCGCGAGGAGGCGAGCGCCAGCATCATCGTTGCGCTCAGACCGCGGATAGCGAACAGGGCCACGCGGCCAACTGCCCCCAGGACATAGAGCAGCGGTCCAGCGGCGGCAGCCGCAGCCGAGAGATACAGGCCCGTCTTGAGCAAGCCGGGGGATGAAGCGGCCATGCCTTTCATCAGGCTTTCGAGCCACTTCATGCCGTTGAGGATGTCCGGCATGACCAGCTCGGTCAGCGTGTTCCTAAGGCCATTGAAAGCAGAGTCGAGTTCGAGGATGGACTTCGGGAGACCCTGATACGAGACCTCCCACGTCTTCGCGGCATAACCTTTGACCTTCTCCGACACATCCTTCAGGATTTCTTCGAGGTTCTGCGAAAGCAGCGCCAACATGCGGACCGACTGGCGCCCCTCGAAGATGTTGGCGAGATCACCCTGCGTCGCACCCTTCGACTTCAGATCCTTTGCAAGCTTCAGAAGATCGATCTCGGACCCTGCGGTGGTGAACGTGTCATCGACGGCCTCCATGATCGCGCTCATGTCTTGCGCGCTCGTTGTGCCAAGCTTCGCCACGACGGCATCATAGACCGCCTTGCGCTGCTTCTCGGGCGCCCCCTTGTTGGCATTGAGCACCTTGTCCAGCACCTTGGGATCGATGTCATAACCCGACGCCGCGAGACCAGCGCTCATGTTCGCGCCGGTGCGGTTGCCCTGACTGACATAGTCCGAATATTGGAGACCCAGCTTCGCCATCGTGGCACGCCCTGCCTTGGTTGGCTTGACCATGCGGACGTACGCCGAGCGAAGCGCGACGCCCGATTCAGAATTGAGGATGCCAGCCTTCGCCATGGCAATGATCATGGCGTTCGTCTGCTCGACCGAGTTGCCAGCGGCTGCGGCGGCAGCACCGACGTACCGGAACGACTGCGCCATGTCCTTCGTGCTCGCGCTGGTCTTCAGCGCGCCATACACCAGGTTATCCACGATGCGCTGCGTGCTCGCCGCCGCGTCCTCCGTGGACTTCATTCCGAGCTTGTATTGCGTCGCGAGTTTCGTGACATAGCCACCCAGCTCCGCGCCGCTCATGTCTTCGGCCGTCGTCGCGCCCTGCAAGACGGTCTCGATCGCGCCTTTGGCGGCATCAACGCTGAAGCCCGCCTTCAGAAGCTCGTTGAAGGTCTTCATGATCTCGGTCGCGTCGCCGTACTTCGAGGCAATGGCATCGGCGTAGGCCACGATCTCTTTGCGCGCCTTCGTGCGCTGCTCAGGCGTCATGCCGTCGAGGCCAATGGCTTCGAGCGTGTTGCCCGCCTTGGCGCGCTCGTTGGCAGCCTTGATCGCCTCGACGCCCAGGAGCCCGGCGGGCACCGTGACGCCGAACGTCGCATTACGGCCGGTCCGCTGGACCTTGGACATCAGCTTCGAGGTCTCGGCAATGTGCTTGTTGACTGCCAAGAACGGCGCGTTCATGCGTGCGCCCATGCCAGCGAGCGAAGCGCCCAAGCCGTTGATTTGGGCCTTCGCAGCGCTAACAGCGGCGTTGAGGCTCGGACTGACCTTGCCACCGATATTGACGAATACCGAGAAGCCGGTCGCCATTCACTTCGCCTTCATCGCCTTGTTGATGTCGGCCTGAAGCTCTGTTGCAGCCTCAAGCCATTCATAGAAGTCGTCGAGGAACATCTCTTCGACTTCACTGATCGTGACGCCGCCTTTGGTCAGCCGAACAAGCGTCAATATCGCCTTGCGGAGATCGCTTAGCTCGACTGACCCCCACGAAAAGCATCGAGCTGATCGCCCAGCTTCTTCGCGTCATATTCGTCGAGTTCGTCGATCACGTTCGGCGCGACGCCGCACAGATCGGCCAGGAGCAGCACGCCACGGTCCGCGTCGTGGCCCTTGAACTTGGCGGCCTTCTTCGAGTCCTTGGTCTTCGGCCGACGCATGGTCAGGCTCGAATACTTCACGCCGTCCACCTCGATCGGAAAGTCGAGAGTGATCGGGGCTTCCGCCCGCATATCGGGCTTATTCTCTTCGTCGCTCACTGCATAGTTCTCCCGTTGATAGTTCGAAGAGACTAGCCCGTGCGCTCGCGCGTAGAGGGGCCAGTCTCGCCGCCTTACATGCCCATCGCTGCCCGGATCGAGGCGAGTTGATCCACGCCGTTGACGATGCGGATCATGTTGTCCACGTCGATCTCGATTGCGACGGTGTCGCCGATCTGGACTTTGACGTAGCGAAGCGTCATCTCGGCTTCGTTCTGCGTCATGTCACCGGCTTTCCAGCTCCCAAGCGTGTTGCCCTTGAAGCCGCCGTGCAGATCGACCACCATCGCGACGGCGGCCTCGCCGTCACGCTGAAGAGCGCCACGGAGCTGCACGCGCGCAGCATTGCCGTCCATGTTGCCGAACAGCCCGAGAATCTGCGTGTTGTACTCGCCGAACGTGAACTTGGCGGTCATGACCTCCAGGCCCATGTCGAGTTCGACAGGGGCGTCCATGCCGCCGCCGCGATACTCCTCCGTCTTGACTTGGAAGTCGGGCAGCTCGACTTCGGCAACGCGACCGGCCCAGCCGGTCCCGTTGACGAAGGTGTTGAAGTTGCGAAGTACGCGCGGGATCATCTCTTTTCCCCGTTATGCGAAGAGGTTGCGGATGTAGTCGGAGACGAGATGCGACCGGAACGTCACGCGCTCGGCCGGATACGGCGGGGTGAAATCATAGGAGACGGTGACATGACCATCGGTGATGTCGACCTCCGTGTTGAACTCCGGATCGACCCAGCAGTCGCCGCCAAGGATCGCGCCCTTGGTCTTCAACTGCCGCATGTACGCCTTGACGGACGCGACCACGTCGTCGAGGTAGTTCTTCGTGATGGAGCGATCGACGGCCCAACGGTGTGCCTTCGCGATCGAGATATCGATCATGTCGGCCGTCCGCGACACGGACAGGAAGGCGAACTTCAGGTCAGCCGAGCAGGTACGGTTACCCCAAAGATACCAGCCGTCGTCGCGGATGAACGTCGCGATCTGGTTCTCGTTGAGGATGTTTGCGCGGCTGTTCTTGTCGCCATAGGCGTAGTCGATCGGCCGCGAGATGCCGCCAATGCCGTAGACTTCTTTGTTGGACGGCGACTCCCAGAAGCCCGAGTTGTTGTCCACGCGAGAGATCAGACCGGCGACGCGCGGCGACGCGGGCTCGAGGGCATAGGTGTTCGTCTTCACCGACCACCCCGACACCTTGGGATCGACGATGAACACGCGACGGGTGCCGTGGTCGTTGCGATAAGCGAAGGCGGCCGAGTCCGTGGTCGCCGGACCATCGGCGATGATGTGCGCCTTCATGCCATCCGCGAGCTGCTTCAGCTCGCCGACCACCGGGTTCGCCGAAGCGCCGGTCTGGATCGTGATCGCCGCGCCGGTGCCGTCGCCGGTGATCGTCCCCGTGATCGGCGACACGATGCCATAGCCGAGCGACTTGAAGTCGAGGCCCGTCACCTTGCCGTTGGTCAGGATCACGGTCGCGGACGGAAGCACTGCGCCCACGCCGCCGCCGGTGAAGACGACTTCCGCGTGGGTGTAGCCGTTGCCCTGAGACATGACGGTGTGACCGCTCACGCCGATCGGGCGCTGATGGGTGAAGCCCGGCGCGATGAAGATCATCGGCGCAACGCCGCACTCGGCCTCCGCAGCGCGAAGGACGTGAACGCCGGTGAATGCGCCCGTGTCGGCATCCACGCCGCCGATCACCTTCGAAAGCTGCTCGTTCTCGTGCTCCACCTCCGCGACGCGGATCACGACGATCAGAGCGCCGCCCTGATCGTAAATTGCGTCAATCGCTTGCGGCAGGGTGCCGGTCGTGCCGATCATCGCAGCGGCCTGCCGACGATTGACGAGAACCGGAAAGTCGAGCGGGAACGCGACTTCGTTCGCTCCGGCGGCGGTGCCGATCAATCCGATGACGGACGAGCGGACGGTCTGGATCGGCCGGGCGCCGGAGTCAACGACGACAGTCTCGACGCCGTGCAGAAAGTCGGTAAGGGACATATGTGTGCTCTCAATCCTCGAAGCATTGGGATTGAGAGCACCGTAGGAAGCGCCTGCTTAGTTGTCGGGACCGTTCCAGTAGCCCCCAGATCAGAGCGACTTTGCCAATTGGAAGAGTGCAATCAGATCACCCTCCGACTTGCCAAGTGCCTGCATGCAGGCCGCCACCATCGGATCGGTGGAGACGAACTGCGTGCTGTAATCCCAGCTATCTTGCACGTCGAGTGATGCAGACTTAACGTAGTCCTCGACTTGCTGCCGCACGCCCATCTTGGTCATCGCTAACCTGATCTGGCGCGGCGAGACCGTCAATACGACCGGGAAGTCCGCCACGCTCATTGCGACCGGGTCGAACTTCTTGCCGCTGAAGTCCGCGAACGGATCAGAACCAGTATAGCCCTCGATCTCGATCACACGAGCGCCCGGCGGGAACATCCGCGACGGGTCGCGATCCACCGCCTGTACCTGCCAATCACCGTTCGGTAACTGCCAGACCGTTGCCTTCACGGTCCCAGGCGCGAAGAGTGCCGTTTCGCCGTAGAGCGCTTCGTACCAATCGAGCCCATCGCTCTCGCGCTTTGCGAACGCCGTGTTAATGGCGAGCTCGGGCGGAAACGGGTCGGGAATATACGATGCCCAATAGCCCCGGTCGATGATGTTCATGATCGTCCCCTTAATTGAAGTTGAACCATCCTTGCGGAGTTGCGTACTGATGATAGCGGAAGCGATAGGTGGTGTTGCCGGTGAAGTTGCTGGTGAAGATTCCGGAAACGGCACACATCGTCCCGAAGTTGTCGGTGCCCCCCGACACCTGCGCGACGCTACTCTGGTCGAGATCGCCCGCGTGGACAGCGCGCAGAGATGTCACGGGCTGGATATTTCCAGCGTGCCAGATCGCCCCAGCGCCACCGAGTTGGTAGCTACTTCCATCCCAATAGATGTAGCGCGCCCCACTATTGCCAAGGAAGACAACGCCAGTCGTCGGAGAACCCGCGCGGATTACGGTTACGTCGCCAGCTTGCGATCCGCCGACCGGCTCGCCGCCAATGGCGAAGCGGGCTGCCACCTTGCTATCGCCGCCGAAGATTGCGCCCGCAGTCGTCGAGAAAGTGCCGTTCAGCGTGACATTGCCCTTGATCGCAAAGCTTCCGGAGGCGCGGTTGATACTCACCGGCGTATCGAGGACCGTGCCATCGTTGGCATAGCGGAGAAGATTGAAGTTCGACCCCGCGTTATTGGCCCCTTCTGCCGCGCCATCGCCAAGCTGGAGCACCCAGCGATCCTTGCCGCCGAGCTTGCCGCGGATGTTGATGCCGCCGTTCGCCCGGTCGAGGGAGACGTCGCCCGTCAGGGTACCGCCAGCCTTGTCGAACTTCGCGGCCAGAGTGGTCGTGAAGCTCTGGAGCTGGGTCGCGACTGAGTCATTCAGATCGTGAATAGCCTGATCAACTTCAGCGTCATTGTCGGTCAATTGCTTCGTGACCGTGTCCTGTAGCGCCGTCATCGCGCCTTGGATCGCCTGCAGAGCCGACGTGATCATATCCTTCGTGCGCTTGACGGTAAGCACGCGATCGGTCGCCGTGCCAGCACTCGCTTCCGCCGCAGTCGCGAGGCGGACGCTGCCGAAGATCGTCTCGGACGCAACAACGTTCCGCTCTTCAAGCTCGGTCACGTCGTCGCTGATCATCGCAATCGCGTTGCGGATGCGGGTTGCATCGTCGCGCGCGATGTTGTCGGGGTTCGGCAGCGGGTAGCCCCGCTGCGTGGTCTCGTCAGTCATCTATTAGGCTCCCGTGGTTGACTTGACCGCGACTGCGCGGATGTTGCGAGCATTCGAGCGCGCCGCCGGGCCGCCACCGAGCTTGACGTAAGCCCGCGAGGCCGAGATCGAGACGTGGTCGAGCATGTACTGACGCTCCTCCCAACCATCCCCGAGCGGCGTGGCCTTCTCCAGGGTGAGCGCGTTGGGGGCAGACCACACCGGCAGCCCAGCGTTGACGCCCGTTTGAATCTTGGCCTCGAACGTCGAGTTGCCCGGGAGGTAAACGTCTAGGATCAAACGAATCTTCGAGTCGGTCCCGGCCTCAAAGGCGCGCGTGATGTAGTCGCCGTTCGGCTGGATCGATCCCGCGACGACTTGCAGGAAAGGCAGCATGAGAGCCGACAGGCTGGACGTGCCCGTGATCCGCATGCGGACCTTCAACGTGCCGGTGATCGAGACCGGAAGTTGGATGTTCACCGCCGGGGCGGTGACGTACTTCGCACCGTCCGGTGCCTCGAACTCGATTTCGATTGCCGTCCCTTCAGGGCGCTCGGCCGCGATCAACGGCATCAGGTCCGAGCAATTCACGACATCGACCGTGCCAACTTCGATAGAACGCGCCGCCGGCGCATACTTCGCGCAGCGCAGGCGGAAGCCCAGCGAGCGCCCCGGCTTCGGCAACCAAGTACGAGAGTCCGCTCCGTCGAGGAAGGTGCCCAGCGGGAACGCGTTGCTGGTCACCCAGCCGTTGAGCTGGTCAAAGCCGCCCAGGTCGGCGATAGCGACCGAGTGCGTGGCGTCGTCGGTGAGGAGCGTGATCGCATAGCTGCGATCCTCGCGCAGCGTCACGGGCCTGGCGAACGGCGCATAGGTCCAATCAGACTCGACGCGCGGCGCGACCGAGAGCGGATCGATCACCGTGACGGTGTTCATGTCGATCAGGGACTCGGCGACAACCCGCTCGGTCGGGATTCCCAGCTCGACTTCCCGAATCTGGAGGCGCACCGGCTTGCTCCGGTCACCGACCTTGGTGAACTTGACATCGACGCCGAGCGCTTGGCGCGGCTCGCTCAAGCGGAAGGTCTGCGCGAGCGGGTCGGCGCTGTACCAATAGGTCGTGACGACCGTGCGCTCGTTGTTGATGGTGGTGAGCCACCCGTAGGCCGTATAGAGCGCGTCGGCCTTCGAGCCACCCATGCCCTCGAATGCGACGTGCTTCACGCCGACCGGAACACCCGCCGGAATTTGGAATGCCGAGACAACGGTCCCATTGCCATCCGCGCGCACGTTCGGCGGGGTCACGTCGATATCGTCGAACGTGACCTTCTTCAAGACTTCGTTGAAGCCCCACTTGTGGATCGTGAAGCCGACCGACCGCTGGCGGATGTTCTCCTCCGCAGTCGTGACACTGTTCACGATGCGGTCGGTCGTTTGGGTCGAGGTGCCGATCAGCGGCCCGGCGGCGAAGTTGGTACGCTGCCATGCCACGCGAGACGTGAACACAGAGGTCCACACGTTCTGCGTATCGGTCCACAGATCGACGGACGGATCGAGCGTGACATCGGTCGGGGGCGGCGCGAACGACGCATAGGGGTTGATCTTGGACTCGCCCGTGATCTGGCGCTGCTCGAATACGTTCTCGCTGGTAAAGGCAAGCGTCGTTGCCGACAGCGGCATGATCGAGACGGTCGGCGTCACCGGCAGCCACAGCAGGCCGCCGAAGATCGCTCCCGTCTGCGGCAGGCCCTGGTCCCGCATATCGTCGTCGAGCAGCGGATCGACGAACACGCCGCGCTTCGACGACACTTCCTTGCGGTCTACGTCCCGCTGAAGCCGCTCTTCGGCGACAAGCGCATAGAGATCGCCGACCATCGTTTCGAGGCTGCGCAGATCAGCAAATGGCATGCGGATCGTCGCGACCTGTTTTACGGTCGGGACTAGCCCCCAATTGTTGTAGACATCGGCGAGCTTGTGAAGCGTCGGGGCGACCGTGGCAGGCTGCGGCGCGTAGAGCGAGCTGATGCCCTTCAGGTAGGAGATCGCACCCGCCTGATCGACAACGATGGCGTCATAGCGCGGCAGCTTCGTCTCGTATTTCACGAAGGCAGTCGTGTCGTCGGCCGCGCCGGTGATGTCGAAGGTGTCGCGCGTGACGTTGGTCGGAACGGCGTTGGTCAGGTAGCGATAAGTCACCTGATAGGTCGAGCCGGGAGCCATCTCTGCGCCGCTCGGAGACCAGTCCACGGCCGCGCCGGTCAGCTTGTAGTCAGCGGTTTGCGCATAGACGGTCGCGCCCTGCTTGACTTCACGGATCGAGAGCACGGTTGGGTCAGGCAGCGTGTCAGAGACGCCAGTATAGGTGCCGTGCGTCAACGTCACGGTCTTCTCAGCGATGATCGTGACTTCCTTGATCGAGGCGATAGGCGCAAACCGGACCTTGATCGTCTGCGTGCCGGAATTGACCGCGTGAGGCTCGTCATCGATCAGCATGATCTCGGGCTCTTCGGTCACGCGTAGGCGCGCGGAGGCGGGCCGTGTGCGCTTGTAGCCGTAGACGTTGATCGTTCCTTCCGAGATGGTGAAGGCTTGCTTGCCGGTTTCGTCGAGGCCCAGCGCCTTGACGTTGAAGCCCTCAACGACATAGCCGCCGTGCGCTTCCCGGTCATAGCGCGCGAGCAGGTTCGCCCAGGCATCGTCCATGCCCGGCTCGGTCGGCGTGTCGATCGTGCCGTCCTTGATCGTGTAGATCGGGAAGAAGTCGCCCTCCTCGCCGTCGCCCTCATAGCCCCAACGTCCGAGCATGGCGAGCGCGGACGCTCCCGGCTCGCCCTGAGCACGCGTGCCGGGAGCCATACCCTTGAGCGTCGGGTCCTGCTCATAGGTCACGGTAAAGGTGCGCAGGCGAATGCCAATGACCACGGTTCCGATGGCCGAGATCGTGATGTTGCGCGCCTCGATGTCATGAACAGCGCCGCGAATGTAGACCTTCGCCGCCGCCAAACGCGCCTCGACGGTGCCGTTGGTGACCGGCCCGAGCACGATCGCGCCGCCGCTCACGAGCGAACCGTCGCGCCAGAAGGCATCCGCAATGCCCTTCACGCGGTTCGCCTCAATGTCCTGAATGACATTGATCTCGTTGCTGGTCAGGAAGCGGTCATAGTGAGCCGCAAGACGCTGGTAGCCCTTCGCCCGATCGAAGGTGTTGATGTAGGTCGGGAGTTGGTCGCGAGCGTCTGCCATTAGATCACCAAGACGTAAGAGAAGCCCTGCCGAGAACTCGGGGACCGAGGGATGCCGGCGAAGCGGTCGAGCAGAAGCAAGTATCCGGGTTCGGCCACTTCTTCGGGAGTCAAGTACAGTTGCCCTTCGGGCACTCCCGCCGCGCGCACGCTGTCCACGAAGATACCCACTTCGCGGATCGTCTCCGTCGCAGCTTCGAGGAAATCGAACTGCGTGGCGACGTACAGGTAGCGCGTCGCCGTGCTCGATACCGACCAACGCTCACCGCCGGGCGTGTAGAGGTTGCCATTCGGGTCGGGCGTAACGAACTCAACGGCGGAAGCCGCGCGGCGTCCGATCTCGCCGGTCAGGGCAACGTCGCTCGCGCTCAGGGACGGCGTGCCGTAGACGGCCTGCGCTTGGACGGTCGCTCCCGAGGGGATCGCGCCGCCGTTGACGCGCGTCACAACTCCGCTGTTCGGATCGAACAGGTAGTCAGCGGGCGATTGATAGGTCTGAGCGCTGCCTGCGTTGTTCACCACGACCGAGGCAACGGGCGCGTGATCCAGCGTGAACTTCTCGGGCGAGCCCGCGAAGGTCTTGTTTTTCACGTCGGTCGCACCCCACCACGACGCCCCGCGTCCCCAGGCGAAGAACATCGGGCGAGCTTTGAGGGCGGCGGCCAGACCGGCGCGACCGCTATTAACCAGAAGTGCCATCAGGGCCTCCGTAAATGATGAAGGGTTCAAAGTTCCAAGATTGGCCCCAACGGGCGCTGGGCCACGGCATGAAGACAGTGTCCGCGAGGTTGATCGTCTCGCCGGACAGCGCCGCCTGGATCGAGACAACGGACGGTTCGAGGACTTCGCCGTCGAGCTGCGAGCGGTCGAGAACGAAGCCCACTTCGAAGCGCGCGGTCCCGGAGACCAGGCCGTCCGAGCTGCCCGAGATGTGCGCGCCGAAGTCGATCTCCTCGCCGTGCTGGCGGCCGAACGAAAGCTTCGGCGCGATGCCCTCCAGATAGACGCCGGACCAATCGTCGAGCAGCGCACCGTCCAGGGGCATCATGTCGAGCGGCATCGGGCGGATGTCATAGCCGCCATAAACGCGTCCCAGGACGCTTGCAGCGCCCTTGGAGAGGTCTGCAAGGCCGATCAGGTTGAGCAGCGTCTTCAGCTCGGGCTCGCCGTCTAGGCCGATCTGGAACAGCCCAAAGCGAACGTCGGCATGCGTGCCGCGTTCATGCACGCCATTGAGGGCAAGCCACTCGAAGATGATATGGAACGCCTCCAGACGGCCACGGACGGTCTGCCAACGCTTGCCCTCCTTGTAGAGGCGTTGGTGGTCGTCCATGAACGCAGCCGCGTCTTCGAGCCCCCAATGGCGCAGCAGCCAAGGCAGCACGTCGTCCGGGATCACGTCGCGATAGCGAATATCCGCGATCTCTTGAACGATCGCCGCATACCGCGAGCGTGCGTCGGCCGTCCGAATAGCGGCCAGATCGAGCGGCGTGGAGTTGCGCGGCGCGAGATCGACAAGATCGGTCATCAGTATGCCCGACCCATGAAATTGAGCTTGATGGTGCCGAGCGCTACCGCCTCGTTGGACGCGGTCACCACAACGCCGTTGGGCGCTGGCGAGACCAGCGACACACGCTTCACGCCGATCGTCCGCAGCGCGGCAATCGCGAAGTCGGACGTGAAGTCCCAGCCCAAGCGACGCTCGGCCGCGAACTCGGCGACCAGCGCCGCTTGTGATGCGGCCATGGTCGTGTCCATCGTGGCTTCCGGCAGAAGCCAAATGTCGGCCTCGACGTTGACCGTGCGAATCACCGCGCGGACGACCGTGATATGGTCGTTGTCACCACGAACGCCCGGCTGATTGAGCGCAGCGCTCACCGTCGCGAGCAGATCATCGCTCGCCACGCCGCCGTTATCCTTCGAGAGGATCGAGACGACCACGCCGCCTTTGGCATCGCCTGCAACGCCAACGTCATCGACGCGCAGCGGATCGGAGGCGAACGCATAGCGCTTATACCAGTTGTCAGTGAAGCCTCCCTGCCCCTTTTTGGTCTCACGAAGGCGGCGGCGCAGGTCTTCAAGCGCCTCGCCATCGGCCCGCGTGAGGTTCCAATCGGAGGCCAGTGCAATCAAATCCGCGCCCTGGGCGAAGTCGGTCAGCGTGGCGCGGAAGGTGTCGTTCATGGCCGAGACCATGAGCAGATCGCCATAAGCTGCGTGACGGCAGAAGCGGTTGAGTGGATCGGACCGCAGCATGTACGTGTCCCAATCGAAACCAACATCGGCGAGCAGGCCGCGTAGTTGAGCGAGGCGGCTGTTGAACAGCGTCTCGAACTCGGGCTCGCGATCGATGACGGGCAACGGGATATTCGGGAGCGGAGCGTCCATTACACGTAGCTCCCCACGATAACATTGTTCGCGACCACGACGCGGCCCTGAGCGTCGCGCGCTTCCGAGTAGTCGCCAAGGTGACCACGCGGGTAATAGATGCCGTCGATGTCGAACGTCGCGTTGCCTTGGTCCGTCATATCGGAGAGCGTCATTTGAATGATGCGAAAGCGCGGCTCTTCAGCCATGAGCGCTTCGGGATTGATGCGATTGATGGCGTCGGGCACGGCCGCATAGAACTCGATGACGGTCACCTGAGACACGGCACGATCCACAAGGCGCGGCATCTTCGAGCCGAAGTCACGGGCCATCACGAGCGATCCGATGGTGGTCCCGAGAATGGTCGCGATCGATTGCCAGACATCGTCGATGCCTTCCAACTTCTCGCCCGTGGTGAGATTGATCGTCGCCATGAAGCGCACCGTGACGCGTCGGCGCACTGCTCGACAGTCCGTTCCGATCGCCTACTAGCCGACCTTTGCGAAGGTCTGCTTCGCCGGTCCGGCTTCTGTGACAACCTTGTCTTCCGGCATATCGTTCTTGTCCTCAAGACCGAGGTAAGTCTTGCCGATGGTCTTGAAGGCGGTGGCCGTGTGCAGCGACTGCTTCGTCTTGGACTCGAACTTGTCGTCGGCCTCGACCACGACGTTCTTCGCCTTCAGCGTAATCGTGCCGTCCTTCATGACGATCTTGCAGCCCGAGCCTTCGAGAGTGATCGATCCCTTGTCTTCGATGCCCTTGATCAGCCAATCGCCAGTGTTGCGGTCATAGGAGATTTCGCCGAGGATTTCGCTGTCTTCGCCTTCCTGGCCGTCCCCGCCGCCATCTTCGCCGCCCTCACCGCCTTCACCGCCCTGCCCGTCGTTGCTCTTTGGCTTCTGGAAAATCTTGCGCCAGACCCCCGCCTTGTCCGTCGTCTCCTTCTCGTCTTCCTGCTCGGTGTACTGCCCGGCGGGCATGACATAGGCGGTCGCAAGCTCACCGCCTTCGGCCAAGAGCGCGACCTTCTCGCCCTTTTCGAGGTAATGCGTTTCGCGGTCGCCCTTCGCGCGACCTCCGGTCGCCGGAAGCCAATCGGTCAGGATGTAGTTGTCTTCGTCATTCTCGTCGCCGATCTCGATCCGGTAGGAAGGCGGGCTCCGCTTGTAGTCCACCTCCTTCACGCGGCCGAACTTCACCACGTCCTGGGCGCGACGGTCGATGTCCGTCGCTTCCGGGTCCGAGACGCCGCCGGTGTACGCAGGATCGCGCAGGAACTTGACCATGTCACTCCCCGCGCAGGAACGCTTCGAGCGCGTCCGGGTCGTTGGCGCTCGCCCGAGCGCGCCAGTTGGTGCGGTACTTGATGTTCCAGACGAGACCGATCGCGCCGATCGGGCGCTTCACCTGCTCGGTCACCACGTCGATGTCGGACTCAATGAGCCTGATCTGCGCCGACTCGAAACCTGGGATCATGAAGCCGTCGATCGCCGCTTCGATCTCTTCGGCCATATCGTCGAGCGCGTCGTCCACCTCGCTCCCGGCGAGCAACATCGCTTCGGTGACAAGCGTGAGATTGCGCTCGACATGGGTGGCGTCGCCCTCCACGCCGTAATCTTGCGGTTTGCCCGTCTCCTCCATGCGCGCATAAACAAGGATGGCAGGCCCGTCCTCTTTCAGCTCTTCTTCGCTGATTGGCGCAAGGCGGCTTTTGTAGACACGCGATTGAGCACGCGTGCGGAAGCTGCCGTCTGGCAGACTGTTCTTCAGCCGGTCAACGAACGACGCGCGAATGAGCTTGCGGGGATGCGCCATGTCAGTCGTTTGCCATGAGCAACAGCAGCGTCATGCCGGTGCCATCCGGCCGCTTGTCCTCGATCCGGTATTCCTGATCCTTGATGGTCAGGGCCTCGCCTTTCCGGCCGCCCCTGAGCAGATCGGACGTGCGACATAGGAACGTTGGGCCGGTGGACGTGATGCTCGCGCCCATCTGCGCCTGGAACTCCGTTCCGCTCCAGCGGTTCGGGTTCCAGTTGCTTCCTTCGTCGTCGAAGAGACCGGGGATCGGCTTCGGCTCGGCACCGTTGGCGCGCGAGACATACATCGCCTCAACCCCGAACTCGCCGGGGTTGAGGAAGATGAGCAGATCGTTGTCGGTCTCGACGGGCATCAGACGCCCGCGTCGCGCAACGCCAGCGCTGCGTCGATGTCAACGTCCGAGATGCCAAAGCCGACGATGTCCTCGACCGCCTTCTGCTTCGGCTTGCCCGCGCGAGCGCCGGACTTCCAAAAGTCCTTCTTCTCGTCGAGCAGATCGAGCGCGTGCATGATCTCGGCCACGCGATTGCTCGCGCCGTCCGCCTGTTGAGTGGGAGGGGCATCAACGGCGGACGGCGCGTCGCCGGGGGCACCACCGGCGGTCTCGGTGCCAGGGAGGTCGCTGGCAACGTCGGCGACGGTCGCCGGTTCGGCGGCGGCCTGTTCCGGCGCAAGCCGGACGCGGGACGGCCCGAGAGCCTTCGCGTCAAGCTCGCTGAAGTCGTGGATCGTGCCGGGGGGATGGTAAATCCCCCCGCGCTTGATCGTCACCAAACCCTCGTAGAGCGGCATGGCTTAGAGCACCTTCGCGCCGAGCGTGCCGTTCACGCGGTACGGCGCGATCAGCGGGGCCGACTGACCCAGGATGTAGCGAACGCTCGGGTCCTCCTCCTCCCAGGACTTCACGAAGAAGGCACGGGGCTGAATGCCCGCCTTTAGGTCCCGGATCGCGCCGTAGTGCCGGACGCCCTCGATCTCACGCGAGGCCATCACGATCTCACCAGCCGGAAGCACGTCCTTCTCCAGGCCATCGAGCGGGTCGATGTACTTGTCGGAGTGCACCCACAGGCGGTAATCGCCGAACACGCCGACAAGCCGGATGCCGGGCATGATCAGGATCGGACCCAGCTCGGCGCGCGCGGCCGAAATAGTTTCCTTGGTGTTATCGATCTGAAGACGCAACGCCTTGCCGACAGCATCGGTGTCCGGCGCGGCCATCTTCGCGCGGATGACCTTCCACACGTCGGCGGCCATGATCACGTCACGGCAGGTCAGGCCGGACTCGATGAAGATGTCCTGACCCCACTGCTCGATGTCGTCGAGCGGGTTCACCGCCGCGTTGCTCCACCGATCGTTGCCGGTGAGGACGACGGTTGCTCCGGCGGCGCGGCCGAAGTCCACCTCCTCGCGGGGATAGTCGTCGCCTTCGAGAATCAGCTTGCCGGTGCGGAGCACTTCGGCGGCCATGATTTCCTGCCGACGCGTCCACATGTCGAGCTGTTCCGACAGCGCGAAGGCGATCGAGGCTTGCAGACGCTGTTCGGGCGTGAGGCTGCCGCCGATCTTCTCACCGGCGCGGCGCTTGAATTGCTTGTTCGGATCGAAGACGCGCTTGTCCTTCACGTAGGCCGGGGCGATCGAGGCAGTCTTGTAGCCCTGCTCGCGGATCACCTTGCCAGCCACGATCGGGGAGACCAGCGGCGTGATCAGACGCCGACCCTTCACCTTGTCGAACTTGACATCCTCCGTGTCCGAGGTCTCGACAGTGGTGAAGAAGGTGTTGAGGAAGAAGAACGCCGAAAGCGGCAGCTCCTCCACAACGCGGTTGAGGGCGGTAGTCGAATAGAGGTCCATAGTAGGGCTTCCCGTTCAGATGCTTCGTTGGAGTCTCGGTTAGCCCATCGGCTTCACGAGCCAGATCGACTTCGTGCGGAAGACCGCATCAATCGATCCGAGGGTGTGGCCTGCGCCCAGCACGAGCGCGTCCTGATCGAACTCACCGGCGATGAAAACGATGGTTTCGACATCCTTCGTGGTCGCATCGACCCCTTCGGACAGGATCGCATCCGGCACTTCGGAGCCATCGGTCGCTGCCTTCAGCGATTTGATGTACTTGCCGTTGGCGGTGATCTGGCCGAGGACGGTCGCTTCCGCGAGCACACCCGCACCGGCCGGGATGGTGACCTTGCGGGCGCGCCAATGACCGAGTGCCCAGGTCTTCTGGATGAACGTGCCTTCGTCCTGATACTTCGCCACTGTTGCGGCTCCTTAGTTAGCGGTCGCGGCCTTAAAGGACGCGAGAATTGCGTTGACGGCGGCATCGTCGCCCGTCGCGGACTCGGTGGCACCGGCGGGCGACACGTCGGCATTCGCCTTGGTGTCTTCCTTGATGTCAGCGGCCCGCGTGGTGCGCTTGGCCTTTTCAGCGGCCACGATGATCGCCGAAAACTCGTGAGCCGAAGAGCCCGTTTCGATAGCCTTCTGGGCTTCGGCCTCGTATCCCGGCAGCGTGAGACCCATGATGTCGGTCACGCGCTTGCGCTCGGCAGCGCGTGCTTCGGCAGCCGCGTCCACGGTCTCGACAGTCGTGGTTGCGGCAGTCTGCGTGGTCGCTGCAGAGGCAGCGGCGGCAGCCGCAGCGGCGGCGGCTTCAGCTTCGGCCGCCAACTGCTCAGGGGTCTTGTCCATAGTCTCACTCTCCATTTGGCCGGTGGCGGCCGGGTTGAATCCGAAGGATGCCTTCGGGCTATCGCCGCGAGCGAGGCTCGCGAGAACCTGTTCGAACGTCGCGATGCCATCGGCCATTCCGGCGGAAACAGCCGCCTGACCAATCAGGACATCGCCCTGTCCGAAATGTTCGAGGACGTGATCGACGCTCTTGCCGCGATACTTCGCGACCGTCTCGACGAACACGGCAGCCATTGAGTCCACGCGCGCCTGGACGCGGTCACGGCCTTCCTTTGTGTTGAGATCGACGCGCTTGTATGGTGACTGCGACGACACGAACTCATAGGTCTTGATGCCGCGCGCCGCGTCCTGGCCGGACGTGTCCCGGTAGCCCGAGACGACGCCCAGCGATCCGACGCTCGCGGTCGGCCCGACGAAGAACTCGTCTGCCGCAACGGCTGTCCAAAGCGCTGCGGAGGCCGCCTGATCGCCTGCGTAGGCCACGATGGGCTTGCGGCCCCTGATGTCGTGGATCGCGCTGGCAAGCTCCGCAACGCCCGCCGCCTCGCCTCCAGGCGAATGGATGTTGAGCAGGATCGCGCGTACCGAGGCGTTGTCCATCGCGGTCTGAAGATCGCGCCGGACGGTCTCGTATGCGGTCGCGCCGCAGAAAGTCGTCATCAGGTTCGCGCGCTTGAACAGCGGGCCGGTCACGTCGATGATCGCGACACTGTCGCGAACCGTCGCGCGCTCGGCACGCGCCAGCTCTTGCGCGCGGTACGCTTCGAGCATCTGCGGATCGAGGCGATCTTGCCGCGCAGCGATCTCCATCATCTGGCGTAGCGCTGCTTCGTCGATCGCCCAATTGGCGGTCAGCGCAGCATCGAAGATCAGCGGATTGCGGACGTTGATGGTCATTTCTCGGCCTTCTTCGGCTTCTTCGGTTCGTCGGTTGGCTGCTCGCTCTCGTCTTCCTTGACTTGCGAGCCCATGCCGGACGGCGCGAGGATTTCGGGTTCGAGCTTCGCGGCGGCGCGCGCCGCGTGTTCCTTGGCCCGCTGCGCGGTGGTCTGCTCGAAGTCGTCGCCGCCGCGCTCGATGATGACGGCCTCGACGGTGCGAGCACCGAGGTTCACGGCTTCGGTCTCGGCCTTCCATTCCTTGAGCGGGTCGAGGATGATCCGAGCCGGGCCGATCCACTGCGCACCGAGCCACGCCGCGCGCTTGACCGGGTCCTCGAAGAAGCCGGGCGCGGTGATCAGACCGGCGTTGATCGCGTCGGTCATGAACCACTCGTAAACGGGGTCGCAGAAGTTGCGGACAAGCCACGTCCGGCGGTCGCGGAAGAACATGGCGGCCATCTCCAGGGCCGCACGCGAAGCGCTGTAGCTCGCCGTGAAATGCAGCATGAGCATTTCGAACGGGATCGAGAGTGCGACGCCGATCTGCCGCACGACGGACGTGAAGAACGGATCGAAGTTGGCGGTGTTGGCGGGCTGAGCGGTCTCGATGCTCTCGTTGGTCCCGATGTCAACGACCGTGCCCGGCCCCATCGTGACTTCACCGGGGCCGAAGAAGTCCGCGCTGGTTGGGTGCTGCCCAGGCGCAACGGCGGGTGCCAGGCCGTCGTCCCCATCGGTCTTTAGGAAGACCGTGAAGAACGACGACACGACCGCTTTCATCAGCTCGGCGTCGGTGAAGCGGTCGAGCTGCTTCAGAAGTTCGATGACCGGCGCGAGCTGCGGAATCCCACGATGCAAGCCAGGGCGAAGGCGCTCGAAGATGTGCAACACCATCTGCTCGCCGGACTTCGCGCCGAAGGCGGGAATCTCGCGATAGTTGGTGATAGTATAGTTCGGGTTGTCGCCCGGATGATCGTCGAGGACGTAGTAGCTCACCGGCGCGCCGTCGTCGTCAATCCTGACGCCGTCGCGCACGTAGTAGTCGCCCTGCTTATCGGTTGGGGTCGCGACGCGGTCGGCCTCGACCACGTTGAGCGCGAGAGGCACGATCGCGTTCGGGCGCTTGGGCGTCCGCCGCAAGACGAACGTGTCGCCCGACTCGAAAACGCTGTTGAAGACCAGCGACTGAAGTTCGTAAAAGTTCTGCGCGAGGGAGATGTCGCAGAGCTTGGACTGAGCCCATAGGTCGAACAGGGTCTCGGTCTTGCGCTCCCACTTATCAGCAGCCTCCGGGCTGAGCCCGAGCAGATCGTGCTTGATCTTCGAGCGGGCGCGGAGCCCCGAGCCGACGATGTTCGCCCGCGACGTGGAGCGCGCGCCGGTGGCGATGGGGTTGTTGCGGTTAAGGTCACGCGAGCGGCTGCGCAGCGCCGGGAGATCGCCGATCGAGTCGCCATCGGCCGAGCCGCCGCGCGGACGCCACGCCTTCAGAGCCGCCCGGTTGCTCCTGGCACCGGCGTACTGGCCTGCGAGATTCAAGGCGATCCGCGTCTGGTAGCGCCGCGTGGCGTAGGCCGGTGCGACGCTCGCCAGAAGGCGGTCGGTAAACGATGGGGCAGCGAACATCATCACAGCGGGATCACCCGCTGACTTTTGATGCCGCCTGCCTTGGCGCGAGCTGCCTGCTTTTCAAGGCGCTGCGCGCGCTGATCGAGCTGCCGCAGATCGGCGCGCCAAAGCTCACGATCCTTGACCGTGTAACGCTGACCTTTCTGCTCGATCGTGCTGATCGAGTTCAAGGTCTCTTCGAGCTGCTCTTCGACGGTCTTTGCCATACCCCGAAGCTAAGGCACACGGCAGCTCACAAAGAGATCGTTCTGGTATCACCTAGGGCGTAGCTCAATCCAATCAATGCAATTTACGCCTTGGCGATTTTGCTGACATTTTGAATTGATTTACTCTTCCGGCGGCATAGCGGACCTGGCCGGATATAGAACTGACACGCCCCGGTCGTAGATGATCCTGGCAGTGTGACGACATCAAAATAACCCGGCGCCGGAGAACCTATTCTCACATCCAGCGGGATTAGAGCACAACACACTCTCTCAATCTCAGAAGCGGCGCCAAAGGAAACGTTCTTCTCCAATTTTTGATCGCCGTAGCGGTTCCACACAGCAAAGATCGAAAGCGGACACTTGTCGTATTCCAGTTGATCAGGTAGCGCCGGCGCGGCGAAGGATTGACCCAGCGACTACCTAGCTCCTACCGCAAGACCGGGCAGGGGGGAGGCGCGCATCCTGGTTCAAAGCAAGACTTCAATTCGTATACAAACTGGCCTTGGCTACATAGGCCAATATACACAGATCCTGTGTCGCCCGGTGCCACCCAATCACTAGCGCCTTGTTCGCATTGTCCCGTTTTGTACCACCTCATCTTCATCTGGACCCATACGGCACGGGAGCATCCGTTATAAATTTGGAGGTAGTGCGACGGTGGATTACCACGGCACCCGTGAGTCGAAATGTCCTTGACGCATTCGTCAGCTTTGGCCGCCATCGCTAGGAGTTGGAGCGCTATAGCTGCGCTCCCCAATACAAATATGCAGCTTCCTGTTCTATTGACGGGCTCGTTACTGAGACGATTCATAAAATCCCCCTGTAAACCGACATCTTCTAGATGGCGCGCAACCTACACACCGTTAGGAATAGCAGTAGCTGTAAATGTGGGATGAGCTACAACACTGCTTTCAACGACGCGTCCGGCGCTTCTGGTCATCAAGTAACAAGTGGGACGGACAGTCTATGGCGAACTTAACGGAATCCGCACCCATCGTTTCCACAGCACAGCGGTTTAACACTTCTTTGTCATAACTGATGATGTGTTCAAGCGACATGGTGCAGTCATTGCTCCCATCAACCGGGTTCTCGCAGCGGAGTACAATTTCGACCCTGCTCTCGAAATACGGCGCGGCCAAACTGCTAATCCTTTTATAGCGCGCTGTAGGCCTGACTGCCGCGAAGGACACTATCCAGCTTCCCCATTTCATCCGATGGTCGGCATCGATCGTCAACTTGCTAGTCGGGAAATAGATTCCGTTGATGCGCGTTGGGAAATTTACCTCATTCAATGTGGTCCAATCTATCCAATTCGCTTGCGCCGTAACGGGCTGAACAGCGAAAAATATCAGCGCTGCAACCGCGGAATAGCAGATTGACTTTGGATTTCTCGCCCCGGCTCGTGAGGTGATCATCGATCTACCCTTTCATAAAGAGACCCGCAGCTGAACCAGTCTGCCGCCCGATTAAACACAAAATGTAATCGCTTACATTTCTATCATAAGTTGTTCGTTGTCCTATTTTCCGCATTGACCTAGATCAACGAGAGCGAGGCAAATACATCTTGTATAAACAATAGGCGTCGGTCTTCCCTGCACGGAACGGTCCATCGGGTCTTAGTTGTCTGCAAACGGCCTTTTGCAGAGCCAAAGTGGTTCGCGAACGAGACAAGCCGATCGCAGATCGAACCAAGCGGGTGCGTGCTCCGAAAGCGGAAGTTTCCGGAAACAAATCAGATGATCCGAAGCCTGCGTCTAGGATTCAACGCCACGGCTGCGAATACGCCGCCTGGGCGCATATGGATTCGACGGCGCGCTGCCCTCCTCCCGCCTGCTCGGGGTTGGTTCCGGCGCGGCTCTTGCGTTGGATGGGACCGGCGCAGCATTCAACGCTTGAGCGGCCGCCGCGCGAAGCGCCATCAACCGACGCTCCATATTGATTCCCAGGGATAGCCGTGCAGCAATGTTATAGACGCGCAGATCGAGCGGTTCGTTGCGCTGTTGAACCTTGTGCCACTCCTTAACGGTAAAGCCGCACTTGTCGGTCTTCAGGATCGCCTTTTCGGCGGTGAGGCCGTCGAAATACGCCTTGTCATAGTGCTCGGCGAGCGGGAAGTGGCAATAGCCTGGACCCGGCTCCTTCAATTCGAGGCGCTTGTAGTGCATGTCCTTCGCCTGATCGACGCCCAGGACGAAAATGGTCACGTTCTTGGCTTTGTTGACCGTGCCCTTTACCGGCCAAATCGGCCGACCGGGACCGGCCATGCCCTTGATGGCGTACACGCGCCGCGCCATGCGCGTACGAACGAAGTTGTAGACGTGCTGCGTGAAGTGACCGCCTGAGTCAATGCACGAAGCCTCGACCCGCATCTCGACACCCGCCGGATGGTGGAATGTCCGCAGCAGGGCATTATCGATGACCTCCCAAAATCCTGGGGTGTTCGGCACGCCGTAGTGCACCTTGTAGTCGAGAGACCATGACTCGTCGTCTGCCCCCCATCCACACCACTCGATCTCGGCCCGGTCGTCCTGAATATCCACCGACGCGGTGATCGTGCCGACGCCGAACGGCAGCACAACAGCCGCGTCGTACTCCTCGCGACGGCCATAGATGCTGTCCGGGTTTGCACGCTCGCCGCGCTCCTCCCAGGTCTCAGCAAGCCGTGTGTTGACCCAGGTCTTCAACCGTTCGGGGTGCTTGCGGACGAGTACAAAGTCACGCGCCATCTCGCCCAGGGCACGCCACGGCGAGGCAATACGGTTGAGGTGGAAGCCCGCGTGCCCCTTTACCTCCGGGCGCGTCGCAATCCAGACGCCGCGCGAGATCGCTTTCAGCCGCTCGGCCTCGCTCCAGGCGCGGTCGCAAAGCTCACCAGTCTCCGGGTCCATGTATTCGCAGTGATAGCGCGCCTCCATCGGCTTACCATCCGGCCAACGAACTTGCTTCCACTGCAAGTGCTGCATGTGGCCGCATTCAGGGCACGGCACGAAGAAGCGCCGCTGATCGCTCTCCTCATAGGACGCTTCGATGCGGGACGCGCCTTTGATCGTCGGCGTCGAAACGAGCGCGATCTTACGATTCCAGAACGTCGTGGTGCGCTCGATCGCCAACGAGACGGGGTCGCCTTCCTTACCCGCGCTAGCCTCATAGCGATCGACTTCGTCGCAGAGCAGGATGCGGATCGGACGTGACGCGAGCGACGCGGGCGAGTTTGCACCCGCCATCGTGATATGGCCGCCCGCATATTTCTTGTGAAGGATCGTGTCTTCGGAGTCGCGCGCCGCATTGCCGAGCTTCGCGGCGAGCTCGGGCGTGTCGCGGATCATCGGCGCAAGACGATCCTTCGAGTATGCCTCCGCCATCTGCAACGTCGGTTGCAGGATAAGCATCGGGCACGGGTCGAGCTGGACGTGATAGCCCGCGACGTTATTGATGACTTCCGTCTTCACCGTCTGAGCCGCGACCATACATGTGATGATCTCGGTCTCAGGATCTGCGAATGCGTCCATGATGCCGCGCGATGGCTCGACGCGGGCCGTGGACCATTTGCCCGGCTCAGATGACGCCTCCGGAGAGAGCACGCGGTATTCGTCCGCCCATTCCGAAACCGTTAGGTCCGGCGGCGGGCTGAAGCTTTGCGCAATGATCTGGCGAACCTGGGCGCGGAGCCGCGTTTCATACGCGGGATCGGCTCCGTACTCGGCCAGGACAGCAATAGCTTCAGGCATCGGGCTTGCGCTTGTATTCGATGCAACGCTGGCGCGCGTCGGTGCGCTCGCCGCAATGGATGGATTCCGCCCGCTTGCAGACGCCGAGCCAATCGTCTTGTTGCTCCCAGCCGGTGCAGACCTCGCAACTGTTCGGCGGCCACCGCAGCCAAGAAGGCTTGAACTCGCTACTCGCCATTTGCGGTCACTTCCGGTTCATCCGGCTCGGTGTGCAGAACTTCTTCCACCGGCCCGTCGGCGTAGGACTTGATTTCGTTGAGAGCTTCGAGGATCAGGCGCTCGACTTCGTTCACGAGCGTCTTTGCCCCTTCGGGCGAGCCGACTTCGAGCTGGATCGCAGGCCGTAGCTTTGACGGGATGCCGAGCAAACGAGCACGAGCGTTCGCGATCTCGTTGCTCAGCACCTTCACGACCATGTCGATCGGCCGGACAAGACCCATCTCTTGGGCCAACTCCAACTCGGATAGCTTCGCCTTCGCGATCTCGTTGCGAAGCCGCGCCTTGTCCATGGTGATGTCGTCGCCGCCATCATTCACGGCCGCGGCCGTCTTGGCCTTCGCCTCGCCGCGCGCTCGCGCGAGAAGCCACTTCACGCACTCGGCGGTGTCATACTCGAACTGCTTTCCCCGGCTGCCCTGCGACTTCACCGGCATGCCGTCCTCCGTCCATGAGCTGATGGTCGGAAGCGAGTAGCCCAGGATGTCCGCCAGCTCTTGGCGATTGACGATTGTGCCCATGGCGCTACCGCACCGGCTGCAACTGCATCGGTGGCAAGCCGGGCTCGACGTTTTTGGCGATCAGGTCGCGGACCACGATATCGATCTGGCGAAAGGTCGAGGCGAGATCGCCGTCATAGTTCAACACGCAGCGGTCCGACTTAACGTCGGCCTGGGCGCGCTCGGTGCGGTGATCTTGCGGCATCTGGCCTGGACGGATCACCTCCAGAACCATGCCGCCCTTCTGGCCGATCCAAACGCCCTCGTTGGCGTGGCGGACATCCTCGACCACGACACGCGTGGGGCTCTCGAACAGAAGCTTGTCGGCCTCCGTGTCGATCCAGAAGTCTTCGCCCATATAGTCGCGACCCGAGCCGCCCAGCCACTCCATGGCCTCGCGGGGCGACTTGCCCCCGAGCCAATCGGTGCGCGTCTCCTTCAGATCACCCTCAACCAGGCGCTCGATGGTCCGGTGGTCGCACCCCCGGTAGGCCAGATAGGCGCGCAGCATCTCCTTCAGTGCGCCAGCGAACCTCCCACGCACGAAGCCGTGGTGCTCGATTAGATACCGAGCCACCGTGGTCTTGCCGGACCCGATCAGCCCCTTGATGCCGACGACGATCATTCGCTTGATTGCTCCGTTGGGGCCATACGGTCTCCCACCGGATCATTTCTTTCGAGGTTACTTTGGCATCCTTCGAGACCTCCGCATCGTCCAACGGACAGTTTCCATTTTATCCGCCGTAAACTCGCAAGAATACCTATTCGGCACACGCGCAAGTAGGCTCCCCCAAAAGGGGTATCCCAGGAACAACAACCGCCCATTGAAAATTCGCACCTAGAAATGTGTCGAGGTCGCGCGTCACCCGCCCTGGGGAGTGGCCTGGAAGGACCCAAACACCTTGCGGTGCCGCATAAAAAGCATACCATTCTCCTGAATGGTGCTCATGAAGGATAAAACCGCTGTCAGAGCGTATGAAGGGTTGAAATCGCGTCCACTTCCGATTGTGCCCATGCCGCAACCGGACAGCGCGCGCCGCGACGCTTTGCGTCGAATAAGGCAGCGATCTCAATGGAATAGATGATGCGAGCGCCGGCCTAACGCGCCGCTTGCGCGTCAATGATCGCGAGCAGCTTTAACCAGGCCGAGCGCCACCTAAGCCATTGGCACTTATGCGCTTTGCGACCAGCGCGCTCGCTACGTGGGCGAATTGCCCTCGCCTGCCCGTCAAGAGCAGGCCGCGCCCATTTCTGTCCGTTGAAATCCGTTTGACGGTCCGCCACATCTTGTGGCCTATGACGGACAAGGGCGGGGACAATCCCGCCAGGACAACGGACAAAAACCAATGCTCGATTCAGCGCTCTTGAATGAATACCGAAGAATGCGCCTCGCTTATCCGCACCGTGAATGCGGCTTTGCGCTGCATTGGGCGCGCGCCAACGTCGCCCGCGGCAAGGCGTGGGGAATTGGCTATCCCTCTTTCATCCCCGCCGCGACCATTGGCGCGCCCTTCAAGGTTGGCGGGGATTTCTGCCGATGGATTGAGACTCCCGAGCAATACGGACTCCGCTTTGCGGGCTTTGCTGACAACATTGCGCCGCGCTCCGTCCGCCATACGGGATGGTGGCTTGATGACGAAGGCATGGGGGAAAAGGCCCGCGGCGTTGTGTTCCGCCTGCCCTCACGCAACGGCCGCGCGCTGTTAGTGGCTGGCATCGCGGACCCGTACAACAATGGTCCGGCCATTGTGTCGTTTGAATCCACAGACGACGAAACCACGGCCGCGATTTGGGCGGACCATTTGGCGGACCGTTACGCCTCTGCCGAACGCGACTATCAGCACGTCACCAGCGCACGCGCTCGTTATGACGAATTGGCGGACCATATCAGCGGCGAGCGTAAGCAATGCCTCGCTTTGATCGCAGAGCTAAAGCCCCGTATGCGCTCGTTTGGTCCCGCAACGTGCAAGGCGTTGCGCGGTGCGGTTGCTGATTTGCTCGAAAGCATCCGGCAAGCCCGGCAAGCGCGCGCGGACATTGCGCACGCGTTCGCCTCGCATCCGGCATGGGAATCCTAAGCCATGCCAACCAAGCGCTTTAACGTCACGGTCCGCCGTCTTTCCACCGGGACAGACTTTCACGTCTCAATCTTCGCAATAGACGCTGAAAAAGCATGCGAGCGCGCAACAGAGCGAGCGCGCAACAGAGCGCGCGCGGCTCGCCTGCCAGCTGTCGCGCGAAAAGATCGCCGAACTACACGGCAAGGGAATTGCGGTTTTCCGCATCATCTCTTGCGAAGTCTCCCCCGATCAATCCCGCCCTATCCTTTCAAACTAAGGACTCCACCAATGCGATTCTATGCCGCTTGCCTCGCCTCCTATAATAACGGCCGCTTGCATGGCGTTTGGGTTGATGCGTCGGACGATATCAACGAAATGCAGGACGCGATTAACGCCATGTTGCGCGCGTCCCCCTTCCCGAACGTCACGATGACGCATCCCGAAACTGGCGAGTCCGTTCCGAGCGCGGAGGAATGGGCCATTCACGATCATGAGGGTTTCGGCAAGCTAGACGAATACGCGGGACTCGCCTCGATTGTTGAGGCTTTCAACATCAACGAAGTTGCCGAAAAGCATGACATTCCGTTTGCCGTGTTGCGCGAGGCAATGAGCGATGCGGCGGCAGACGACGCGGACGACTTCGTATCGGACCGCTACCGGGGCAAATACGATACGTGGCGCGACTTCGCAGAGCAGTTCACGGAAGAAACGCAGGACATGAAGGCGATTCCGGAGTGGCTGCAAAACCATATCGATTGGGACAGCATCGCGCGCGAATTTGAACTGTGCGGCGACTTCAGCAGCTACCGCCACGATGGCGGGGACCTTTACATTTTCTGAAACCACTAATTAGGAGCGCGGACCATGACGAAGCACAACCCGACTCCTCGCGTTGGCACCACTTACGGTGCACCCTGCGGCCGTAGCTCTGACCATCTGAGTGGCTTGGTAATTACGGACAAGGACTCCCGTTTCACCTTGCAGCGTATCCGCCTTGACAGCGGCGGTTATGACAGTGGCGGGGCTTATTGGGGACACGGGCAACCGCTGTTTTGGTGGTGCGTAACGCTCATTGAGGAGGGTTGCCGGGACGAAGATGCAACCGGCTTTATGCGTGCATCGGACCGCAACTCCGCAAAGTCGAAAATCCGCGCCTTGCATCCCGCCGCTCGCTTCAATCGGTGACGCCATGGTTGCATTCCGGATCAATGGTGCAGGTTTCAAGGGCTGCACCGTCCCCGCCAAGGAAGCCGGTTTGGTCGGCTTCTATGACGCTGGAGTTCCCTACCGCCCCGATAACGACGCGGTCCGCGCTGCTCTGCCGTTTCGCTGGCGAAAGGCGTTCGATCGTGCGGGTGGTGCATGGTGGTTCGAAGGTGACAGCGCCCATGTCTGCATTCGAGACAGACACGGCAGAAACCTAACGATCGTGTACGCGCATGGCGTGAAGGGCTGAAAGCAATGGGACTGTCACACCGCAAGATTTGCGAGCGCGCGCGCGCGAAATGGGATGCAGCATCTAAGGCGTTCTGCGATTGGGCCGTTGCGAACGGCTACGGCAACGTTCGTCGCTCGGATTTGGCGACTGCCCTAGCCAATGAGCCGGAAGGCCTGCGGCTGCTATCGGCTGACAATCAAACGAGCGGGGCACTTCGGCAAGCCGAAGACGACGCGGTGTCAGCCGGTTACGCATGGCGCGGAACGTTCGGCATGGTCGTTTGGTACTCGCCTAGCGAAGTCCGGAGGTTTGCCGCAAGCCGACGTAAACACGGCTAGCACGATCCTCAATCGGCTTTACGGCGGGTAGCGCAAACTTACCCGCCTTTAGGCGTTCGGAAGGCCGCACAGCGCGGCCTAGTCGAGAGTATACCGGAATGAAGCATCTCATTTGCGCGGCATTGGTCGCGCTCGCCTGTCCCGCCTATGGGGCGCCGTCCGAAGATATCGGGACGACGTTTTGCGTTTGGGGAAAGCCTGCCGTCCTGCTTTCCCGCATGCCAGCGGGCCGGGAGGGACATGACGCGCTCTTAGTCCGCCGTCCGAACGAACAAGCTCCGTTCTTTGTCACGCTGAAACGCGGACTCCCGCTATCAGCCGCATGCAGGATCTAGCTAGCGCATAGGACGAAACGGCCGCGCTCGAATGTGCGGCCGTTTCGCTATGCGCCTTTGGCGCGATCGATAGGAGGAATCAGCCGATGACGCGCGGCCATAGCGGCGCGCGATACGGTCCGCCGCGCGGTTTGCGGCGCGATCGAACGCGCGCGCGATCACAAGTTTGTGAGACGCAGTCGTGTAGTTGCGCTCTCGAGGCGCGGCTACGCGGTCCCGCGCGCGTTTTGCGACCACGGGCAGGACGCGATTAGGAGGCCGCCGGCGCGTGTCCCGTGAAGGAGTCTTAAGATAGCGGCCGTGTGCCGGGACCGCGCTAGTCGGCCCGCGCTGGCGCGGCGCGCGGCCTTCAAAACACCCCACGTCGAGGTGCCCTTTTTACGCGAGGGAAGGAAATTCCGCGCCGATCCGGGCCTAATAAAGTTGCTGGGCATGTGCCAGCGATCGAAGCTGCCGGATGGAGGTTTCGAGGGAGTCGATCTCCCCCGCGAAACACATGCGAAAAATTTTTTTTCCCGCGCGTGAGAAACTCTTGTTGGGAGCGCGCAAGGTCGCCGCCAACCACCTATCGCTCCCCCCTGCTCTTCCACCGGCGCTAACGTCCGGTTGTATCCCGACCGCGAACTTCGCGGGCGCCGGGCGGCCCGAGATGGGCCATGAGCCGACGCTCACTCGCCTTCACTCCTCTCAGGAATGCGTCCGCTGCCACACTGAGCCGATGCGGCAGAGCGCATCTCTCTGGACTAGGTCATCACAACGACCACGCGCAGGGTTGAAGCGCCAGGTTCAGCGTTGGAATTGATTTGCGTCAGCCTCATTGCGTACTGCTTGTTTGCGTAGAAATTCACATCGGTCTCGACGCGTTGGTTGTGATTAGGCGAGACATCGTTCGCCAATTCAGATTCCGCGCCTGTGCTCATATCTTTGACAACTAGGTGAAGTGATCCGCTGCCATCCCCCATCCAAACCATCGTGCCGGTAATGCGTACCGTGGCGTCGCGGAGAAGCTGTATGGTCGCAGTGAGTTCACCGATGTGATCGCTGGCAATGTTCAGGAGCTCGCCGCCAGGCACAACATGACCGGGCGGAATAATGATCAGCCTATCCGACATTTCACTATCCTTCCTATCGAGAAAGGGCGTATTGAGCAGGATACACGCCTTGGTTGTCAATAGGCCGACCTTGGCGGCCCAATGGTCTACGCGTCCGCTCCCTCAGGGATTGCATCGACGAGATTTGCTGATGTCCGCTTCGGGTCAAAACCGTCCTTCGGCCCGGCCGGCGGCCTGCTTCCGGCTGAAATCGGAGACCGACATCCCCGCGCCCAGCAAAATGTCCGGGATTGTTCTGACCGGTCCCTCCGAACAGCTACGCCGGGACCCGTACCCCTACCGCTTCGAGGCACCGAGGATCGCGCGGAAGAAGTGACGAGGGAAGCGTGCCTGGACGACGCCGGACACGGTGCCCTTGAAGTCCCACACCTTTGCAATCTTCGCTTCGTTCTGGAGCACGGCCAGAGTCTGTAGCGGCTTCTTCGCCTTCCCCGTGCGGCAGACGACGAACACCTTCCCGTCCTTGCCCCTCACCTGAAACGTCTTCTTCTTCTGCCCGTCCATACGCTTCAACTGGCGACGCACCACCGTATGGATCGGCGCGCTCGCGATCGAGCCGTAGGGCTTGATCAGGATGCCGCCGGTGGCGAGTCGTCCGGTTGATGGGTCTCGCCTGCTGCGGATCGACAGCTTGTTGTCGGGGTGCTTGTCCGCGCCAGCGCCGACAACATGGCGCTCCATGTACTTGTCGATCGAACCGACGACGGCGGTGAGCTTCTTGCCGTTCGCGGGCCGGATGCGGATGCCGGTGAGAATCCAGTTGCGGCGAAGCACGAACAGGCCGGGCACCTCGGCCTTCAAAGCGGCCTGGGCGTCCTTCGCGGTGAACGTGAGGGCCTTCGCCGTTGCCGTGTTGACGCTGCTCACGCGCAACTGCTCGATGCGCTTGCGCCATTCCGCGTCGTCGAGATTCAGCGTGAGTTGCATCAGAGATGGTCCCGCACGATCTGCTCGACCATGTCGGCCATCTCTTCAGGGCTGTCGGCCTTCAGCGTGACGATGGTGAAGCCGAGCGCGATCAGCTTCTTGTGCCGATCCTTTTGCGCCTTCGAGCGCGAGCCGGTGGGTGTCTTCAGCTCGAACGACAGCAGACGACCGCCGAACATGTAGACCCGCACGTCAGCCTCACCGGCGGTCAGCCCCGTTACCTTGGCCTCCATGCGCTCGCGACGGCCGCGCTTGGCGCGGTTCATGTCGCCGGCGCATGTGAAGGGCAAGCCACGGTCCTCCATGTCGTGGAGGCGGGCAATGACAGCGGACTGATAGCGCCACTCGGGGATGGTGTTGACGACGCGAGTTTCCATGCGCCGAGGTTCGTGCACCTCACGAGGCCGCGAAAGACCGATTCGGCAACCGAGGTTGGCAGAGTTCAGACAGGCAAGAAAACCCGATTGCTGAGCAAAGCTTAGTGGCTAGGAGCATTTAGAGCGTAAGAAATTGTATGCAGAGATCACTCTGTCTGGATAAGTTCGAGGAAGATAGCTTACGACCATGGGATTGTAGTTCGCCGGACACTTGTAATCTTTTCGGCATGCGGGGCCTCGCGGATATGGATGACCTCCGCATTCGATATCTTTTGTCAACGAGTTGACCCGTTGCTTGATGCAATAAAAATCATCAACCGAACCTTTAATGAATACTGGGAAGCGAGCATCCTTGTCCTGGCTTCCTTTTTCGACCGTGACAATTTTGTTGATGTCGATAGTCTCCTGGGACTCGCCTCCTTCTTCTTTCGTGTCTACCAAGTACTTGCAAAGACCGATCTTTTTAGCGGTGAGAGATACAAAGTGTGGCTTGCCCTCTGACCAGAATGCGTGAAACTCAACACTTGGTCCGGATCCAGTCCATCGAACATGAAACGTCGGCTGAGTAACCCCCGCCTCAGCCTGATGAAGCAGAAACAGCACTGCGGACTCTTCCGATTCCCAAACTTTCGCTGCCGAGAGGTCGCTGTCCGGGAACTCAGTCCTGAAAAAATTCTCGTAAACGATCATACCAACAGCGACGACCGCAATAGCAACACCAGCCATCGGCGCAAGCCGCCGCGCGGTTGCGCGGCGCCGAAGAGACGTCTCGCGCTCCTGTTCGATCTGAGCGGCGTACTTGCGCGCTTCTTCCTCCTTAGCAGCTTCGGCTCGGAGCGCATCGCTCTTTGCCGCACTAAGTATGTTGTCAACAATGGTTGGGAGATAGGATTTATCGTCGACCGACAAATATTTGTACGCGAGTTGCTCAACGTAGCTGTCCCCGAACCGGCCCACCGAATCGGCGGCCTCTCGAATCTGGGCATCGACTTCTAGAAGCGTTGCCCATTTGGCGCGATTATAATCGTTGCCGGAGACAGCGACTGCATCTCGGGTCGCGTTTTGGGTACCAGAACTAGCCACCGCGGACAGAGCTGAAGAAGTAAGTTTGGCGCCAGTAACAGCAGTCTTAGTCATTCCCCGCATGCCGATAATCAATCCACCAACAAACAGGATAGGACCGATGAAGAATGGAGGCACAAGTGTTAGAAAAGCTCCCGCGGCAATCATTATACCGCCAATCACCATCCCCAGCATCTTTCCCCCTCACAGTGATCTTCGAAGTCCCGAATAGTCTTCCGACATAAATATTGCAGAAAACGAAGTCGAGATTCAAGTCTTTGCTAGACGAGCCGATGGCTTCGTAGTCGATGCGAATTGTCCTGATGAAGCTGGGTTCATCGATAGTTAGATGGACGCGGCCAGCAGCCCGTCCGGCAGGATGTTGGGCTCGCCGTGCACGGGATCGAAAAGGCGGACGCCCATGCGACCGCGCGAGGACGTGCGACACTCGGCCACGATCACCTGCCCGACGCTCTCCAGCGTCGCCACGATGTCGTCGAGCGCCGGCCGCTTTAGCCGGTTGCCGAAGTTGAAGCTTATGTCCGAGATCGTGATGCCGTTCTTCCCCGCTTCGCGGACATAGGCCAGGACGCGATCCTGGGGGCTCAGGTTCTTCGAGACCCGCTTGGCCTGGCTGTCCACCCCCGGAGCCGGAAGGGCATCAGGGCCGCCCAGGGCGAGCGCTGGGTGGCGTTGCGCGATCAGGGGCATGATGTCCGCCTGATCGAGCCACAGCGCCTCACGGAGCCCCGCTAGGTGCGTCCCGTGGACGGCCAGGAAGCGACGGCAGAGCTTCATGATCCGGTCGCTCTGCCCGGCGATGCCGTCCGACAGCTCGGCACGCAGCTCGGGGCGATCCCTCCAGTCGGTTGGCATGTCCCGGCGCATCTCCTTCACCGACAGGAAGATCGGATGCGCTTCGGTGAGGAGCCCGACAAGCCGTGGATCGAGCTTCGGCCCCATCGGCATCACGCCGCTCGGCCGACCACGCAGCCGCATCGCCGACACCGGCAGGACCCGCACATGACCGCAACGCTTCGAGAGGAAGACCAGCCGCTTGCGGTGCAGATACCGGGCAGCCTGCTCGGCCCGATCTGGCGCGACCCGCAAGGCCGCGCCGAAGGCGCTCAGGGTCAGCCCTTCGTCGGGCAGGACCATGCCGCCCACCGTGGTCACCCACGACGCGGTCTCGTGTTTGAATTTCATCCGTTCTTACGTCCGTCGCGGAGCGGGTTTCCGGGGGTTCGGGTTTCTATTATAACTCCACCATTATTGTCACTTCAACGGATATAGATAAGTTACAAGAATAGTAGATTCTTACATCATAAACGCAAAACCCCGAAAACCCCGTTTTTGCGACCTGTATAGCAGGAGGTTTTCAAAAAAAACCCCCGAGGTTTTTTGGGAAACCTATTTCCTATTCTTGTGACTTTTCGCAGTTCCTATAACGGACCGAACGGAGGTCACCCGGCGCACGTCCGTTTTTTTCGACCTGATTGTCCACCCTCTACATCCCTCATAAAGTCCTTGCACAACGGATATAACGGATATATCCATGGCCCGTGGTCGCCGCGACTCGGCGGCAGGTAGGGACACCAGCCATCGCCATCGCTGGTCTGACAAACGCGCCTTGAGCGCGAACGGGAGAACTTTGCCTATGAGCTATCCGACTACGCCGGGATCGAAGGGCGGCGGGGCATCCGAGGATGCCGCCAAGCGGATCGTGACGCGGGCCTCGAAGCTGCGCGCGGCGATCACCGCGCTCATGGCGAACGGCTACCGGCTGACCGCTGACGAGATCGCCACGCAGATGCGTGAGAGCGTCCTGGCGATCCGCCCCCGCGTCTCGGAGCTGGTCAAGACCGGCACCCTGGTCAAGCTGGCCGACCGCCGCAAGAACGTCAGCGGCATGACGGCGCACATCCTGCGCCACAAAGACAGCCTCACCCCGGTCGAGCTGCCGCCGCCCGCGACCGCAAAGCCGCGCCGCTCCGCGCCGCTGGCATTGCACCCCGACCAGAACGCCCTGTTCGGTTGAGGAGGCGAGATCGATGACCGAGACCACCACCGCCTTCCTGCTCACCCACAACGAGATGATGCTCACGCGCCGGGCGCTCGGACTCGAGCACGGCAATTCGATCAACCGCAACCACGTCGCCTGCCACGACAACGGCAGCGACATCGAAGTGGCCGGACGGCTTGTCGGCAAGGGCTACATGGTCCGTGACCCCTCGCGCGACTTCGGCTCCATGCGCGTCTTCTGCGTCACCGCCGCCGGTGCCAAGGCGCTCGGCAAGCGCCTCCCCGCCGCTCACGTCTTCACCACCGCCATCGCTGCCTGAGCCTTTTCCCCAATCTGCAACGCCGCGCCTATGGATTGGATCACATGGGGACTACTGACCATGAAACTGAATGACTTCACCGCCGTCGCGGAGCTGATCAAGGAACGCGACTATCTGCGTTCGCTCGTGACCAAGGCCGACTTCGGCCACCCGATCAAGGTCGGCAACACCGACGTTCGGCAGGACATCGCCGAGAGGATTCGCCCCGAGCTTAAGCTAATCTTCGAGCAGCAGATCGCGGTCGTGGACGAGAAACTAGCGGCCCTGGGAGTCACCACCGATCAGGAAGCCGCCTGATCATGCGCGTGCTCACCAACGTCGAAGTGAAGATCGTGCCCCGGATGGCCGCCAATGGACATCCTTTCACGGAACTGCTCCATACGTGGACAGAAGACGGCCTGCCCCGCACCACGCTCTCGCGTGTCAACTACGCGACTGCCGATACGCCAAGCAATCGTGCCTACCACATTCAGATCTTTAAGCAGCGGCAGGCGCGCCAGGGGGCCCAGATAGGGCTATCCAAATGAGCCCGCGCCGCAACCGCATCCGAGACAAGGTGATGTCTCGCGTCGAGATCGTGCAAGGAACGGTGCTCGACACACCCTGTCACATTTGGACAGGGCCTACATCGGGGAGCGCCGGGCGAGGGAAGGATTATCCGAGGATGTGCCTCGATGGCGGCACCATGGCCGTCCACATCGTGATGTACCTGCTCGAACACGGTCCGATCCCTCCCCGCAAGCAACTCGATCATCGCTGCCGCACACGCCGCTGCGTGAACGCGGATCATCTGGAGATGGTGACGCATAAGGAAAACCAGCGTCGCCGCGACGAAGCCCGTCGCTTCGCTTGCGAAGAGATCGCGGCCTAGGAGAACTGGACATGAAGAGCCTTATCACCGCGCTCGCTGCCGCGAGCGTGATCGCCACTGCCATGCCCGCATTCGCCGGCGAGGACTTGGCCGAGTTGATCAATTCAGTCGCAGATCAGCACGGGCTCTCGCGCAGCCTCGTGCATGCCGTCATCCGCGTGGAGAGCAACTATAACTGCGGCCTGACCGGCCGCGCCGGTGAGCGCGGGATCATGCAGGTCAAGCCGGACACCGCACGGTCTATTGGTGTCACAGGCAATCTGTACGATTGCAGCACCGGCCTGCGCGCCGGACTTCTCTACCTTAAGATCGCGGTCAGCCGTGGCGGCACTGGTTGCGCCGGCATCAGCCTCTATCAGCGCGGCGTATACGGGCGGCCGGTCTGCACCGCCTATGGCCGCAAGGTTCTACGTGCGGCCAACGTGCGTTCGAGCGACGAGGCAGCCGACACGTTTCCATAACCTTCCCGGCCATTTCCGTCCGTCTTCCAATTGACGCGCAGTTACTGACGGAAATACATCGACGGTATTAATATACTTCCACATTCGAACTGGGGCATTGGCCTCCGGGGCATGGCCGGCCCAAAGTCGGCTCAAGGAGATGATCTAAAGTGACCAGCAAGGGCGACGCACTGGCCTTGGCCATTGCGCTTAGTAGTTCTGAAGAGACGTTGTTGGGGCCGACAGACAGTCAGATTTGCGCCAGCGCACTACGGCATTATGCGAGAGAGAAGAGCCGGTCGACGCTTCTCCGCATGGTGCAGCTCCCCGCGCTGGTAAGCGCCGTGTTTATGGGAGCGTGCGCCCTCACTTATGAAACGCCGGTGATCGCGGCCGCTAAAGGAGCGTCGTCGACCAGCGCAATTGCTCTTGGGAACGCTTTGCCAGTCCCGCATTTGTGGCTCGAAGCCCCCGCGCCAAGCGAGGCGGGCAGGCTTATCTTCAATCGCCTACCGAGCAGCATCGAGGTTCAGTCAGCCGTAGCAGCTGCGACCGATGACGACGGCTGATCCTCCTCCCAACGTGAACTTGATACGAGCTTCGGCGAATTGAGAAGCTAGCATGCCGCCTTCGTTTAGCCTCTAAACGCAGAGCGAGCTTGGCTGACCTGAAGTAAAAGCGCGACCAGACGGAACAGACGTTCGATCTGCCTCTCCTATATGCATCGAGAGCGCCTCCCGATCCCCGTCCAGTCTTGACGAAGGTGTCTCGAAAAATGCTACATGCGATCTAGAGTAGAAGCCGATTACCTGCTACCGGAGACCATTGCCCATGTCGACGTCGTACAATTTACCAAGCAGAGCTGCTCAGGAATTTGAACGAGCGCGCCACAGGTACGTCGATTTTGCTGAAGAAGTAGGACGCATCCTAGAGGATGCCCTAACGGCCGCGGAAATCAAGTACCAAGCCATCGAAAGTCGCGCCAAGGCTGTCGATAGCTTTGACGCAAAGTGCAAAAAGGTCAATCAGACCGGCACACCGAAATATGCCGATCCAATGACCGAAATTACCGATCTGGCAGGAGCACGAATAATCACTTATACGCTTGGTGACGTCGAACGGGTTTGTGCATTCTTGGAGAAGCATTTCGACGTTCGAGAGAAGAAAGACATTGGGGAAGAACGCTTAGACCTAGGCCAATTCGGATACCAGAGCATTCACTACCTTTGCCGACTCAATTCCAAGCGCTTGGAGCTACCTGAGTTTTCCAGATTCGGGGGGATGATTTGCGAAATCCAAGTGCGAACTGTGCTTCAACACGTGTGGGCACAGATTGAGCACGGGGTTCAGTACAAGGCCAGCAGCGCCTTGCCGAAATCAATCAAACGGAAGTTTACCTCGCTAGCTGGGCTCCTTGAAATCGGAGACCGGGAGTTTCTAGCCATTGAGAATGAATTTGAGCGGCTGAAAGACGTTGTGAGGTCAGATTTCGAGGCTGACCTGACCAGGGAAGCTTTTGGCAATTCCAGCGCGAGCGGAGTTGCGCTTCCAGAGGGGAGCCTAGACGAGGTTTTGCGAGTTCGAGATCTAGTTGCTGACGGTCGCTATCCTGAAGCGATAGCAGCCTATGATGCAAAGATCGCAGAACAGCCCAAGAGCGTTACTCTTTTTATGGGGCGCGCGAAGGCCAAGTTCCTCAGCGGTGATGTCGCCGGCGCTGAGATGGACATTAAGGAAGCTGAGAGATTGCAGCCCAACAATCGCGCGGTCTTGGACCTTCGTGAAAGGATCGTTGAAGGCAACATCGCGACGGAAGCTTCAAGCATTAGTGCAAGTCAAGCGAACGAACTCACCAACCTTGGTCACGACGCACTGAGTCTCGGTGATGGCGAGCTTGCTTATCTTCGATACTCCGACGCACTGGATGCCGGCGCATCGCGTCCATTTTCAATCTTCAACAGAGCGATGGCTTGTGTTTTGGCTCGAGACCTTGCAGGGGCGTCGAATTTGTTGAGTGGCCTGCAAATTCGCCCCGGCACTCCGATGGAAATTAACATCCTTGCATTGAGAGCTGTCATCGGTCGCCTTTCAGGAGATGGTTCCGAACAATTTGCGATTGAAGCCCTACAACAGGCCGTGCGGATAAAGGGGGATTTCTCTTTGCAGCTCTCCCCGCTCAGTAAGCTTCAGGCGGGGTTGTCGGCCAAGTACGGTTCGAGAGAACTTGGAAGATCCTTGGATGACATCTTTAATCTTTTTGATATGGCCCAGTGTACTTCTGCACCTGAGCAAGAGAGCAGACTCTGAGAGGCCCATAGCTGTCTCGCTATAGGATGCAGATGGAACACCAGCTCATTTTGTCGCATGGCGGAATTTGGGCGACGCGGTGCAAGCTGATTTTGGCAAAGCACCGGCACGGCCGGTTTATGAGTTCGCCGCCTAGGCGGCATAGTAGCGGAACGCGGGCCTCCCCCCCTTCGGCCCCGTCCCCATCCGACCGTGCACCTGATTTGCGTCCTGAAGCTGTTTGATGATCGACTCGTACCGAGCGTTATCGAAGAGCCCGTTGATCTGTTGCTTCAGCGCGACCGTGGTGACCCCCGCCTGACCAGCTTCCTTGATCAGCCGCCGCACGAACAGGTATTCCGCCTGCCTATCGTTCGAGGCAAGCCGGTCCTTCATCTCGACGATGCAGGACTTGGTCGAAAGCTCGGTTAGCCGCCCGGCCCAATCGACCAGGTCGTCCGTGAGCATCGGCCGCTCGGGGTTGATGCCGATCGCCACGATATGTGCGATCCGCAGCATAATCTCGATCGAGCGGGTCCACAGAACCTTGCTGTCCTCGCTCGCCTCTTCGGAGCACTGCGCGAAGCGCTGGCGGTACCACCTGAAGGCTTCAAAGCCGTCCCCGCCCCACTCGGCAACGATCGGGTTGATCACCGGCTGCGACGCCATGTCCGGCAGGTTGGCACCACGCCGCGAGAGCTTGAACACGGCACGGCTCGCCTCGACGATCCGGTCCGGCGGCTGATAGGGCTGCGTCACCGGCTGATCGAGCAACGGCTTGCCCGAGATCGGCAGCACGAGCCAACGCGGCAGGAAGCCGTCGCCTACGCCCCGGCCGGACATCGACGGCCAGAAGTCATGCGGCGTCGTGGTCCCATAGATCGAGAAGCACGGCTGATGGATCGGCGTCGCCTGTTCCTGGGCGGCTGCCGCGCCCGTGTAGACGCTGTTCGAGGTGGTGAAGAGCTGAAGGATCATGTGGCGCAAGTTTGATTGGTGCGCCCCGGCGCGACGGTCCATGATCTTGCCAATGAAGCCGCCGAACTCGTCCATCATCGACATCATGACCGGGTTCTGCTCGATCGTCTTGCGGAGCGCGGAGTCCGACAGGAAGTTCTCCGGAGCCATGAAGCGGAACAGACCCGTCTTCGTCGCGAGCCGGTAGAGCGCTTGCCGCGCGTGGTCCTTGCCGTAACCAGGCGGTGCCAGCGTCACCACGTTGAGATTGGTGCGCAGATCGGTAGGCCCGGCCTGATGACGGCCCGCGATCGTCCCCACCCAAAGCAGAGCAGGCCCGAGGGCGCACGGCCGCGACGGACTGGACGACGAACACGCCATCCATTCGACCAGCTCGCCGACCAGTCCGGGGATGCCACGGCAAAGCGACTCCAGCTCGGCCATACACGACGCTGGAGGCGTCTCCGACGCGCTGGGCTCCACTCCCCCGGCCAACTCACCGGCGGGCTCCGCAGGGGCCGGAGCGGGCTCGCTGGCCGGCGTGGTGAGGTAGGCAGTGAGATCACCGCCGGCGGGCCGCTCCACGGCCCCAGCAATGACCGTGGGTTGCCATTCGGGATGCGGCGGGGGCGTCAATGCCTCCTCGATCGCTGAGCGCACCGGCGGCTCTTCGCCGCGCTCACGGGCCTCCCGTGCCGCCAACATCGCCAGCGTCTTCGGCCCCATGGTCAGGTTGATGTTCGGCGAGAAGTCATAGCCCAGGCAGCCGCCGAGCCACTGCACGGCCGCGTCCAACTCGGAGTCGGGGATCTGCAACGTCTTCATCACAACATTGAGCGCCGTAAAGCTCTCGCCGGTGCCGAAGTCCTCAATGCCACCCGGCGAGATCGAGAGGTTCGCCGAACGGCGGCTCATGGGGCGGCCCGAGCCCGAGGCGCGCCACGGAGCCACGGCGCGATAGACGCGGCCAAGGAAGCGCCCCTTCGGGAGGTTGAGCTTCGGTGCCCACGCATCGATCCGCGCGAGCGCGTCCTCGTTGAGCTTCCGGAAGAAGTTCGAGGTGTGGCTACTCACCGTGTCCGGATGGTCCGCACCGGCCGGGTCCGGCGCGCGGTCGCCGTCCGGATCATAGCCAAACGCGCGCAGCACCTTGCCGATCTGTTCGCCGATATCGTTCGGCAGCTCGGTCAGGGCACCGAGGCCCACATCGAGAAGCGTTTCGTCGGTCCACCAATAGTAGGGTTCGCCAGTGTCGGGATGGATGGAGGGCGGCAGGACCGTTTGCTTACCTTCGGCGAGCAGATCGACAAGGCCGACGCGATCGGGCGTTCGATAGTTCTTCGAGCGTATGATATCCGTGTTGCCTTGATAGAAGAGCGAAATGCCCTTGCGGCCCTTCTTCTGGACGTAGGACACGGGCAGGATCGCGAGTAGCGGTTCGATGATCTCTTCCTGATCGATGTCGACGCAGATCAGGCCACGGCCGCAAGCGATGCCCACACCCGCGTCCGGCCATTTGGCCCACTGGTTGATCTGGAATTGCGACGGCCGCTCAACGCAGAACTCATTCCAGCCCTTGAACATGCGCCACTCGTCGCCGACCATGAGGCCGGGAACCTTGTTGCCGGGCATGATTGGGATCGGCGAGTAGCCCTTTTCGTACAGCGTCGGGCCGACCTGGGCGAACGGAGATTCAGACATAACGGCAGCCTTCAAAACGGAGCGGTGTGATTGAGCAGGCGCACGCGCATGCGCTCGCCGTAGCTGTTGAGGACAGTCTTCAGGAACTCCATCCACTCGCCCTGAGACAACTGCGTGAGATCGAACTTGCCGATACTTTCGAGGTATGCGCCAGCGACCTCGCCAGCTTCGTCGAGCGCGAATAGTTCGTGAGCGCTCAGAGTCTTCGGTGTCATCTTGAAAACACTCTCCCCCAAAGAGATGCACGTCGGATCGGTGCAGAGCCAAAGCACGGGCTTGCCCTGCTTCGGCGCGTATCCGATCCCAACCGCCAGCCGCTTGCAGACGCCGCAGCAAACCGGCTCGGGATCAAGCCTTGATGTTGTCATTGCTCGCTTGGCGTTCCCGAATGAGGCGCTTGAGCACCGTGAGAGCGTTGTTCGCGGCGCGGTGGTCGCTGGCGCTCGCCGAGAAGATCATCCGCACGGGCCTCCCCTCGCCGACGAAGACCTCAATGTAGTGGTGCCTCCCACCGATGACGGGCACATAGCGGTAGCCCTGCCCATCACAGTATTTCGAGAGCTTCACATAAATCTCGTTGCGGCGAAGAACTCGCTTTGCGTTCGGTGCACTCATGTCCTCGTCCCCTCAGAATGGAATGTCGTCGTCGAAATCGTGCTTGCCCCAAGTGCTGGCGAACACGTCTTTGTATTCGGCGGCCCACGGAGCGCTCGTGCGAAGCTGCGCCACCGGCTTTGCATGCCCAGGCATCAACGCCTTCGCCGCCGACGCGCGGCTCACGCCCGGCATCGTCGGCCGAGCATTGTCGTTCGCCGTCGCCTCCCTTGCCGCGACTTGGGCGCGGTAGCGGGCCGCCTCCTCTGGTTTCCCGTTGAGTTCATAGTTCCGCGCGACGATCTCTTCGCGTGACGGCTGCACCGACACGAAGTTGTCCTGCGTCAACAGGCCGGCCTCTCCGAGCTTGCGTCCGATCACCTCGTAGTGCCTACCGTTCGCGCGGATCATGATCTCGGTCGTCTCTCGCAGCACCTTCTTGCCCGCCTGCGTGAGCGTGTCGTTGATGGTGAACGGCGCGTCATCGCCGCCGCCATGTTCCTTCCACCACTTCTCGAACTTCACCCGAGCGAAGCCCTTGTGCTCCGGGCAAATCCATTCCTTGTGCACGGTGAAGCCGCACATGTACTCGACGCGGACGCTCGGGGTGCCGCCGGGCTTATCGTGGCGATAGAACGTGCGCCGCTTGACCTTCATCCAATTGGGCTTCGAGGTGGACAGGATCGGCACCGCGTCGGCGGTTTGCTTGATGTTCTTCTCGACATCGCGCTCGAACGCGTGGCCGCAGTCCGGACACTCGCGCAGCCCCGCGAAGATCAGCGAGTGACACTCCGGGCATTCCTTGACCGGCGCTTCACCACCGCCCTTGCCGGGCTTCCGCACCTTTACCTGATCGACCGGACCGTGACGCCGGACGTTGCCCGCGAAGTCGAGAACCAAGCAATCAGACTTCCCGTTGCGGATCGACTCGTGGATGTCTTTGCCCATGCAGCGCGTGCCACGGCCGACCATCTGCACATAGAGCGCAGTGGACTCGGTCGGCCGCAACATCGCGAGCAGATCGGTGCGCGGCGCATTGAAGCCGGTCGTCAGCACGTTCGCATTGGTGAGCGCCGTGATCTTGCCCGCCTTGAACTCCCTGATCCAGCGCTCGCGATCCCCGTCATCGGTGTCGCCGTGGATTGCCTCGCACGAATAACCGTGACGCCGGACTTCGTCGCGGACGTGCAAGGCGTGCTCTACGCCCGAGCAGAAGAACAGCCACGACTTGCGCGGATGCTCGTTGCTGTTCGCGAACGCGATCACTTCCTTGACGGCTGCTTCCGTGACCGGATGCTTATCGACAGCAGCCTGAAGCGCCCCGATCTTGAAGTCGCCGCCGGACCGGCCAACGCCCTTGAGATCGAACACCGTCTGCGTGGCCTTCGAGACCAGCGGACACAGGTAGCCCATATCGATCAGTTCTTTGATCGAGATTTCATAAATGATGTCGTCGAAGAGCGCGTCGTCGCCTTCGGTGAGCATGCCCGAGTTGAGCCTGTAGGGCGTAGCGGTGAGCCCCAAGATCAGCATGTCCGGGTTCACGGCGCGAAGCGCCTTGATGAACTTGCCGTACATGGCGGCTTCATCCGGCGGCACAAGATGCGCTTCGTCGATCAAGAGCACGTCGATTCGGCCGAACTTCTCGGCTACGCGGAACATCGATTGAATGCTACCGAAGGTGATCTGGTTGTGCACCTCCTTGCGCTTCAGCGATGCCGCGTAGACACCGGCCGGTGCGAACGGCCAGATGCCCAACAGCTCTTCGAAGTTCTGCTGCACCAACTCCTTGACGTGAGTCGCCATGATCATGCGCGTCGTCGGCTCCATGCCGATGAACTCTTCGCAGATAGTGCCCAGGATCATGGATTTGCCACCGCCGGTCGGGACGACGATAAGAGGGTTGCCCTTGGGCTTCTCAGCCCAATACTCATAGGGCGCGTCGCAAGCCTTGCGTTGATAGTCGCGGAGATTGACCGGCATCAGCGCATGACCCCGCCGGATACCAGCTCCGTCAGCTCCAGCTCGGAGTCGTCGATCTGCATCTCGCAGACCATCACGTCATCGTACCGGGAGATCGTGCGGCTGACCGGCGTGAGCGTCTTGAAGCAGTGCCGGTAGTGGCACTCGCAGAACGATTCACCCTCGCCGCACGGCGCGCCGCAGACAAAGCCGAACATGCCCGACTCCCCCGGCAGGAAGAACTTGCAGTCGCGGTGAGTTGCGTCGACGAAGCGAATGCGGTGCAGAAATTCAGACATGGTGTTCCCCGGTTGCGTAGTGACTTTTGAGCTGTTCGAACTGCTCCGCCGTGATTTCCTCGACGAGCATCGCGTCAGCACCGCCGCATTCCCGGGGTTCAGGCTCGTCTGATTGCGTCGTGAAGACGGAGCCGCTTTCGGCGTGGCGCCAGTAGCGAGTGGTGGGCTTCGAGCCGTCACGCCACTCGCGGCCGTCACGCAGCGTGTAGAGGATCCATTCCTCTCCCTCGCTGGAGTCGGTGACCTCGCCGGGTACGAGCGTCGGAATGAAGAGATGCGCCGGACATCCGGCCTTCTGCTCTGCCAACGTGAGCGGCTTGCCCCAGCGCGCACAGGACCAAGCGGCATCGCCGAAATGCTCAGGCGTGGCATGCAGGCACGACCGGCAGGACACGCGTGCGAACTCGCCGTCGTGGCAGATCGCCTTGTGGCTGCACATGGTCCGGCACTTGAAGGCGGCTTTCGCCTTCGGGTCGTTGTGCAGCTTCATGGGCGGATTGGCGTAGTTGACGATCCGCTCCGCGCGTTGAAGAAGCCGGACCGCCTCGACGTGGTCAGTGTGGATGCGCTCGCTGTAGACCTCGCCGGTGTTCTTGTTCCGGCAGATGTAGAGGCCGCGTTCGAAGCCGAAGAGATGGCAATAGGTGTTGAGCTGGACCCAATGGGAGAAGTAGCCCTCCCGAACGCCGTGCTTCTTCACCTTCTCCCAATAGGTGTCCTTCATCGACTTGCACTCGACGACGTGCCAAGTCTTCGGCGCTTCAGGGAGACCGAGCACCTTGCCGTCCATCTTGCCGCGAACGTGACCGGCGATTGCACTCGCGCGATACTGCTTCCCTCGACTATCGACTTCGTCCACCTCGCAGCCGATCATGCGCAGCGCATTGAGCAGACGCGTCTCTTCGATCTCGCCAGTCTCGAACGTGATCGCCTTCAGGCCGTCGATGACTTCAGGCTTCGAGGCCCAGCGGAACGCGTACCAAAGGGCTCGCTCGCACTCCTCGCCGAGCAGTGAGACCGAGATACCCATTGAGTCCCAGGCCTGGGCGCGGGACTTGGCATACGCCTCATAGATCGCGGCGGTCGTCGGATTGTGGAGGACCGGGAACTCGGCCATCGGGCAAGCCTCTATCGTTCGCGCGGAAGGGCGCGTTGGGCAGACTGCAGTCTGTTGGGAGGGAGAGCGTCTAGGAGCCGGAGCCGAAGCCCCGGCTCAAGGTCAGCGCGCCGTTAAGCGGAGCGCTTCCAAGGCATAGCGCGGCCACCGGCGGCACCGCCGCCGGTGGAGAGAGCCGAGCCGTTCTGCGTCTGGCGAGCGGTCAAGGGATCCGGCTGGTTGCTGTTGGCCGCGTTGGTCTGTGCGGCGTTGTTGTCGATCGAAGGCGCAGTCGCCGGGGCTTTCTCGGACGGCGGCTCGGTGTGAGCGTTGCCCTCGTGAATGTACGCGGTGAAGACGTTGCGTTCCTTGTCCTGGCCGTCCTTCTTGTAGGTCTCGATGTCGAGGTCGGCGACGAACGGCTGATAGAGCGCCATGTCGGTATTGGTGAACTCGCCCTTCGCGAAGCCCATCGCCATGCCGAGCGCCTGCAACTGCGCGTGGCCGTTGTTCTGTGCCCAGGCGCTGGGGTTGGACAGGACGATGGTGCCGTAGACGAATGACTTGAAGAACGGACCTTCGTCGGTGCACTCGGCCTTGAACGCGTAATTGTCGCCGTTCTTCTTCGAGTTTTGCTTGATCTCGCCCTCGACGATTTGGAAGCCGTACCGACCCCGCGGGATGATGGGACCGCCACCGCCCGACGCATTGCTATTCGCCGCGTCCACGTCGTTGAGATTTACGCCGAAGTCTGCCATGTGATGCTCCCCTTGGATGCTATGGCGTTGAGGGATGGGTGTTAGGCAGCTTCCGGCAGCGGCGGCAGGTACTTGGCGAGCGCCTTGTATCCCTCACCCTTGCCGTACTGGAGTTCATGCGGCATGCCGAAGCGGTTGCCCGCAATGTGGCTGGGACGCTCTTCGAGGAACATCCAACGCGTACCGCCGCCTTCGGCGTGACGGAGGTCTTTGCCGAAGCCCGCATCGACCTTCTTAATGCTGGCCTTGAAGTTGACGAACGCGATGACGTCGCTGTTCGCCTCGACGATATCCGCCGCATCCTTATGGAGGTTGATGCGATAGCGCGAGTACGGATCGGTCGAGGGCGAATCGAAGCGCGAGATGTCGCAGTGCCCGAGCTGCACGACCGACATATTGCGCTCACGACGCAGGGTCATGATGCCGTCGATGTATTCGAGGAAAATACCGGCGGCCATCTTGTAGCCCTTGCCGTAGCCCGGGTCTTCGATGCTCTTCCAGCCATTCCGAACGCACGCCTCTGCGCGGATGATGTTCTCCAGACCAGTCGTTGAATCGAAGATGGCCGTGCTGTAGCTGTGCTCATCGGAGACGAGCACCGTGATCGCCTCGCACAGCTCGGCATAGTTGCGGACTTCGAGGGTTTCAGCGACGACACCCGCCGGAACACTCTCGCCTTCGGCGGTCTGGATAAAGATCGGCCGCGGAAACTCTGAGGCGAGGGACGACTTGCCCACCTTCGGAACGCCGTAGATCGTGAAGATCGGCTGCAACTCGGCCGCCGTCTTTTTCTTGATACTCTTGAGTGAGATTGCCATTCGGCTCCCCGGTTAGTGCGCGACGGACGTGTCGAGCTTCAAGGTCTTGGCCCATTGGAGACGATCGACCAGCCGGTAGCCGGTGCGATTGATGGTCTCGATGGTGACGGCGTGGCGTTCGGTCTTGCGCCGGATGCGAGAGATGAAGACATCGACGGAATGGGTTTCGCGGCCGTCCTCATTGGCTCCGTAGAGGATCACCATCGCCATAGGCTTCGTGACGGTCTCGTTGGCGATCAGCGCCAGGAACAGGTCGCGCTCCTTCGGCGTCAACTTCCACGCCGCCGGAAGAGAAGCTGCGAGAATTATGGACCGACGCATGTCTTCGATAGTGGCAGTGAGTGCGGCGACCTTAACCACAAGCTCTTGCTTCGATAGTTCAGTCATTTCCATCCGTTGACGTCGCTTGACATCCGTCGCATTTCGGGTTTATGCCGAATCGATGGATATTCTTCGCTGATGAAAGCGAACCTTTTCTAACGGATGCAACGTCGATAGTCAACGGATATAACGGATATAATTGACGACAGCACTAAGCTCCCGATCCGAAGGAGCGCGAGGCGACGGCGCTAGTCTTTGAATTTGTTTTAGTTATTGGCAGGCAAGGTCCACAAATGAAGGTGCCAAGTATGGTATTGAGTACGGGTGATACTGCGGGGAATGGAACTATGGCGAAGTCTGTGCAGCCTGGGCGGAAGCATCGGGTGCATCCGAAACTCGACATCATCAAAGAGCGCGTCGAGGAACGCGTTTTGCAGTTGAGGACTTCGCGGAATGAGCTCTCCCGCCGAGCTGGGCTTGGCCTTTCGTATGTGAACGACCTTCTCGCCGGAAAGTCGCTCAATCCCACTAAAGAAGGACTTGCGAAACTCGCTCCAATCCTGGATTGCGACTACGAATACCTGATCGGGGAGCAAGCCTCCCCTCGGACCGCGGCCACCAGCGTACTCCCCCAGAACGCTGAGCCTGTAACCCTCGTGATGAAGTCCATCACGCTCTACCAAACCGGCCTCACGGACCCTGATGGCTTCTTCGCTCTCAACGACTCGCGAAGAGCGCCCTTCGTTATGCCGCTGAGCAATGACGTGTATTGCATCGCGGTCCCAGACGATACCATGGCTCCTCGCTTCCGAGTTGGCGAGGTGGTGATCGTCAATCCAAACAAGCAAGTCGGGCACGGAGGTTTCGCCGTGGTGCGTCAAGCCGATGACCGCGTAGCGATCCGCGAGGTGGTGACGATCTCGATCGACAAGATCACCGTCCGCATGCTGTGCGACGGCACAGTCGTCGACTTGCCGCGCTCCCAAGTGAAGGCGCTGGATCGCATCATAGGTAGCTGCGAACTGGGTTAGGCAGCAGCTCCCCGTCCTTAATATATCCGTTGACTTGACGGATATAAATGAATACGGTCCGTCGTACGCTCACGGGAGGGCAGCGGACCATGTCGCCAATGAAACTGAAGATCAATCGGGACAAGCTCGCCGAGATCGTAACGCGCGGGGTGTCGAGCGCGCCAAAAAACTCGCCTGCCGTCATCGCCAACAACGCCCGGATCATTGCAAAAGGCGGCGTGCTGCACATCGCCACCACCGACTTCAATATGCAGGTCGAGACGTCCGGGCCTTGCACGGTGGAGCGCGAAGGCTCGACTACCGTTGACGCCAGCAAGCTGAAGATGGTCGTGGATCGACTCCCGAAGGGTGTCGACGTCACGATCGACTATGACGATTCCAAGCACGAGATGATCGTCAAGGCTGGCCGTTCGCGCACGAGCTTCCCGACCCTCCCCGCCGGAGACTGGCCTGCTCGGCAGTATCGGGAGGACGGTGCGAGCTTCAAGATCGACGGCTCAGACTTCGTCAAGCTGTTCGGTCACACCGCTACCGAACTATCAGTCGTCCCCAACTCGCCGATGCAGGGCGTGTTCTTTCACGTCACCGGGAAGCGCCTCGCGGCAGTTGGCACCACCGGCATGATCCTGATCATGACTTCGATCCCTGCCCCCGAGGGAGCCGAAGACATGCCGGTCGATGGCAGCGGTCGGCCCGGCATTATCTTGAGCGCCGAGACCGTGTCGCAGATCATCCGTTTGTTTCGCACCGCCGAAGACGTTCAAGTCGTCATCAACGAGCATTCGATCTTCGTCTCGACCGACTCGACTCGCTTCTGCTCTTCCCTATTGCTCGGCACCTATCCGAATTATGCGCCGCTGGTGTCCAACCCGAGCGAAACGCGTATTGAGCTGGAGCGGGCCGCGTGTGCGAGCGCGGTCGCCCTTCTCGAACCCTTTGCCCTCAAGGATCAAGGCTATCGCCTCCAATGCGCAGGATCGGACGACGGCTTCGTGGTTGCGGTCGGCGGTCAAACCGGGGGCGGCGTTGATGTGGTCGAGGCAGACATCAACGGAGAGGTGGCGTCGTTCGGCCTCAATGGTCAGTACCTGAAGACGATGCTCGGGGCGTTCAAGGCCTCCACGATCGCTCTCCACCCCGATCATTCGAACCGTCGTGTGATTTTCCGCGCCGAAGACGAGCCCGAGCTGATTGGCGCCATTGGCATGATGAACATCTCGACCGAGATGGCGGCGGGTCCGAAGCATGACTAGTCGCCGGCGCGACCGGGCCAACCGGCGCACGGTCACCATGCCCGACCGCGTCGGTCCTCATGTGAAGTTGGTATTCGCGGAGATGGCACGCCTCCGCTTCACCTATGACGAGACCGAGGAAGGTTCGGGCGTTCGGCGCGCGTCCATCAAAGCGTGGCGTCGCAAGAACAAGCCAGGTCTGGAGTCGCTCGAAGCCGTCCTAGGCTTTCTGGGCTGGGACTTCGTCGCAGTACCCCGCGCGCAGGCTCTGCCCGAGGAAGTCCGTGCCGAGCTTCAGCCGATCGCCGACAAGCTCGGCCTCACGATGCCGCAGACGATCACAGCGCTGATCGAGATCGTGACCGGCATCCACGAACGGTTTCCATTCCTGCGTGAGCCGACTGCGATCGAGCCAGTGGGCTTCAAGTCGCGGCGGAAGGAACGCCGCATCATCCATCCCGATCAGCACGCTCTCTTGCAGGACATGCCCACCGATGCCATGCACTGACCCGACCACTGCGCAGATGATTGTAGCCGCCGTCACGCGCGACGCAAAGCCCGACGCAGACTCTGTGTCCTTCGCATTGCTCGACGCTCGCTTCCGCACCTTCGAGATCACCATGCGCCTCGACGACGTGATCGCCGGTGTGCGCAAGGTGCGTGCCTCCGTCACCGTCCCAGCCTTGGATGTCGCGTGATGGCGGACCGTCTGGACTTTTGGATGCAATGCGCCGCCCAGGCCGCGTCGCAGAGCAAGGATCGCAGCCGCAAGATCGGCTGCGCCATCGTGGACCGTCGCGATGTTGCGATCTCGATGGGGTGGAACGGCTTTCCGCGCAAGGTGAACGACAACGTCGAGGTCCGTCACATGCGCCCCCTCAAGTACAAATGGACTGAGCACGCCGAGCGCAACGCCATCTATAACGCTGCCGCGCGTGGCGCGAGCACACTCGGCTGCACGATCTATCTCCCATGGTTTCCGTGCAGCGATTGCTCCCGCGCGATCATTCAGTCCGGCATCGAGCGCTTGGTTTGCGTGCCCTGCGAGCCGACCGATGCGCAGTGGCACGCCGACATGGCGGAAGCGGAGATCATGCTCCGCGAGGCGGGCGTGCAGATCGACTTTTTCGAGGGGCGCGAGGCTCCCAAGGCTGCCTGCTGACCACGAGTGAGTTCCCACCGATGAGGCCTGCAAACGACAACGCCATCGGCAAGATTTCTGCCAATGGCGAGATCACAATCGAGTTGCTCGAACGCTGCCTGGATCGGCTTGCGATCGCGATGGAGCGCGCGCCACAAGGCGGCGAAGTCTACCTACCGATCTTCGAGCGGCTTGAGGCCGAGATCGAGGCGAAAAAGGCAAGGGAGTCCACGATGGCTCGCGCGCTCCGTCGCGTCAGACGATAGACTTGTCGAACGGATAGACGATTTTCAGTAGCTCTTCCTGATACAGCTTCAGCGATCCGCCAGAGCCATACTGTTCGCGGTCAATGGTATGCCCCATCAGAATCTTTCGCAACTCGTCGTCGATCCTGCCCTCTTTCAACCGATCCTCGAACGTATGCCGGAAGCTGTACAGCGTTTCCTTGCCGGTCGGCTGTAGCTTGTTTTCCTTGAGATAGCTGTTCACAGTCGCCGACAACTTGTTGCCGTTCTCGCGGTAGCGCTCGAACCCGTCAGGGTGGAGCTTCATCGCTTCGAGCGCGACGCCGACTAATGGGATGCGCCGGACCGACGATACGGTCTTCACTTCGTGTGGTTCGTCGGGGTCGAATGACGGCTCGACAAGGATGTGCGGCACCTTCTCATGGAGCTTGATGCGCTCGGCGCGAAGGTACCGAAGCTCGATCGGGCGAGCGCCCGTCTCGATGCAGACCATGATGATATGACGAGCGTCGTCGTTCAGGCTAGCGAGCGCGCCGGGCTTCAGGATCACGTCGCGGACCCACTCGATGGGGAATGGCAGCCGACGCTTCTTGAACTTCTGACTAAAGGTCAGGCCCTCGAATGGATTGGCCCTGCCCTCAACGCCGATATGGGCATAGTAGCGCTTGTATAGGATGCTCATATCGCCTAGGCGACGCTTGCCAAGCGACGCCGACATCTTGGCGGCCTTCGCGTCCTTTGGCGCGATCAGCCCCTTGAAGTGCTCGTGCATCTTCTTCGCGTGGTCGCGCGTGATGTCGTCCATCGCGAGGTCTTCCCCGACAACCTTGGTGAAGGCGTCAACGGCGTACTTCTTGACCTTCTTCCACGCCTTCTTCTGCTCTTCGCTCTTGCCGACGATTTCGACGGCCGCAATCTCGTTGCAGTAGATCTCAAAGGCTTCCGAGACCTTGACCCGTGGCCGATCCACGCCGCCAAGGACCGCCGTCTCTAAGGCCACCGGCGTCCGCAGATCAGAGATTGCCGCAAAGCGCCTGACGAGGTCTTCGAGCGGTAGCTGCGCCACCTCCAAAGCCGGGCGGTAAGCAAACCCCAGAGCCTCTGCACGGGCGCGGGAGACCTTGTGAGCGGCCAACGCCGCGTCGGTCTTGCCGTCCGTCAGCATGGACGCCCAAAGGGCGTTATCGGCCTGTTCGAGGATGTCCCGCTGCGCTCGCGCCTTTGCCAGATCGTCAGTCTTCAGGCTTTGCCGTGCAAACGGCGCTCGATCGTCCAGGTGGGCGACGAGCTTAGGAACTCGCCGGTGGTAGTAATAGACGCCGTTGCGTTGGATCAACCAACGGTCTTGCTTTTCCTGCCTTACCAAGCGTGCATCTTTCGGCAATGTATCCCAAATTGATCCCAAACTGTATCACAATTCCAGGCCATGACGAAACAGCCGAAAGCGCGCCGCGAAAATTCCGCAGCGCTTTCAACAAGATAAATTTTGAGAAGGTGAGGTTGTGTGGTGCGCTCGGAGGGACTCGAACCCCCACGGTGTTACCCACTGCCACCTCAAGGCAGCGCGTCTACCAATTCCGCCACGAGCGCGAAGAAGAAGCCGGAGCCAGAGGAAGGGCGGCACCGGATCAGTGGCGCCCGTGTATCAAATCGATGTCAGGGGGACAAGGCCCGCCCTGCCCTAAAATACCGGATTGTGGACGGTTTTGGCGTGGGCCGTGGCGCGCTATCGCGACGTCGGCGTCGGCGAGCGCGGCAGCATCTGCTTGACCTCGACCGCGATGCGGTTGCGGTCGACCAGCACCACCCCATTTGCGATCGGCAGATTGTTGGCGAGCACCTTGACGTCGTCGGCCTCGGTGGCATCCAGCTCGATGATGGCGCCGCGGGACAGGCGCAGAACCTGGTGGATGGGCATGGAGCAGGTGCCGAGAACGACCATCAGGTCGACTGTCACTTTATCGAGGGTTGACACTGCAGGACCACCGAAGTCACGACTGGATTTTGATTGCCCAGACATCACCATGTTGTGGTTAGCCAATGGTTAACAGCCGCGAAACACTCGACCTGACCACCTTTGAGGGCCCTCCCGGCAACGCCGTGGATTGGCGCATCTCCGATTCGCCAGTCGACTACGCCCGGGCGACCGAATTCATGGAGGCGCGGGCGGCCGCGATCGCCGCCCATGAGGCCGCGGAGATGGTCTGGCTGCTGGAGCATCCGCCGGTCTACACCGCCGGCACGTCGGGCAAGGCCGAAGACCTGCGCGATCCGCGCTTTCCGCTGGTGCCGACCGGCCGCGGCGGCCAGGTCACCTATCATGGCCCCGGCCAGCGCGTGGCCTATGTCATGCTCGACCTCAAGCGGCGGCGCCCCGACGTGCGCGCCTATGTCGCCGCGCTCGAGGAGACCATCATCCGCACCCTCGACGCCTTCAACGTGCGCGGCGAGCGGCGCGAGGATCGCGTCGGCGTCTGGGTCAAGCGGCCCGACAAGGGCGAGGGCTTCGAGGACAAGATCGCCGCCATCGGCGTGCGGCTGAAGCGCTGGGTGACCTTCCACGGCATCGCCATCAATGTCGAGCCGGACCTGTCGCACTTCCAGGCCATCGTGCCCTGCGGCGTGACCGATCCGCGCTACGGCGTCACCAGCCTGGTCGATCTCGGCCTGCCGGTGACGCTCGCCGATGTCGACGTCGCGTTCCGACAGGCGTTCGAGAGCGTGTTCGGCGCCGTCAGCGTCGCGCAGCCGGAGACGGCATGAGCTCACGCGGCGCCCTGCTGCGGCGGGACGTCGAGCTTCGCCGCAACATAGCGGCGCTCCTGGCTCAGGCCGCCGAAGCCGTAGGCATCCGCCTTGACCTCGTCGACATGCAGATAGGTCTCGTGATGCAGCGGGCCGATCAGCTCGGCCATGCGCGCGAACACCGCGGCGAGATAGGCGGCCTTCTCGTCCTTGGTGTTGGTGCCTTCGCTGACGTGAACGTCGATCCAGTAGCTGGCAAGCCCCTGCTCCGCCAGCGAGGCGCCGCCGGCGAACCAGTCCGCGGCATCCGCTTCCGAGACGATGACGGCGGTGACCTTGGGATCCTTGCGCAGGATGTACGCGGTCAATTCGGTGATGGCGTCCGCGATGGCCTTCTTCAGCGACGGCGAGCGGCGCTGGCTGGCATAGACGATGTTGATCAACGGCATGGTCGGCTCTCGGTATCCAGCGCGTGACTGCGCTTCGGGAGCAAAGCTAGCCGCGCGCCGCTCATTTTGGTATCTTATCGATATGGATATCAATGATAACGAGTTCATATGACCGCCACGCTCGACATCGCGACCGTCCGCGCCTTTCTGCTGGTGAGCGACCTGCACAGCTTCACCCGGGCGGCCGAGACGCTCGGCACCACCCAGGCCGCGGTCAGTCTTAAGCTGCAGCGGCTCGAAGCGCTGCTCGGAAAGCGGCTGGTCGAGCGTTCGCCGCGCGCGGTCCGGCTCACCGCCGACGGCGCGGCCTTCGCCGAGAACGCCCGCGCGCTGGTTGCCGCGCATGACCTCGCGCTCGCCGGCGCGCCGCGTGTCCGGCCGCTGCTGTCGCTGGGCATCAGCGATCACGTCGCCGGCCCCGAGCTGGTGCCGATGCTCGAGCAGTTGCATGCTGCCATGGCGGACCTCGTCCTGTCGGTCAGCATCGGCTTCTCGCGCGACCTGCTCGACCGCTACGATGCCGGCAAGCTCGACGCCGTGATCGTCCGCCAGGAGGCGAGCCGCCGCGGTGGCGAGGCGTTGATCACGGACGAGTTCGGCTGGTTCGCAGCGCCCAGATTTCGTCTGCCGGCCGGCGGCACGCTGCCGCTCGCCACGCTCGCACCGCCCTGTGGCGTGCGCAGCATCGCGGTCCGCGCGCTCGAGCGCGCGCGAATCAGCTTCAGCGAGACGTTCGTCGGCGGCGGGGTGACGGCCGTTGCGGCCGCCGCGCGCGCCGGTCTTGCGATTGCGCCGCTGGCCCGCCGGATCGCACCCAGCGGACTGATCGATATCGGAACGGATCTCGGCCTGCCCAAGCTCGGCCGCTCCAAGGTGATGCTGCATGCAAAGGCGGGCGATGCGGCCAAGCGCGCGGCCTTGCGCACGCTGGCCGCGGCATTCCGAAGCGCCGCGATGTCGAAGTAATTGACGCCGACAGGACCTGATGTAGCATGGGTTAATAATCGGAGTTCAGGAGCAGCGGCTTGAACCGTCTCTTGACCGCAGCTGACCTCGTCAGCGCCCCAGCAAAGCCGAGCCCGGCCTCGACCGGCGCGACCGGCCTCGAACCATTGCATCGCCACGCGCTGATCCGGACCTCGAACGCCGACGTGCTGCGCGACCTCGCGGGGCGCCGGCTCGGCGCCGAGCGCGTCGACTTCAGGAACGCCGAGCGCTTCGAGGCGATCGTCAACCTGATCGAACTCGAGACCATCGGTCTCGCCTTCGGCACCACGACCTGCGACATGGTCTGCGACCATCGCGCCGCCGACTTCATCAGAGTGCAGATCGCCCTGAAGGGACGCGCGGTCAGTTGCACTCCCGGCGAGGCGACCGACGTCAATGAGCATCAGTTCGCGGTCGCGCCGGCCGGCGCGCCATGGCAGATGGCGTGCCAGGGCGGCCATCGGCGACTGACCCTGCGGCTCGATCCGCAGGCGCTGCGACGGCGCCTCACGGCGCTGGTCGGCGTGCAGCCGCGCACCGACTTCGTGATCGACCCTGCCATTCCGGCCGCCGATCCGCAGGCCCGCAGCCTGATGCGGCTGCTGGACTTCCTGACGACCCAGCTCAACGAGCAGGATACGGCGTTCCCCGCCGCAGTCTATCGCGAGCTGGAGGATGCGGTACATGTCGCCTTCCTCTGCGCCAGCCGTCATCGTTTCCGCGACACGCTCCTGGATCCCTCTCCGATGCCGGATTTCGGCCTGGTCAAGCGGCTAGAGGACTACATCGAGGCCAACTGGCGCGAGCCGATCACGATCGAGCGCTTGGCGCGCGAGGCCGGCGTCAGCGTCCGGTCGATCTTCCGCTTGTTCGAGCGTGTGCGCGGCTATTCGCCGATGGCCTTTGCCAAATCGGTGCGCCTGCGGCGCGCCCACGAGATGCTGCGCTCGGGCGATCCCGCCGTCACGGTGGCGGCGGCAGCCGCCGCCTGCAACTTTGCCAATGCCGGACACTTCGCCCGCTACTACCGCGCCACGTTCGGCGAGCTGCCATCGGCGACGATGGCCCGGGGCGAGCGGTCATGACGCGCTCGGCCGCTCACAGGATGGATTCGAGCGCGCTGCGCAGGCTCTGATGCCGGAACACGAAGCCGCTCGACAGCGCCTTGTTCGGCACCACGCGCTGGCCGCCGAGCAAGAGCTCCTCGGCGAAGTCGCCGCCGATCCGGCGCAAGAGGCCGGCGGGAACACGCAGCAGCGCCGGACGCCGCAGGCAGCGCGCGAGCTCGGCGGTGAAGGCGAGATTCCGCACCGGCAGCGGCGCCGTCGCATTGACCGGCCCGGTGATGGCATCGGTCGCGATCACATGGGCGATCAGCCGAACGAGATCGTCGCGCTCGATCCAGGACATCCATTGCAGGCCGGAGCCGAACGGCCCGCCCAGGCCGAACTCGAACGGCGTCAGCATCCGCGCCAGGAAGCCGCCGTCGCGGCCGACGACGAGCCCGATCCGCAGCAGTGCGACGCGGACACCGTGCGCTTCGGCACCGCGCGCCGCCTGTTCCCAGGCGTCGCAGAGGTCATGGCTGAAGCAGGCATGCGACTTGGCCGATTCGGTCAGCGGCTGGTCCTGCCACAGGCCGTACCAGCCGATCGCCGAACCGTTGACCAACACCTTCGGCTTGCGGTCGAGCCGCGCGATCAGGGATACGACCGCTTCCGTGGTAGCAAGCCGGGACTGCAGGATCGTCGCGCGCCTGGCCGCGGTCCAAGGCGCATTGCCGATCGGCTCGCCGGCCAGGTTGACGATCGCGTCGATACGGGTGCCGGAGGCGAGCTGATCGAGACGTGTGATCAAGGTCAGCGGCGCCGGCAACATGGCGGCCTTGGCCGGGTCGCGGACCAGGGCGACGACGTGATGACCGGCCGCAGTGAGACCAGCCGCCAGCCGCGCGCCGATGAAACCGGTCGCACCGGTGATGAGGATGGTCTGCGCCGGCGGCAGCGCCGCGACCAGCCCGGTCGCATCCGGCTGCGACATTCGCGCAAGGCGTCGTGCCGCGGCGAAGTCGCGCAGGCCGCACAGGGCAGCGCCAACCGCGGCGGCAGCCGCAATCCAGCTCAGCACGCCGGCATAGGCCGGCACGATCGCCGAAGGCTCCATCGCCCAGCCGATCAGCAGCGGCACCAGCAGCGTCAGGATCGCGCCGTAGTTGATGGCGAGCAGTGTGTGATTGATGCGTTCGCTCGGCGGCAGCTTGCGCGTCAGATCCTCCTCGACGAAATCGGTGAGGGTGATGGCGATCTCGGCCAGAAGCACCGCGAGCACGAGGATCGCGAACAATCCATGCACCTCGCACCAGCCGAGGACGGCGAACAGCAGCGCATAGAGCCCATTGCGGACGCCGTGCAGCTTGAGCTCGCCCCGCTGTGACGGGCGCCAGGCCAGGCGCTCGGTGAACTCATGGTGATAGAAGGTGTCGAACACGCCCATCACGATCTGAAGCGCGATCAGGGACCAGAGCAGCGGCGTCATGGTGCGGACTCCCGGAACACTGCGCTCTGGCGCATGATGCGCCCGAAGCGCGGATGGACGATCTCGAGCGAGAAGCGAAAGACGCCGCTGCCGAGATCGGAATGGGTGACGGTGAGGTCGCCGGGCGTGAGCCATGCCGGCAGCACCCAGCGCCGGCCGGCTAAGTCGAACGTGTAGCCGGCGCTATGGAAATGAAGCGCGCCATCGGCGACGCCGACGCGCAGGCTCATGCTGAGGCCCCAGCCGAGATATTCCTCGAGCCCCGTCGGACCGGCGAAGCGCTTGGCGGAATGGATCACCTGCGGGAAGCCATGCGGGCGCCCGCAGATGCGCGTCCAGATCTGGCCGCCACTCGCCGCGTCCTCGGTCACCGCGACGATCATCGGCACGCCGATGTTCGCGCGCGTCGGCAGCGGCCCGCCGATCAGCCGCGCCAGATGCGCGAACCAGAAGCCGGCACGGCTGATCTCGGCCTGATCGACCTCGCCGACATAGACGACGGTGGCGCCATCGGCGAGGCGCTTGGAGAAGCGGCGCCAGATCGACACCGGCAGCCGTCCCCAATCCTCGGCGGACAGCAGCGCACGAAACCTGTAATCGTCATGAAGCTTGGCGCTGGAGGGCGTTGAAAGTCCGGGATGTCGCATGGTCACCATGACGCCCTCCACTCTTCTCAAGCGCTGCCCGACCTGGACCTTCCCGTGGGCAGCAGATTTGCGATCTTCTCGCCGAGCTTGATCAGCGCGACGAGACGCGGCCGCGGCACCTTCAGCATCTGCACGTACCAACGGTCGACCAGCTCGGTGAACGCCAGCATGTCCTTCAGCCGCTTGGCTGCGACCGCGCTGATCGCGGGATCGCCGGTCGCCTCCGCGACGCAGGCGCGCAGCGCCGCGATGGCGGGATCGATCTCGCGTTCCTTGCGGCCGGCCGCGATCCGCTGCGCCACCTCCCAGATGTCGGTCTCGGCCTCGAAATGATCGCGGCGGTCGCCGAGGATCGGCACGCGCCGGATCAAGCCCCAGGCGAGCAGCTCCTTCAGCGAGTTCGAGACGTTGGAGCGGGCCATGCCGAGCGTGTCGGCGATGTCCTCCGCCGTCATCGGCTTCTCGGCGAGGTACAGCAGCCCGTGGATCTGGCTCACCGAGCGGTTCACGCCCCACTGGTCGCCCATGTCGCCCCAGTTGAGGATGAAGCGCTCGACGGCGGGAGGAAGTTTTCGATGACCTGTAATTTCTGTCATGACAGAAATATCTGACTGAAGAGAGTGAATGTCAAGAGGCGCGGCTTTGAACCGGACTGGCGGCCGGCCAGACGGATGTTACGGCGCACATTTTGCGCCTGCCGACCGCCCGGTTCCCCGCCTGCCCCCCTCTGCAACAGGAGCAAGCCATGACGGCATCCGACAAGGCGTTCACTGGATCGATCCCGCAGATCTACGATCAACTGATGGTTCCCTTGATCTTCGCGCCCTATGCGCTGGACCTCGCGCGGCGCATCGCGGCGTACCTGCCGCGCGACGTACTGGAGACGGCGGCGGGCACCGGCGTGGTGACGCGGGCCCTGCAGGCTCAACTGCCGCCGGAGGTCCGGATCACCGCCACCGACCTCAACGAGCCGATGCTCGCGCAGGCGAAGACCCATCTCGCCGCTGCGGACCGCATCGCATTTCATCAAGCCGATGCGCTGGCCCTGCCCTTTGCCGATGCGAGCTTCGACGCCGTCGCCTGTCAGTTCGGCGCGATGTTCTTCCCCGATCGCGTCAAGGGCTATGCGGAGGCCCGCCGCGTGCTCCGGCCCGGCGGACGTTTCGTCTTCAACGTCTGGGACCGGATCGAGGAGAATGAAATTCCTCACGTCGTTCACGAGACGTTGCAACAGGTCTTCCCCGAAAGCCCGCCGCAGTTCTTCACCCGGACTCCGCACGGCTATTTCGATGCCGGGCGGATCAAGGCCGATCTGACCGCAGCGGGCTTCACGGACATCGCGATCGAGACGGTGACGCATCGCAGCCGCGCGGCTTCGCCTCAGGACCCGGCCATGGCATTTTGCCAGGGCACGCCGATGCGCGGCGAGATCGAAGCGCGCGGCACGCCCGGCCTCGCCGCCGTGACGCAGGCGACCGCGGAAGCGCTGGCGCGCCGCTTTGGCGAGGGTGCCATCGAAGGCCGGATACAGGCGCTGGTGATCTCAGCGGGGTGAGCGACGGACTCGCGCGCCGTGTCGTTAGAGCGTCGGCAACACGGAGAACGCCTCGCCCGGCCGGCGCGGTTTGAGCTGATCGGCCGTCGCCGGGTTTTCCATCACGGCATCGACACGCGCTGCTGGCGGTCCCTCGCGGCAGGCTGCCAACACGGCGGCGACGTCGTCCGAGGCACCCGCGAACAACGCCTCGACACTGCCATCGGTGCGGTTGCGCACCCAGCCTTCGAGGCCGTTGAGGATGGCCTGGTCCTCGACCCATGCGCGGTAGCCGACGCCCTGGACGCGGCCGCGAACCATGACGTGGACGGTGGCGCGATCGGTCATGATCCGAGCCCCAGAAAATCGCGCAGGCGCTTCTTCACATCGGCGTCGCGCATCACGCGTGCCGTCAGCTCGGCCGACGGCAGCCCCTTGAGCTGCTTCGGCGAGACGCCGTCACGCAGCGCCTTCAGCGTCTCATACACCGCCTGCGTCGCGGCGGCGATCGGCGCATGGCCCTGCAGCGCGACGCGGACACGGCGCGAGGCGAGATAGCCGAGATCGGACATCTCCTCCGGCGCACCGCCGAGCACGATCGGCAGCGTGGTGGCGGCCGCGACCGCGTCGAGCTGATCGCGCGCGGTGATGCCGGTGAAGAACAGCCCGTCGACGCCGCAGGCCTCATACGCCCTGGCCCGCGCGATCGCGTGGTCGAGTGAGGTGATGGAAACGGCGCCCGTCCGCCCCAGGATGACCAGCGCGGGATCGCCTCGGCTGTCGAGCGCTGCCTTCACCTTGCCGACACCCTCGGCTAACGGGATCAGCTGCGGCTTCGCCTCGCCATAGCCCTGCGGCAGCAGCGTATCCTCGATGGTGAGACCCGCGGCCCCGGCCGCTTCCAGCTCCTGCACCGTTCGGCGCACGTTCATCGCATTGCCGTAGCCGTGATCGGCATCGACCAGCACCGGCAGCGCTGCCGCGCGCGACATCCGCCGCATCTGCTCGGCGAGCTCGGTCAAGGTGATCAAGGCAATGTCGGGATCGCCGAGGACGGCGAGCGAAGCCGCCGAGCCGCCGAACATGCCGAGTTCGAAGCCGAGGTCCTCGGCAACGCGGATCGAAATCGCGTCGTAAACGGAGCCGGGATGGACGCAGCGATCGCTGGCGAGGATTGTGCGCAACGCTTCTCGGCGAGTACGGAACGTCATCACGCCCTACCTCTCTCCGTCATTGCGAGGAGCGAAGCGACGAAGCAATCCAGAGTCTCTTGCTCGGCCCTGGATTGCTTCGCTTCGCTCGCAATGACGGCGGTTAGACTTACTACGCAAACTCCAGGATCAGCGCATCGACCGCGAGCGTGGCCCCTGCTGTCGCGTGGATCTTCTTTACCGTGCCGTCCTGCTCGGCGCGCAGCACGTTCTGCATCTTCATGGCTTCGATCACGGCCAGCGTCTCGCCCGCCTTGACCTCCTGCCCTTCGGTCACGGCGATCGAGACCACGAGGCCGGGCATCGGGCACAGCAGCTTCTTGCCGCTGTCGCCGGCGGTGACGACCGGCATCAGCCGCGCCGCGGTCGCCTCGGCCTCCGTGTAGACGTAGACCGGCGCTTCGACGCCCTGATGCGCGAGCCGCACGCCGTTCGCAATGAGACGCGTCTGCACTGCGATGGCCGCACCATCGATGGTGCCGTGCCACACGGCATCGCCCGGTTTCCAATCCGACACCAGCTGATGCGCCGGGCCGACCTTGCCGTCGCCCCCGACGAAGCGGACCGTGATCGCGCCGTTCTCCCTGGTGATGTCGAGCAGGATCTCGTCACGCCCGAGCCACACCGCGCGGCGGCCCTGCCGCTTCACAGGCCGGCCGATCATCTGCTGCGAGATCTGCCGCTTGCGCTCGCCGAGCACGTGGTCGATCGCAGCACCCACCGCCGCCAGCCGGCGCGCGATCTCGCCTTCCGGCGCGCGCGCGGCAAAGCCCTTGGGAAACTCCTCGGCGATGAAGCCGGTCGACAGCCGGCCCTCGCGCCAGCGCGGATGGTTCATCAGCGCCGACAGGAACGGGATGTTGTGGCGGATGCCGTCGACATAGAACGCATCAAGCGCGGTCGACTGCGCCTCGATCGCGGCAGCCCGCGACTCCGCATGGGTGACGAGCTTGGCGATCATCGGATCGTAATAGATCGAGATCTCGCCGCCCTCCTGCACGCCGGTGTCGTTGCGCACGGTGATGCCGTCAGCCTTGCTCTCCGCCGGCGGGCGATACTTCACGAGGCGGCCGATCGACGGCAGGAAGCTGCGGAACGGATCTTCCGCATAGACGCGGGATTCCACCGCCCAGCCGGTCATCGTCACGTCCTTCTGCGCAAGCGAAAGCTTCTCGCCGGCGGCGACGCGGATCATCTGCTCGACGAGATCGATGCCGGTGACGAGCTCGGTCACGGGATGCTCGACCTGCAGGCGCGTGTTCATCTCAAGGAAGTAGAAGCTCTTGTCCTGGCCGGCGACGAACTCGACGGTGCCGGCGGAGTCGTAGTTCACGGCCTTGGCGAGCGCCACGGCCTGCTCGCCCATCTTGCGCCGCGTCTCCTCGTCGAGCAGCGGCGACGGCGCCTCCTCGATGACCTTCTGGTTGCGGCGCTGGATCGAGCATTCGCGCTCGCCGAGATAGATCACGTTGCCATGCTTGTCGCCGAGCACCTGGATCTCGATGTGGCGCGGATCTGTGATGAACTTCTCGATGAAGACGCGATCGTCGCCGAACGAGGCCTTGGCCTCGGCCTTGGCGAGATTGAAGCCCTCGGCCACTTCGGCAGTCGAATGCGCGATGCGCATGCCCTTGCCGCCGCCGCCGGCGGAGGCCTTGATCATCACGGGGTAGCCGATCTCGTCGGCGATGCGCACCGCGTGCTTGTCGTCCTCGATGACGCCGAGGAAGCCGGGCACGGTCGAGACCTTGGCCTTGGCGGCCGCCTTCTTCGATTCGATCTTGTCGCCCATCGCGGCGATCGCGCCTGGGTTCGGGCCGATGAAGACGATGCCGGCCTCGGCCAATGCCCGCGGGAAAGCCTCGCGCTCGGACAGGAAGCCGTAGCCCGGATGCACCGCCTCGGCGCCGGTCTTCTTGCAGGCCTCGACGATGCGGTCGATGAGGAGATAGCTCTCGGCGGCGGCGGGCGGGCCGATCAGCACGGCATCATCTGCCATCTCGACATGCAGCGCATCGCGGTCGGCTTCCGAATAGACCGCAACGGTTCGGATTCCCATGCGGCGGGCAGTCTTGATGACCCGGCAGGCGATCTCGCCGCGGTTCGCAATCAGAATGGTTTTGAACATGTTCTTGCTTGATACCTTTGGGCGGGCTCCCCGCTCGTGGCACAGGCGTCACACCGCGAGCTTGATCGGTTCGTCTATACCAAAATCGCCCGCGCGCAACCCGCCTCTCGTTCCGACCGTGCCGTCCGGCGAGGCATGCCAGCCGCGGGCATTGCCGTTACCCGGAATAGCTGTGGAAACGTCCGCGGGCATAGGCGTGGGACACCGCCTTCATGAGCTCACCGACCTCGGTCTCGAGAAAATCGTTCGCAACAATCAGGGCCCGAATGGCCGCGCGCAGATCGCCGCCGCAGGCAGCAATGGCCTGGTCCACGGCGGCCTCCAGCGCGAGGTGTTCAGCGTCCGCGGCTTGAGCATCGGTGTTGGATTGCGATCTGGGCTGCATGCGCGATGGCGGTCCTCGCTCCGGTCACGCCGCCATGTTCACTTTATGTTCTCTGGAGTCAAGGCGGATCACGCCGCCCCGATCTCTTGATGCTGCGACTCGGCCTGCGGCTTTTCGGGCGCCAGGGTGACGGACGTCTCCCGGCCGCCCTGCCGCACCAGGCGGTGGATGAAGCCCAGCTTGCCGATGACCGGCGGCGTCAGGATGAAGGGATAGAGATCGCGCGCGCCCATCGCCCGGGCGACACTGTTCATGGCGAAGGTGAACGGCAGCCAGGCGTTGACGATGGTGTCGAAGTCCTCCGCGACATACGGATCGAAGGTGACGCGCGCTGTCAGTCCGCCGATCTGGTCGGCGGGCGGATCGATCTCGATACCGAACTCGGAGGCCATCTCCAGCGTATCGACGATGTGGAGGTAGTGCGCCCAGGTCTCGGCAAAATCCTCCCACGGATGCGTGGTGGCGTAGGCGGAGACGAAATTGTCCTGCCAGTTCACCGGCGGCCCCTGCTCGTAGTGCCGCTTCAGTGCCTCGCCGTAGTCCTGGGTATCGTCGCCGAACACCGCCCGGCATTCGTCGAGCCGGCCGGCATCGCGCACCAGCACGTCCCAGAAATAGTGCCCGACCTCGTGGCGGAAATGACCGAGCAAGGTCCGGTACGGCTCGCCCATTTCCAGCCGGCGCCGCTCGCGCTCGAAATCGTCGGCCTCGGCCAGCGCGATGGTGATAAGGCCGTTGTCGTGGCCGGTCATGACCTTCTGCTGGCCGGCGGGGTCGTCGGCGAGGAAGTTGAAGATCAGCCCGTGCTCGGGATCCTCGATGCGTGTCTTCACAGGGAGTTTCCAGCGGATCAGCGAGTAGAACAGCCGGTGCTTGGCCACCTCCAGCTCTCGCCATCCGGCGAGTTGCGCGGGATCAGACAGATTGGGAATCGTGCCGTTATGCCGGCAGGCGCGGCAGAAGCCTGCGGTCTCACCGATCTCGAGCAGCCAGTTGCAGGCGTCGTGCTCGGCATTGGCGCAGAAGAAGCGCCCCGACCCGTGGTCGGCGAGCGTCCGAACCCCCTCCTCCGCCGGCTCGATCGCCGACAGGGTCTGGCGCTCCGGCATGAAGGCGAGCTGATGGCCGCAGCGACCGCAGCTGCGATTCTCGAAATACAGGATGTTCTTGCAGGCCTGACAGACGAAGAGCTTCACGGTATGGACCTACGTGTTGCGGAGTTCAGGGCCTGACGACGCACGACAGTAACAGTCCGTTCCGGGAGCGCGGAACTTTTTATCTGCCCCGACGTTCACGTCATGCGGTCGTTTGCCCGCCTTAATCTCTGCCCAGTTTGCTTTCCTTGAACCCAATGTCGCCACGCTTCCGAACACCCGCGGTGGAATTCTCGGACGACTGCTCGCCACACCAGTACAGGTCAGCATGAACAGCGCGGATGCGCCCAGAGACGAGGTGAGGCCGGAGGCTGCCGCCGACGCGCTGCGCCAGCATATCGAGGAGATCGCCCGCGATCGCGATCAGGCCTACCGAGCGCTGCAGGAGCGCGAGGCGGAGCTCGCGCGCATTCAGCGCATCGCCCGGGTCGGCGGCGTCGAGGTCGATTTGCGCGAGGGCTACCGCAACCGCCGCTCCCCCGAATACCTGATCATTCACGGCCTGCCGCCGGAGGCCGTCCACGAGACTCACGAAGACTGGGTCAGGCGCGTCCACCCCGACGACCGCGTCAAGGCCGAGCGGGACTTCATCGCCGCGGTGAAGAGCGATCAGGAGGACTACACCACCGAATACCGCATCATCCGTCCCAGCGACGGCGAGATCCGCTGGGTCCGCGTCATCGCCCGCATCGAGCGTGACTGGAACGGCCGTGCGATCCGTCTGGTCGGCGCGCATATCGATGTCACCGACCAGATGCTGGCGCAGGCCAAGCTGCGCGAGAGCGAGGAACGCTTCCGGCTGATCGCCGACAGCGCGCCGGTGCCGATCTGGGTGACGAAGCTCGACCGCACCCGCTCCTTCGTCAATCGCGCCTATATCGATTTCCTCGGCCTGCCCCCTGACGAGGCGCTGGCCTTCGACTGGCGCAAGGTGCTGCATCCCGAGGACCTTCCGCGCATCCTCGCGCAGCAGCAGTCGGGAGAGTGCTCGCTGAAGCCGTTCTTCCTCGAGGCGCGCTACCGGCGCGCCGACGGGGAATGGCGCTGGCTGCGCTCGGAATCGCAGCCGCGCTGGGATGCGAACGGCAAACATGTCGGGTTCATCGGCGTCGCTCACGACGTCACGGCCGCCAAGCAGGCCGAGATCGAGCTGCGCCGCGTCAACGAGACCCTCGAAGAGCGTATCAGGGAGCGCACCGCCCAACTCGAGGCCAATGAAGCGCGCATGCGCGCGATCTTCGACACCAGCAATCAGTATCAGGCCATCCTCGACGTCGAGGGCCGCGTGATGCATGCCAACCGCATCGCGGTCGCCGGCATGCGCGCCGGTGAAGTGAACGTCATCGGCCAGCCGCTCTGGGATGCGCCCTGGTTCACCCATACGCCGGGCGTGACCGAGATGCTGCGCAAGGCGTTCGCCCGCGTTCTCGCCGGCGAAAGCTTCCGGACCGAGATGCGGCTCGACTTCGCCAGCGGCCAGCGACATTTCGAGCTGTCAATGCGGCCGCTGTTCGACCAGCATGACGTGGTCACCGGCGCGGTCGCCGAGGCCGTCGACGTCACCGAGCGCATCCAGGGCGAGGAGCTGCTGCGGCAGTCGCAGAAGATGGAGGCGGTCGGCCAGCTCACCGGCGGCGTCGCCCACGACTTCAACAACCTGCTCACGATCATCCGCTCGGCCACCGACTTCCTGCGCCGCCGCGATCTTCCCGAGGAGCGGCGCCGGCGCTATGTCGACGCGATCTCGGAGACGGTGGAGCGCGCCTCGAAGCTGACCGCGCAGCTCCTGGCCTTCGCCCGGCGGCAACCCTTGACGCCGCAGGTGTTCAATGTCGGCGAGCAGGTCGAGAACGTCGTGCAACTGATCCGTCCTCTCGTCGGCAGCCGCATCCAGATCGACCTCGCGGTCACGGACAGCGGGCTTTTCACGCTCGCCGACGTCGCGCAATTCCAGACCGCGCTGATCAATCTCGCCGTCAATGCGCGCGACGCCATGAACGGTGAAGGTCATCTGCAGATCGGCGTTCAGCGAACCGAGAGCATTCCGGCCTTGCGCGGCCAGGGCCCCCGCCCCGGGGCCTTCATCGCGATCTCGGTCACGGACACCGGCGGCGGCATCGCGCCTCAACATCTCAACGCGATCTTCGAACCGTTCTTCACCACCAAGGAGGTCGGCAAGGGCACGGGTCTCGGCCTCAGCCAGGCGTTCGGCTTCGCCAAGCAGTCCGAAGGCGACATCGCGGTCGACAGCCGCATCGGCCACGGCGCGACCTTCACGATCTATCTGCCACAAGCCACGGCAACGGAATCCGGCACGGAAGCGGGCGCCGCGCGCATCGAGCCGGCGACCATCGGGCGCGGCTACCGCGTGCTCGTGGTCGAGGACAATGACGAGGTGGGGCAGTTCTCGACCGAGCTGCTCGAGGATCTCGGCTATGTGACGCGCCGCGTCGCCAACGGCGCCGATGCGCTGGCGATCCTGGCAAACGATGAGTTCGCCGTCGATCTCGTGTTCTCCGACGTCATCATGCCCGGCATCAACGGCCTCGAGCTTGCCGGCATCATCCGCGACCGCTATCCCGGCCTGCCGGTGGTGCTGACATCCGGCTACAGCCACGTGCTGGCGGAAAATGCCCATCACGGCTTCGAGCTGATCAAGAAGCCCTATTCGGTGGAATCGCTGTCGCGCATCCTGCGCAAGGCGATGGCCGAGAAGGCGCCGCTGCCGCGCTGAGCCGGCATCGGGAACCAACATTGCCGATCGGACGTTCTGTTCCGCAATGAGGTGCCGTGAACCGCGTCCGCGCGTCGCGCCGCACGCGGTCATCCGATGTCATTGCGGACCATTTGATGCGCTCCCTTCGCTCGCGGCTGTCGGCGCTCTGGCTCATGCTGGCAGTTTCCGGCGCGGCGACGGCGTATCTTCTTGTCGAGTCGTTCCAGCAGTCGAACGACGCGCGCGTGGCGCGCGCGCAGGACTTGGTCACGCGCGGCTGCCGCGACATCGCCGACCGCTATCAGTTCTTCGTCTCGGGCTGGCGCGGCGCGCCGGTCGACGACAGCCTGAAGCAGGACCTCATCCCGCTGGTGCAGTCCGCCTTGGCTGCGACGCCCGGCGTCGAAGGCGGCATCTGGCAGACGGAGACCGGGTCGCTGGCCTACGCCTATCCGACCTACGAAGGCACCGGACCCAAGACCGACCTGCCGGCAGCCGAACTCAGCGTGATCAAGCAGATCAACAGCGACGCGCAGCGCAGCGGCCGCCCCTTCACGACAAAGAATGCCGGACGGTCGCAGACCCTGATCGTTCATGCCTGCCCATTGCGCGGTCCGCTCCAGAACGTCACCGCCTGGACCATGACCCGCGCCGCCGCGGCCGAAGGTCCGGCCTACACGCATCTGCTGATTGGGCTGATCGTGCTGGCGGCGACGCTGCTCGGCTCGGCGATCTGGTTGGCCTGGATCCTGGTGTCGTGGTCACGCCGCATCGCCATGATCGAGACGGCGCTGGGCGAGCCGACGGACAATGCCGACCTGCCGCAACTGCCGCACACCGGCGCCCGCGAGCTCGACCGCCTCGTCGACGCCGTCAACGATGCCGGCCATCGCCTCTCGGCGGAGCGCATGCGCGCAACCGCCGCCGAGCGCCTCGCAGCCGTCGGCCGGCTGTCGGCCACGCTCGCCCACGAGATCCGCAATCCGATCGCGGCGATGCGCCTGAAGGCGGAGAACGCGCTCGCCTCTCCCGACCCTGCGCGCAAGGCCGGCGCGCTCGAAGCGATCCTGCAGCAGGTGGCGCGGCTCGACGCGCTGCTGCGCGATCTCCTGGCGATGACCCAGGCGAGCCAGCCGAAGACCCGTCCCGTCGAGCTCGACGACTTCCTGCAGGCCACGATCGAAGCGCACCGCGATGTTGCCGCGCGCCACGGCCAGTCGCTCCGCGCCGTCGCGCCCTCCTCCGCGCGGTGCTGCTTCGATCCCGCGCAGCTGCAGCGCGCGCTCGACAATCTGATCCTCAATGCGATCCAGAACACCCCCGAGGGCGGCGAGATCGTCGTCGCAGCCGAGATCGCCGATGGACGCCTGCTGTTTCGCGTCACCGACAGCGGCCCGGGCATCGCCCCCGGCATCAGGGATCGCCTGTTCGAGCCGTTCGTCAGCACCCGCGCCGACGGCACCGGGCTTGGACTTGCCATCGTGCGCGAGATCGCGCGCGCCCATCATGGCGATGCGCAACTCGCCCCTGTCAGCACCGGCACCAGCTTCGAGATCTCCCTGCCATGGCAACCATCCTGATCGTCGACGACGATGCGGCGCTACGCGACGGGCTGGCGGAGACGCTGACCGATCTCGGCCACGAGGCGATCACGGCGGCCTCCGGCCGCGAAGCGATCGGCATGGTGTCTCCCGCGACCGATGCCGTGCTGCTCGACCTGCGCATGCCGGGGCTCGACGGCATCGAGACCCTGCGCCGCATCCGCGCCGACGGCGATGCGCCTCCGGTGATCGTGCTGACGGCCTATGCCAGCCCTGAGAACACGATCGAGGCGATGCGACTCGGCGCATTCGATCACCTGGTGAAGCCGATCGGCCGCGATGCCCTGCGCGAGCTGATCGCGCGGCTGCCGCCGCGCCGGTCTCAGCAGCAGGACACGGCCTGCGTCGACGACAGCGGGCTGATCGGCACCAGCGAGGCGATGCGCCGGGTGCAGAAGACGATCGGCCGCGCCGCCGATGCCGACGCCACGGTGCTGATCCGGGGCGAGACCGGCACCGGCAAGGAGCTGGTCGCGCGCGCGCTTCATGTCCACAGCCGGCGCAGCGCGTTTCCCTTCATTGCCGTAAACTGCGCCGCGATCCCGCGGGATCTGCTCGAGAGCGAATTGTTCGGCCACCTCAAGGGATCGTTCACCGGCGCCAGCTCCGACCGCGCCGGCGCCTTCCGCGATGCCGGGTCGGGTACCCTCTTCCTCGACGAGATCGGCGACATGCCGCTGCCGATGCAGGCCAAGATCCTCCGCGCCCTGCAGGAGCGCGTCATCACGCCGGTCGGCGGCAAGCCGGTGAAGGTGTCGGCCCGCGTCGTCGCGGCCACGCATCGCGATCTCGCCAGGCTGGTCGCGAGCGGCGCCTTCCGCGAGGATCTGTACTACCGCCTCAACGTGATCCCGATCGAGCTGCCGCCGCTGCGCGAGCGCGCCCAGGACATCGTGCCGCTGGCCAGCCATTTCCTGGCGCTGGCATCGGAGGGACGGCCGCGCCCGCAACTGACCGACGCGGCCATCGACAAGCTCGCTCATGCGCCCTGGCCCGGCAATGTCCGCGAGTTGCGCAACGTGATCGAACGCGCCTGCGTGCTGACGCAAGGAGTCCTGATCGACGCCGACGATCTCGACATCACCGACGCGCCGCATGACGAGGAGACGGAGACTTCGACGGACCTGCCGGCGGCGGTGGCCCGGCTGGAAGAGCGCCTGATCCGCCGCGCGCTGGCGGCGTGCGGCGGCAACCGCACCGAAGCGGCGCGACAGCTCAAGATCAACCGGCAACTGCTCTACACCAAGATGCAGCGCTACGGTCTGGGTGACGAGCAGGCGTCAGGAAATCCGACGCGCGCCGTCGGGAAAGACGACGCCTAGCGCCCTAGCCTTCATGCAACCCATTGATTTGTCGTCGTCCGGCACTTGGCACGGCCGTTGCGAACCATCTTGCGTCACCCCTGCCAAAGGAGTTCCAGGATGACGCGAAAGATGACGCCGATCATGGCCGCGCTGATGCTCGCCGCAGCGGGCTGCGGCATGACTGCGGCCAGCGCCCAGGCACCACTGTCCCCGCCGGATGCGACGTGGGATGCATCGCAGCTTCCGGAGACACGCGGGATCGTCAAGCAATACACGCTGACGCCGCGCGGCGATGTCGACGGACTGATTCTCAACGACGGCACCGAGGTGAAGCTGCCGCCGCATCTGACGGCTCAGGTCGTGTTCACGATCCGGCCGGGCGATGGCGTCTCGATCCGCGGCCTGCGCGCCCGCGCGCTGCCGCTGGTCGACGCGGCCTCGATCACCAACATCGCGACCGGCAAGACCGTCGTGGACGACGGTCCGCCCGACCGCCCCGGCCGGCACGGCGCCGACCAGACGGTCAGCGGACGGATCGCCACGGTGCTGCACGGCAAGCGCGGCGAGGTCAACGGCGCGGTGCTCGATGACGGCACGTCGCTCCGCCTGCCGCCGCCCGAAGCCGAACGGCTGGCCGACTGGCTGCATCCCGGACAGACGATCTCGGTGCGCGGCGACCTGCTCGAGACCGCCCTCGGCAAGCTCGTCGACGTCAAGGCCATCGGCACCTCGCCGGATCAGATGACGGAGATCGACGGTCCGCGCCCGCCACGCGGCCCGAGGGGCGGCCCCGACCGGCTCGGCCCGCCGCCGCCTCCGCCGCGCGGCTGATCTCTTTCCTTTCGATCACGAACGAACGCACCACAGGAGACGAACATGCATTGGATCGATCCCGAAAGCCTGCCGCTCGTGAACGGCGTGCTCGAACGCTTCGTGCTCAATCCGCATGGCGAGGTCGACGGCTTCGTCATGCGGGCAGGCGACAAGGACATCCTCGTCCATACGCCGCCGCATATGGCGGCGGAGCTGACGCACCACATCAAGGCGGGCGATACGGTCGGCGCGCGGGGCGTCAAGCCGCGCGGGGCGCAACTGCTCGCGGCGGTCGCCGTGTCGGCTGAAGATGGCCGGCAGATCATCGACCACGGCCCGGACGAGGAGCGCGAGCACCCCAAGCACGACCATCACCGGATGGACGTCGAAGGCAAGGTGCGGCTGTCGCTGTTCGGCCCCAAGGGCGAGCTGCGCGGCGCGCTGCTGACCGACGGCACCGTCGTGCGCATCGGGCCGAAGGAAGCCAAGGAGATTGCCGAGCTGCTCGCGCCGAAAGCGACGCTGGCGGTTCGTGGCGACGGCATCGACACGCGCTTCGGCCGGGTCATCCACGCCCGCGAGGCGGGCCCGGACCTGAAGAGCCTCAAGCCGCTCAAGCATGGCCCCAAGAAGGGCCCTGAGCATGGTCCCAAGAACGGACCGAAGCACGGACCGAAGCACAAGCATGGGCCCAAGCACGATCACGCGCACGCGTGATCGCCTGCACTGACGCAACGAGGGACCGAGGCCCGAGAGCATGTCACAGGATGAGACTACCACGCGCCGGGCGCGCCGCGCGCTCGACGCCGCCAATTTCTTCCTGGCCGACGTGCGCGATGGCCTCGGGCCCTATCTTGCGATCTATCTCCTGACCGAGCAGAAATGGGACGAGGCCTCGATCGGCGTGGTGATGTCGCTGGCGACGATCGCCGGCATCGCCGCGCAGACGCCGGCCGGCGCGCTGGTCGACGCGACCAGGGCGAAACGGCTGGTCATGATCGTTGCCGCGATCATCGTCACGGCGGCGTCCCTGCTGCTGCCGCTGATGACGAGCTTCTGGCCGGTCGCGATCTCGCAGAGCATCGCCAATGCCGCCGGCGTGATCTTCGCCCCGGCGATTGCGGCTGTGTCGCTCGGGATCGTCGGCGCCAAGGCCTTCACGGCGCGCGTCGGCCGCAACGAGACCTTCAACCATGCCGGCAATGCCGTCGGCGCCGTGATCGCCGGGGCCGCCGCCTATGCGCTCGGACCATCGGCGGTGTTCTACCTGATGGCGGTCACGTCGGCCGGCAGCCTCATCAGCGTGCTCGCCATCCCCGAGCGCGCCATCGACCATGACGTCGCGCGCGGGCTGGCGCATCAGGCGGAGGGCAACCGAGCGGGCCAAGGCGAGCAGCCGTCGGGCCTGGACATTCTCCTGACCTGCCGTCCGCTGCTGATCTTCGCGGTCTGCGTCGCGCTGTTTCACCTCGCCAACGCCGCCATGCTGCCGCTGGTCGGCCAGAAGCTGGCGCTGCAGGACAAGAATCTCGGCACCAGCCTGATGTCGGCCTGCATCGCCGCCGCCCAGCTCGTGATGGTGCCGATGGCGCTCCTGGTCGGCGCCCGCGCCGACCGCTGGGGTCACAAGCGCTTCTTCCTGGCGGCGCTGCTGATCCTGCCGCTGCGCGCGGTGCTCTATACGCTGTCCGACGACAAGGCCTGGCTGGTCGGCGTGCAGTTGCTGGACGGCGTCGGCGCCGGCATCTTCGGCGCGATCCTGCCGGTCATCGTCGCCGACCTGATGCGCGGCACCGGCCGCTTCAACGTCGCCCAGGGCGCGGTCATCACGGCGCAGAGCATTGGCGCGGCGCTGTCGACCGCGCTCGCCGGCCAGGTCGTGGTCCATGGCGGCTACAGCGCCGCATTCCTGGCGCTCGGCGCGGCTGCCGCCCTCGCCGTGATCGTGTGCTGGCTGCTGCTCCCCGAGACCGGTGGAGCAGAGGCCGCCCTCCCGAACGCGGCGCCCTCGCCCGCTATCCCCGCCGAATGATTTGCTCTATCGATCCCCGATCATGTCCCTGCACGATACCTGGCTCGCCTACGCCATCATCATTCCCGCCATCGCCGGCGTCATCATCCGCCCCTTTCGGCTGCCCGAGGCCGTGTGGGCCGCCGCCGGCGCGATCCTGCTGGTCGCGCTCGGCCTGCTGCCACCAGCCGATGCGCTCACCGGCATCCGCAACGGCGTCGACGTCTATCTGTTCCTGATCGGGATGATGCTGATCGCCGAGCTGGCGCGCCGCGAGGGCCTGTTCGACTATCTCGCGGCCTATGCCGTGGAGCATGCGCGCGGCTCGCCGCAGCTGCTGTTCCTGCTGGTCTATGCGGTCGGCACCCTGGTCACGGTGCTGCTTTCCAACGATGCCACGGCGATCGTGCTGACGCCGGCGGTCTATGCCGCGACGCGCGCCGCCGGCGCCTCGCCGCTGCCCTATCTGTACGTCTGCGCCTTCATCGCCAATGCCGCGAGCTTCGTGCTGCCGATCTCCAACCCGGCCAATCTCGTCGTGTTTGGCGAACGCATGCCGCATCTGACCGAATGGCTGCGCCAGTTCACCCTGCCCTCGATGGCCGCGATCGCGCTGACCTACGTCGCGCTGTGGCTGACCCAGCGCCGCGCGTTGCGCGAGGAGACGCTGCGCACCGATGTCGAGAAGCCGCATCTCAGTCGCGAAGGCCGGCTCGCCGCGTTCGGGATCGGCGCCATCGCAGCCGTGCTGCTGACCGCCTCGGCGCTCGACGTTCAACTCGGCCTGCCGACGTTCGTCTGCGGCGTGGTCACCGCGGCCGCGATCCTGCTCATCGGCCGGCAATCGCCATGGCCCGTAATTCGCGGCATCTCATGGGGCGTGCTGCCGCTGGTCGGCGGCCTGTTCGTGATGGTGGAAGGTCTGAGCCGCGCCGGCGCGATCGGCCAGCTCAGCGCCTGGCTGCACCAGGGCGTGACGTCGTCGCCGCACGGCACAGCGTGGGCCGCGGGCCTGATCACCGCGGTCGCCGACAACATCGCCAACAACCTCCCGGTCGGCCTCGTCGCAGGCTCCGTCGCCACCAGCGATCACCTGCCGCATGAGGTCATCCGGGCCATCCTGATCGGGGTCGATCTCGGCCCAAACATCTCGGTCACGGGCTCGCTTGCCACCATCCTGTGGCTGACGGCATTGCGGCGTGAGAAGATCGAGGTGACGGCCTGGCAATTCCTGAAGATCGGACTCGTGGTAACGCCGCCCACGCTGATCGCAGCGCTGGCGGCGGCCATGTGGTAAAGACGACCGGGGCTTAGGCGGCCGCCTCGTAGTTGACCGCGGTCTCAGCGATCTTGGTCAGCGTCTCGTCGGTCTTCCGCTCTTCGTTCAGCGTCTGATCGAGCAGCTTGGCGGCCTTCGGCAGGTTGAGCTTGAGCGCCCAGGCCTTCAGCGTGCCATAGCGCGACATCTCGTAGTGCTCGACCGCCTGCGCTGCAGCAAGAAGGCCGGCGTCGAGCGCCTGCGTCCCCTTGTACTCGTCCATGATCTCCTTGCCCTCGTCGATGATGCCCTCGATCGCATCGCACTTCTTGCCGCGGGCGGGCTTGCCGATCAGCTCGAAAATCTGCTCGAGCCGCTCGATCTGGCCTTCGGTCTCCTCCTGGTGCTTCTCGAACGCCGCCGCCAGCTTCTCCGACTGCGCCGCCTTGGCCATTTTCGGCAGCGTCTTCAGGATCTGCTTCTCGGCGTAGTAGATGTCCTTGAGGGTATCGAGGAAGAGCTCGTTGAGGTCTTTGTCGGCAGGCATGGTGTGCTCCCTGAATTGTGTGAGCCGACAACCGGGAAGCCACACCCTGGTTCCTGCCGCGGACTACCGCTCGACGAAAATCCTGTCCGGAGCGGTGCCGATCGGGCGCGAGCCCCTTGTAACAAAACTGTCACCCGGCAAAACTAAAGCTCTTCCCTGCGGCGAGACGCCGCGATTCCGCCGATTGCTTTTCAGGAGTTTTCAATGCGCCGCCCGCTCGTGCTGCTGTGCGCCGGACTGACCCTGCTGTCGTCCAGTGCCGCTTTTGCGCAGAACGCCAAGCCCCATAACCTGATCCTGTTCATTCCCGACGGCCTGCGCGCGCTGAAGGTGACGCCGGAGACGGCGCCGGCCATGGCCGCCGTTCGCGACAAGGGCGTCAACTTCAAGAATTCGCACTCGCTGTTTCCGACCTTCACCATGGCCAATGGCTCGGCCATGGCGACCGGCCATTATCTCGGCGACACCGGCACGTTCTCGAATACGATCTTCACCGGCTACACCTCCGCACCAGCGGGCGACACCGTCGTACCCTTCATCGAGAACGACGCCGTGCTCGGCGACATCGACGAGCATTTCAACGGTGACTACCTCAACGAGGACACGATCCTGAAGCTCGCGCGCAAGGCCGGCTATTCGACCGCCGCGATCGGCAAGCTCGGCCCGACCTATCTGTTCGACCACACCGGCTGCCCTTGCAAGCCCGGCGCCACCTCCTCGATCGTAATCGACGACTCCACCGGCAACAAGAATGGCGTGCCGCTGACCGACGAGGTCAAGGACGCCCTGACCAAGGCCGGCCTGGCGCTGGCAACGCCGTCGCGCGGCGATAACGGCAAGGCGGGCGACGCCAAGACGCCGGGCACGACCTCGGCCAACGTCGCGCAACAGGCCTACATGGTCGACGTCGCCACCAAGGCGGTGCTGCCGATGTTCAAGGCGCGCAACAAGCCGTTCGTGCTGGTGTTCTGGTCGCGCGACCCGGACGGCAGCCAGCACAATCACGGCGACAGCTTGAACACCATCACGCCGGGCATCAATGGCCCGACCTCGATGGCCGGCATCAAGAACGCCGACGACAATCTGGCAGCGCTGCGCAAGGCGCTCGATGATCTCGGCCTGGCGGCCTCGACCAACATCATGGTCCAGGCTGACCACGGCTTCTCGACCATCTCCAAGGAGAGCAAAACGAGTCCCTCCGCCAAGGTCAGCTATGACGACACGCCGAAGGAGTTCCTGCCAATGGGCTTCCTGGCGCTCGACCTCGCCAAGGCGCTCGACCTGCCGCTGTTCGACCCGAACGACAAGAACGCGGCGGTGCCCGAAGGCAAGCACCCCAAGGCCGGCAATGGCGTGCTCGGCAAGGACCCGGCCAAGCCCGATCTCGTCGTCGCCACCAACGGCGGCTCCGACTTGATCTATTTGCCCAACAACGACAGGAAGCTCGCCCGCCGCACCGTCAAGGCGCTGCTGGCGCAGGACTACGTCTCCGGCATCTTCGTCGACGACAAGCTCGGCGAGATTCCGGGCACCTTGCCGCTGTCGCAGATCAACCTGCAGGGCAAGGCGGTGACGCCGCATCCGGCGATCGTGGTCAACTTCCGCACCTATGTCGCGCCGGGTTGCGACCAGCCGTCCAACTGCCAGGTCGAGGTCGCCGACACCGTGCTGCGCCAGGGCCAGGGCATGCACGGCTCGTTCGGCCGCGGCGATACCTACAACTTCATGGCGGCCATCGGACCCGACTTCAAGGCGGGCTTCGTCGATCCGCTGCCGGTCAGCAACGCCGATGTCGGTGCCACCGCCGCCAGGCTGCTCGACCTCAAGGTCGCGCCGAAGGGCAGACTGATCGGCCGCGTCATGACCGAGGCGATGCCGAACGGCGCGACGCCCAAGGCTGTGTCGGACGTCGTCAAATCGGACCCGGGAGCCGGCGGCCTGCGCACCGTGCTGAAGCTGCAGCGCGTCGGCACCCAGCGCTATTTCGACGTCGCCGGCTTCCCCGGCCGCACCGTGGGGCTGGATGACGAGGCGCCGAAGCAGAAGGCCGCGGCGAAGTAGTCAGTCGATCGCCAGTACTTCCATGCGATCACCGGAGTGCCCCGCGAAAGCGGGACACTCCTGTTTCGATCAAACGCGATGCCTTAGCCCGGGTGAGCGCAGCGATACACGGGGACACTTTTCCCGCATGTCGCTTCGCTCATGCGGGCTACGGCTATCTCCTCGCCGACGGAGTGTGGTCCACTTACTCACCGCGCGACGTCCAGCGTCACCCGAACCTCGACGGTCTTGCCGCCGCGGAGCACGCGCAGCACCACCCGGTCGCCCGGGTTCTTGTTCTCCAGCGCCCGCGTCATGTCCTGGGGCGACTCCACCGCCTGCCCGTCGACCGCCAGCACGACATCGCCGAGCGCGAAGCCGCCGTCTCGCGTCAGCCTCGCCGGAACGAGCCCCGCCTTCTCGGCCGCCGAATCCTGCTCGACATCGAGCACGAACACGCCGGACAGGCCGAGCCGCGCCGACAGCGCCTCGTTGGCCTTTGGATCGGTGCGGATGCCAAGGCTCGGGGTGACATAGCGGCCGCTCGCGATCAGGCGCGGCACGACCCGGTTGACCCTGTCGACGGGCACGGCGAAGCCGATACCGGCAGAGGCGCCCGAGGGGCTGTAGATCGCGGTGTTGACGCCGATCAGCCGTCCCGCGCTGTCGAGCAGCGGGCCGCCGGAATTGCCCGGATTGATCGCGGCATCGGTCTGGATCAGTCCGTTCAGGGTGCGGTCCTGCGTGACCTGAAGGTTGCGGTTGAGCGCCGAGACGATGCCGGTGGTCAGCGTGCTGCTGAGACCGAACGGATTGCCGATCGCGAACACCTTCTGCCCGACCTTGAGGTCGGCGCTGGTGCCGAGCGGCAGCGGCTTCGGCCGGTCGACGCCGACGCCGATCACGAGCACCGCCAGATCGTTCTCCGGACTGGCGCCGACCAGCGCGGCGCGGAACGAGCGTCCGTCGGTCAGGCTGACCAGCGCCTCGGTGGCGCCTTCGATGACGTGATAGTTGGTGACGACGTGGCCGAGGTCGTCCCACACGACGCCCGAGCCGGTGCCGGAGCGCTCCTGCTGCGAATTGCCGGTCCACGGGTTGACCGATTGTTGAACGGTCGTGATGAAGACGACCGAGCCGCTGCGGCTCTCGAACAGCGCGATCGTGCTCTTCTCGTCGGCGGCGAGATCGCCGCGCGGCGTGATCTCGCGGGGCTTGGCGCGCATCCCGAGCAGCTCGGCCTGGATCAGCGGAAAGGTCTGCCAGGCCATCATGAGCAGCAGCGCCGTCGCCGCCACCGCGAACAGACGCGCGGCGAAGCTCCATCGGCTCATCTCGACATTCTCCGTGTTCGGTCGCATCACCGCCGATTGATTCACCGGCCGGGCGGCGCCATCAAGAGCCGTGATGCGATCGCCGCCGGTCAGAAAGACCGGTCAAAACGAAAAGAGCGCGATGAGATCATCGCGCTCGTCGAACTCATGCGGCTGGATGAACGCGACGCGCCTACATCCCGATGTCGATCATCGAGGGCAGTTGCGCCAGCGGCAGCACGGTGACGCCGACCAGGGTCGCGACCATCGCCATCAGCGCGCGGTTGCCCTGGCGCTTGCCGCGCATCTGCTTGGCGACCCATTCCAGCGCATCGGTGCGGATGCCCCGCGCATTGATCGGAGCCCAGCTCTCGATCGCGGTCTCCGGCGACAGCGCCACGCTGCGCGGCGGCACCGGCAGGCCGGAGGCGGCCGCGGTGTGATGCGCCACCGCCTTGGCGAGCAGATCCTCGAAACGGCCGTCGTCCTTGCGCTCGGTTGCGGCGGCATCGATCGCGAACAGCGCCTCGGCCTCGGCGCGGCTGACCGGCGCGTCGTTGATCGCGGCGGCGCTCAGAATGCGCGCGCACCAGGCCGCGTCATCGGCATCGAGCACGCGGGAGAAATGCACGCGTCCCGCGGTGGTCGGCCCCTCGCCGGTGATCACGCCGTCGCGCACGATGCCGAGCGCGAGAGCAGCGGTCTCACAGGAGGACGGTTCGAGACCATCGATGCCGATGGTTTTTGGTGCAGAGGTAGCCATGTTATCTTCTCAGTTGCTGTGTTGACCCACCTTGTCGGCGCCCGTCTGAACGAGTGGTTAACGGTTCGAAACGGTGCTGTGGGTTTTTGTATCGGTTGCCGATTTGCCGCAGTGACCTCGATCACGGTTCAAAGCCGTGGGGCGTCCGGGGGCGGCGTGTTGCGACCAGCAGATGGCGAAATCTGGGCAAGCGGTCGTCTGACGGATGTTTCGCAGCAGCCCGGGAACTCAAAAGAAGTTGTTGGCCTCGTGAGCTTTGGGGCAATTATCTTCTCTTTTCCGTCAGCCGGTTCCCTTTCGCGGCGGTATTTCCTATACTGTTTGGAAGATTTATTCCCACCACGTGCAATGAATTGAGGACTGCCATGGCTCTCCAGATCGGCTCCACTGCCCCCGACTTCGAGGCAGACACCACCGAAGGCAAGATCAAATTCCACGACTGGATCGGCGACAGCTGGGCGCTCCTGTTCTCGCATCCGAAGGATTTCACCCCGGTGTGCACCACCGAGCTCGGCGCGCTGGCGCGGCTGAAGCCGGAGTTCGACAAGCGCGGCGTCAAGCTGATGGGCCTGTCGGTCGACCCGGTCGACAACCACGCCAAATGGTCGGAGGACATCCGCGAGACGCAAGGCGCGGCGCCGAACTATCCGATGATCGGCGACACCGACTACAACGTCTCGAAGCTCTACGACATGCTGCCGGCGGCGATCTCCGGGGACCCATCCAAGCGCAGCGCGGCCGACAACCAGACCGTCCGCAACGTCTTCATCATCGGCCCGGACAAGAAGATCAAGCTGATCCTGGTCTACCCGATGACCACCGGACGCAACTTCCAGGAAATTCTCCGCGTCATCGATTCGCTGCAGCTCACCTCGAAGCACCGCGTCGCCACCCCCGCCGACTGGAAGCAGGGCGAGGACGTCATCATCGCCGGCTCGGTGTCCGACGACGAGGCCAAGACGATCTATCCGAACGGCTGGAAGGCGCCGAAGCCCTATCTGCGCGTGGTGCCGCAGCCGAAGTGAGGTCGGCAACCGACGTTTGACGACGTCATCCCGGGACGCCTCGCAGAGGCGGCCCCGGGATCTCGGTCGACTGGAATTGCACTCCGAGCGCTTCGGTCCGATGCCGCTTCAGCCCCGCGGCGTCGCCCAGTCGGCGATCAGTAACCCCACCGTCGCCGACACCGCAGTGACGAACACGCCCCAGCTGATGTCGACCGCCACCACCGTCCAGGTCCACTGCTTGAGCATCGCCAGCGACGTCAGCTCGAAGGTCGCGTAGCAGAACAGCCCGAACAGCGCGCCATAGAGCAAGGTCGAGCGCCAGGTCGCATCAGGCGTCCCACTGACGAAGATCAGCACGCCCGCGACATAGAGCAGATAGAACAGCACCGCCGGCACGGGACGGATCTCGCCCAGCATCTCGCCGACCTGCGACTGGAAGAAGCCCTTGGCGACGATGCTCAGGAACGGGATGTCGAAGCCGAGCAGCACGGCCAGGGTTGCAAAATACAGGACGGCGTAGCGGCTCAAGGACGGCTCCTCCTTCACGTTTCACGCACTGCCGTCGGCGCGGGATCGGCCGGTGCCGTCAGCCGCGACGCTTGGTCTTGGGCTTCTTTCCACCAGGCGCCTTCGACCGTGGGCTATGAGACGGAAACGCCGGTCCGCCACGGCTGGACTTGTCGCCGTGCTTCTTTTTCTTCGTGAACGCCTGGGCATGGCCGGACTTCGACGGCGGAGCGTCGTGATGCGCCCTGCTCCGCGGCGGAGTTTCCTTGTCCCGGCGAGGCTGATCGCGATGCAGCGGATGGTAGGCGCTTTCCTCTGCCTGGCGCCGTGGCTCGGCCTCGCGCCGCGCCGCCCGCTTCTCCGGACGCGGTTTGTCGGCGGCCCCCTGCCCCGACGGCGCAGCCGCCAGCGGCTCGATGCGGATCGTATCCTCCTTGTCGGGACGGCGGATGTTGGCGGCGAAGGCGTCCGCGACCCGCGCGGCGATCTCGAACTCCGTCGTGGTATCCGAGATCTTGATGGTGCCGATGTCGTTCTTGTCGATGCCGCCGCGCCGGCAGATCATCGGCAGCAGCCAGCGTGCCTCCGCGTTCTTCCTGCGCCCGATCGCCGCCCGGAACCAGACGCTCGGCTCGCCCATGCCGTGGCGCGCCGACGGCTTTCCCGACTTGGTCCGCTGCACCGGCGGGCGATCGTCGCCGCGCACCGGCCGAGCGGCATCGCGACCGCGATCATGGCGTGACCGGCCGCGGTCCTCGCCGGGATCCAGAATGTCCTCCGGCGACGGCAGCCGCGCGCGATAGAGCCGCGCCAATGCGGCGGCGATGTCCTCGGCCGACCGCTCCGCCAGCAGCGCTTGCGCGAGCGCCAGATCCTCCGCCGTCGTCTCCTCGGTGAACACCTGGTCGTGCAGCATGCGCTCCTGATCGAGCTTGCGGATCTCATCAGCTTGCGGCGCCGCGCCCCACGCGGCCTCGATGCCGGCGAGGTTCAGCAGCGTTTCCGCCCGCCGCCGCCGCGCCGGCGGCACCAGCAGCACGCTGACGCCCTTGCGGCCGGCGCGGCCGGTGCGACCCGAGCGATGCTGCATCACCTCGGGATCGTTCGGCAGCTCGGCATGGATGACGAGATCGAGATTGGCGAGATCGATGCCGCGCGCCGCGACGTCGGTCGCCACGCACACCCGCGAGCGGCCGTCGCGAAGCGACTGCAGCGCCATCGTGCGCTCGTTCTGCGTCAGCTCACCCGACAGCGCGACGACGGAAAAGCCGCGCTCCAGCAGCGCCGCCTGCAGATGCCGCACCGCCTCGCGCGTGTTGCAGAACACGATTGCGCTCGGCGACTCGTAGAAGCGCAGCACGTTGACGACCGCATGCTCGACATCGTCGGCGGCGATGCGGATGGCGCGGTACTCGATGTCGGCATGCCCGCCTTCATCGCCCTCGACCTCGATCCGGAACGCGTCGTCCTGATACTGCTTCGCCAGCGCCACGATGCCGCGCGGAAAGGTCGCCGAGAACAGCAGGGTCCGGCGCGTCTCCGGCGTGGTCTCGAGAATGAATTCCATGTCCTCGCGAAAGCCGAGATTGAGCATCTCGTCGGCCTCGTCGAGCACCACGGCCTTCAATTCCGAGATATCGAGCCGCCCGCGCCGCAGATGATCGCAGAGACGCCCGGGCGTACCGACCACGATATGGGCGCCCGCCTCGAGCTCGCGCTGCTCGCGGCGCGGATCCATGCCGCCGACGCAGGAGACAACGCGCGCGCCAGCGTGCTGATAGAGCCAGCCGAGCTCGCGCTGGACCTGCAGCGCCAGCTCGCGCGTCGGCGCCACGATCAGCGCCAGCGGCGCGGCCGCCGGCGCGAACCGTTCGGCGTCACCCAACAGATTCGCTGCCATCGCCAGCCCATAGGCGACGGTCTTGCCCGACCCCGTTTGGGCCGACACCAGGAGGTCGCGATCGACGGCGTCGTCCGCGAGCACCGCGAGCTGGACGGGCGTGGGAGTCTCATAGTTGCGCTCGGCCAGGGCGCGGGCGAGCGGCGGATGGGTCGCGGGAAAGGGCAATTGACGGAAAACCTCGTTTGATTCCGATGGCTTTACGCCATGCGGAGCGAAATCGCCATGCCCGCCCGCACCCAATCAACGCGGCGCTCCCCGGCCCCCGCTACGCCGCTACTCGTCGCTCCACGGCCAGTGCCAGTGACGCCAACCCCAGTTGCGGGGCCCGCTGCTGTCCATCGCCGCCTTCTGCTTGTCGTCGAGCGAGTCGTAGAGCGCCTGGAACGCTGGCCGGACGATCTTGATCGCCTGCTGCATCGTGTCGAGGCGCTGCTCCGCCAGCGCGAGGCGGTCGGTCGCCTTGGCCGGCGGCGTCGCCGGGCAGTCCTTCGTGATCAGCTCCGCAGCTTTGGCCGATGCCGCCTTGAGATCATCGAGCCGCGCCCGCTGCGTGTCGTTCGGCTTGATGGCCGCCTCGATCTGCGACATCCGCCATTCGGCAAATCCGGCCATGCGGGGATTGCAGAGGAAGCCGAACCCCCGGCCGCCCATCATCCCCGGCCCCATCATCATGCCCGGCCCCCAACCCGGTCCGCCTGCGCCCGGCTGGGCAAGGCCCGGGGCGGCGGTGACGGTCACGATTGCGGCTGCGAACACCAGCGCGCGTGGATCTAATCGCATGGCAGAACTCCTCGACGTGGCACCAATGAGTTCGCGCAAACTAAGCGCACGGCGAACTTGCCTTTTGAGCAAGATCAACGGACCAATGATGGGCGACGGCCAAATTGAGGAGATGACAACGATACGCAGCTATCGCTGGATATGGACGTCGGCGGTCGCATCGGGCTGCGGGACGTTGGCTCATATAGGCCTGATGGAGCTCAAGAGCGGGCTTCACCTGTTGCCGCAGTTCGATCCCGCCTCGGCGCTGCTCGATACGCTCCAGCCCCTGTTCGCCCGAGCGATGCAGGACGGGGCGCCGCTGTGGCTGCTCTCGCAGCTCAACGGAGCCTTCCTGATCGGCCTGCTGTTCGGGCGCTTCTTCCACCGCCTGCCCGGCGGCAGCGGTGTCGCCAAAGGCTTCCTGCTCGGGCTCGCCGGCTGGCTGCTGCTCGGAATCGTGTTGTTTCCCGCCATCGGCCTTGGACCGTTCGCAACGTCGCTCGGGCTGGGCGCCGGCCCGGCGCTGTTCTCGCTGGCGATGGTCGAGGCGTATAGCGTCGTGCTGGGCGCCGTGTATGCGGCTCTGCAGGGACCGGATCAGAAGATCGAGGTCGGCCGCGGAGACGGCGGTCACGTCTGAGCGCCGCCGGGAGGGACCCCTGGCGTCATTTCGAAAAGACCGAATTTTTTTCTTTCGTTTTCTCGTAACTCATGTATGATCCGCGTCGTCCTGCCCATGCAGAGGGACGTACGCGTCGTCACGAACGTCGGTGCGGGATGCGGTGGCCGCGATTCATGCCGGACGCGCATTTCGCGCAGACGACCGGCATGATTGCGGACGTGAAGTCGCAGCGTCCCGATACCCCGAAGCTGGTATCACGCTCGTGACGATGCTTGCGCATCGCGCGGACAATGGTGGCCAACAAGCCGGCGCACCAGGGAGACTGCGTATAAGCGTGAAGACCACCGCGCAGGGAATGCCGGTTACGGCTTTGCCTGTGGTACCTGCCGCCTGCATTTTTTTCGCAGGCGGGCCATGGGTGAGGCCTTCACCCGGCATTCCCTGCACCCTCTCGTTTGCGGAGGGTGAGCAAGCAGCAGAAACTCGGGCCCATCGTGCCGCGGGAATGCGAAGTCATGTTTGGCGCGTTCGATCAACACACGGTGTCATTCCGGGACGCCCGCACGGCGAGCCCCGGAATGACGTTGTGGAGATGGTCGTCGGTCTCACGCCAATCGTCGCGCGTGGCGACATGACGGTGTCGCAAACAACAGCAAGCCGATCGGCCAAGTTGATCGCCCATCGCACCGCGACTTCAAGTCCGCACCGCAGCAAACGCAGAGCAGCAAACTGCATCCCCGCTGGCGCAATGGCATGGGACTTGCTCAAATCGCACATCAGTTCGTCGCTTGCGGAGACATGGAATGCTTGAAGGAGCCGAAGTCCGGCTGGCCGTCGATATCGGGGGCACGTTCACCGATATCGTTCTCGACATCGGTACGCAGCGCCGGACGCGCAAGCTGCTGACCACGCCGACGCAGCCGGAGCAAGCCGTGCTGGACGGCACCCGTCTCATTCTCGCCGACGCGAAGGCGCGCATCTGCGACATCGATGTCTTCATTCACGGCACCACGCTCGCGACCAATGCCATCATCGAGCGCCGCGGCGCCAGGACCGCACTGATCGCAACGTCCGGCTTCCGCGATGTTCTGGATATTGGAACCGAGAGCCGCTACGACCAGTACGATCTCTCGATCGACAAACCGAAGCCGCTGGTGCCGCGCTCCCTGCGCTTCACCGTGCCCGAGCGCGTTGATGCCCACGGAGACGTCAGACTGCCGCTCGACGAAGCGGCGGTGCGCGCGCTGGTGCCGCAGTTGCGCGCCCTCGATGTCGCCAGCATCGCCGTCGCCTTCCTGCACGCCTACGCCAATCCCGCGCATGAGCGCCGCGCTGCCGAGATCCTGACCGAGGCGATGCCTGATGTCTCGGTCACTTTGTCCTCGGCGGTCTGTCCCGAAATCCGGGAATACGAACGCACCTCGACCGCGGTCGCCAACGCCTATGTGCAGCCGTTGATGGACAGCTATCTCGCGCGCATGGAGCGGGCGCTGCAAATCGAGCAGTTCCGCGGCGCGATCTATCTCGTCACCTCGGGCGGCGGCGTCACCTCGATCGCCACGGCGCGCCGCTTCCCGGTGCGGCTCGTCGAATCCGGTCCCGCTGGCGGCGCGATCTTCGCCGGCCAGATCGCAGCTACGCTCGGCGAGCGCAAGGTGCTGTCGTTCGACATGGGCGGCACCACCGCCAAGATCTGCCTGATCGAGAATTTCGAGCCGGAGAGCTCGCGTGTGTTCGAGGTCGACCGTGCCGCGCGGTTCCTCAAAGGCTCGGGCCTGCCGGTGCGCATCCCCGTGATCGAGATGGTCGAGATCGGCGCCGGCGGCGGCTCGATCGCGCGCATCGATGCGATGAAGCGCGTCACCGTGGGCCCGGAGAGCGCCTCTTCCGAGCCGGGTCCGGCCTGCTACGGCCGCGGCGGCCAGCGCCCGGCGGTCACCGATTCCGATGTCGCGCTCGGCATGATCGATCCCGACGCGTTTGCCGGCGGCACCATCAGGCTCGATCCCGAACTGTCGAAACAGGCCCTGCTCCGCGACGTCGGCGCCCCGCTCGGCCTCGATGCGGAGACCGCTGCCTACGCCGTGCATGAGGTCGTCTGCGAGAATATGGCGAGCGCGGCCCGCGTCCATGCCGTCGAGCGCGGCGCCGTGATCGGCCAGCACACGCTGATCGCCTTCGGCGGCGCCGCGCCGCTGCATGCCGCGCGCGTCGCCGAGAAGATCGGCGTCGCCAGGGTGATCGTGCCGTCCAATGCCGGTGTCGGCTCGGCGGTCGGCTTCCTCGCCGCACCGATCGCCTATGAGCTGGTGCGCAGCCGCCATGCGAGGCTCGACGATTTCGACACGGCGCTCGTCTCCACTCTGCTGCAGGAGATGGCCGATGAGGCCCGCGCGCTGGTGGAGCCTGGTGCGGCCGGCGCACCGTTGCGCGAGCGCCGCTCGGCTTTCATGCGCTATGTCGGCCAGGGCCACGAGATCAATGTCGAGCTGCCGAACCGCCCGCTGACGGCGGACGACCTGCCCACCCTGCGTACGACCTTCGAGGCCGGCTATGCCGCGCTGTTCGAGCGCCCGATCCCCGGTGCGGCGATCGAGGTCCTGAGCTGGTCGGTGCTCGCGACGACGGAAGCGCACCAACCGCCCGCCGTCACCGAGGTGCAGCGCAAGCCTGCGGGCAAGGCTGCGGGGCACCGCAGGTTCTTCGACGGCCGCGCCGGACGCTTCGTCGAGATCCCGCTGTATCGCCGCGAGCAGATGGCGCCGGGCGCGGTCATCGCCGGCCCCGCCGTGATCGCCGAGGACGAGACCTCGACTTTCATCTCCAACAGTTTTGACGCGCATATCGATGGTGCCGGCAGCATCGTCATGGAACGGAAGGCGGCCTGACAATGAGTTCATCACAGAGCAGCCTGATCGACTTGCAGATCATGTGGCACCGGCTGATCGCCGTGGTCGAGGAACAGGCCCAGGTGCTGCTGCGCACCGCCTTCAGCCCGATCGTGCGCGAATGCGGCGACCTCTCCGCCGGCGTGTTCGACCTGAACGGCCGCATGCTGGCGCAGGCCGTCACCGGCACGCCGGGCCACGTCAACTCGATGGCGGAGTCGGTGAAGCACTTCATCGCGCATTTTCCGATCCACACGATGAAGCCCGGCGATGCCTACATCACCAACGATCCCTGGATGGGCACCGGGCATCTCAACGATTTCGTCGTCACCACGCCCTGCTTCAAGGACGGCCAGCCGGTCGCCTTGTTCTCCTGCACCAGCCATCTGATGGATATCGGCGGCATCGGCTTCGGCCCCGACGGCACCGACGTATTCATGGAGGGGCTGTACATCCCGATGCTGAAGCTGATCGACCAGGGCGTCGTCAACGAGACGCTGATGGCCATGATCCGCGCCAACACCCGGCTGCCGGTGGACACCGAAGGCGACACCTATTCGCTCGCCGCCTGCAACGATGTCGGCTGCCAGCGCCTGGTCGAGATGATGACCGAGTTCGGCATCGCCTCGCTCGATACGCTCGGCGACTACATCTGCGACCGCTCGCGCGACGCCGTCCTGGCCGAGATCGCCAAGCTGCCCAAGGGCACCTGGCGCAACGAGATGGTGGTCGACGGCTATGATGCGCCTGTCACCCTGAAGGCGGCGCTGACGATCTCGGAGAACGGCATCCACGTCGACTTCGACGGCACCTCGCCCGCCTCGAAATTCGGTATCAACGTGCCATTGTCCTACACCACGGCCTACACGGTGTTCGGGCTCGGTTGCGTCGTGGCCTCCGCGATCCCCAACAATGCCGGCTCGCTATCGCCGCTGACCGTGTCGGCGCCATCGGGCGCGATCCTCAATGCGCCGAAGCCGGCGCCCGTCGCCTCGCGTCATGTCATCGGCCAGATGCTGCCCGACGTGGTGTTCGGCTGCCTGCGCCAGATCATCCCCGAGCGCGTGCCCGCCGAAGGCACGTCGTGTCTGTGGAATCTCAACGTCCGCGGCCAGACCCGCTCCGGCGCCGGCGGCAATTACGGGTTCTCGATGGCGGTGACGTCGAACGGCGGCACTGGCGCCCGTTTCGACAAGGACGGGCTGTCGGCTACCGCCTATCCCTCCGGCGTGCGCGGCACGCCGGTCGAGATCGCGGAGACGCAGACGCCGCTGATCTTCTGGCGCAAGGAGCTGCGGCCGGATTCCGGCGGCGCCGGCCGCACCCGCGGCGGCCTCGGCCAGATCATCGAGGTCGGCAGCGGCGTCGACGCGCCGTTCGACATCCTCGCCGCCTTCGACCGCATCGACCACCCGCCGCGCGGCCGCGACGGCGGCCACCATGGCGAAGCCGGCTATGTCGGGCTCGCGTCGGGCAAGAAGCTGCGTGGCAAGGGTTTTCAGACCGTGCCGCCGGACGACCGGCTGGTGGTGCTGACGCCGGGCGGTGCAGGCATCGGCGATCCCCGCGAACGCGCGGCGGAGCTCGTGCAGAGCGATGTCGAGAGCGGGCTGGTGTCGGCGGACAACGCGGCAAAGGTCTACGGGCAGGCGCGGTGAGATCTCATGCCAGTCGAAACATTGGTGGCCTCATGGTTCGAGACGCGTCGCAAGAGCGACGCTCCTCACCATGAGGGTTTAGCACCGCTATCGGTGCTGCACATTGACCATGAGGGGCGTCCTCATGGAGAGGATCAGCATCTGGCCGCGCAACGAGCCCTCATCCTGAGGAGCCCGCCGCAGGCGGGCGTCTCGAAGGATGGCCACGACCACACGGCTCGCCAAACCTCTTCCATTTCCCTTAGCTCAGCAACGAAGCGGAGACACTGATGATCACGCGACGGACGTTCACGGCAGGTGCAGCGGCGCTGCTCACGGCGAGCCAGGTCTCGACAAGGGCACGCGCGGCGACGACCAACTGGGACATGTCGACGGTCTGGCCCGAGGGCAACTTTCACACCCAGAACGCGATGGCCTTCGCCGAGGAGGTGAAGAAGCAGACCAACGGCGCCGTCAACATCACCGTGAAGGCAGGCGGTCAGCTCGGCTTCAAGGGCCCGGAGCATCTGCGCGCGGTGCGCGACGGTCTCGTCCCGCTCGCGGACGTGCTCAACATCCAGCAGGTCGGCGACGAGCCCTTCATGGGCGTTGAGAGCATCCCGTTCCTCGCCGGCTCGATGGACGAACTCAAGGTGCTGCACAAATACGTGCGGCCTGAATATGAGAAGATCGCCGCGCGCAATAACCAGAAGATCCTCTACATCGTGCCGTGGCCGACGCAGTATCTGCACCTGAAGGTCAAGACATCAGACGTCGCCGGCCTGAAGAACATCAAGATCCGCGTGCCCGACAAGAACGCGGTCGACATGCTCAACGCCATCGGCATGGCCGCGGTCATGATCCCCTGGGGCGAGACGATCCCGGCACTGGCCTCCGGCGCCGTGGCGGGCGTCTCGACCTCCTCGGTCTCAGGGGTCGACGGCAAGTTCTGGGAATTCCTCAAATACGTCTACCCGACCAATCATGTGTGGTCGTCGCAGATGCTCAACGTGAACCTGGATTCCTGGAAGGCGCTGACGCCCGAGCAGCAGAAGACCGTCAGCGACATCGCCGCCAAGATGGAGCCGACCTTCTGGGCGAATTCGCTCAAGGCCGATGTCGACAGCCTCAACCGGCTCAAGGAAGGCGGCATGGAAGTGGTGCCGGTTTCGGATGCGATGATGACCGAGATCCGGGCCAAGACCGCGCCACAGATGGAAGCCTTCCTCAAGCGCGTGCCCGCTGCCGATCAACCGGTGAAGTCCTATCTTGCCGAGATGAAGCGTGGCTGACGCGATCGTGGAGCCGTCGCCGGGCGAACGGGCGAGCCTCAATGCAGCGGCGCCCGCGCCGCTGCGCATCCTGCTCGATGTCATCGACCGGCTGGGCCGGCTCGACGGCTGGATCGGCGGCGGCTGTCTGCTGACCTTGACGGCGCTGATGCTGGCCGAGGTGACGACGCGGGCGCTGTCGAACGTGCTGCCGTTCTTCCCGCCGACCATCTCGATCGCCTGGGAATACTCGTCCTATCTGATGGCGGCCTCGTTCACCTTCGGCGCGGCCATGACCTTGCGCGTCGGCGGCCATATCCGCGTGGTGCTGCTGCTCAAGAACGTGCCGGCGCCGCTGCAGCGCGCGCTGGAGGTGCTGGCCGCCGCCGCCGGCTTCGCCTTCATGGCGTTCCTGACGTCGGCGATGACCAAGTTCGCCTGGAGCTCCTTCGTCCGCGGCCAGGTCTCGACCTCCAGCGACACCCCGCTGTGGTTTCCGCAGGCCGTCGTCACCTTCGGCATGCTGCTCCTGACCCTGCAATTCCTCGCCCGCGCCATCCAGGCCGCGCTGGGACTGCCGCTGGAGGATCACCGCATGAAGGCGTCGCCGGTCGAATGAGAGAGCGTGCCCACGTCGCGACGATCGGTTCGCCGCGAGCAGCGGCCGCCGAACTACGCAGTTCTTGTCCATCAACTGATAGGCGAACTCTCACCCCGCACGCGGTGCGCCCCCTCTCCCCGTCCTTACGGGGAGAGGGTCGGGGTGAGGGGCAGCCGCGCGGGAAGTGCGTGCGGAGAGACCTGTACCCCCTCACCCGGATTGCATCTTGCGATGCAATCCGACCTCTCCCCGCAAGCGGGGCGAGGTCGAACCGCGCCTGCGGCACGACCATCGCGCATCACGGCGATGCCATTCGCGACGATCCCACCAGTCTGGGATTCGCAGGCCCCATCCCGCCCGCCTCCCTCACCGCGGACTCCCCCTCCCCATGACCATCGAAGTCGTCGCCCTGTTCGCCATCCTGTTCGCGCTGCTGGCCGGCGGCCTGTGGATCGGGCTCACGCTCGCCTTCACCGCGACCCTGCTGCTGGCGATGTTCCGCTCGATCCCGCTCGACAAGCTGCTTCCGCAATATGCCTGGAACATTCTCACCACCCAGGAGCTGCTGGCGCTGCCGCTGTTCATCCTGATGGGTGAGCTGCTGTTCCGGACGCGGCTGTCGCGCTCGCTGTTCCAGGGGCTGGCGCCATGGGCTGGGCTGCTGCCGGGCCGCCTGCTCCACGTCAACGTCATCGGCTGCACCATCTTCGCCGCGATCTCCGGCTCGTCGGCCGCAACGACGCAGGTGATCGGCCGGATGTCGCTCAACGAGCTGCTGCGCCGCGGCTATGCGCGCGACATCGCGGTCGGCTCGCTCGCGGGCGCCGGGACGCTCGGCTTCCTGATCCCGCCGTCGAACATCATGATCATCTATGGCGTGCTCGGCGACGTCTCGATCCTCAAGCTGTTCACCGCCGGCGTGCTGCCGGGTCTCTTGCTGGCCGGCACCTTCATGGGCTGGGTGATGCTGCACACGACACTGACGCCTTCGATGGTGCCAAAGGCGGAGGCGCAACTGTCGCAGGTGCCCTGGGCAGAGCGGTTCGCGGCGCTGAAGGATCTCGCCCCCGCCCTGTTCCTGATCGCTTGCGTCCTCGGGTCGATGTATGGCGGCCTGGCGACGCCGTCGGAGGCCGCCGCCGTCGGTGTGCTCGGCGCAGCGCTGGTGGCCTACTTCCAGGGCGCGATGTCGCGGCAGGTGGTGCGCGACGTGATGATCGGCTCGGTCATCACCTGCTCGATGATCGCCCTGATCGTGCTCGGCGCCTCGATCCTCGGCAACGCCGCGGCCTTCCTCGGCATTCCGCAAGCCGTGGCTACCTTCGTCAAGGGCCTCGGCCTGTCGCCGTTCATGCTGATCACAGTCCTGATCGTGTTCTACCTGATCCTCGGCTGCTTCCTCGACGGCTTTTCGATGATCGTGATGACCCTGCCGATCGTGCTGCCGATCGTGAAGGGCGCCGGCTTCGACGAGGTTTGGTTCGGGGTCTTCCTGGTGCTCGCGGTCGAGATGGCCCAGATCACGCCGCCGGTCGGTTTCAACCTGTTCGTGATCCAGGGCCTGACGGAGGACGGTCTCGGCTATATCGCCCGTGTGACCGCCCCCTATCTCGCCATCATGGTCGCCTTCGTGCTGCTGCTCACCCTCTTCCCGGGCATCGTGACGATCCTGCCAAGGCTGCTCTACGGATGAGCCGCGATGTCAGGCGGCGCGCATTCCGTCGAGGAACTTCTGCACCTCGGCCTTCAGCCGCAGGCTTTCGCTGGACAGCGCCTGGGCCGAGGCGAACATCCGGTTGGAGCTTTCGCCGGTCTCGCCCGCCCCACGCGCCGCGCTGCGGATGTTCTCGACCACCTCGGCGGTGCCGGTCGCGGCCGAGCGGACGCTCTGGGTGATGTTCTGCGTGGCGGCGCGCTGCTGTTCGACGGCGGCCGAGATCGAGGCAGCGATCCCGTTGATGCGCTCAATGGTCGAGCCGATCGCCTTGATGGCGTCGACGGATTCCTGGGTCACGGTCTGCATGTTGGCGATCTGGCTGGAGATCTCCTCCGTCGCCTTGGCGGTCTGGCCGGCCAAAGTCTTGACCTCCTGGGCGACCACCGCGAAGCCGCGGCCGGCATCGCCCGCGCGGGCGGCCTCGATGGTGGCGTTGAGCGCCAGCAGGTTGGTCTGCTCGGCGATCGAGGTGATCAGCTTGACGACGTCGCCGATGCGGTTGCCGGCGTCGGACAGCTCCTTGATGCGCTGGTCGGTCGCGGTCGCCTGGTTGACCGCCTCGGCGGCGATGGCGTTGGACTCCTGCACGCGACGGATGATCTCGGCGATCGAGCCGGACAGCTCGTCCGAGGCAACGGCCGCGGTGCGGACGTGCTCGGAAGCGCTTTCCGAAGCGCCGGCCGAATGGCCGGACAGGTCGGCGGTGGTCCGCGCGGTCTGGGTGAGCTGGCGCGCCTCGCGCTCGAACTCGCCCGACGACGTCAAGACGTTCTCGATGATGCCGCCGATGCTGGCCTGGAAGGAATCGACGAAACGCTGCAGCTCGGCCTTGCGCTGCTCGACAGCCGCAGTGGCCGCGGCCGCCTGCTCCTCGCGCATCCGGCGCCGCTCGCTCGCGGCACTGCGGAACACGACCAGGCTGCGCGCGATCTCGCCGATCTCGTCGCTGCGGTCATCGGACTTGATCGCAACGTCCTCGCGCCCCTCAGCGATTGCGGTGAGCGCGTCGGTCACGGCGGCGAGAGGCTTGGTGACACGTCGCACCGCCAGCATCGTCAGGCCGAGCACCAGCAGCGCAGCGATCGCCGCGGCGACGACCATGGTCCGCATCGCCTGCGACAGCATGGCGTCGAGCTCGGCCATGGGCACGCCGACATAGAGAATGCCGATCACCTTGTCCGCCGGATTGGTGACGGGAAAATAAGCGGTCATGAACGACTTGCCGAACAGCGTCGCGGGGCCCTTGTAAGCCTCGCCGCGGCGCAGCAGCGCCTGCGCCGGATGATCCGCGGCAAGCTGGGTGCCCACAGCGCGGTCGCCATTCTCCTTCTTCACGTTGGTCGAACGGCGGACGAACTGTCCGCTGTCATCGACCACGAACAGCGTGGCGCTGCCGCCGACATAGGACACCGCGCGATCCACGATCGCGTGATCCTTGATCTCGGGAATCGCCGGAATCTCGATGCGCGTAACGACGCCGTTCTGCACGCTGACTTTCGCATCCTTGAACGTCTCGGTGAACGTCAGCGCAAAGGTGCGCAGATTGCCTTCGATGTCGCGCTTGGCGCGGTCGGTGAAATCGGAGGACAGCGACCAGTACGCTGCGCCGACGACCAGGGCGGTATTCAGGGCGATCACGACAACGGCGCCGATCAGCGCCTTGGTGCCGAGCTTCAATTGGACGGACACGTCATAAACCTTCCAGGGGAACTGCAACTGAATCTCAAACTGCCCGTAGTTGGTTTCAAAGCAGTTATTTTCCGGAACGTAGAATACCGGAACTCACTATAAAAAACGGCAATAAGATACCTGATCATGTCCTCCTCCCCCATCATCGTATGGTTTCGCGAGAGCCTGCGGCTGTCTGACCACCCCGCGTTGTATGAAGCCGCGAAGTCGGGCGCTCGGATCGTTTGTAGTTACGTCCACGATCAGGAAAGCCCCGGGTTGCGTCCGCTCGGCGGCGCGTCGCGCTGGTGGCTCGCGCAATCGTTGCGTGCACTCCAGGCCGAACTACATGCGCTCGGCGCCGAACTCGTGATCCGGCGCGGATCCGCGGCCACCGCGCTCGGCGAGCTGGCACGCCAGAGCGGCGCGAGCGCGGTGTACTGGAACGATGTCGCGCAGGCCGCACCGCGCGCCGTGGCTGCCGATGTCGAAGCAGCACTCGCCGAGATCGGCGTCTCCTCACGCGTGTTTCCCGACGACCTTCTGGTCGACCCCGCCGAGTTGCGCGGCAAGGATGGACGCGGCCCGCGCGTGTTCACGCCGTTCTGGAAGCGCGTGCTCGCTCTGGGCGATCCGCCGAAGCCGCTGCCGCGGCCGGCCCGGCTGTCGCACGCGCCGGGCGTCACGAGCCTGACGATCGACGAGCTCGCGCTCGAGCCAAGCAGGCCCGACTGGGCCGGCGGACTGCGTGCGACGTGGCAAGCCGGCGAGCGCGCGGCGCAGGCGCGCCTCGCCAGCTTTCTCGAAACGGCCGTGCAGACCTATGCCGCCAATCGCGACCGGCCCGACATCGAGGCGACCTCCCGTCTGTCGCCGCATCTGCGCTTCGGCGAGATCAGTCCGCGCCAGATCTGGCATGCGGCGCGATTTGCCGCCGCCGAGCGCCCGGCCTCCGCCGCTGGCATCGACAAGTTCCTGAGCGAGCTCGGCTGGCGCGAGTTCAGCCGCCACCTGCTCACCAACAATCCCGACCTCGCGACCCGCAACCTGCAGCCGGCCTTCGATGCCTTTCCCTGGGCCCAGGACGATGCAACGCTGGAGGCCTGGCAGCGCGGGCGAACCGGCTATCCGATTGTCGACGCCGGGATGCGCGAGCTCTGGCATACCGGGAGCATGCACAACCGCGTCCGGATGGTCGCAGCCTCGCTGCTCGTGAAGCACCTGCTGATCGACTGGCGGCGCGGCGAAGAGTGGTTCTGGGACACACTGGTCGACGCCGACCCGGGCAGCAATCCGGCAAGTTGGCAATGGGTTGCGGGATCGGGCGCCGATGCCGCGCCCTACTTCCGCGTCTTCAATCCCGTGCTGCAGGGCGAAAAATTCGATTCTCGCGGGACCTATGTCCGGCGCTGGGTCCCGGAGCTGGCACGCCTGCCGGCCGCGCTGATCCACCAGCCCTGGGCGGCGAAGCCGCTCGAGCTCGCCGAGGCCGCGGTTGCACTCGGCCGCACCTACCCGGCGCCGATCGTGGATCACAAGCCCGGGCGGGAGCGCGCGCTGGCAGCCTACGCGAGCTTGCGCACAAGTGATTAGTTGGGGCGCGCTTTGACAGCACGGAGAATCCAGCTATCGTCGCAGGGTTTCCAACAAATCGGGGGACCCGATATGGACGACACTCCACTCTCTGATCCGACCGTGACCGAGACCAGCATGCCCGCCGAGGCGCCGAAGGATCCGGTGACCGCGACGGCACCCAAGGCCCGGCGAGCGGCCAAGAAGACCGCGAAGAAGACCTCCAAGAAGGCTGCACCCAAGCGGGCCGCCGCTAAGGCCAAGAAGGTCGCGACCAAGAAGTCCGCCAAGAAGACTGCGAAGAAGACCGTGAAGAAGGCGGCCAAGAAAGCTGCGAAGAAGACGGCCAAGAAGGCCACCAAGAAAGCGGCCAAGAAGACGAAGAAGGCCAAGCGCTGATTCTGCCTGGCTCGGGACCGAAGGCGACTCGTCACCTTCGCTGATGGTCTCGGCGAAACAATCCAGTGCCCGGTAGTGGGGACGATCTGGCGCTGGATTGTTTCGTTTGTCGCCGTTCGGTTGGGAGCCGGGACCTGGCATCCGCGGCGCGGCGCAGCAAACGGTGATGCCGCGCGGACGCGGGACCGGCTTGCGATCGGATTGCCGGCGGAGGTCTGCTTGGACAGAGATTCCGTGCGGGCGGCGCTCTCACCAGACGTCAGGACAGGGGTCGACGGTCTTCCAGAGTTCGATGCCGTTCTTGATCCGCTTCATCTCGGTGGTGAGCCCGCCGTTGCGCCGGATCCAGTCCTTCACCGAATCGGGGTAATAGGACATCAGCTCGGACGTCCCCTCCACGCTGGTGACCTTGATGCCGAACGTGAACGCCTTGTCGTAATAGGCCTGGTGGAAGCCGAGGCTGGCCCTGGGCGTGACGCAGATCCTGTTGAGCGGCACAAAGCCGAAGACGAGCGTGCAGGCGGAATTGCAGATGCCGTCGATGATGACGCGCTGACGCGTTTCCCTGACGCGCTTGTACTTGGCCTTGTACTCTTCGATGTAGCCACCGTGATCGCGCGTAATGTGCAAATCCGCACGCGCCGGGCTAGCGGCGACCAGCAGGAGCAAGACGCTTGGGATCAGGCGATTCATGGACAGGACGGCAAACCCGGTCTTTTCTGGCGCTGTCGCGACAACGCCTCGGGCCCAATGCGCGACGGCACTTGCCGGACCTTGTCATGGTCTTCTTAAGCACGCGGAAAAGGCCAAAAATTTGACGGATTGTCGCCTTTTGCGCACCCTTTCCGCCACTTCCGCGTTAGGCTATCAGCCGGACGGCCGGCCTTGACGTCGTTTTCCGGAGAAGAGAAAAGTCATGAGCAAGCTCGCATCCCTCGCCGCCGCCTTGATCGTGTCGATTGCCGCCCTGGTGCCCACCACGTCCGAGGCGCGCAGCCATCATCGGCATCACCGCCACCACTACGGGCTGCCCTACACCGTCAGCTTCCTGCACAATTATGGCCCCGGCCCGCTGCCCGGCACCTTTGCGTTCTATGACGGTCCTTCCACCAACCACTGCTACCAGAGCTCGGCCGCCTATATCGGCCAGGACCGACGCCGGCATCCCTGCTTCTGACGCCATCCAAGGACGCCCGGCCAGCTTCGGCAAACGACCGTTGATATCCGACGGAGGCTGGCCTTGCCCATCCAAGTCTGGTATCCCGGTCACGCGGGAGATTTGGCCCGTATCGCGCGCTCGTAGCTCAGCTGGATAGAGCATCGGATTTCGATTCCGAGGGTCGGGAGTTCGAATCTCTCCGAGCGCGCCAGAGCCATTGACCAGCCTGCGCCCTGCTCCAGTGCGATCCGACCCTCCGGTCAGCCTGTCCAGATGACCTCCCAGGACGGCCGCAGTTTCGATGCCGGAACCGACGGGCTCAAGCGGTCGCGACGTCGTGAGTGAGCCGGCCGACCTGGATCAACGGCTGTGTCGCATCGCCGACGCCGCCGAAGACCTTCAGTTCGATCTCGACACGGGCATGGCCCGCGGTCGTTGGCCTGGTCGTCCCGCGCCACGTATCGATCATCTGCGCGAACGGGGCCACGAAGGTCGGCTTCACACCGGGATCGACCACCGATGGGGTCGGCGTCAGCAGGTTGATCGGCACCCGGACGCGCGGGATCGCCGGCTGGCCGGCCACGATCTCATAGCTGTACATGCCCTGCATCGCGACCTCGTCGCTGGTGCTGCCATTGCCGTTGGCATAGAGCGCGGCGAAGAACTTCGTCAGGCGCGCGTCGAGGTCACCGGATGCGCCCGGCATCGCGTCGAGCGGGAACGACGTATAATTCAGTTGGGGAACCACTGTGGAGGCGAACCGCACCTCGGGCGTCTGGAACAGGAATGCCGGGTTGGTGCTGGTGGTCTTGAGATCGGCCAGCGGGAACAGCGCGAGATTGCGCTGCACGAACACCGAGGCCCAGCCGCTCTGATACAGCAGGACGTCGAGCGTCGCGACCGACACCGTCCGGGCCGGCAAACCACGTGCCTCCGCTTCGCCGAGATAAACCGTCTTGCCGTCGACCTGACGCGTATAGACGTAGGCGATCTGTACGCCTGCGGGCAGCTCCGCCGGCGGCACCGCCTGGGGCGTATAGAGCTCGGGCGCGATGATTGCGATGACCGGCGCCGGGAGCGTGGTGGTGCCGTTCGAGATCGTATTGGCTACCGCATTCCAGCTCGCCGCCATCCCATCGATGGTGATGTTGACCAGATTGGTGCGCGCGTGTCCTTCCGCAGTGCCGTCGAGCGTCGACAGAAACTTCACGATCACATGGGCCGGTGCGGCTGCGAGCCTTGTGGCTCCGACCGTCTCCCGCGCATAGGCATCGGCGACCTGCCTGGTCTCAACGGCAAAGGCGACGGTCGCCTTGCGCGCAGCCGCCAGCGTCGCCGGATCGGGTTCGGCGCCATCGATGCCGACCAGATACTGGTTGAGATCGCGCAGGATCGCCGGATAGTTGGTCACGAACTGCGCCAGCGCGGTGAACAGATCCGGCTCCCCGCTCAGCTTGGCCGAGCGGCGCAGCGTTGGCATGGTCGGACGGTTGAACTCCACCGTGCAGGACACCGCGTCTGCTGCCGCCTGCTGATAGAGATAGTCGAACGAATAGCACCAGGCGCTCAGCTTCGACGGATCGGTCGCGCCCTCGCCGGTGAGCTGCAGCGCCTGCTGGGCGGAGACCGTGGGCGGCGTCGGCAGGTCGCGATTGACGACCGGAATGTTGGCGACCTGCGTTCCCAACGGATAATCGAACGGTCCATTGACAAAGGCGAGCCATCGCGAACCGACATAGCCGTCGATGCCGGGGACGGTGCTCCGCTCGAACTCGAGGTGAGTGAGCGACAGCGTAAGCTTCAGCGGCACATAGGCTTGATCGATGACGTTCTTGGTGGCGAACACGAAGGCCAGTCGCGGATCATACCAGGTCTTGCTAGCGGGATCGTAGACCTCGCCGAGCGGGATGCGCGTCGGCGTCAGCGTGTAGTTCTGATTGTCCGCCGCGCCCTTGATGCTTCCGCCCGGCTGACCGTAGAGGTTCGGCGGACCGGCCGGATTGTCGTCACCGCCGCCGGTCACCTCGGTCAGCCCGAACACGACGGCCGCACCGGCCCGATAGGCTGCGCCGAGCTGATTGAGCAGCTGCTGGCGCAGCTTCTCGGCCGCGGCAAATCCGGTCGAGGGATCGCCTGCGCTGGTCGACAGCACCGGCAGAGTCTTCAGGCTGATCGTATCCGCCAGCGATTCCTTGGTCGACAGCACGCTTCCCAGCGACCCGTCCTTGAGCGGATCGGTCACATCGTCGATCCGGTCGAGGATGAAGGCGTGCGGCGCATAGGCCGCCGACAGGAACTGATCGATCGCGTCCAGCGTACTCTGGAACCACTGGTTCAGGTCGGCGCCGTCAAGATGCAGCGTGTCGATCTCGCCGGTGTCGTAGCGCGTGATCGTCACATCGCCGCTCGTCAACGCCTTGGCGATCGGTTTCGGCGCGAAATAGCTCGGGGACGTGCCCAGCTTGAAATGGATGCCTTTCCCGGCCGCCTTGCCGAAGCGCACCGCCCAGAGCTGCTGCGCGCCGTCGGCCGCATCCTCGCCGTCGCGGGACAGGCCCTGCCCGACCTTGAGATACCAATCGGCCGTGGCGAAAATCGCCTCGACCGCTGTGCTGAACACCGTATAGGACACGTTGCCGTCGCCGTCGGCCCGCGGCAGGATCGCTGCGACCACGCCGGTGCCGCCCTGCAACGCCGCCACGGCCGGATCGACCAGCAGCGGATTGCGGCTGAGCGCGAGCGTCACGTCGAGCTCGAGGATGTTGCCCGCAGCGATCGCATTGACGTCGACAGGAAGCGACAGCGTCGCAGCGGGGGCTGCGGGCGCCTGTCCCTGCGTCACGAGCTTCAGATACAGCAAGCAGGCGCGCACATAGCCGCGAATGATGTCCGCCTGCGCATCGGTGAGGTCCACGTCGGGCTTGGCTAGCAGCGAATTCGACAGCCGCATTGCCACCGCGTTGCCGGAAACGCCCGGCACCTTCACGGAGACATTGGCGGAATAGTCCTGATGCAGCTGATAGTAGATCCGGGTGTAGAGCGAGAGATCGTCGGCGGCCCGCGCCGCACCGTCCGGCCCTGCATAGGCGGCGGCGTTGAGCGACAATGCAAGCTTGAACGCCGCACCGCTCGCGGATTCATAGGTGTAGCTGGCGTTGGTATTGATCCAGGACCCGAGCCCGATCAGCTCGTCGCGGTACAGCATCGGCACCGCAGCCCCGTTGAGCGCGCCGCGATACCGTTGCGGCGGCGCCTCGAACGGCGTCACCGTGGTGTTGCCGAAGATATCGCGCCATTGCAGCGCGACCTGCGCCATGGTGCCGACACCGAGATAGGGATTGGCCGCCTTTGGCGGCAGATTGGAATCGGACGGATCGGGCGCGGCGTTGACCAGCGCGAACTGCGCCCCGATGCCGATCGACTGGCGATAGTCGAAATCGGCAAGAGCGACCTGCGCCAGCCGGTTGCCGCGCGTCGTCGCCGAGCGGGCATGGCTCTCGAACGCACTGGCCTCGTTGTCGTCGTGATCCTGCGGACCGAACGGCATGCCGAGCGGACTGACCTTGTAGAAGACGTTGCCGGCGAGCCCGGCAGCAAGCGAGGTGTAGAGCTGATACATCGTCTTCTTGGCGAAGTCCGGCGCGGCGGGATCGTCCGGCGGGAGGCCGAAATTGTCGCGCGTCAGGGCGAACCCGATGTTCTGCGGTGGCAACTGGTCGCGTAGCGAGAACAGCTGAGGATCGAGATCGAGCACGGCATTGACCGGGAACAGTCCGGGCGCAGCGCTGGCGCCGCGGGCGATCAGGTCGACGTCCAAGCCGTAATAGGCGGCCATGCTGGCAAAGCTCATTCCGGGCGCGGCCGAGGAATTGACCTGATAGGTCAGCGGCGGGATGTAGAACACCGCCGCGAGCGCAACGGCGACTTGCGGATTGAATGCGGCGATGTCCTGGCCGGTGATCGGACGGACTGCACCGGCGGAGAACAGCCTGGCGAGCTTGTCGAGCGTGGCCTGCGCATCGATCGCCCCGCCGGTGCCGCGGACCAGATCCGCGTCGGTAAGCTGGCGGACCGCGCCCACGATCGGCACCAGCGCGTCCGCGGCGAGCGGCCTGGTCGCGTTGACCTCGGCGATCCGTCCGGGCCCGGGGCCGTAGATCGCCGCGAGCGCGTCGAGCGATGCTCCTGCTGCGACCGGCGCCGTTGGGCCGGTCGAGGCCAGCGACACCGTCTGCACCAGGTCGCTCTGCGGATCGACGGCGTCGGTCGTCACGAAGGCGTTGACGAAATCGGGAAGCGTGGTGCCGAAGGACTCGCTGCCCTGCGCCGCGAACGTCACGACCATCGTCACGATGCCGGAGCCCGAGGAATCGAACACGGCCGCCGGCAGGCCCTCCTCGCTTTCGACGTTCTCGTAGTAGAGATAGTAGCCGCCGCTGCGGACCGTGCTGAGCTCCCACATCAGGCGGATGAACTGCGCCGGAGAATTGGCAATGCCGCGCGGCGGAGCATCCTCGGCACTCAGCATCAGCCGCAGCGCCGCCGCCGGATTGGTCTCGGTCGACAGGTTGGTCTGGGTGATGAAGGCGAGGAAGTTGGCGTCCGCCGGCGTCACCAGCATCGGCGCGCCCGGTCCGGACTGGTTGTAGAGCAGGAAGACGGCGGAGGCGATGCCTTCGCCCAGCGCATCCATGGCGGTCAGGATGCGCTGCAGCCGGACCGCATCCTCCGAGCTGGGTCCGACCAGCTCATAGACGAACGGCAGCGACGGCGCGGATGCCGGACCGCTCGGCAGATCGCCTGCGCCCGTGCCTTGAGCAGCCAGTGCCGCCGCATCCGGCAGACGCTTGATCTCAATGTCGAGCCGCGTGCACCAAGCCCAGCGCCCCAGGTCAGCATAGTCGGTGCGTCCGGTCGCGGGATTGCTGCGCCCGATCTGCGGTTGGAACTTCGGAAGCAGCGCGAACGTCGAACGGAGATCCGGCATGACGGCGCGGATCGACTGCTCGCGCGTGGCGACCAGATTGGTCTGCGCCGGCGGCAGGCTCCACAGCGTCGGCTGCGTCTGCGCGCCGGCATCGGCGGCCGCGGCCACGCCGCTGCGATTCGTCAGCGCCAGCAGACTCGCGACGGATCCACTCGACCAACGCGCATAGCCGCTGGCGGTGAACGGCCGCGGCTGGCGCTCGGCAAGCGGCAGCGCCGCGAACGTCGGGCTCGGAACGAAATTGCCAGGCGTCCTGGCCCAGCTGACGACGACGTTCAACGCGGCAAAGGCCTGGCTCAGATCAACCTCCATGCTGAGGCCGGTGCCGGCATTCAGCATGATGAAGTCGAGCAGGACACCGTGGCTCTGCGTCTCGCGCGCGAAGTCGATCTTGTAGCCGCTGGCAGAGCTGGGCGTCGGGAACTGCTGGCCGGTGAGCTGATAGACACCGTAGCCCGACTGCGTCCTTGGATAGAGGAACGCAGGCGACAGCGTCAGTCCGTCCTGGACCGGCAGCCGCAACCCATAGACCAGGAAGCGCGAGACCATGCCGGCGGTCTGGCCGACCTGGCCCGTGGCCGCGATCGCCGACCACAATGCGCCGACCGACAGAGCCTGAAGATTAGCGACGGTGAGCAGGCCGCGCTCCGCCTGCACCGAGAACAGTCCGGCGACACCGCGATTGGCGTCCGCGACCGCAACTGCGGTGGTCTGGAAGAGGCTCGCGACCGTCGCCAGCGTATCGGAGGACGGGCCGGATGCCCCGGCGGTCCTGTAGGTGATCGGCCAGATCGCGAGCGGCAAGGTCGGCTGCAGCAGGCCGGCGGCGCCATAGAGCACGCTCTGTGCGGCGAGCGCGTCGATCGAGATCGCGCCGAGTTGCAGCGCGATTTCGTCGAAGCTGTCGCCCTGCCGCGTCACATAGATCTGCTCCTTGCCCTGGCTGTTGGTGAGCAGCAGGATGACGCCGCCCTGCAGCATGTGGCGTGACCGGTTGGCCACGATCAGGCGGTCCGGCGTCGTGGTCCAGCGCGGCGTCGGCGCCGCGTCGGAATAGCGGCCAGCGATGCTTTGCAGGGTGTCGCCGGTCTGAACGACGTATTCGAGGTCGTCGATATGCAGCGACAGCCCGGCTCCCAAGGCATGATCGACGTTGGGCTGGACGATATCGGCAATGGTCAAGGCGTTGCCGACGATTCCGTTCAGCTCATCCAGGATGGCACCGATGCTGCTCGTCGCGGTCAGCGGATAGGCATAGCTCTGCAGCGCGTCGGCCGCGGCCTGGAGCAGTTGGCGCGCGATCAGCGTGAACGTGTCGACGAACACCAGGGCCGCCATCGACTCTGCCGAGTTCGCATCGCTCTCCGCGGCAAGCCGGCGCGCTTCCTTGTTCTGGGCCTGGATGTCCGCAGCTACCTGCGCGAACAGCTTGCTGACCGCGGTCGCATAGCCGGGCGTTGCCGTGGTGTAGGTCTCGAACGCGATCGACGACGTCTGGCCACCGGACACGCCGGGGACCTGCAGCTTCAATCCGTCGAACACCGGAAACAGCACCGAGCCGGCATCGAGCTTGGTCTTCAGCCCCGAGGATTGCGCCGTCGCCGGATTGAAGATGTCGAGCGTGAAGGCGTCGGCCAGGAACTGCAACAGACCCTTGATCGACAGGAACGGATCGGCCGTGTCGGCGAGGCGCGCGACATAGGCCTCGAGCTGGCTAAGCGTCACCGACGTGGCCAGCGTCTCGGCGAGCTCGGCCGCATCCCCGCTCTCGTTCCCCAGTGCATCAATGATCCAGGGGAAGTAGACCTCGGCCAGCACGTCGAAGGACGTCTTGGTGGCGGACGGCGCGCTGGCCGCGGCATCCGGCGCGTCCATCGCGAGCAGGAGCACGAATGCCCCTTGGTTCGAGGTGGCGTCGGTGGCTTTCTCCGGAGCAAGCACGGTGTACTGCGCGCCCGCCATCAGCGACAGCTTGGGCTTGTTGCCTTCGACGGCGGCAAGGCCCATGCGATGAGCGGCGGCCGGCGCGAGCCGCTTCGGTCGCGGCTTCAGGCTGCGCGCCAGCCGCATCGCCGCGTCCGGTCCGCGGGCATGCGCCCGCTGCATCAGCAGCGCGTCGGCGCGTGCCCCCTGAACCTCCCACGGCGCCGTGCTGGTCTGTCCGATCACGAAGGTCGCAGACACCTGGGCCGAGAACGACAGGCTGATCGAGATCGAGAACAGGCCGAGGTTGATCTTGACCTTGAGGCTGATCGTCACGCTCGCGCTGGCGACCACCGGGATCTCGCGATAGCTCTCATAGGTGAGCTGGATCGACAGCACGATCTTGACGTTGACCGAGGCTGAGATGATCGCGAAATCGACGCTGCCATACAGCAGGCCGATGATACCGACGGTGCCCGACAGCTTGAAGTAATAATCGCTTTGCAGCGCACCGCTGCTGGCGCGCGACGCCAGCGTGCGCGTGGCGTTATAGGGATGCCACGGCGCCACGACGCCTTCGACGATGCCGAACACCGTGAGCGCAAAACCCGCCTTCAGCGGCCCCTTCTCGAAATTGTAGCCCAGGCCGAGCTGCAGCCCGATGCCGAACTCGATCACCGGATCGAAGGTGCCGAGATTGGTCTTCGGGATCCTTGTCGAGGTCGCGTTGGAGAGCTTGCCGATGTAGAAGCCGCCGGCGCCCAGCACCGGAACGCCGTAGACGATCACCGAGATCGAGAAGGAACGGCGGAAATCGAGATTGTAGGGGAACCCGATGTCGATGAAGAAATCGCCGTTGGTATAGACCTTGATCCCGAGCTGCGGCAGCGTGATCGACACCGCGCCGAAATTGAGATTGCGGATGATGTCCGGGAAGGTGAAATCGATCTGGTAGACGCCGATGTCGTCGGTGATCTTCTTGTAGAGGATGTCGACGACGAGATTGGCGAGCCCGCCCATCTTCTCGCCGGCGAGTGCCAGCCGCAGACCATAGAGATTGGGGTCGTTGAACACCAGCATCGCATCGATCGACCAGGCGCCCGCCACCTTCATCAGGCCGAGATGCCCGGCGATGAGCCAGTTGTTGGACTGGTCGTAATAGGGCAGCCCCGGCGTCCCGCCGTCGTCCGCATTGGGATCGACCGGATTCATCTTGCCCGTCGTGCTGGGGACGGACTGCAGCGCGCAGATCACCTCCTTGGTGCTCTCGAAGCTGGAATGACCGGTGATGCCGATGCGCTGCCCGAGCACCAACAGGAACAGCTTGAACCATTCCTCGCCCCGGCCGGGCACCGAGGGCAGGTCCTTCACGTCCTGCCCCTTGGCCGGATCGAGCAGATTCTTGAACGCCGGATCGTCGGCGACGAGCGGGCTCGAGCCCTCGATGGCAAGCGTCACCTTGCCGTCGGTGTCGCGACGGAAGGTCAGCGCGGTGATGCTGATGAAGCCGAGGTTGATCGGGCTCGACAGCTCGTAAGTCGCCGACAGGCGTTGCGAGAAGCTCTCGCCGTTCTTGAGCGAGACGTTGACGCGTAGCGCATCGAGCGAGATCTGGTTGAGGAGATCCCACGGCGAGTCGAGGGTGAAGTACGGATTTCCGAGCGTGCGCACCAGCGCCTGGATTAGCGAGCCGATGCTCCAGCCCTTGAGGCTGAACGTGACCAGTTCCTTGTCGCTCTCCCAGGCGGCTCGGAAACCTTCCCACTCGACGAACAGGATGTTGTTCGAGCCCGCCTCGGTCGTCTTGAACTCATAGCCCATGGTGAGCTTGAGATTGATCGCCGAGTAGACCCAGGTGCCTTGCGCGAAGCCGGAGAACTGCTGCTGGGCCGGCTTGTTGCCGTCATAACTGACGCCGAGCCGTGCCGGATCGATGCCGACGGTCTGATCGCCGAACGCGAATGTCCACTCGAAGCCGACGGTGATGTCGTAGCTCGTCTCCAGCTCGCCCTGCTCCGCCGGAATGGTCGCGGTGATCGCGAATTCGGAGATCGTGAGGTTGCCGGGCAGGAAGCTCGGGAAACCGTAGGCGCTGCCGGGCGAAAAGAACTGGTTGATGATGTCCGAGACCTCGAGCGACTCCTCCAGCGAGGCGGCGAGATCCCACCGCTTCGGCGTTTCGAACCCGTCATAGGTCACGCTGACCTTGGTGTGCAACGGGCCGACATCGAGGAATCCGCCGACGCTCGACTTCCACTGCGTCTGCGAGGCCGTCTGCAGCGCGCCCCCGCGCGAGCTCCGCAGCATCGGTAGCGGCGCCGCCCGCAACAGCGTCGTCGCATTGCCGCCGTCCGGCGTCTGCGTCGGAGTCTGCGCCGCGATCGAGACGGTCCCTTCTCGCACGGCAAGGATCGGCTGGTTGTTGATCTTGAGCAGATTGAGGGTCAGGCTGAAGCCGGCATCGAACTGAAAGCTCTGCGCGCCGTAGTCGACCGCGACCGCGATGTCGCCGAGCTCGAAATCCCCGACATTCTCGACGTCGAGCACAACCACGCCGCTGGACAGCGCCGTCAGGAAGTCGCTCAGCTTGGCGGTGCCCGCGAAGGACGCGTAGAACTGCTTGGCTGACGTGAACTGGACGGTGAACACGCCGTCGCCCTCGCCGTCCGGTCCCTTGAAGACGCTCGGTGCCAGCACGAACTCGGTGGTGAAATCATAGGTCTGCTGTCGCTTGGTGCCGTCGAACGGATACGCCATCGACCATTGCAGCGAGAAGCTGGTGATCTTGAAGTCGAGAACGCCGGTCGCCGGCAGGATCTGCCAGCTCGTGTCCTTTGAGCTGCCGATCTCGATCGAGACGGCCGTGATCGTCGGCGAGCTGCCGAGCGTGCCGGCGATCGAGAAGCCGTTGAGACCGACGAAGGCGAGGAACTGCTGCAGCACGTCGGGAGTCGCGGCGAGATAACCGCCATTGCCGCCCATCACCTCGATCACCGTCGCCGGCGTCAGCGGATCGCCGCCTGTGACCACGGCGAGCGCCACCGAATAGTTGGCATCCGCGCCGGGCGTGATCTCGACGTCGAGCTGATAGGAACCGGTACCGCCGATGTCGAACTGCGAGGAGATCGCGAGCGTCGGCGCCTGGTCGCCCGCATCCGGATCGACGAGATCGGCCAGCACCAGGACGCCATCGACCTCGTCAGCGCCATCGGGCACAGGAATGGTCAGGGCCAGGCTCGGATCCTTGACCGTGAACTGCGACGCTAGCTTGAATGTGCCGTCCTGGATCGCCGCCCGCAATTGCCCCGGCGGGAACAGAACGGTCTCGCCGTTGAAGATGCCCATGTTGAGGGCGCCGCTCAGCAGCAGGTCGCCGGTCGGCGCGGTGAGCCCCGGAAACAGCAGCAGGAACGGCTTGGCGACGTCCGGCAGCGCGACTTTGGCGTCGAAATTCTGCACCGCGCCGCCGCTCACGGCACGCCCCGCGGAGTCAACGTACGGATAGCTGCCGGTCGCCGTCGAGAACACGAAGCTGACGTTCTTCAGCGTGCCGAACTGATTGAACGGGAAGCCGCCCATGAAGGCGAAGCTGCTGGTCCAGGTCCAGTTCGACGGCGTCGCCTCGGCCTGCACGATCAGTTGGTCGCCGTCCACCGTGAACACGAGCGTGGCCTTGGCGGCCAGCGGAGCGGTGGCGCCGATGAACGGGATCGTCGCCGACTGCACCGTGAACGCCGCCCCTTCCACGGGGCCGACGTCGGATTTTTCCACCGTGACCTTGAAATCGGCCGCGGTCTTGAGGAAGAAGGCCTGGCTCAGCCAGGTGTCGTAGTCGGCGGGGACCTTCACGGCGGGATCGGCGAGGCCCGCCGTCAGGAAGGCGGCATCGAGCGCGAAGGCGGTCTCGCCGGCGGCGGCTTCGACAGCGGCGCGGAGATTGTCGATAGCGCTCATCAGCCGGCGCTCCCTTCAGATGTCGGCGAAGACGCCGAAATGATCGCTGGTGTTGCGGACGCGCCCGTAATTGCTCCAGCCGGTCAGATTTCCGGCGCCGCCGATCCCGGGATAGTTCGCCGCCGTCGGCGCGCCCGGCCACCCCATCGGCGCCGCGGTGAACTGGTTGGCCAACGCGACGGTGCCGAGGGGAGGATTGTCCGGCGGCGCCATGACCCCGTTCATCGGCGTGCCGGTCACCGTGTTCATGATCGTGGTCTGATAGTTGTGCATGCCGTTGTGCGGCCAGACCAGGACGTTGTCGATCGAGTAGAACGGCGCGGCGACGAAGTTCGAGCCGACATAGCCGTAGCCGGGATAAAAGCTCTGTCCCGGCCCGCCGCCGTTGGACCAGAGAAACTTGGACGCCGCCGTCTTGTCCTTGCCGCGAATATGGGTGGAGAAATAGCCCTTGTACTGGTCCAGATTGACGGGAACGCCCACGGCCGTCGGACTGAGAAGCAGCGTGTAGGCACCGGGCCCGCCGGTGAGCGGATTGTAGAGACCCGAGGCCGTCCCGTTGACGGCGAACAGATTGACGTTGAAGTCGCCGCCGATCACCCGCGTCTCGTTCACACCCAGGGCGCCGACGACGTCGTTGATCGTCGACATCGTGGTGATGTAGTTCGCCGCCGCGGGGTTGTTCGGCGGCGAATGGATGCCGAAGATGGTGAGGTCGCGCTGGACGTTGCCGAGATTGTCGGCCTCCGTGAACGTCGCCATGAACGGCTCGCGCAACCCGGCGAAGGCAACGGGCGCGCCGAGCGTGGTGGTGAAGGCGATGCGCGCGGCCACGACGTCCTCGTTGAGCCCGCCATTGTGCTGAGCGGCCGCAGGAATCTGCCGCACGCCACCAAGCCCCGGGGGGACCAGCATTCCGTTGACGTTGACGGCACCGAGAGGCACCAGCATGCCGTTGTACGGCGTGGCGACGCCGCCGCCCGGCGGCACCGACATGCCGCCATGCCCGCCGGTCCAGATGTTGGGCCCGGTGAAGTAGCGGTTGAGCGTGCCCGCCGTGTTGGTGCGGCGATAGAGAATGCCGACCGTTTCGGCGCGCCCGCCCACCCCGGTGTAGAGCGGCGGCACGGCGTTCCATCCGCCCGCCACCATGGTGGCCGGGTTGTTGAGCCCGAACTGCACCATGGCGAGCGCATTGATGCCGCCGGTCTGGCTCGCCAGCGCGTTGGGCGCATTGTCGCCGGAGCTTACCTCGATGATGACGATGATGTCCGGCTGGGTGGCCGTCAGCACGGCATTGATCACCGCGCGGCGCTGGATCGCGCTCTGCATGTCGTTGAGGCCGCCATGCCCGCGCTGCCGCTTGATCGAGGCGGAAAAGATCTTGTTGATCGAGAAGTTCTCGATGTTCCAGAACAGGATCCGCGTCATGCTGACGGCTCCTGCAGCTCGGGCTTGCGGGCGGCAAATGCGAGCGACTGCTCGCAGCCCGGATTGTCGTCGGCGACATAGGCGGCATACCAGCCGAGGCTGCCGGTGTTGTCGGGATCGCCGAACAGGAAGAACTGGATATTGGCGGACGGCGGCAGCTTGGCGATGCCGAAGATCTTGATCGCGATATCGTCGATCCGCAGGCAGTAGAACCACTTCGGCCCGTCTTCCGGCAGCTTGCGTCCCGATGCGGTCGGCACCGGCTGGCGCAGGATCGAGATCGCGCCGACCGCAACCTTGATGACGCCCTGGATGCTGAACAGGCTGGCGCCGGGCGCCGCGCCCGGCAGGCTCATGCCGATGAAGACCGCATGCTGCGCGTCCGAGCCGGTGGTGACCGGCGACCATGCCGCAAGCAGTTGCGACTGGAAGCCGACGCCGGAGGCGAGCGCTCCCGGGCCGCCCAGCGTGATGTCGTAGACGACGCCGAACCAGGGTCCCTCCAGCTCGGTCAGGTTGAGCTGCGAGGTCACCGGCAGGAAGCCGAGATCCGACGGCTTCTGATCGCCGGTCGCGTTGACGAAGCTCTTGAGCTGCAGTGCGAAGCCGCGGAACAGGCTGGTGTCGCGCATCCTCGAGCCGTTGAGATTCCAGGCCAGGTTGCCGGTCGCGACCTGGAACCGCTTGGCTCCGGGCGTCGCCTGCGGATAGGTCATGCCGATCACGAGGCCGGAGAAGGCAAGCCCGACGCCGAGCGCTTCCTCCGGCGTGTCCGGCGGGCTGCCGAACGACAGCAGGTCGAGCGTCTCTCCGATGGTGCTCTCAAGCGCCGTGAAATCGAACTGTCCCCAGACCAGGAAGTTGCTGGCCACCGTGGCGCCCTGGTCCTGGGTGCCAATCGTGTTGAACTGCACGCGGTCGAAGGCAACGGCCGGTAGCACGTTCGACGGGCTGGTCAGCACGTTGGTCGTGTTCTGCTCGAAGACATAGGCGCCGCGGCCGCCCTGGTCGACATAGCTGCCCTTGAGCACGATTCCCGTGAAGGGCTGCGGCGTGCGGCGCGAGTACAGCCGCGAGACCGGCGCGCCGAACAGCGCCGCGACCGAGAGCTGGACGTGGCTGTCGAACCGCGTCAGCCTGGCGTTCTCGAACAACGACTGCAACTGCAGCACGGTGAAGTCGAACTCACCGCTCATCTGCACCGCCACCGGCACGTCAGGCGCAACGCCGTTGGAGATGTTCATTGCATAGCGCGGATCTTCGTAGTCGATCAGGCCGAACAGGCTCGAATTGCCCGGGGGCATCGTGATCCGGCCGCTCCGGCCATCGACCGTGACGCGGCTGACGGTGAAGCCGAAATGATGGGCGTTGAAGCGGGTGAAGTCGATGCCGGCGGCAAGCCCCGCAATCTCCGGCGGCATGTCGCGCTGGCCGAGATCGGCCGCGAGCACGATGACGCCGGTCCAGTTCGGATCCTGCGCGATGCGCGCGAAATTCTCGTAGAATGGGCCGGACGCTCCCTTCGAACGCACGATGGCTTCCGCGATGTAGTCCTGCAGCCATTGCGACAGGCCGGTGTAGGACAGCGCGGCGGTGACCGGCGGCGTGCCGGGCAACAGCGAGAACTGCTCCGCCGACGTCCAGCGATTGGCATTCGTGACCCGCTCCAACAACGAACCGGAGCAGAACTTCATGATGACAACGTTGCGGTAGGCGGTCGCCGACGCGCCGGCGCCGACCGCCGCGGTCATGGTCCAGCCCGCGATGTTGACGGTGTTGGCGAACTGCGCGCCGGTGCCGAACGGCTCCGGATTGACGGCGACGAGAAAGAGCTGGTTGGTCTGCAAGGCGTCCTGCATCGCCTGGGTCGGAGCAGATAGCGCGAATGGCAGGGTGTTGCCGTCGCGGTCGATCGACTGCGCCATGCTGACCTTCAGATAGGCACCCGTCGTCGGATCGCCCGCGATGATGAAGCCCTGCGGCGTCGTCCCATCGGTGCTCGGGCCGTCCGGCAGCGTGCCGCGCAGCGCGTGAGCCCGCGCCGCCTGCACGCGCGCCGACCACGTCTTGCTGCCATAGCTCGAGATCAGCGACTTACGGGTCGCGGCCACGATCTGGCTTTCGAACTGGACGAGCGTAGCGCCATCGAGGCCGCTGCTCGCAGCAGCTCCATAAGGCACCAGCGGAAACGTCTTGTCGCTGCCCTGGGCAAGCGGCATGAATGGCGGCGCCGATTGCAGGATCGCAACGTCCTCGGCGCCGGCGCCGGCCTCAGCCGCAGCGTAGATCGCGCTGCCTTCGGGCTCTGCGAGATAGTCGACGACGCCGCCTCCGGAGACGATGGTCACCCAGGAGGTCTGATGCTCGTCCGTCAGGCGCGCCGCGACGGCACCGCTCGTGGGACGGTTGAGGTCCGCCGTCTCGAATGGAAACACCGGCGCGTAGCCCGGCTTCGAGGGAATGGCGTTGAGACGATCGTTCTGGGCTGCAGGCAGGCTGACGTCGTACGCCTTGAAGCTCAGCGCTTCCGATCCGAACAGTCCGCCCATCAGCTTCGCAAGCTGCCCCGCCGAGCTGCCATCGGCACCGAGCGCGTAGTGGCCGGCCAGGCTCAGATAGGTCGTGCCTGTCTCGACCGCGGCCGTCTTCGCGGCGCTGGTCGCAAAGGCGAAGCCCCCTGCCCCGAGCGCCGGCGCCGTATCCGTGCTGCCAGCCCCGAGCGGCGTCAGTTGCACGACACGCCCGCCGGTCGTGCGGAATTCGCTGGTCAGCGCCGGCGCCCCCTTGATGGCGAAACCCGAACGCAGATAGCCCTGCTCGAGCTGCTCTCGGCCGATCGCGCGGTTGGCCGGATCGCCGAGGTCGAAGGCGCCTGCGATCGAAAGCTGCGACGGCAACGCCGCCACCGTCATGGCGGCATATTGCGCAGCTTGCGGCGACGACGCCGCGCTGTTGTTGATGACGTAGCGGACGCCCTGCCCCAAGCCCTGGCTGACGAACGCCTGCTTCGAATCGAGCAGCCCATCAAAGGTGACGCAACCGGTGTTGGCACCGCCGAACGGCACGTAGGCGTAGATGCGATTGTTGGAGGTCGGCGCAAGCCGAATGCCGAGCGGGTTGTCGCCCTTGCCCGAGAAGCCGATGAACGGAGGTGAGCTCAGCGCCGAGCCCGACAGGCGCAGCGCCCCACCATCGATCTCGATCCGGGTCTGATCGAGAATGTAGAATTTGGCGTTGCGGGCGAACCAGAGGTTCAGGTTGCCCGAGACCTGGTAGACCGGCGGCAGGTTGATGAAGGAGATGCCGTAACTCTCGAAGTCGCCAAACCTGACCGGATTGGCCGAGGCCAGCCAGACGACGGCGCGGTTGCGCGTCGCCTTGCTGATATAGGTCCGCACACGCTCGGCGAACCCGCCGGGATCACGATCAAGATCGGCGGGCCGCTGCGTCGCGAAAATATAGCTGCCACCGTACTTCTTCAGCGAGTCATCGTAGTTGATGAACGGTGGCAGCGACGAGCCCGTGCCGAGAAGGTAGCCGGCCCAGCCAACCGAGCCGGCAACCCTGGTCTCGTAAATCGCAGAGGAGTCGACCTGCTCGAACTGCGCTGACGCGGACGCGTCCATGCTCGTATCACCCGATCGGGAAAATGCCGAGCAAGGTGCCCGCCAGTGAATAGAGAGCGCGATCGTCGATGATATCGCCCTTGATGATGGTCACCGTATATTGCGCCGAGCCCAGCGCAGCATATTGCACCGTGATGCCCGCCTTCCACGTCGTCGCGCCGATCGTGATATCCGCGGCGAGAACCGCCGTGATCTGGGACTGCGAGACGATCGGCGTCCAGACCGGGATGCGCCCCTGGTACTGGAACGAAACGTAGGTCGTGTTGTTGGTGTCGCCGCTTGGCGTCGTCACCACGTTGCTGTTCGGACTGGTCGGCGTATTCACCGTCGGCAGCGCCGTGAAGGCAGCGCGCGGATACTCTTCGGTCCGCATGGTCGCGGGTGGCGCTGCCTTGACGTCCAAACCGATCGGGAAGATGCCGAGCGTCACGCCCTGGAGCAGGTAGAGCCCACGATCGTCCACGATCTCGCCCGAGATGATGGTCACGGTGTACTGGGTCGATCCCAGTGCCGCATACTGGATCGTAATGCCCTTGCGCCACGTCGTTGCGCCGATCGTGATGTCAGCCGCCAAAACGATCTGAGGTTGTGCCTGCGAGACGACCGGCGTCCAGACCGGAATGCGCCCCTGATACTCGAACACGAGCTGCGTCGTGTTGTTTTGATCGCCCGTCGGCGTCGCCATGACCTCGGTATTGGGGCTTGTGGGAGTGGTGACAACGGCGGGAGCCGAAAAACGAACACCTTCATGATGAGCCATCGCTATCTCCTTTTTATAAAACACAGATTGAAACCCGCAGTACGCAACTGCCGGCGCGGCTGAAACGAATGGAAAATCGACTAAGCTACCAATGGTTGAAATCTATCAGAGGTTGTGGCGTGTAACAGGGTTCGCCGCGGTGGTCAATCGGGCCAGATCACAGTCTTCCCCCCACGCCCGGTCACATTCTGGTGTTTACATTTCAGGCGAAGCCGGGGCGCCGCTCAGCGACCGACTTGTTTCCGGAGCATCTGCATCGCACGCTTCATCGCTGCGGACCGGATGAACGAGCCGAGCACGAATCCGGTAAAGCTGCTCTCCTTTCCGGAATCGATAATCTCTCCGTTCATCGTGACCGTGTAGTAGCGACCCATCGGGTGCATGGTCACGGTCAGCCCCTTGCGCAGGACGATGCCTGCAATGGCAATGTCCTCGGTCAGCTCGACCTCCACTTCGCCAATCGACACCAGCGCTCTCCAGCATGGGATCGTACCGTTGAAAAAGAAGGTCACCCAGGTGCTGTCATTCGTGTCGAACGTTGCAGCCACCTGCGCATTGCAATTCGTCGTCAGCTGGGTGTTGACGGTTTGATCGGTGAGCTGAGATGGCGCAGCGAGCAAGGCGACTCCCGTTCTCTTCAGGCGCTCAGCGTCGTGCAAAATGACCCGCTAGAGGGCAACAAATAACTAGCTGTGGTCGGTTTGCGAGTCCATTTGCAATCCGGCCCCTGCACCAGTCCGGACGGGGGCTCCGCAACTCACGCAGGTGCGACCATGCCGCTGGCCGTCACGTCCCGCGGATCGAGGAGTCCAGGCGGCTTTTCGCAACCGGCCCGATCCGCTGCAAGAGCTGCTCTTCCCGGGTGTCCTCAAACTCTAGCAGCCCTGTTACCCGCTCCTTCCCCCTCCCGCCGATCGCATGCCGCGCGCCGGGAAACGCCTCGACCGGTGGTCGGACGCTGCTGACGGCAAAGTTAATTTTTCCATATTTTTCAATCCGTTGTCGTGACTGCAACGTGAGATGCCGCCGCGGCGGACGTCGCAAGCGGCAGACGCCGGAATGATCAGGCGCAGAATCATCTCCGGCCTGGACGCCTGATCGTCGCTCGGCGGGCGGCAATCCCGTCTCCGGCGGCGTGCGTCGGGTTGCCTCTAGGCCCTCCTGTTTCTACAACAGCCGGAGCGCCTCCCAAGCATCAGGACCATCCCCAAAAGTGAACGAGCAACGCTTCATCGGCTCGCTGACCGGCTTACGCTTCGTCGCGGCCGCAACGGTCGCCATCGGCCATGGCGCCCCGTCGTTGGCGCAAGGCCTGCTGCCGGAGCTCATCGCTCAAGTCAGCAGCATCGGAATGACGATGTTCTTCGTGCTGAGCGGATTCGTCCTGTGGCTCAACTACGCCGAGCGCTTACAGTCGCAACCGCTCGGAAGCGCTCTTCGCGAATTTGCCGTCGCGCGCTTCGCCCGGCTCTACCCCATGTACGCCGTGATTGCGCTCGCAGTCGTCGCATACGTCGTGATTGCGCGAGGTCTTTCGGCCCCGTCGCTCGGCTTCATCCTCACGATGACGCAAGCCTGGTTTCCCGTGCAGAACGGCACCATGCTGGTCGCAGTCGTGCCATCGCTGCAGCATCTCTGGTCCATCAGCGTGGAGCTGTTCTTCTACCTGCTGTTTCCATTCGTCTGCCTGCTGTTTGCAGCCGTCGTCCGGCTGCAAACGATCATCTGGATCGCGCTGGTGAACATCGTGACGTTCGCGCTGACGATCGCGGCCGCCTTCACCTTCGGGGATGCGTTGCTGCGGGCCGTCGCGCCGAGCCTGACGCAAAACGGGATGCAGTGGCTCACCTACTACTCTCCCTATCTTCACATCGCTCAGTTCCTGGCCGGCTGCCTTGCCGCCATGATCTACGGGAACCGCGCCGATGCCAGCGTCGGTGACGGGGAGCGGCGCTGCGTGAGGCTCCTGTTCTGGCTTTCGCTGGTGAGCCTCATCTGTGCGCCTGTGCTGCTGTTTCTGCAGCCTCGTCTGCCCGGCTGGTCATTCGCGATCGAACTTGCCGTACGTCTCATCGAGATCTCGGGATTTTCGATCGTCTTCGTCGCCGCCAGTCGATACGGCCATGCCCCCTGGCTGTCGTCCAGAGCCCTGATCATTGGTGGCGAATGCAGCTATTCGATCTATCTGCTGCATCCCTTTCTCATTCGGCTTGCGATGATCGGAAAGTCAGATGCTCCTGGCGCTCTTGAGCTCGCACTGCGGCTCGGTCTGTTCGTTGCGATTGCGACGGCGATGGCCTGGATCACCTACATGCTCATCGAGGCACCGTCGCGGGCATGGTTACGGAGAGCCTTCCGCACCAGCGCACCACGCGACGTGATCCATGCGAGGCCGGTCTGAGCGCCGGAGCTTCGTCTTGCTCCTGATACAAGGCACGGCTCGCGACAGCCGGCGGTCCGACCCACGTTCTCGCGCCGGTGATCAGCCCTCGTATATTCACCTGCTGACACAGGCCTTCGCCTGTCTGCTCCATTTGAACGCGGTTCCGCACGGCGGTCTTGGCCGAGCGCCCGCGGGGCATTCGTTCCACACCGGCGCTCCCACCTCCCAGCCATTCACGACGCAGCCGCCATTCGGCGCGACGTGGCACCCTGGGCCGCAGGACTCATTGGCGTCCATCCGGCCGGCCCCTGCCGCAAGGCCGGTCAGTAGCACGACCGAGAACATCAGCCTCATCGCTTCGCTCCGTTGCCTCTGAGACGACGAGCCCATGCGACTGCGCCCCAGCTGAAACCATGAACGTGCAAAACCGTTCCTCAGTTTGTCGCAGCCTGCTCGAGCTGCTTTCGTCGGAGATCGTCGCCGCCAGCCTGTGACGAAACACCGCGCCGCCACCACACTCCAGCCCCACTACGCGCACGACTGCGCCATATCCGTGCACGGGAATGGGAAACCATCGTAGCGAGAAGGTTTTCACCATGTTGGGCGATGATTGCGCAGCCTGGGCGAGCCGGAAGCGGAAAAGTCACCTCTCCACGCCAGTTTGATCGTGGTGAGGCGCTGGGGCGCGCGCTTAGAAGCGGGACGAGCCAAACAACATCAAGAACCGGCGGCACGAACTGCCGGCCAGCCTTGGATCGTCCGGATGTATGCCGGACGGGCCCGTGGCGAATGCAGGGAGCGACAGATCGACATCATGACACGAAAGCTTTCAGTCCGCGAAGTCATTGCCAGATCCTATCCCAGTTGGGACTATGCCATGGCGGACCGGTTGATCGCATGGCTCGATCATTGTGGTTACGAGATCGTGGAGAAGAAGCCGGAGCGCACCGCGGCTCTCGTGACCGATGACGCGCGGCCACACGTGATCGGCGCTTGATGAATTGAGCGCCTTTCGCCGGGGCGCGGTGAACGATCAGCGCTCCTTGAGCGGCAGCGCTCGGGCGCCGCAGGAACTGTGCATCCCGTCCTGGGGTTCAGGATGACAAGACCAACGCTCGACGTTTCATCGAGCACCATGAGATCAGGGAAGGATCACCAATGTCTCGCAAGCTCACGCCACGCCAGGTCATCGCACGCTCCTACCCGACCTGGGATTACGCCATGGCCGATCGCCTGATCGCCTGGCTGGACGATTGCGGCTACGAGATCGTCGAAAAAGGAGCTGCGCATGTGGGCGCAAGCCTCGTGCCTGCGGCGCCGGAATCGACACCGTCGCATGAAAGCACACATTGATCCCGTCGCGATCACCGAGACCGCGAACGGGGTCTCCGGACACTCATTGGCATGAGACAGCCTGGCTCAGGCAAGCAGTTGCTTCTCGATTTCGTAGACCGGAAGCTTGACCAGATCCTTGTGGACCTCGCCATGCAGCGCCTTTCGTACCGCGTCGGAATAGTCGGCGCGGATGATCCCGAGCGCGCGCGGCGACGCCACCATCGTGACGGCTTTGGTTTCGCCTGAAATGACAGCATGATGCAGGCGATCGGCAAGCTGCTTGAGAAAGATGCGCTCAGCCTGATCATGCCAATCCGTCTGATCCACTGAACTCCGAGCATTGCCAAATGACGGCTGGACCGAGCCGGGAGCGTCCGTGCCCTGAGCGCTCGTGCGGTCGTTCTCCTGTTCACGGACCTCTTTGGTGTGCAGGTTCGGAAACATGCTGTCACCGACGTTCTCGAGGATCAGCGCCTTGCGCCCGTCGCACACGACGATCCAATCACCGGTTCCGACCTTCATCTTGTCCATGAGATTACTCCATCATCCGAATTACAGCGAAGAATGTGCCGGCGAGCTCATCGGGAGAAGCCGCCGCAGCTATATGCCTTCTTCGAAATCTTCCAAGGAAAGGCCGAACTCCGAGAGAGCCTCCTCCAGATAGTCGCCGAGCATCGGCGTTTCGATCAGATACGTCGCCGTGCGATTGTTGTGCGCCTGAGCGGCCTGCGCACGAAGCTCATCCCAATTGTCCAGCGAGCCGTCGCCCCGGCCCAGCCACATCAGCGTGACCAGATCGATCTGTTCGTCGACATTGAGGCCCCGGATGAAGCTGACGAGCTCCGACCGGTCCGTTTTCAGGCCTCGCCCACCGGTACCGGGCGCCGTGTCGTCATCTGCCAGATCTGCCAGCAATTCGGGTTCGGCCGCTTCCATTTCGTGCTGGTGGATCTTGGTCACGACGAAGGCGACCTTCTCCGGCGAGATCGAGAGGGTGGGCGTGGTAGTCGTCATTCAGCGTCTCCTGGGTCCCCGGGCAAACGCCCCCAGGTCCCGTGCAGAGACGCTAGGCGTTCCGGAAGGAGCGCACTTTGCGCAAGATCAAGGCAGCGTAGCGGCGTGAAAACCGGCGCAGCACCCCGCGCGAGCCCCGGGGCGCGATTGCAGCGGGACCGCTTGGATCGACCAGGGACCGCGGGCGATCGATACTACCAAGTCCAATCGAGAGAGCCGACATGCGGCTGCTGCGCGACCAGAATCATCGGTCTGCCCGGATGAGCTTTTGCGGTCCTTCGCTTCTTCGCCTCTGCAGCCGGCTTGCCTGTGTCGGCAATCCGCGTCGCGCGAGGCTTCTCGGCGGACTTCACGGCCGCAACCTGCGGGTTGGTCTCGACGGCGCTCATCTGCGCGAAGGCGTCGCGGGCACTGGGCTTGGCCACTTCTGCCGCAGGCTGCTCCGCCTTCGCGAGCTTCACCGGAGCCGGCGTGGCGATCGAGGTGTCCATCACGATCCGCTCCGGCCACTTTCTGGTGGACTGAATGCGCACCGGGGGAAGGTCCGACGCAGACGACAGGCTTGCAGGCAATGGTACGCTGGGAAGCACGGCATCCGCCAGGACCAGCAGCGCCAGCAGAGTTCCACCGACGAAAAGAAAGTAACGCAGAATGGGCATAATTTACCGCTCCGTCGGCACCTGCGCCGACATCCACCTAACGGAGGATCATGACAGTATGTTCCCGCGTCGAACGCTCGGGTTCAAAAGCCGTGGGAGACTAGCGCGACATAATTAGATTTTCGTCGCTGCAACCAGCGCGCATTTGGCCGCGCTGACGTTAACGTTGACGAATCCGACATGGACCGCCGCGAAGGTCTTCCGGCTGCGCGGCCCGACTTGGCCGGGCACGATCCGTCGGCGGTCGCTGACATGGCTACCGTCCCGCCGGCTGAAGGCGCAGCTGATTTCGACGTCCTTGATTGCGAAACTGTTGGCATTCCGTACCGTGAAGGTCACCAGCGCCCTCGACCCAAGACCGCCGCGCCGCCAGGACTGGGAACTGATCCGCAGGCTGGACAGAGCGGCCGGGTCGAGCGCAGGGGATGAAGCAGGCGGTATCGTCGGCGACAGGCTGGCATTGGCGTCCATGACGGTCCGGCCGGAGCCGACCACCGGGGACGAATCGGGGTGCGCGCTGGACTTGGCCGCCGGGCTGGGCACCACGAATGAGAGCCCACGCGACGTCTCCGTCCCGTCTTCATCTCCTTCATAGCCGCTGCTCGGGGAGGCCGATCCGACCCGCGTGAGGCTGGAGTCGGCCACCTCCTCCTCTTCGACCGACATGATCAGCCACCCGACGACGCTGAACATGATCAGCGCGAGGATCGCCAACCCCGACACCGCGGCTCCCAAAGGGATGGACGCTCCGTCGCTTCGGCGCATGGCCAGCGACGCCGTGGCATCGGGCTTGCGCCCCAGCAAACGAGAGAGACCCGCGCTCATGTCTGCACCATCGGCTGCCCGGCGGGGGCATCTGGAAGCTTCAATCGGCAAACATCGATAGGGTTGCATGCAAAGCCGACAATTGGAGGGCAGGCCCGGATACCGGTCGGTATGCCGGGCTGGCGCGGCCGGTGACGGGCCGGTAAACATCCGACCCGTTGCCGGCACCTCAAGAAACGCCGCCGCGCCGCAGGCGGTTCACTCCTTCGAAAGATCTCGACGATGTTGAATGTCACGTGGGACCACATCCATCTCCGCAGCCCGGACCCGGAAGCCACCGCTACCTGGCTTCACGACATTCTCGGCGGCGAGATCATCCGCAATCCCGGCCGCATCGACGTCAGGCTCGGCGGCGCCAGCGTGTTCATCGCCAAGGTCGAGCCGAACGACGGCGTCAACGCGCCGCCTGTGACGCCGCACCAGGGCCTCGATCATTTCGGCCTCACCGTGAAGGACATTGACGCCGCGGCCGCCGAGCTCAAGGCCAAGGGCATCACCTTCACGACCGAGCCGACCACGATCCGCCCCGGTGTTCGCATCTGCTTCATCCGCGGGCCGGAGGGCATTTCCATCGAGCTGCTGGAGCGCGACAAGAAATACACCTGAGCGCCCCCCGCCCGGCTACGACATGCTACCCGGCATGAAGCAGCGGATCTGGAGGCCCTGATAGCCGCGCATCGGCCACACCATCGTGCGGCCGACCCGGTTGGGCTCCGTGATGACAGCGTCGTCGGGAACGTCGAGCCATTCACCCTCGATGCGGACGCGGTAGTGACCGCCCCTGCTCTCCCAGTCGACATCGCTGACGGCGCTGCCATCGGCGTCCGAACAGCACGGGCCCTTGCCGCTGCGCAGGCCGTCGAACCATGCCTTCATCTCCGGCGACGAGTTCGCGTACTGGCCGCGATCGCGCGCCAGTGACGGTGGCGCAGCGAGTGCGATCAGCAGCGCCGCACGGCCGACCTGGATAGGTGGCTTCCATCGCGCGGCCGCCTGCGGCCTCGAGACCGTGCTGCTGATGTCGGAGCGATCAGCTCGATGCGGCTCACGGCCGCGGCAAACAATCCATCTGCTCATTTCCATCTGGTCCATCTGGCTCCTGCACCACCCCAGGGTGCACGGATAGAAATGCATCAACCGGGCCAGATTTCGTTTCGATCTCGGCTTCGTGAGAGTCAATCCGGGGTTTTACGCAGACCGCCCTATTCGGCCGCCTGCTCCAGCGGCGCGACCCGCGGCAGAATGATCTGGACGCGCGTGCCGGCGCCCGGCTCGGAGTCGAGATCGAGCCGGCCGCCGAGCCGGCTGGTCACGATGCTGTAGACGATGTGCAGGCCGAGCCCGGTGCCGCCCTGGTCGCGGCGCGTCGTGAAAAAAGGATCGAAGGCGCGGCGGCGAACGTCGAGCGACATGCCGCAGCCATTGTCGGAAAAGATGATCTCGACATTGTCGCGGCCGGACTCCCGGGCCCTGATTTCGATCACGCCGCTCCTGCCGTCCGGAAACGCGTGCGCGACCGCATTGAGGAACAGATTGGTCAGGACCTGCCCGTACGGCCCGGGGTAGCTGTTCATCACCAGGTCGGGCTGGCAATCCACATTCACCGTCAGGTTCTGTCTGCGCACGCCCGGGCGAAGACTCATCACCACCTGCTCGGTGAGATCGGCGAGATCGAAGCTGCGTTGATCGGAGTAGTTGCGGTCCGCCGCCACCTGCTTGAACGACTGGATCAGCTCGGCCGCGCGATTGAGATTGGCGACGAGCTGTCCCGCGGCGCTGCGGCTCATCTCGATGAACTCAGTGAGACTCGACCGCCGCAGCTCGCCCCGCGTGACCGCCTCGCTGAAGCGCTCGGTCTTGCGCTCGAGCGCGGAAGCGACCGTCAGGCTGATGCCGACGGGATTGTTGACCTCGTGAGCAACACCGGCGACCATGCGCCCGAGCGCCGCGAGCTTCTCGGCTTCGATCAGCGAGGCCTGGGTCTCGCGCAGGTTCCGGAGCGCGGTCTCGGCGGCCTCCTTGGCCTTGCGCATCTCCAGTTCGCTCTTCTTGCGCTCGCCGATGTCGAGCGCCACCGTGACGATCTTGTCGACCTCGCCGTCGGCATCGAGAAGCGGTAGCTTGTTGACCAGCCATTGCCGCATGACGTTGCATGAATCGAGGTATTCCTCCTCGTAGAACCCGAGGCCCGCCTTCGTCGCCAGCACGCGCTTGTCGTTCGAGTCGGTCTTGTTCGCGCCGTAGCGCGACATCAGCTCGCCCGTGGTACGACCGAGCGCATCCTCGGGCTCGACGTTGAAGATGCCGGCCATATAGCGGTTCATCAGGACATAGCGCAGCTCGCGATCCTTGACGTTGATCACCGCCGGCACCGTGTCGATGACCTGCTGCAGCAATCGCCGGCCTTCCGCGATCGCGTCCTCGGCGCGCTTCTGATCCGTGATGTCGCGGACCACGCCTTCGTAGCGAACCACCTCGCCGCTCTCGTCCCGCACCACCGTGGCGCTGTCGGAAAGCCAGCGGACCTCACCGGTGCGCCGGCGCACCTGGTATTCGAACTCGCGCACCATGCCGTCGCGCCGCATCAGCCGCTGATAGCGTTCGCGCGCCAGGGGATGGACATAGATCGTATCCGCGATGTCGTTGACGCTCTGGATCAGCTCGCTCGCGGATTCGTAGCCCATGATGCGCGCGAGCGCCGGATTGGCATTGAGCACAAGACCGCTCGGTGTGGTCACATAGATGCCGTCGATCGAGGCTTCGAACAGCTTGCGATAGCTCTCCTCGGCCAGCCGCTGCTCGGCCAGCGCGCGGACCGCCGCCTCGCGCGCCGCGTCGGCGTCCTGCAAAGTCTGCCGGAAGACCTCGGCCGCCCGCGCGATGTCGCCGATCTCGTTCTGAACGTCGGTCTGGGGGATCGACGCCGCCTTTTCGCCTGCCGCCAGCGCCCTGATCGAGCGTGCGATCGAGGCCAGCGGCCGCACGGTGCGCCGGACCACGAAAGACGCAGCGAAGATGCCGATCAGAACGCCCGCCGTGCCGAAGATGATGCTCTGCCATTTCGTCTCCGCCAGGGTACGGGCGAAGTCGCGCGACAGCACCTTGCCCTGGCTCGCACTCAAGGCGCGCAGCAACTCGGTGACCCGGCCGATCAGCCGCCCCTCGATGCCCAGCACCTCCTTGTCGAGCCGCGCGATCTCGTCCTCGGTGCCGGCGATGGCGATGATCGCCTCGGCATAGCGGTCGGCGGCCGCACGAAGCGCGCCGTCCTCGATCGGCATCGCGCGCATGCTGCGGGCGGCCTGCTCGGCGCCGGCCGGGTCACGCGCCAGCAGCGCCGCGCCGACCTGGTTCTGCACCTGGAACAAGGCCCGCGCCGTGCCCCGATCGGTCAAGCCGGCGATGGCGTCCTCGAAGCCCTCGCGCGCCGCCGGCAAACCCGACAGCAGGTCGGCACGCCGGGCGATCAGCGCACTGATCCGGTCGATGCCCTCGCGGTAATTGGCGAGCCGCTGGGCGACGCCATCGATGGTCGCCTGCTGCTCCGGCGCGAGCTGCAGGCGCGTCTTCTTCAGTAGCGCGCTGAGCTCGGTCGCCGCCTCCATGGCCCGATCGGAACGCGAACCGGGATCGGTGACGAAATCACGCGCCGCGAGCCGCAGCTCGTTCATGCGCTGGTCGATCTCCTCGGCGAGATCGCCGACGCCCTGCAGCCGCTGCAACTCGGCAAAGGTCGAATCGATGTGACGGATGGCGATCACGCTCGCCATGCTGGTCGCGGTGATCACGGCGAGCAGCAGCAAAAAGCTGCCAAAGATCATCCGCCCGATCGTCATCGATCGGAGGCTGCTGCAGGCCGTGTCGAGGTCCGGTAATCTACTCATGGGATCCGATGGTCGGAACCGCACTATATACGAGCCGCCGCGCGGCTGAATGAACAGATAGGGAACAATCCCGTCCGCGCATCAACCGCCGGACGAAAAATAGCCTGTGCGGTTAACCGGCCGCACCGAACTCGAAAACCTCCCCATCATAGCCGGCCTCGCGGGGGATGCGCAGCTGGCGACCGCCCTCGGCGGTCCTGGTCATGACCGGCATGACGGTGACGATCTCCATGTCGCGCGCCGCCGCCAACGCCCCCGCCACCGCCGGCTGTTTGCCCAGACGGATCAAGTTGCGGGTCGTCGGGAACGGCAGCTTGAACCGGCCGTCCTCGCCGCCGGCCAGCGCCTCGCGCGGCGAGACCCAAACGGAGTCGGTCGATTCCCGGCCGTCATGGGCGCCGAGTTGGTCCGGCGGCGCCGCCGCCAGGAAGAACCAGGTGTCGAAGCGCTTCGGCATGCCCTCGGGCGTGATCCAATGCGCGTAGGGAACCAGCGCATCGAGCGCCAGCACCAGGCCGTGCGCCTCGATGACCTCGAGGAAGCTGACCTTGCCCTCGCACAGCGCCAGGCGATGTGCAGCCTCGATCTCGCGGGCGGCAGCGGCCTCGATCAGCGTGTCCGCGCCGCGCGCTCGCGCCAGCAGGATGCCGCTCTCCTCGAACGTCTCGCGCACGCCGGCGATGCGGAAGCCGAGCGCCTCGGCGTCCAGGCCATCGTCGCCGGCATAGAGCTCCGGCCTGCCCGCGACCTCCCGGTCACCCTTGTCGACGCTGCCGCCTGGAAACACCAGGGCGCCCGAGTTGAACTCGATCTGATGGTGGCGCACCATCATGAATACCTCGATCTCACGTGCGGCTGCGCTATCGCGCAGCAGCAGCACGGTCGAGGCGGGACGGACGGCGGCAGCGTCAGCCATGGTCACTCCGCGGCGGTGGCTCGGGGTTGCAGATTGGCGCGGGCGTCGGTGCGGGCGACACGCGACAGCAGATAGTCGACCTCGGCCTTGGCGGCCGCCGTGATCGCCGAGCCCGGCTTGCGCTGTGCGCTGGAGGCGATCGCGCCGCGCTTCTGCAGCACGTATTTGCGCACGGCAAGGCCGGCGCCGGGCTGCTGCTCGTAGCGGACCAGCGGCAGATGCGCGTCGAACAGGTCGTGCGCGGCGTCGCGCTTGCCGGCCTGCGACAGCTTGACGACGTCGACCAGCATTTCCGGGAAGGCGTAGCCGGTCATCGCGCCGTCGGCGCCGCGCTCCATCTCGAAGTCCAGGAACAGGCCGCCATTGCCGCACAGGATCGACAGCGGCCGCAGCGAGCCGTCCTTCTGGAAGCCGCGCAGCGCCGAGATTTTCTCAAGGCCCGGCCAGTCCTCATGCTTGAGCATCACGCAGGACGGACTGTCCATGACGATCCTGCGGATCACCGCCGGCGTGAACTGCACGTTCAGCGTCAGCGGATAGTCCTGCAGCACCCACGGAATGTCCTCGCCGATCGCCTCCTGGGCCTGCTTGAAATAGCCCGTGATCTGATCATCGGTGCGCAGGGTCGGCGGCGGCGCGATCATCACGCCGGCAGCGCCGGCATCCATCGAGGCGCGCGCCAGCGCGCGCATCGTCGCGAAGCCCGGCGCGGAGACACCGACGATGATCTGCAGGTTCTTGGCGCGCTTGGCAAAGCGCACCGCAACCTGCTCGGATTCCGCCGCGTCCAGCTTCGGCGCCTCGCCCATGATGCCCAGCACGGTGATGCCGTCGCAGCCTGCTTCGCCGTAAAAGTCGACCAGACGGTCGATCGACGCCTCGTCGATGCGGCCGTCATCATGGAACGGCGTCGGCGCGATCGCAAAGGTGCCTTTGGCGGCGGCGGTGAGCTTCATCGTCCGGTCTCCCATTCATCTGTCGTCATTCCGGGATGCGCCGCTAGACGCAGGCCCGGAATCCATACTCCCGATCGTGGCTATGGATTCCGGGCTCGCCCTCCGGGCGCCCCGGAATGACGATCTGCATACATCAAAACCGCCGCGCGGACTTTCGAATCTCGTCCTCCGAAAAGAATATCTCCCCTGCATGATCAGCGATGTCCTCCGCCCGCCACGCCGAGGATGGCGGCTTCCATCCGTCCATTTCCATCATGCGCAACTCGCGCACGCCGCGTGGGCCGGAGACGCCGAGCACCTTGCCGGTCTGATCCCCCGAGAGACTGCTGACCATGTAGAGCACGGCCGGCGCAATGCCCTCGGGCGTCAGCGCCGCGCCCGGGTTCTCCTTATAGCGCGGCAGATCCGCGGTCATGCGGGTCAGCGCGCCCGGCGCCAAGGTCCACACCCGGATGTTGTACTTGCGGCCCTCGATTGCCAGCACGTTGGACAGGCCCCAGATACCGCCCTTGGCGGCGCCGTAGTTGGACTGGCCGAAATTGCCGATCAGGCCCGAGGTCGATGAGGTGTTGACGATGACGCCGCCGCCATTGTCGCGCATCCAGCGGAACACCGGCAGGGTGCAGCAGAAGGTGCCTTTGAGGTGCACCTGGATCACCTTGTCCCAATCCGCTTCGCTCGACTTGGTAAAGGTCTGGTCGCGCAGGATGCCGGCATTGTTGACCAGGATGTCGGCGCGGCCGAAATGCCGGATGGCGTCGTCGAACACAGACTGCCCGCCGGCCATGGTGGAGATGTCGGCGGCGTTGGCGACGGCGTGGCCGCCCTCGGCCTTGATCGCGGCCACCACCTGCTCGGCCATCGACAGGTCGGAGCCGGAGCCGTCGCGCGGCCCGCCAAGGTCGTTGACCACCACCGCCGCGCCCTCGCGCGCGAACAGTTTGGCGTAGGCCTCGCCGAGGCCGCCACCTGCGCCGGTGATCAGCGCCACCTTGCCGTCGAGCAGTCCCATGGGTGCGTCCTCCGCTTATGTTCTTGCTTTCTCCGTCATGGCCGGGCTTGACCCGGCCATCCATCTCCTGAACCGTCCATCCATCACCAGAAGAGGATGGATGCCCGGGTCAAGCCCGGGCATGACGATAACTAACAGCTGTGCCTCACATCACGAGGATCATCCCAGCACTGTCTTGCCGTTCTTGATCACCGTGACGTTGCGCGACTTCACGCGCGCTTCGAAGGAGATCACATCGCCATCCTTCCAGAGATCGACCGTCACGGTCTCGCCGGGGAACACCGGCGACGAGAACCGCGCGGCGTGCTGGCGGAACGCCGAGGCGTCGTAGTCGGCATAGGTCTGCAGCACGGCGCGGCAGGTGAGGCCGTAGGTGCACATGCCGTGCAGGATCGGCCGTGGGAAACCGGCGCGACGGGCAAACTCGGGATCGGAGTGCAGCGGGTTGCGGTCCCCGCACAGGCGGTAGATCAGCGCCTGGTCAGGCCGTGTCGAGATGTCGACGCTGCGGTCCGGTGCGCGGGTCGGCACCGGGTGCGGCTCGGGAATGCCGCCAGACGGACCGCCGAAGCCGCCGTCGCCGCGGGCGAAGCGTGAGGCGACCAGCGTCGTCAGCGGCGCGCCGCCCTCGTCGCGCAGGATGGTCTGATGGCGGATGACGGCGCCCTTGTCCTTGCCCTTGTCGGACACCGCGAGCACGGAGGAGTCGGCCGTGATCTTCGCGGCCACCGCCAGCGGCTTGTGAAAGGTGATGTCGCGCTCGCCGTCGACCACCAGCACGCGGTTGAGCTTCATGTCGCCGGGACCGGCGCCCCAGGCCGCGACGGAGGCAAAGGTCGGCACCACCTTCAGCGGCCGCGGCTCGGCGGTGGCCTCGTTGACGAAGGCGAGCTCCTTCTCATCCATGGGATCGGCCCCCATGCCGATGCCATAGGCGTACAGCATCACCTCGCGATCACCGTAGGCATAGGGCTGCCCGATCGCCTTCATCGCCATCAGCTCATCGTAGTTGATCGGCATGTCGCCTCCCCGAACTTCGTTCTCTTGTAGGGTGGGCAAAGCGAAGCGTGCCCACCGCCTTTCTTGTTGTATATCGGTGGGCACGGCGCTCCGCGCCTTAGCCCACCCTACGCACGTCTTCCGATGCCCATTGCTGCGCCCTCTCCCCTTGTGGGAGAGGGCAGCGCAACTATCAATTCCGACCTCACTCGGGTGAGGGGTTGTCTCCACAGCCGCACTGTCTGCGCGGAGAGAGACCCCTCACCCGGCTCAATCTCGCTTCGCTCGATCTCGCCACCCGCTCCCACAAAGGGAGAGGGTACACCATTGTTGGAGCACGCAGATGCATGCCCCATCGTCATTGCGAGCGGAGCGAAGCAATCCAGGGCTGCGCGAGGACTCTGGATTGCTTCGTCGCTTCGCTCCAATGACGTGGAGCCGCATCCGTGCTCACTCACCTACGCCGGTGTAAAGAACGGCAGCGGGGCGCCGTCGGTGGGCTTGAACACAACCCTCACCTTCTGGCCGATCTTCAACGCATCGAAATCGCAATCGACGAAATTGGTCTGCAGCGACGGCCCCTCCTTCAAGGTCACGTAGCCGATCGCATAGGGCCCGGTCGGCGACTTGCGCATGATCGAGAACGTGTAGATCTCGCCCTCGCCCGCGCTCTGCTCCCACACCGTCTGGTCGGAGAAGCAGAACGGGCAGATCGAGCGCGGGAAATAATGCGCCTCGCCGCATGCCGTGCAGCGCTTGATCATGAATTTGCCCTCGGCGGCGGCATCCCAGAACGCCTTGGTCTCGGGATTGGTGACGGGGGCCGGAAGTTTCTTGGCTTCGGACATCAGACGCGCTCCAGAATGCAGGTCGAGGCGGCGTGGCGCACGCCGAGCAGGCCGCCGGTGCCATGGGCGATGGCGAGGTCGCAATTCGGCACCTGGACCTTCGGATGAGCTTCGCCGCGCAGCTGGCGCACGGCCTCGATCACCTTGGTCATGCCGCCGCGGTTGACCGGATGGTTGCTGCACAGGCCGCCGCCATCGGTGTTGAACGGCAGCTTGCCGACGCCGGAGATGAGGTTGCCGTCGGCGACGAACTTGCCGCCCTCGCCCTTCTTGCAAAAGCCGAGGTCCTCGAGCTGCATCAGCACCGTGATGGTGAAGCTGTCATAGATCGAGGCGTATTTGATATCATTCGGGGTCACGCCCGCCTCCTCGAAGGCGCGCGGGCCGGACCACACACCGGCGGAATAAGTGAGATCGAGGTCCTTGCCGCCGCGCGGCCCCCTCATCGCCTCGCCATGGCCGATCAGCCGCACCAGCGGCTTCTTCAGGCTCTTGGCGATCTCCGGCGTGGTCACGATCAGCGCACCGCCGCCGTCGGTAACGACGCAGCAATCCATGCGGTGCAACGGATCGGAGATCATCGGCGAGTTGATCACGTCCTCGACCGTCACGACCTCCTTCAGCATCGCATGCGGATTGTACTGCGCGTGATGCGAGGCCGCGACCTTGATCCAGGCGAGCTGCTCCGACGTGGTGCCATAGTCGTGCATGTGGCGCATGGCGCACATGCCGTAGGCATTGTGCGTGGTGGCGCCATAGGCCATCTCGAAGTCGGCTTCCGCGCCGGCGGCGCGCGGCGGCATCGGGCCGGTGCGCGGCTTGCCGGCCAGCGTGATCAGCGCGATCGAGCATTTGCCGGCGGCAATCGCCTCAGCGGCGTGGCCGACGTGGATCAGATAGGAGCAGCCGCCGGTCTCGGTGGAATCGATGTGCCGCACCTTCAAGCCGAGATAGTCGACCATCGGCCACGCGCCGCCCGGCGCATCGCCGGCGCAGAAATAGCCGTCGACATCTTTCGCGCTCAACCCGGCATCCTCCAGCGCCCCCTTGGCGACCTCGGCATGCAGTTGTGCGGTCGATTTGTCCGGTGCGTGCCGGGTCGGATGCTCATAGATCCCGGCAATGTAGGCCTTGCCCTTGATGGTCAATTCCGTCTCCGCTTCCTGTCGTGTCCTGCCCGATGGTTGGAGATTTTCTGGACCCTCGCAGGAGTCTTGGCAAGCGTCTTGGCAAAGGCGGAAAATATTCCGCAGGGTGGAGATGGCGCGCGATCGCGCCTCTGACTCCGCCGTCGTCCCGGGCTTGACCCGGGACCCATAGCCACCGGCGGATATTGTTAGACTCGATGGTCAACCAGCGTGCACTCTCACGCCCGTCTGTGATTATGGGTCCCGGGTCAAGCCCGGGACGACAGCGATCGTGTGGCGCGAGCGAGCACATATCGAACTACACGTGACCCAGCACTCCCGCGACATCACTGCCCGGGTCATGCTGATCTTGTTCGCCCTCGTCGAATCGGAGGGCGCAGGGAAGGCCAGGCGTCGGCTGACGCCTGCGGCCCGCCTGCGAAAAAAATGCAGGCGGCAGGTACCACAGGTGCAGCCGAGAACACCCGGCCTTCCCTGCGCGATGGTCTTAACGCTTATACGCAGTCTGCCTGGTGCGCCGGGCTTGTTGGCCACCATGATCCGCGCGGCGCGTCAGCGCCGTCACGAACGTGACACCAGCGTCGGGGTGCCAGCACGCTGCGACTTCACGTCCGCGCCGAACCGTTCGTCCGCGCATCCCTCAAGGACACGCTGCGGCTCCATCGCGGCCATCGCTCCCCGCCCCGCGTGTCGTGACGATCGCGCGCAACGCCCCTTCCGAGTGAGGCGGGATGGCGGCAATAAAGCATGATTTCCGATATTCGTCAATATAAATCTGTAAATCAGAATTTGAACGAGGCCTGTCACCCGGGTGAGCGCAGCGACACCCGGGACAGCCGTCCCGCATATCGCTTCGCTCATGCGGGCTACGGCTCTCTCCGCGTCATTGCGAGCGAAGCGAAGCAATCCAGGACGGCCCGTAGGACTCTGGATTGCTTCGTCGCTGCGCTGTTCGCAATGACGTTGAAACCGTAGGGTTCCGAGCTTGCGGTGAGACGGTGGGCACGCGCCGCCAGGGGCGGCGCTTTGCCTACCCTACGGCCCTACTCCGCCGCCATCTGGCGTGGCGCCGACGGCGGGTTGGCGAGGTCGGCCGCCAGTTGCGCGTAGCGCGCCTTGGCGTCCTGCACGGCCTTGTCCTTCACCGGGCCGTAGCCGCGGATCTTGTCGGGCAGCGACAGGAATTCGACGGCGATGTCGGCATTGGCGGGCGACAAGAGGCTGAGCACCGTCGCGACGTCCTTTTCGTAGCCGGCGATCAGGTCGCGCTCCATCTTGCGCTCGGCGGAATAGCCGAAGATGTCGAGCGGCGTGCCGCGCAGGCCCTTCAGCCTCGCCAGCAGCCGGAACATCTTCATCATGCCCGGGCCATAGCTCTTCTTCTTCGGCCGGCCCTGGGGATCGAGGCCGGAATTGAAGATCGGCGGCGCCAGGTTGAAGGAGATCTTGTAATCGCCTTCGAAGGCGTCGTAGAGCTGCTTCTCGAAGGTGCCGTCGGAGAACAACCGCGCCACCTCGTACTCGTCTTTGTAGGCGAGCAGCTTGGCGTAGTTGATCGCAACGGCGCGCGGCAGTGCCTCGCCGTAGCCGCCCTTGTCGGCGGCCTCGCGCACCTGGTCGACCAGCTTGCGGTAGCGCTTGGCGAGCCGGGCGTTCTGGTAGGCCGCGAGATAGGTCATGCGATGGGCGATGATCTCGTCCAGCGTCATCGCGTCGAGCGATTTCGGCGGCACCGTCTCGTCCTGTCCGGTCATCATGCCGGCGACACGCTCGGGGTTGACCACCACGAGGCGGCCGAGCCGGAATGCCTCGGTGTTCATCTTGACCGCGACGCCGTTGATCGCGATCGCCTTCTCGATGGCCTCGGCCGAGAGCGGCAGCAGGCCCTTCTGATAGGCATAGCCCATCATCATCATGTTGGTGGCGATGGAGTCGCCGAGCAGTGCCTCTGCCGGCTTGGTGAAGTCGAAGAACGTCGAGTCCTTGCGCAGCGCCGTTTCCAGCAGGCTCGTCACCTTGCGGTTCTGGAAGTTGAAATCGCGGTTGAGGACGAAATCGGCGGTCGGGATCAGATGGCTGTTGATGACGCCATGGGTGCGCTCGGCATCGCACAGCGTGATCGTCTCCTTGGCACCCGCCACCACCTCGTCGGCGGCGATGACGAGATCGGCGGTGCCGGTGACGATGCGCGAACAGGTCACGTCGGCGGTGTTCTCCGACAGGCGGACGTGGCTGAGCACCGCGCCGCCCTTTTGCGCGAGGCCCGACATGTCGAGGATCATCGAGGCCTTGCCCTCGATATGGGCGGCCATGCCGAGCAGCGCGCCGATGGTCAGCACACCGGTGCCGCCGACGCCGCCGACGGCGACATTGTAGGGCCGCTCCAGCGACGGCTTGGTCAGGGGCTCCGGCATCACGCCGATGTCGCCGAGCTCAGCGGGCGCACGACTGCGCGGCTTGCCGCCGTCGATGGTCACAAAGGACGGGCAAAAGCCCTTCACGCAGGAATAGTCCTTGTTGCAGGACGACTGGTTGATGACGCGCTTGCGGCCGAGTTCGGTCTCCAGCGGCTCGACCGAGATGCAGTTCGACTGCACCGAGCAGTCGCCGCAGCCTTCGCAGACGGCCGGGTTGATGAAGACGCGGCGCTGCGGATCCTCCATCGTGCCGCGCTTGCGGCGGCGGCGCTTCTCGGCGGCGCAGGTCTGCACGAACACGATGGCCGAGGCGCCCTTGGTCTGGCGCAGCGTCTTCATGACGTTGTCGAGCTCGTCGCGATGCGCCAGCTTGACGCCGGGCGCGATGCTGTCACTCGGGTACGAGTCTGGATTCTCCGAGACCAGGTAGATCTCGCGGATGCCTTCCGAATGCAGCTGGAAGGTGATCTGCTGCGGCGACAGATCGCCGTCATGGCGCTGGCCGCCGGTCATCGCGACGGCGTCGTTATAGAGAATCTTGTAGGTGATGTTGGCCTTGGAGGCGACCGCCTGGCGGATCGCGAGGCTGCCGGAGTGGAAATAGGTCCCGTCGCCGAGATTGGCGAAGATGTGCTCCTCATTGGTGAACGGCGCGATGCCGACCCACGGCACGCCCTCGCCGCCCATATGCGTGAAGGTCTCGGTGTTGCGGTTCATCCACAGCGACATGAAGTGGCAGCCGATGCCGGCGAGCGCGCGGCTGCCCTCGGGCACTTTCGTCGAGGTGTTGTGCGGACAGCCGGAGCAGAAATACGGCGTGCGCGCCACCGGCGAGACCAGCTGCATCTGCGAGGCGTCGCGGCCATTGAACCAGTCGGCCTTGGCGCGCAGCATCGCCTTGATCTCGGGATTGAGATCGAGGCGCAGCAGACGCTCCGTCAGCGAGGTCGCGAGCGAGGCGACCGAGAGCTCGGTCGCAAAGGGAAGGAAGCGCTTGTCGTGGTCGTCCATCTTGCCGACGATGCGCGGGCGGACGTCGTCGCGCCAGTTGAACAGCTCCTGCTTGACCTGGTTCTCGACGATCTCGCGGCGCTCCTCGATGATGAAGATCTCCTCGAGGCCGACCGCGAACTGCCGCACGCCTTCCGGCTCCAGCGGCCAGGGCATGCCGATCTTGTAGAGGCGAAGACCGATCTTGGCGGCGACCTCCTCGGTAATCCCCAGCTCGCGCAGCGCCTGGCGGATGTCCTCATAGCTCTTGCCCGACGCCATGATGCCGTAGCGGGCGTTCGGCGAGTCCATCGTGATGCGGTTGACCTTGTTGGCACGGGCGAAGGCGATCGCGGCAAAGCCCTTGTAGTCCTGCAGCCGGCGGTCCTGGTCGAAGCGGTCGTCGGGCCAGCGCAGATTGAGGCCGCCCGGCGGCAGCTCGAAATCCGTGGGGATGACGAACGGCGTCATCTCGTCGTTGAGGTTGATCTCGGCGGTGGTCTCCACCGTCTCGGTGATCACCTTCATGCCGACCCAGCAGCCGGAATAGCGCGACATCGCAATCCCAAGCAGCCCCATCTCGATCATCTCGTGGATCGACGAGGGATAGAGGTAGGGCATCAGCGCCGACATGAAGGCGTGGTCGGACTGGTGCGGCACGGTAGAGGACTTGGCGCCGTGGTCGTCGCCGGCGAGACAGAGCACGCCGCCGTTCTTGGCGGAGCCCGCGGCATTGCCGTGGCGGAACACGTCACCACAGCGGTCGACGCCGGGGCCCTTGCCGTACCAGATGCCGACCACGCCGTCATACTTGCCGCCGGGCGACAAATGAAGCTGCTGCGAGCCCCACACGGCGGTCGCTGCCAGGTCCTCGTTCACCCCGGGCTGGAACTTGATGTTGTACTGCTCGAGATGCTTGCGCGCGGAGAACAGCTGCTGGTCGTAGCCGCCGAGCGGCGAGCCGCGATAGCCGGAGATGAAGCCGGCGGTGTTGAGGCCGGCGGCGCGGTCGCGCCGGATCTGGGCCATCGGCAGCCGCACCAGCGCCTGGATGCCGGTCAGGAAGATGTGGCCGGAGCTTGCGGTGTATTTCTGGTCGAGATTGATCTCGCTCTCGTTGATGCCCATTCCGCCCTCTTGCCGTGCTTTATCAGGGGTGCGCGGCTGCCGCCAGACGGCGGAAGCGCGCGTTCTGCCAATCATTTATGTCTGCTTTTGAAGAATGCGCATCACAAATCTCGTCCGCGCAGGGCAGCCAACCGAAATCGCAATTTCATGGCGGCAGCCGGCTGCGGCTTTTGCGGTTTGTGTCGAAAACGGCGGCTGCCGCGAAATGGGATGATGCGCGCCATGGCTTTGGCGGCTCGGCGGACGGTGACTGAACCGTTTTGGCCGGCGCGATTCTGGCCCCAACGAATTGTGCAATGCGATAGGACCGCCGCCGTTCAGCCGCGCTCCTCACCTGAAAAGACGAAGCGCGGCATGTTCCATTTATAGCGGATCGCGAGCAGCCGGAACGACAATCCGAGCGCGAAGGTCAGCGCCGTCCACCATCCGCTGCCGATGCCGAGCGACAGCCCCGTCGCATAGACCAGGCCCGTGACGAGGGAGACGCTGGCGTAGAGCTCGGCGCGAAACAGCAATGGCACGTCATTGCACAGGATGTCGCGCAGCACGCCGCCGGCGCAGCCGGTGATCATCCCGGCGACGATGACGATGCCGATCGGCACGTTCATCTGCCAGGCGATGTCGCAGCCGGTCATCGTGAACACGACGAGGCCGACGGCATCGAGAACGAGGAACGCCATCGTCAGCCGGTGAACCAGGCGCGCCATGGCGATCGTCACGAACGGCGCCAGCACGGTGAGCAGCAGCAGGGACGGCCGCTCGACCCAGGCGAGCGGATAGTGGCCGAGCAGAACGTCGCGCAAGGTGCCGCCGCCGAGCGCGGTGATCGCCCCCAACAAACAGACGCCCATCCAGTCCATGCTGCGGCGTCCCGCCGCGAGCGCGGCCGTCATCGCCTGCGCCGCCAGCGCCACCCAGGTCAACAGATGCAGCACGCTGTCACCGGGCGGCAGGTTCCACATCGAGGGGGCTCCAGCTGGACAGAGAATCGCAAAGTAGGCGAGGAACCTTAGCGCGGCACGCAACGGATCGACTGGGGAATTCGCAAGGTTTCGCGGAACAGAGCCGGGGCTGCGCTGGTTGTCGGGTGACAATCGCAAAGGAGGACATCATGGCCAACGAACGGCTCCCGAACGAACGCTATCCCGACGGCATCAACCGGCCGGACATGACCACGCGCCCCGGCATGGCCGGTGCTGACATGACCGCTGCCGAGTACGAGCGCGCGGCGCGGATGGACAGCCAGCTGCAGCCCGATCCCGAGCTGAGGGAAGGCTCCGCCTCGACCGGCCGTATTGCCGCCTACGCCCTGGGCATCGCGATCCTGCTCGGCGCCGTGTTCTACGGCCTCAACAACATGTCGATGCGTAGCGATCAGGCGAGCACGACGCCCGCCTCGCAGTCGGCGTCGACGAGCAATGGCAGCAGCAACAGCTCGTCCGGCGTGACCACCGGCGCCGCGGGCGACCGCACCACGCCGCCGCCGGCCCCGAAGGCTCCGACCAACACCAACAACGCGAAGTAATTCGTCAACTATCCCACGAACGGCGTACCGCCGTTCTCAACTCGGGCGGCGGATGAGCGATCGTCCGCCGCCTTTTTGCGCCCGCTCATCACCAAGGCTGATATCGGCGCGCGCGTTATGGCGCCAACAAACGAGTTTCAAGGTGGAACGATCTGCGCGCTTGCCGATTGCCTGTGCGGCACTTTGACCCACACTGATTGGAGGAGATTTGTGATGAAGGCTTTCATTCTCGCGGCCGCAGCAGGCACGCTCGTGATGACCGCAGCACAGGCTGCGCCGCTCTCGGTCGATGTGTCGGCCGTCCCCCAGCGCGACGTCCAGACCGTCCGCATGGTCTGCAACGAGGACGGCCATTGCTGGCGCGAGCGCCATGAGCGCCGTGTGATCATTCACGAAGACCGCGACTCCTACGCCTATGCGCCGCGCGAGCGCTACATCGAGCGTCGCACCTATGAACACCGCGACGGCATCGGCATCCGCGCCCCCGGCGTGAGCGTCGGCATCGGAACGGACCGCTACTGAACAGTCGTAGCGAACGGATTGGAAAAGCCGCGGCAAGTCCGCGGCTTTTCTACATGCGTGGCCCAACTCAACCGAAGAGCTTGTTCAGCTCGCCGCCGGGATAGCCGCCTGCCAGCTCGGTGAAGGTGCCCTGCTCGGCCATCTCCCTGGCCGCGCGCATGAAGCCGGCCCAGGCCATCCGAGCCAGCGAACCGCCGACGCTGATGCGGCGCACGCCGAGCTCGGCGGCCTGGCTGAGTGAGAGACCGGACGCCCCGATCAGCAGGTTGACCGGCTTTGGCGCCACCGCTTTGACGACCGCTATGATCTCCTCGACCGACTTGATCCCGGGGGCGTAGAGACAATCCGCGCCAGCCTCGGCATAGGCCGTGAGACGCTCGGTCACCAGCGCGAGGTCGGGCTTGCCCCAGAGAAAAGCCTCGCAGCGGCCGGTCAGCAGGACATCGCCGCCGCTGGCATCGATCGCCTGGCGCGCGGCGCGGATGCGCGCCACCGCCAGTTCGCGTTCGTAGAGCGGATCATCCTTGTCACCCGTGGAGTCCTCGATCGACAGACCCGCGACGCCGGTCGCGACCGCACGCGTGACGTTGGCGGCCACGCCCTCGGGGGCATCGGCGAAGCCGCCCTCGAAATCGGCATTGACGGGAATGTCGACCGCCGCTGACAGCGCCGCTAGATGCGCGAGCATCTCGTCGAGCGTCGTGCCGGTGTCGGCCTTGCCAATCGACCACGCGAAGCCGGCGCTGGTCGAGGCGATCGCCTTGAAGCCGAGATGCTGCAGCATTTTCGCCGTGCCGGCATCGAACGGGTTCGGCAAAATAAAGCAGCCGGCCTCGTGCAATTTGCGAAAGGCCGCGCGCTTGTCCGCCGTGCTGGTCACCGTCATGTCATCCTCCCATGCATCTCTTCGTTGCACCAGGATAGTCCCGCTCTCATGGCGCCGCCACGACATTGCGCAGAAATGTTCGTTCTTCGCCCAGAATGAGTTTGTGCTCCTCCGCGAGTGCGAAGTTCGCCCGTCCCTCGCCATCGCTTCGCAAGGTTGCGCGATAGCGCTCGTAAGCCGCGAGACTGTCGAATGAAATCAGGCCATAGGCGACGTCGTTGGTGCCTTCATGAGGCATGAAATAGCCGATCAGGTCGCCGCCGCAGCGGGGAATGATCGACAGCCAGCGCCTGGCATAGGCCTCGAACAGGTCGCGCTGATGCGGATCGATGCGATAGCGGATGAAGACGGTGATGGTCATGACAACCTCCGGTAAGTTTCGTATCATCGACACTATCCGCTTGCGGGGCGAGAATGCTTCGGCTAGCATCGAACTATGAAATCAGGTCCGGACATTGCGATGGTGGCGGCGCTGGTCGGCGATCCCGCCCGCGCCAACATGCTGACGGCGTTGCTCTCGGGCCGGGCGCTGACCGCGACCGAGCTCGCCCAGGAAGCGGGCGTGACGCCGCAGACGGCGAGCTCGCATCTTGCCAAGCTCGAAGGCGGCGGCCTGGTCGAGCCGGAAAAACAGGGCCGTCACCGCTACTACCGGCTCGCCGATCCGGACGTCGCCGACGTGCTGGAGAAGCTCGCCGGCCTTGCCGCGCGCGCCGGCCACATGCGGGTGCGCACCGGGCCGAAGGAGCCGGAGCTGCGGCGGGCGCGCATCTGCTACGATCATCTTGCCGGCGATCTCGGCGTGCAGATGCTCGATAGCATGACCCGGCAGAAGCTGGTGCGCCGGCGCAAGCAGGAGATCGTGCTGACCGAGGACGGCAAACATTTCCTGGCGCAGCATTTGCGGATCTCGCCGGAAATGCTGGCGCATCCGCGCCGGCCCGTCTGCAAGGCCTGCCTCGACTGGAGCGCGCGGCGGCATCATCTCGCCGGCACGCTCGGCGCAGCGTTGATGAAGCGCTTCACCGAGCTGAAATGGGCGGCGCGCGATGCCACTCCAGGCAGTCGCGTGGTCAATTTCAGCCGCGCCGGCGAAAAGCATTTCGCGGCGCTGTTCGGTCCGGCCGAGGACTGACGATCACGTGCTGTTTATCGCAGCAATGCCTTCGTGCATTGCGGCCAGAGCGAACGCAGGGCACGGCGAGACGGTTGACGACCCCATCTCGCTCCCGGAGTCTCCATGTCCCGTTTCGCTGCCGCGCTCTGCGCTGCCCTGCTCACCGTCGCGCCGATCGCCGCCCGCGCTGCGGAGATGCCGCGCGAGCCCTATGGCATCAACCTCGAAGGCTTCGCCTATCCCTACCCGGTCAGCCTGCTGCCCCTGGTCAACGACAGCGAGCAGCTGCGCATGGCCTACATGGATGTCGCGCCGGCGCAGCCGAACGGCCGCGTTGCGCTGCTGCTCCACGGCCGCAACTTCCCCTCGAGCTACTGGGCGCCCGTGATCAAGACACTGACCGACGCCGGCTTCCGCGTCGTGGTGCCCGACCAGGTCGGCTTCGGCAAATCATCCAAGCCGTCGGGCGAACTGCATTTCGACACGCTGGCGCGCAACACGATGACGCTGCTCGATCACCTCGGCATCGCCAAGGCCGACATCGTCGCGCATTCGATGGGCGGCATGCTGGCCGTCCGCATCGCCCGCGCCTATCCCGACCGGGTCGCGCATCTCGTGCTGACCGCGCCGATCGGGCTCGAGGACTACCGCGCCTACGTGCCGCCGGTCCCGTCGGAAAAGATCAGCGAGAGCGAGGACCGGCTGACGTCGGACGGCTATCGCAAGCAGCTGGAGACCAACTACGCGCTGAAGCTGCCACCGGAGCAGGTCACGCCGTTCATCGATGCCCGCTTCAACCTGAAGCAAAGCGCCGACTATCCGCGCTGGCTGAAGAGCTTCGTCAGCTCCTATCAGATGATCTACCGCGAGCCGGTGGTGCACGAGATCCCGCTGCTGACGCAGCCGACGCTGTTCATCATGGGCGCGGACGATCACAACGCGCCGGGACGGCCGAACGCGCCGGAAGCCTTGAGAGCGAAGATGGGCCAGAACGCCGAGCTGGCAAAGGACCTGGCCAGCCGGATGCGCGATGCCCGCGCCGAGGTGGTCGCCAATGCCGGCCACCTCGTCTTCCTCGACGCGCCGGACAAATACGACGCGCTGCTGCTGGACTTCCTCGGCAGGTAGTTCAAACGGACACGACCGGCAGGGATCGCGCCGATCCCTGCCGTGCCGCAATCACGAGTCCGAAACGGCGCCTGGCCGCAACGCGGCCGGGCCGATCACCAGGAGTGGCGCCGATGCCAATGGCGGCGCCACTGCCGATGATGGTGACGCCAGCCCCAATGGCGGCGCCGCCAACCCCAATGCCGCCGGCGCCAGCCCCAGTGATGGCCGTGGCCGTGATGTCCGTGATGATGACCGTGGTGTCCCCAGCGCACCTGCTCCGGCGCGAGCCGATCGGCCTCGTCCTGCGAGCCGACCGCGCGCTCGACGTGCTGATCCCTGGCTGAAGGCGCGGCTTCGTTCAGCGGCGACGGCGAGAGCGGCGCGGCGACCGCATCGCTGGTGCGAAGCACGGCGCCGGCCGCCGCTGCACAGCCGAGCCCCAATGCCAGCTTGAGGAAATTCCGTCGTTCCATCGCACGCCTCCATGATCCACGAGCCAGAGCATGACGGAGTATTCGGCCGATCACCTGAACGTGAGCTGAACCGGATCGCAGTACGGTGATGGAAGCGCCACGCCTTCGTCGTCGAAGGCAACGCAAGCTCAGCCGTCGACCGTCTGCGCCAGCACGAAGCTCTCGCGCGTCCGGGTCACGTCGGGCCAGTCGCGATTGAAATCGGCGGTCAGGCGTTTCATCTCGCGCCGCCGATCGCACGCTCCACCGCGGCGATGGCATCGAACTGATACATCGCCTGATGCACCCTGGGATCAGCGAGACTCCACACCCGCCACGCCTTGCGCACGCCGAAGCTCCTGATCGCGTCGGGCAGATGAACGTCGCGATACCAGCGGTCGAACGCATCGCGTTTCGCCGGATCCGACACGGTGGCGCGGACGACGAAGATGGCTGACGGCATCGAGTTTCCTCCGGACCACGTTGCTTTTGTTCCGGAGTCTACCCGCAATCCGGCGCTCAGCGAAACCCCGCGGCCAGGCCGACCACCTGCCCGTCGAGCCCGTTGAAGCCGTGATGGCCGCGCGCCTGACAGGGATCCCCCTCTTCCGCGCCGCCCGACAGCCACTTCACGCGCGCCCGGCCGCCGGCCCATCTGATGAACGGGTCGACGCCTGCCGGCAGCGTGAACTTGCAGGCGTCGCTGGTGTGGTGGATGACCAGCGTCCGGGGCAAGGCGGATGGCGAGCCGAGGATCGACATCACGTTCGAGGAGCTCCCCGACTCCGGACTGAGGAAGCCCGAGGTGAGCACCAACGCATCCGGCCGGGCACCGCGCGCGATGCCTTCCGCGGCGCGCAACGTGCCGCGGCTGGTGCCGATCACCGTCACCGGCCGCTTGATCGTGGCCATGTAGTCCACCGCGGCCTTCAGATCGGTACTGGTGTCCGCGACCATCACGGCGAGCCCGCGTGCGGCATAAGCGTTGCGCGTGCGCACCAGCTGGTTGCCGAGCAGGCCGTGAATGTCGCCGCGCTCGCCGACATGGATGGCGCCGTCACCGCCGGGCAGCAGGATCACGCTGGCGCGCACCGAGGCCGGCCTGATCAGCGCGACGCGGGAGCCGCCGATCGTCACGGTCTCATCGGCGAAGGCTGCTCCGGCTGCGACAGCCGACATCGCAACTGCCAGCCAGATACGTATCCAATTCGCCGGTCTGATCATCGGAGCCTCCCCGCGCGGACTCGCGCTGCCGCGGGAGACTATCAGAAATCAACGAGGCCCGGAGTGCCTAGGAGTCCGGGCCTCGTCACCTCGCGACCTCGCGCGAGCGAAGCCGGTCGGTATTTGACAATGTCTAGCGTCCGATCACGCCGATCGCATTGAGCTGGCTCAAGACGTCAGTAGCAGCGCGTGATCGTGACGGTGTGATCGCCGCCGCGGCGTCCCGGCACCGTCACGGTCTGCATCGGGCAGCTCGATACGTAGGGGCGATCGGATGGCACGACGTTCGGTGGAAAGCGGTGGGCCCAGTCCCACGGGACGTCGTAGGTATAGGTGTAACGCACGTCGGCCGAGGTCCGCTCCGGGATCTGCTGCGGCACGGGCTCGTCATAACCGCCATAGGCGAAGGCGCCGGCGGCCGGCAGATAGGCGCGAGCGCCGCGATAATGGTGATGACGCAGGCCGGGCCTGATCCCAGGCGCCGGCCGGACGACCTGGCTCGGTCCAACGGGACCGGCAGCCACCGCGGCGCCAGACCGGGCCGATGCGGCCTCGGTCGAGAAGATCAGCGCAGCGGCCGCCGCGCAGACGACGAAAACGCCTGAATTCCGAAATGCCGATGTTCTGTCAGCCATGATACGCGACCCTACTCTTCCGACCCACCCGACGAGGTTAGGCCAGCGGCCCAGTTCCCGCAAACCCATCGTTAAAGGTTAGTTAAGACATACGCTTAACACCAGGGCCGGAAACGGCGCCCGAGTGCCGCGGCGAGCCGAAGAGAGCTAGAAAGAACCAGCGGTCCGAATCAATTGGAGACGGTCGGGATTATCAGCGCGCCGCCCGGGCATCTCCCCCTCACGAAGCAACCGTGTTTTGTTTTCGCCCGCCACCAAACCATGTGTCAACGAAGCCATTTCACCCACGATTGTCAGCAAGAGCGTGACCTCAATATAGCGCCACACCGCGCGATCGCCAACGCTCACCGCAGCACATTCAGTGATCCGGGACGCTGAGGCCAAACAGTAGTTTGAGTATCTGAACGACAACGGCACGATAATTTCTTATATCGCGCTCCGTGACGTCCACCGTCGCGCGCTCATGGATAAATTTATTCCGCAGTCCGTAGTAGTGATCAGCCTTTGCAATGAGCTCCTGCGGTATAGAAATCTTCGTTTTAATCTCGCTCAGCACCGACGATCTACGCTGAAACAGTTGACCTATCTTGGCGCTACCGTATGTCATCTGGGGAAAGAGATCAGTTCGATGAACAATGAATTCTTTCAACGCAATTTCAAAATTGCTATCGAGCAATATCAACGCAATACGATTCTTAGTCTCTATGTTTAGTTTTGAGATTACATCTATTGCTCCCATAGCCTCAATCAGACCTAAAGTCCAAGGCATGCGATCAATCTGGATACGATTTCGAGATTTTAGCTTTTCAATCGAGGGACGCTTCGCGCGCGGTAGAGGAGGAAGATGACTTCGAAGACTCGAAGATGAGGGTGACTCATCAACCGGCTCCACGTCCCCCGAGTTATAGCTGAAAACCTTAGCTGACCAATCGTCCTTAAGGCGACGCGACAAGCTGGTGTAGTAGGCCATCAATGGAGCCAAAGTTGCCCTTACGCGACCAAACAAAACATGCCCAGTGTTAATACCGTTCTTAGTACTATTCCAAGGCATTAGTCGCGCCGGACCTTGAAGCCTCACGATTCCGCGACAAAGTGAAGCGTCCGGATGAGGAACACCAGCTTCTTGAGGATTGAAATACCCTACCTCTCTAGACCGCAATTCTTTTACTATTAAGCGGTGATTGCAGTAGAAGTATGCTCCGTAGTTGTCTCCCTCAGGCACGCGATCTCCGATCAGACCAACGACTATCTCGACGGAAACCTTGCCCTCCGAGAGAAAATCAACTTCAAATGCCGCAACTTTTGGAGCGTATCCGGGTGGGTAACTCCAGTTATCGAAGTCTTCCGCTCCTACGCCAACCCCATTCACTTCGATGACACATCCATTTCTAATAAACCAACTGTAAGTCTGGCCGAAGTGTACTCTTAGCGCTCCAATATCAGTCGAAATGAACGGTCGTCGCAATCTTGATATCTCTACTCTCGTTGTCCCTCTCTCAATGTCCGGAATCTCGTAGGCGGCAAGCTTCCAATCTTCATTCTCAAGCCACTCCCTTGTAATATTTAACTCTAAGCTTTGTCCCGACCTAAATCGAGTTCTGATATCGACTTGCTCGCCCAGCGCAATGCCGGCCCTCTTACTTCCTACGCCGAATATTCCGATTACCTCCGAAGCAGGATCGTTTTTGCTTCCACCCGGCGCAAGCAGCAGATGCAAGTCTTCAAATTTTACTCCTCCAACATCATCTTGAACCGAAATGATCTGCCGTTCAGTATCTAATTGAATCAAAATTTTGGGGACTTTCGACCTGCTGCTCCTGAGCCAGATGTCGAGCGCATTATCTATTAGCTCGCACAAGCCGGTCTTAAGATCGTAGTCGCTAATAATTGACCAGAACATCCGCTTCTCGGGAGTTCCGTCTATCGGACCCAACTCCCTTTTAATTGGCACACCACTCATGACTGCCTCCAGTCAGACACAAGTCGTGCGTGCATCAAACCATGCGATCACCCTTGAGCGCAAACGCCATTACCTCGATTTCACAGAGCAACTGCACAATCGAAGGATCTCGAAGCCATCGTCGGCAGGATTTTTTCCTTACGGCTTCGCTTACCATTTTACCTCAATACAGCAATGCGCGGTCGTTCAACACACCGCTATGTGCACAGCGGAATCGAGGCTTGCGACTTCCTGTATGTGACGAAGACTAAGGCTCAGCGGTGAATGGAGCAGTAGACCGAGCTAGCGATGTTCAGAAATCCGCACTCCTCTGGTGCTCACGGTGCTGACGTTTTTCCAACCACTACAGCGGCAGATTGTCGTGCTTCTTCGCCGGCATCTCCATCTTCTTGTCCCTGAGCATGGCAAGCGCACGCGCGATGCGGCGGCGGGTGGAGTGCGGCATGATGACGTCGTCGATATAGCCGCGCTCGGCGGCGATGAACGGCGACAGGAAGCGGTCCTCGTATTCCTTGGTGCGCGCGGCGATCTTGTCCGGGTCCGCCATGTCGGCGCGAAAGATGATCTCGACCGCGCCCTTGGCGCCCATGACCGCGATCTGCGCCGTCGGCCAGGCATAGTTCATGTCGGCCCCGATCTCCTTGGAGGCCATGACGTCGAAGGCGCCGCCATAGGCTTTGCGGGTGATCACCGTCACCAGCGGCACCGTGCATTGCGAGTACGCGAACAGAAGCTTGGCGCCGTGCTTGATCAGGCCGCCATATTCCTGCGCGGTGCCCGGCAGGAAGCCCGGAACGTCGACGAAGGTGACGATCGGGATGTTGAAGGCATCACAGAAGCGCACGAAGCGCGCGGCCTTGCGCGACGCGTCGGAGTCGAGCACGCCCGCCAGCACCATCGGCTGGTTGGCGACGAAGCCGACGGTGCGCCCCGCAATGCGGCCGAAGCCGGTGACGATGTTCTTGGCGAAGGCGTCCGCGATCTCGAAGAAATCGCCCTCGTCGACGACCTTCAGGATCAGCTCCTTCATGTCATAGGGCTTGTTCGGATTGTCCGGGATCAGGGTATCGAGCGACATGTCGACGCGCTCGATGTCGTCGAAGCTCGGCCATTCCGGCACGCCGTCGCTGTTGTTGCTCGGCAGGAAGTCGATCAGCCGGCGCATCTGCAGCAGCGTCTCGACGTCGTTGTCGAAGGCGCCGTCGGCAATCGAGGAGCGCGTCGCGTGCACCGAGGCGCCGCCGAGCTCCTCCGCGGTGACGACCTCGTTGGTGACGGTCTTCACGACGTCGGGGCCGGTGACGAACATGTAGCTGGTGTTCTTCACCATGAAGATGAAGTCGGTCATGGCCGGCGAATAGACGTCGCCGCCGGCGCAGGGACCCATGATGACGGAGATCTGCGGGATCACGCCCGAGGCCAGCACATTGCGGCGGAACACGTAGGAATAGCCCGCGAGCGCCGCGACGCCCTCCTGGATGCGGGCGCCGCCGGCGTCATAGAGGCCGATGATCGGCGCGCGCGCCTTCATCGCCATGTCCTGCAGCTTGGTGATCTTCAGCGCGTGGGTCTCGGACAGCGAGCCGCCGAACACGGTGAAATCCTTGGCGAAGACGAAGGTCTTGCGGCCGTTGACGGTGCCCCAGCCGGTGACGACGCCGTCGCCGGGGACCTTGGTCTTCTCCATCCCGAACTCGGTGGAGCGGTGCTCGACGAACATGTCGAACTCCTCGAACGAGCCCTTGTCGAGCAGCAGCTCGATGCGCTCCCGCGCCGTCAGCTTGCCGCGCGCATGCTGCGCCTCGATGCGCTTCTCGCCGCCACCGAGCTTGGCGCCTTTGCGCCGTTCCTCGAGGGTGTCCAGAATGTCCTTCATGCGCTTCCCGCCCGTTCCCGATGTCGTGACTGTTGGCGGCCTTCTATCACGGCTATTTCGGAGCCGGAAAGCCGCTTTCGGCCGTGCCGCCCCTCCTCCCACAGTTCGGAATTGGAAGCAGAATCATGGATATGGCCGCTCGACCGGATCTGGTCACTGAGCCCTTGGGCACATCCGGTGGCGCCGTCCAGGGCGGCCTGCGCCTGCTGCTGCGGCTCGAAGGGCTGGTGCTGGCGGCCGCGGCGATCGCCTTCTACGCCCACCAAAGCGGCTCGTGGTGGCTGTTCGCGGCCCTGTTCCTGGCGCCCGACGTCAGCTTCGCCGCCTATCTCGCCGGCCCGCGGATCGGCGCCGTGGCCTACAATGCCGTCCACAGCACGCTGGCACCCGCCGCCCTGCTCGCGATCGGGCTGGCGGCCGGACAGCCACTGGTGGTCGAGATCGCCACGATCTGGCTGGCCCATGTCGGCGTCGACCGGCTCGCCGGCTACGGCCTGAAATATGCCGACGGCTTCGGCTTCACCCATCTCGGCCGGATCGGCGGAGTTCGTCGACCCTGACACCGCGGTCCGAGATGCCGGAGTCTCAAAGAGGCCCGCCGCCCCTTGTTTCGCGGCGCACCAGGCTCGGTGTTGTCCACCGCTGTCAGCCAGCGCGCCGCGCACGGCTGTTTGACAGCTCCGCGATCGCTCGTTCTACTTGGTTGCAAAGCCGCGCCACAAGCAGCGAGCCAGGAGGACGGTCATGGAGCGACACATTGTTGCTGCCGCATCGACGCTTGCCATGGACGCTCGTGTTGCCGTCTCGCATCGACCGCGCCGCGCCGTTGGAGGGTCCCGTTGCCGACAGGCGGCGGTGGCCGTGACGATGCTGCTGACAGCCTTGGCCGGTGACTTCGGCAGCAGCGCCAGCGCCCAGGGCTTCACCAAGGATATGCCCGCCCGGCTCGAGATGTATCCGATCCCCTCGCTCACCTTGTCCGACCGGCAGTTCCTCTCCGGTGACGACGGCGGCAAGCCGGTCACCGTCGTCGGCGAATTGCGCGTGGCGCAGGGCAGCGGCAGGCTGCCGGTGGTGGTGCTGATGCACGGCTCGGGCGGCGTCGGCGCCAACATCGCAGCCTGGAGCCGCACCTTCAATGCAATGGGGATCTCGACCTTCGCGATCGACGGCTTCACCGGGCGCGGCATCACCGCCACCAGCACCAACCAGGCTCAGCTCGGCCGGCTCAACCTGATCATGGATATCTATCGCTCGCTCGACGTGCTGGCGAAGCATCCGCGCGTCGATCCCGAGCGCATCGTGCTGATGGGCTTTTCGCGCGGCGGTCAGGCGGCGCTGTATGCGAGCCTCGAGCGTTTCCACAGGCGCTGGAACAATTCGGGGCTGCAGTTCGCCGCCTACATCCCGTTCTATCCCGACTGCTCGACGACCTATCTCGGCGACACCGACGTCGTGGCGCGGCCGATCCGGATCTTTCACGGCGGACCGGACGACTACAATCCGGTGCGGACCTGCAAGGCCTATGTCGAGCGGCTGAAGGCCGCGGGCCGCGACGTCGCGCTGACGGAATACGCCGACTCGCCGCACGGCTTCGATCTCGGCCTGCTCGGCGCCAACATGCTCGCCGTCGCGCCGAAGGCGCAGACCGTGCGCAACTGCCGCATCAAGGAGAGCGACGGCGGGATGCTGATCAATGCCGACACGCAGCAGCCCTTCACCTATCAGGACGCCTGCGTCGAGTTCGATCCGCATGTCGGCGGCAATCCGGCCACGGCCGAGGCGGCGCGCCAGGCGGTGACGGATTTCCTGCGCGCACTGTTCAAGCTGTCGTGAGCAAAAATAGAACGATTTGGATCAATTTTTGAGGTGACAGATCGAACGTATCGGGTCTTGCTGCGTTGTCGCTCGCTTTTCGACGATGAAACGGAGCCCGATGATGCGCGCCTCTCGCCTTGCGATCCCCACTTTGCTGACCGCGCTCGCCCTGGGCGGCGCGGCCCATGCGGCGCCTGCCGCGCCGTTCCGGGGGCTGGAGGGCTCCTGGACCGGCGGCGGCGTGATCAGCTTGTCCGACGGCAACCAGGAGCGGCTGCGCTGCCGCGCGGCCTATGACGTCGGCGGCGCCGGCGAGCAGCTCCGGCTCAACATCCGCTGCGCCAGCGACAGCTACAACATCGACCTCTCCAGCGACGTCGCCTATTATCGCGGCGGCGAGATCTCGGGACAATGGAGCGAGTCGAGCCACAACGCGTCCGGCACGATCGAGGGCCGCGCCGTCGGCAACCGCATCGAGGCCCAGGCGCGCGGGCAGACGTTTTCCGCCGGCCTGTCGCTGACGACGCAGGGACGCCGGCAGACCGTGTCGATCCGCCCGGCCGGCACGGAGATCACGGGAGTGAATCTGGAGCTGTCGCGGCGGTGAGTGCCGGCGCCCTCCGCGTCACGGCTGTCACAGCGCGCCGATCTCCTTCAGGCACGCTTGCGTCAACGTCATCCGAGCCTCGACGTGGCGCGGCTCGGGGCAGTCCATGTTGAGCGCGAACACGGTCGGCTGATCCCCCTTGTCGACCCAGCCGACCATCCAGCCGAGTGAGCCCTGCTCCTTGCCGAGCAATCCCGACTTGAAGTGAATGACGGCGTCGCCGACCTTGGTCGTCGGAATGATGTCGCGCGTCAGATCCTGGCTGCGCTTCGACACCGTCAGGGCGCCACGGCGCAGGCGATCGATGAAATCGACCTGCTCCACCGGATCGATGCGAAGCGCGCCGGTGAGCCAGAACTGGTCGATGCCGCCGCCGATGTCGTGATTGCCGTAGTCGAGCTCCTCGAGATATTTTTGCATCCGCTCGGGACCGATGCGGCGCGCGATCTCCTGATAGACCGGCACGGCGGAGACCGCGATCGCGCTGCGCAAGGTGTGATCCCTGTTCCAGGCCTCGATCGATCTCGTGACGCCATCCCATTTGAACACGTCCTTGTCGGGATCCTCGACGACGCCCGTCTCCAGCGCGATCAGCGAGTTCGCGATCTTGAAGGTCGAGGCCGGCAGCTTCGCCTCGCCGGACCGATCGGCATCGCTGGCGATGATGAGATATTCCTCGACCTTGTAGGCCAGGAACGTGCCCTTGGTGCCCTCGTCGGTGAAGCGCTTGGCGAGCTCGCCGCGGATCTCGTTGCGTGGCGGTGCGACATGCGCAAATGCGCGCGCGGGCAACAGGCTGGCGCCGGTCATCAGGGCGAGCGCGTGGCGGCGGCTCATCATGGGCATCGCAAATCTCCGTCGTCGTTCGCCCTCCCTACCACAGGGCGGTGACGACCGACGCATGACGGAGATCACAAATGCGGCGCGCTCAGCGCATCGGCCGCGACAGGTTGAGCACGAACACCAGCACCTCGGCGACGGCCTTGTAGAGCTCCTCCGGGATCTCGTCGCCGAGCTCGACATTGGAGAGCGCGCCGGCCAGCACCTCGTTCTCCTCGATCGGGATGTCGTGCGCCTTCGCGACCTCGATGATCTTGGCGCCGATCGTGCCCTTGCCCTTGGCGACGACGCGCGGCGCGCCCTGGCCCTTGTCGTAGTGCAAGGCGACGGCGAGCTGGGTCTTGTTGGCGGCCTTCACCTCGATGCTCATAGCGCGCGATCCAGGAAATGGCCGGCCCTGGGCGGCATCACGGCCGGCGGCGCGCCGTCCTGCACCACGAGATCGCCCGGCGAGAGCTCGGCACGGCTGAGGGCCTGGCTGAGGTCGGCAAGGCCGGCGCGCAGCCGCGCGGCGGTGACCGGACGCTCGGCCCACATCCGCACGGAGGTGCGCTCGGCGCTGAATGAGATCATCGCATGCACCGGGCCGGCCGGCTCGACGTCGAGCGAGAAGCGCGCCCGCCAGACGCGCTTGGCGGCGTCCGGCGATTGCGTGCCGCCGTCGCGCGCGATCTCGAACTGCGCCATGGCCGTGCCCTGCGGGGTGGCGAAGGGAATCTCGAAGTTCCAGCGCGGCGGCGCCGGGTCGGTGCGCGCGGTCGAGGCGTCCGGGCGATCCGGCAGCGAGGCGACCTGCAGCAGGGTCTGGCGCGACAGCGCCTGGTCGGTCTCGTCGAGCAGCCGGTGCGCGATCGCCGACAGCGGCGTGTCGGGACCGAGCGTCGGCATCGCCACGGCCTGCGGCATCGGTGCAGCCCCGCGGAACGGCGGCGGCGGGGTGTTGGTACGCACGACCATGTCGGCGCGGCCGTTGGCGTTGCGTCCGGGAACGAGGCCCGCGGCGCGCGGAATCTGCTGCTGCGCCTCCTGCAGCACGGCCAGCACCGTGCCGGGCGTGAGCGACTGCGCCTTGGCGCCCGTCAGGGCCTCGATCAGCGCCGAGCCGGTGAAGCCGGCGGATGCGGCGTCGGGCCGTCCCATTCCCGTGGCCCAGGGCTGGGGCGGCAGCTCGATCTCAATGTCGGGCACCAGCGAGGGGGCGCCGCTCTGTTGTTGCGCGGCGGCGGCGCGGCCGGCCTCGGACAGCACCGAGGCATAGGAGCCACTGGGCGACGGCTGCGTCGATGCCGCCATGCCGGGCTCGGCGGTCTGCAGCACCGTCGCCAGCGTCTGGCGCAGCACGATCAGCGCCGCCTTCAGGTCGGGCGTGCCGGCGCCGGTAGTGCCGTTGGCGAGCGAGGATTCCAGGAACAGGCCGGATTGCTGCACGGCGGTCTGCACATCCTCCGCGGTCAGCGCCGGCGAGAGCGGCGTCTGCTGCGCCAGCACCTGGGCCACGGCGGCACGCAGGGCCGGTGGAAGGTTCGGCGAGTCGGCGACGGCCTGGAGATCGGCGAACAACTGGCCCTGGCTGCCCTGGCGGGTCGCCGCCTCCTCGCTGGCGATCGACAATGCGAGCCGCTCCAGCCCGGTCAGCGGATCCGGCGGTGGCGGGAGCGCCGGTGCCAGCCGGCCGGTGACGTCGACGACGGTGGCGGCCGGGGTCGGGGTGCCGGTGGTGCCAGTGGCAGCACTGCCGCCCTGCCCGACGATGGCGAGCTGCAGCCCTTGCGCGGTCTGCGACACGGCGACCTGCACGGTCTGGCCGGCCTGCAGCGGCAGCTCGCTCGCGAGCTCCATCGACAGGTTTCCGATCGCGACCTGGACCAGGTTCTCGGCGAGCACCTGCTGCACCCTGGCGCTGACCAGTGCGCCGGCCTGCAGCGTGGTCGCCGCCGCCACCGTGGTTCCGGCCGGCGAGCTGCCGACGCCGCGGACGGCGCTCACGGAAGGCGACGGGGTGACACTCTGGACCATGCGCGTACTCGGGTTACGCGCACAGCCTAGCGGGTGCCCCTAAACCCGGCGTTAACCGGCCTCAGAGCGCGGCGTCGACCGCCCGGAGGATGCGGACGGCGGCCTGGTAGTCGATCTGCTTGGCGGCGCGACGGCTCATCGCCTCCTCGTCGGCGCCCCATTGCGCGACGTTCCAGTCCTCGTCGACATGGGCGGCCGCCCAGACCTGATCGGCGTCGCGCACCCCATGCACCAGCGCCAGCGCCAGCAGCGCCGAGCCGGTCAGTGTGGTGACGACATGCGCCGCCGCCACCGTCCACGGGCCGGTCGGCAGCGCACCGCGTGCCGCCTGCACCGCTGCCTCCGACTGGGCCACATGCATGATGCCTTCGGACAGGATGAAATGCGCGCCCAGGCCGTCGCGCGCCCAGTCCAGCACCGGGTCCCAATGCTCGGCCTCGCGCGCGACCAGCCCCTCGGGATGACCGGCCCGGTAGAACAGCAGGTCGGACTGGAGATATTTGGCAATGTCCTCGCGCACCGCGTCGGTGCGGTCGACCACCGACTGCACGACGCTGTTGGCGAACCGCGTCAGCGGCATCGTGGCGGGATCGATGTTCTCACCCTGGGCCTGCCACTCGGCGGCGACGGCCTCGGCCAGCTCCCCGGCGGGAACGATGACGACGCGCCCCGACGGTGTGCGGATCGGCCGGCCGTCGAGGGTGACGTTGAAGCCGCCCTCGGCCGCGGCGGTCCCGGCCTCCTTGTAGAAGCGCTTGCGCAGCGGCGTCCGCATCGCCTGGCGCGCCGATTCCTGCGGATCGAGCGGCGACCGGCCGACGACCTCGTCAAACAGTTCACGCATCAAAATTCCAGCCCTCTCGCGGGATGATCACACGGGATCCGTTGTTTTCGCGGTAGATAAGCCCTGTCCGCCCGAAATGCGAGCTGCCGATGCGTCCGCTGCTCTCCGCCCTCGTCCTGCTCGGCAGCGCCGTCGCGGCCGCCGCCGGCTTCCGCTCGCCGGAATCGCTGGTGCGCAACGTCTATGCGCATTACGGCCGGGGCGCGCCGGAGCTCTCCGCCGGGCTGCCGCGGACGGCCGAGACCGCGCGGCAGTTCTTCGATCCGAGCCTCGCCGGGGCCTGGGCGGCGCCGCGGCGTGAGCCCTACGATTTCCTGGTGCAGAGCCCGCGCTGGAAGCTCGGCCCGGTCGCGATCTCGATCTTGCGCAAGCAGTTCGACAAGACGTATGTGGCGGCCAGCTTCGACAACCAGGGCCACCGCGTGACGATGAACTTCATCGTCGTGAAGGGACCGGACGGCTGGGTCATCCTCGACGTTGAGACCCCGCACGATTCGCTGCGGGAGTTTTTGCGGCAGTTCCGGAATTGAGCCGCTGCGTAGCCCGATGAGCGAAGCGATATCCGTGTTACGAGAGGCCGCTCACTCCTCCGGCGCGTTCTCGATCGGGTCGAAGCGGTCGTGCTCGAGGCCGAGCAGGTTCCACGACTGCAGCATGTGCGGCGGCAGCGGCGCGGTGGCGTCGATCACGCCGCCGCGCGGATGCGGGATGACGATGCGGCGCGCGAGCAGGTGCAGCCGGTTCTGCAGGCCGCCGGGCAGCGCCCAGTTCTCGATGTTGAAGTATTTGGGATCGCCGACGATGGGATGGCCGATATGGGCCATGTGCGCGCGCAGCTGATGGGTGCGGCCGGTCACCGGTTTCAGCGACACCCAGGCGAGCTTGTTGGCCGAGGCCTCGACCACCGCGTAGTAGGTCACGGCGTGGCTGGCGCCCTCGTCGCCATGGGCGGCGACGCGCATGATGGTGTCGTCCTCGCTCTCCTCCTTGGCAAGATAGGTGGAGATGCGGCCCTGCTTGGGCTTGGGCACGCCCGCCACCAGCGCCCAGTAGATCTTGCGCGCCGAGCGGCTGCGGAAGGCGCCGGTCAGATGCGTCGCGGCGAAGCGGGTCTTGGCGATCAGCAGGCAGCCGGAGGTCTCGCGGTCGATGCGGTGCACGAGCCGCGGCTTCTGGCCCTTGGCGTCGCGCATCACCTCCAGCATCTGGTCGATGTGGCGGGTCATGCCGGAGCCGCCCTGCACCGCGAGCCCGGCCGGCTTGTTGAGGACGAGCACGTCGTCGTCCTCGTACAAGGTCATCGCCTTGAGGCTCTCCAGCGTCTTGCGCTCGCCCTCGGTGAGGCCGGCGCGCTCCTTCGGCGCGTCCAACTTGAGCGGCGGAATACGCACGCTCTGGCCTTCTTCAAGGCGATCCTTGGAGCCGGCGCGCTTGCCGTCGACGCGCAGCTCGCCTTTGCGGACGATGCGCTGGATGTGCGAGAACGACAGGCCGGGAAAGCGCGCCTCGAGGAAGCGGTCGACGCGCATGTTGTTCTCGTCGGCCGTGACCACCACGGTCTGCACCTTCGTCGGCAGCAGCGGCGTCTCCGGCTCGACCTTCTTCGGCGGCGGCGCCGCAGGCCTGGGCTCGGCACGCTCCGAGCTGAACCGCGCGGGCTTGCCGGCACCGGCGCGCTTGGCCGGCGGCCGCTCGCGCGGGGCGAAGCTGTCGCGGCGATCCTCTCCCTCGGCGCGCGGCGCACGGCTGCGCTCGGCCTTGCCGCGCCCGAAATCGCCGCGCGGTGCCGCCTCGCGGTCACCGGCAAAACGGTCGCGCCGCGGCCGCTCGGCATCGGGACGCTTCGCAGACTCACGCTTGGCCGCGGCGCCTGCGCTGCGGGCGGCCTCCGCCTTCGGCCGCTCGCTGCGGCGATCGGTCGGGCGATCGGATCGGGTCTGGGTTCGCTTGATACGGCGGCTCATGGCAGGTTGCGTATCGCAAAAGCCCCTGCCAGTCACGGCGAAATCGCGATAAATCCGCTTGTGAGTCGGCCGCTTGGGCCATCGATACTGATCGGAGCGAATTCGAATGACGCTCACGCGACTGGGCCTGGCGATCCTGGCAGCCACGCTGGCGACGACCGCCACGCAGGCGCAGCAGAGCCCCATGCCCGACGACATCGCCTGGAAGCTGATCGAGATCGGCCGGGTCATCGCCCCGCCGAAGACCGCCGCGATCTACGCGCCGCTGCAGGCCAAGGAACCCTACACCGGCGTCAAGGTGCAGCGCGATGTGAGATACGGCACGGCCGAACGCAATCTGCTCGACGTCTTCACGCCGGATGCCGCGGCCGCGCCCCGGCCGGTGCTGATCTTCGTGCATGGCGGCGCCTTCATCGGCGGCAACAAGCGCACCACGCCGGACGGCCCGTTCTACGACAACATCATGCTGTGGGCGGTGAAGAGCGGCTTCATCGGCGTCAACATCACCTACCGCCTGGCGCCGAAATTTCCCTGGCCTGCCGGTGTCGAGGACGTCGCCAGCGCGGTGCAATGGGTGGCCACCCACGCCGCCGAGAACGGCGGCGATCCCGCGCGCATCTATCTGATGGGCCACTCGGCCGGCGCGGTGCACGTCGCGACCTATGTGGCGCATCCCGAATTCCACAAGGTCGCCGGCGGCGGCCTTGCGGGCGCGATCATGGCCTCGGGCGTCTACGACCTCACCGCGACGCCGCTTGGCGACCAGGAGATGGCCTATTTCGGCACCGATCCCTCGCGCTTCAAGGAGCGCTCGTCGCTGCAGGGGCTGCAAGCCTCGCCCTTGCCGCTGATGATCGTCTCCGCCGAGCTCGACCCGCCGCGCTTCGTCGAGCAGTTCGATCTGCTCAAGCAGGCCGCCTGCAAGCGACCGTCCGGCTGCGCCCGCGCGGTGATGCTGCCGCAGCACAGCCACATGTCGGAGGTGTATGCGATCAACACCGAGGACGACCGGCTGACGCGGGAGATTGCGGAGTTCGTCAAGACGGGGAAGTAGTAGCGCGCTCCCTCCACCGTCATTACCCGCAGCGAAACAATCCAGGGCGTCGCGAGGACTCTGGATTGCTTCGCTGCGCTCGCAATGACGTGGAGAGAGCATGACGCAACATAAGCAGCGCGACACGCGGTGACAGAACGAGCGGCGTCGGGGCTCCTACCCACCCCGCTCCTTCCGCAGCTTGGCCCAATAATCCAGCCGCTTCCTGATCTCGCGCTCGAAGCCGCGCTCGGGGGGATCGTAGAACTGCTGGCGGCCGAGGGCGTCGGGGAAGTAGTCCTGGCCCGAAAACGCGTCCGGCGCATCGTGGTCGTACTGATAGCCCGCGCCGTAGCCTTCGCCCTGCATCAGCTTGGTCGGCGCGTTCAAGATGTGCTTTGGCGGCAGCAGCGAGCCGCCCTCCTTCGCCACGCGCTTGGCGGCGCCGAACGCCTTGTAGGCGGCGTTCGATTTTGGCGCGGTCGCGACGTAGATCACGGCCTGCGCGATCGCGAGCTCGCCCTCGGGAGAGCCCAGGAAATCATAGGCGTCCTTGGCGGCGTTGGCGATCACCAGCGCCTGGGGATCGGCGAGGCCGATGTCCTCCACCGCCATCCGCACGATGCGGCGCGCGAGGAACAGCGGATCCTCGCCGGCGTCGAGCATGCGGGCGAAGTAGTACAGCGCCGCATCCGGATCGGAGCCGCGCACCGATTTGTGCAGGGCCGAGATCAGGTTGTAGTGGCCGTCGGCCGATTTGTCGTAGATCGGCGCACGGCGCTGCAGGATGTCCTGCAACTGCACCGCGTTGAAGATCTCGTTCTTTCGCGCCGAGCGCCAGACTTCCTCGGCGAGCGTCAGTGCGGCGCGGCCGTCGCCGTCGGCCATGCGGATCAGCACGGCGCGCGCCTCGTCGTCGAGCGGCAGCTTGCGGCCCTCGACCGCCTCGGCGTTGCCGTAGAGCTTCTCGATCGCGGCGGCGTCGAGCGAGTGGAACACCAGCACGCGCGAACGCGACAGCAGAGCGGCGTTGAGCTCGAACGACGGATTCTCGGTGGTGGCGCCGACCAGCACGACGGTGCCGTCCTCCATCACCGGCAGGAAAGAGTCCTGCTGCGCGCGGTTGAATCTGTGCACCTCGTCGACGAACAGCAGCGTGCCCTGCCCGGTCTCGCGTCGCGCGCGCGCGGCGTCGAAGACTTTCTTCAGGTCGGCGACGCCGGAGAACACCGCCGAGATCTGCTCGAAATGCAGCTCGGTAGCATCGGCCAGCAGCCGCGCCACCGTGGTCTTGCCGGTGCCGGGCGGGCCCCAGAAGATCAGCGAGCCCAGCGTGCGCGTCTCCAGCATGCGGGTCAGCGCGCCGTCAGGGCCGAGGATGTGATCCTGTCCCACCACATCCGACAGCTTGTGCGGACGCAGCCGCTCGGGCAGCGGCCGCGGCGCATCGTGCTCCATCCCCGCCGCGGCGAAGAGGCTCGGGCCTCCCTGCTGGGGACGCTTCGGGCTCATCCGCCGAGCGTGACATTGATCTGCTGGCCGCCGCGCAGCACGGTGATGCGCCAGATGCGCGCGGCCTCGCGCGACGCCTTGTCGAGGTCGGCGGTCTTGGCGATCTTCTGGTTATTCACGGCCATGATCACGTCGCCCTTCTGGAAGCCGACATTGGCCGCGGTGGTGCCGTCGCCCGGCTCGAGCACGACCACGCCCTCGGTGTCGGCATCGAGATGCAGCTCATCGGCGACCGCCGGAGAGATGTTGGCGACCTTGGCGCCCTGGAACGGCGAGCGGCCGTTGATCACCATCTCGTTGCGTCCGGTGTCCGGCGCGGTCTCCAGCGCGACCGCGACCTTCACCGGCTTGCCGCCGCGCTGCAGCTCGATCTGCGCCGTGCCGCCGAGCGGCCGGGTCGCGAAGCGATAGTCGAACGCGTTCGGATCATCGACGGTCTGGCCGTCGATCGACACGATCAGGTCGGACGACTTGATGCCCGCCTTCGCCGCCGGGCTGTTCGCGACCACGGAGGCGACCAGCGCGCCGGTCGGCGAGCGCAGGCCGAGGCTCTCGGCGATCTCGGGCGTCACCGCCTGCAGCCGCGCGCCGAGCCAGGGGCGCTTCACCGCCTTGCCGCCGCTCTTCGCCGAAGCCACGACCACGCGCACCATGTTGGCAGGGATCGCGAAGCCGATGCCCTGCGAGCCGCCGGACTTGGAATAGATCGCGGTGTTGATGCCGACGAGACGTCCGGTCATGTCCACCAGCGCGCCGCCGGAATTGCCGGGATTGATCGCGGCATCGGTCTGGATGAAGAACTGATAGTCGGTGATCCCGACCTGCGTGCGCGCCAGCGCCGACACGATGCCGTGGGTCACGGTCTGGCCGACGCCGAAGGGATTGCCGATCGCCAGCACGACGTCGCCGACCAGGAGATCATCGGAGTTGGCGAGGTCGAGCGTCGGAAACTGCTCCTTGGTGCCCTTCAGCTTGAGCACGGCCAGATCAGTGCGGCTGTCCTTCAGCACGATCTCGGCTTCGAACTCGCGCTTGTCGGCGAGCGAGACCTTCACCTCGTCGGCGCCCTCGATCACGTGCACGTTGGTGACGACGAGACCGGACGCATCGATCATCACGCCCGAGCCGAGCGAGCGCTGCATCTGCTCCTGCGGCCCGCCCTGCAGGCCGAAGAAGCGGCGGAAGATCGGATCGTCGAGAAAGGGATTGCGGTTCTGCACCACCTTGGCGGCATAGACGTTGACGACCGCCGGCTGCACGCGCTGCACGATCGGCGCATAGGACAGCCGCAGCTCGGCCGCGGACTGCGGCACGCGCCGGTCCTGCGCCGCGAGCGGAGTGGCTGCCAGCAGAGACAGCAGCAGGACCAGTGTGGAGCGAATCAACGTCATGCGAACAATCCTGGGAAAATGACGGCTTGGATATAGGCGGAACGGCCGCCGCGGCCAAGCTCAGGCGGCCTGATGCGGCGTTTTGATGGTCTCTGCAACGGGGCCGCAGGACAGCCGTTCCTGGTGCCGCTCGCCCCAGCTCCTGAGGACCTCGATCACCGGCCGCAGGCTCTCGCCGACCTCGGACAGGGTATAGTCCACCCGCGGCGGCACCTCGGCATAGACCTTGCGAACCACCAGCCCGTCGTCCTCGAGCGCCCGCAGCTGCTTGGTCAGCATGCGCTGGGTGATGCCGGGCATCAGGCGGCGCAGCTCGCCGAAACGCTGGCTGCCGCCCTGCAGGTGGTAGAGGATCACGCCCTTCCACTTGCCGTCGATCAGATCGAGCGTGGCTTCGACCGCGCAGCCCGGACGGCGGGTGAAATTCTTCCGTTTCATCGCGTTTTGGCCCAATAGTATCCAAATGGGGACTAGTTCCCCATTTTTACAGTACTTGCTGAAATGACGCCAGAAGGACAAACAGATCCTATCGCCAAGCCAACCAGGAGGTTGTTCATGAAGGCCGTCGGATACCAGCAGTCGCTCCCCATCACCGAGGACCGCGCGCTGTTCGACTTCGAGACCGCCAAACCCGAGCCGAAGGGACGCGACATCCGCGTCGCAGTGAAGGCGGTATCGGTCAATCCGGTCGACACCAAGGTGCGCAAGCGCGCCGCACCGCCCGCCGGCGAAACCAAGATCCTGGGCTATGACGCCGCTGGCGTGGTCGAGGCTGTCGGCCCGGACGTGAGCCTGTTCAAGCCCGGTGACGAGGTGTTCTACGCCGGCTCGATCCTGCGCCAGGGCACCAATGCCGAATTCCATCTGGTCGACGAGCGCATCGTCGGCCGCAAGCCGAAGAGCCTGTCGTTCGCCGAGGCCGCCGCCCTGCCCCTGACCTCGATCACCGCGTGGGAGCTGCTGTTCGACCGGCTCGGCGCCATCCCCGGTAAGAGCCTCGATGACCGCACCTTGCTGATCACGGGCGCCGCCGGCGGCGTCGGCTCGATCCTGATCCAGCTGTCGCGCCGCCTCACCGGCCTGACCGTGCTCGCCACCGCCACCCGGCCCGAGTCGCGCGACTGGTGCCTGAAGCTCGGCGCCCACGCCGTGATCGACCATGGCAAGCCGATGAAGGCGCAGATCGACGCACTGAAGCTGCCGCCGGTCAGCCTCATCGCGAGCCTCACCCACACCGACCAGCACTACAAGGCGATCGCCGACTTCATGGCGCCGCAGGGCAAGTTCGGCCTGATCGACGATCCCGCCGAGTTCTCACTCGCAGCCTTCAAGGGCAAGGCGATCTCGATCCACTGGGAATCGATGTTCACGCGCTCCTCGTTCACGACGCCCGATATCATCGCGCAGCACAACCTGCTCAACGATGTCTCTGATCTCATCGACAAGGGCGTGATCCGCACCACCCTCGGCGACAACTACGGCACCATCAACGCCGCCAACCTCAAGCGCGCCCATGCGCTGATCGAGAGCAACACATCGCGCGGCAAGATCGTGCTGGAGGGGTGGGACTGATAACAATCAGCTCGTCGGGTGGGCAAAGGCAGGACTCTGGTCTCTTCACGTTCGAGGTCGCGGTGGCGCCGTGCCCACCATCTCGCCGGTGCGCTCGCTGACGGACGGTGGCACGCTGCCGCCTGACGGCGGCTGCTTTGCCCACCCTACGGCACCGCCACCCTCAACTAACAAGCCCGCGCTTCATAGCTTTCCGTCATTGAGAGCGAAGCGGCAACGGCGTCCGGTCGCTCATTGCCGCGCTGGTCCCCAAGCGTAGGCCTCATCGGGAGTGCTGAACGCCCTGATCACCGGCTCGGAAAAGCCGAGCGCCTCGTAGCAGTACTCACTGCCGACGAAAATGAAATGCCGGGGTCGACGGCCGACCGGATCGATCGCCTCATAGGCATTCAACAAGGCCGATTGCCCGGCCTCCTTGATATAGACGCCGCCGTCGTACACGACGGTGTCGGCGCCATGCGCCGACACCGCGTAAGTGACCTCTTCGAACCCGGCATAGATCTGGCACGCGATCTCGATGCCGTAGGCGCGCAAACCGGGCGGCGATGCCACGACGATCAGGTGAAGCACGCCGCGCCAGAGACCTTGATCGAAGACCGCAGGCGGTCGTTCGATGCCGTCGATCATCGAAGGGTAAGGACGCCATTTGATGGAAGGGTCCGGAAACAAGAAACCTCCAGGCAGATCTTGATCATGGATCATAGCGCGGCATGTAGGGGCTGCATATTCGCCCTGCATTCGATAATTCGGAGGGCTGCGAGGCCATGATGGGCGAGGACTGGCCGGCCGGGCCGATCTCCTTTAACGAAGCGCGACATTCGCATCTGGAACGGCGTCCGTGAGCAGCCTCGAGCAAGAGACCCATTCGTCCGCCGATCGCGGCCCGCGCAGCGGGTCGCCGCTCGAGGTCCTCAGCATCTTCCTCAAGCTCGGCCTCACCTGCTTCGGCGGGCCGATTGCCCATATCGGCTATTTCCGCGACGAGTTCGTCGTCAGGCGAAAATGGATCGACGAGCATGCCTATGCCGATCTGGTCGGGCTGTGCCAGTTCCTGCCCGGTCCCGCCAGCAGCCAGGTCGGCTTCTCCATCGGGCTGATGCGCGCCGGCTATCTCGGTGCGCTCGCCGCCTGGACCGGCTTCACTTTGCCGTCGGCCGCCGTGCTCATCCTGTTCGCCTATGGTGCGGGCCGATTGAGTGGACCGATCGGCAGCGGCCTGCTGCACGGGCTGAAGCTGACCGCAGTCGCCATCGTCGCACAGGCGGTCTGGGGCATGGCGCGCACGCTCTGTCCCGATCGCACGCGCGCCTCGATCGCGGTCGCCGCAACGTTGATCATTCTGCTCAGTTCGGCCTCGGCCGCGCAGATCGGGGCCATCGTGCTCGGCGGACTCGCCGGCCTCTGGCTGTGCCGCGGCGAGGCGGCGCCGTCGGGACACGTCGCGATCCCGGTGTCGCGGAGCGTGGGGTTCATGACGCTCGTGCTGTTCGTCGTCCTGTTGGCGGGACTTCCGCTGCTGCGCGGCTCAACGGGATCGACGCCGCTTGCCTTGTTCGACGCGTTCTATCGCTCCGGCGCGCTCGTGTTCGGCGGTGGACATGTGGTGCTGCCGCTGTTGCGCGAAGCCTTCGTCGGACCAGGCTGGCTGAGCGACGACGCCTTTCTCGCCGGCTACGGTGCAGCGCAGGCCGTCCCGGGCCCGCTCTTCACCTTCGCCGCCTATCTCGGCACCGTGGTCGCTCCGGAGCCGCATGGGATCATCGGGGCCGCGCTCGGTCTCCTCGGAATCTTCCTTCCGGGCATGCTGGTCCTGCTCGCCGCGCTGCCGTTCTGGGACTCGTTCCGCAAGCGCGCCGGCGCCCAGGCCATGATGCGGGGTGTCAACGCTGCGGTCGTCGGTGTGCTGGGAGCGGCCCTGTACAACCCGGTCTGGACAACCACCGTCCATAACGCGGCAGATTTTGGCATCGCGCTGGTCGGTTTCGTCCTCTTGGTCGCCTGGCGCGCGCCGCCGCTCGTCGTGGTGACGTTCAGCGCCATTGCCGGCGTCGCGGCCGCGCTGGTGTAAGCGGCGGCGCCGCCGCATTTCATGTGGTTGGCAAAGCGCCGCCGAAGCGGCGCTCTGCCCCCAGCGAGCTGCCGTGCGCGGCTAATTGTGCTTCTTCCAGAAGATGCGCGCGCCCTGCACGGATTGCGCGACGTTGATGCGTGCACGCTCGAACGGCGTCACCACGCCGTCGGCCTTGGCCTTGTTTTCCAGCTTCTGCACGTGGATCTGGCCGCGGACGAGCTGCTGGGCCTCCGGATAGGTCAGCCGCCCGCTCGCGATGCCGTTGTAGATGCGATGTGACTGGTTGTGCTGACGCGCATCGATCAGCGGCGTGCCCGCAAGGCTTGCGCCGGACGTCAGCGCGAGCAGCAACGCACCGGCCATGATGGACTTCATTTCACTCTCCTGTGGTTGTCGTCCACTGGCGTGAAGACGTCATTGTCCGCACTCGTCCAGCGAACGGCCGCCAGGATGCGCGCGATCGGCCGCGTCGACCGTGCCCGGGCTCACACGCGGCCGTGTCGTCCGATGACGACGAATGCTGCAGTGATCGATCGTCGGGTGGAGCCGCATGTCACGCCGCGGGGGCCTCCGCAAAAAAATTGCGGGTTGCGTGAGCTGCCGGTCTTGCAAATCTCACCTTTGGGTGCATGTTCGCCGCGCACTACTTTTGAATGAATCATTTTTAACAATCATTGGCGACGCATGGCGGCGAGACCAACAGCCCATCCCAGCGCGCACATCCATGGAGACCGGCCATGAGAACGATTCAGTGGCTCATGCTCACTTTCGCGACGACCGTCACCGCAAGCGGCCTTGCCGGCGCCCTCAGCCCTGCGAGCGCCGCCCCGCCTCCGCCGGCGAAGAACTGCCCGGCCTTCGGCTGGTCGGAGGGACTTGGCAGTTATCTCAAGCCGGACGCCGCCTTCCCCACCTCCGACACCAAGACCATCCCGACGCCGGACTGCAATTTCCATCAATGGTCGTGGGAGGCGTTCGTCTGGGCGACGGCTCTGGTGAAGGATTCGGGCTCCGGCGCCGCCGTGCCGCGGTTCATGACCTTGGCGACGCCCGACGAGTTGCTCAACAACGCCGAGAATGCCGGCGCCCCACGGCCGCGCCCGCTGACCTTGGCGGCCCGTGCCCAGGTCTTCCACGGCATGGCCGGCTTCACCGAAGGCGCCGGCGCCATCGTCGAAGCCGACGGCAACATGCTGGTCGCGCAGAACGGCTATCCCGTCTACGCCTCGGTTCACATGAACCAGAGCTATTTCAACACCGCCCGCAAGAACCTGATCGCGACCGGCGGCTACCAGAGCCAGCCGGCAGATTCCTCCTTCGCCGTGGGCGATGCAGTGTTCAAGGCGACGTGGCTGCGGCTCGACCCCGGCCAGGCGCCGCCCGCGGGCGCCTATACGACCCAGGCACAGGTGCCGGTGCTGGAGAACAACGTCACCCCCGGCCTGATCACGATCCGGCCGGCGCCCGGCAAATTCGTCACGGTGACGGTGGCGCTGGTCGGCCTGCACGTCGTCGGCTACACCGAGAACCACCCTGAATTCCTGTGGGGCACGTTCGAGCTGAAGAACAACTCACCGCAGACGCCGGACAACACCTTCGCGCCCTCGGCAAGCCGCTCGGATCCGAAGAACTATACGCTCTACAAGGGCAGCACGCCGTTCTCGCAGGTCAACATCGCGGCGCAGCCCGGCGCCAACCGGCCGCAACTGCGGCTCGATCCGGCGACCCAGAAGCTGACGCCGGTGACCAACGTCGTGCTCGAAAACCAGACCGGCGGCGAGAACCAGCCCAACGGCGTCGGCAACATCTTCGCGATCACGGCGCAAGCCCAGGGCTTTCTCTCCGGCCTGAAGGGCCCGCAATCGACGTTCGCGAACTACGCCCTCGACGGCACCGTCTGGATGCTCCCCAACTCGTACAATCTGAACAGCAACCAGACCAATGCGGTCGGTTCGGTCAATCTCGCCAACGCCACCGCCGAGACCTTCGTGCAGAACGCCGACAACACGCCGATCAAGAACGTGCTGAACTGCTTCCTGTGCCACAACCCGACGTCCTATTCGTTCCAGACGCCGCCGCCGGCCAAGCTGCCGAACCGGCTGATCGCGCTCAGCCACGTGCTGTCGATCGGCTCGCCCTACGAGGTGCCGAACTCGATCTCCGGCCGGCTCCTGATGCGGCCGGATCCGTTCAGGAAGTAGACCGACGACGCTTGCGCGGCGGCGCCGGCAACGGGGCCGCCGCCGTTTCGAGCCGATGGCAGATCTCAGGATCTGCCATCAAGCGATTGAACCGACGCCGGCTATCGGCGCGCTCCGAACCGCTGCTTGAGCGCTGGGATCAGGATGGCGCGGCAACCTGCTTCGGCTCCTGCGCTGCCTCAGCCTTCGTCTCAGCTCTGGCGACGAAGCCCTTGGCGAGGGCGTGATAGAGCCCCTCCTCGCAGATCAGGCGCGAGGTGCCGTAGGCGATCAGCGACGCCATCATCAGCGGCACCACCATGGCGTGGTTGTCGGTCATCTCGGTGACGATGACGAAGGCGGTGATCGGCGCCTGCACCACGCCGGCGAAATAGGCGACCATGCCGAGCAGCATGATCGGCGCCAGCGGCGACTGCTGGAACAGGCTGGCGACGTTGGCGCCGATGCCCGCCCCGACTGCGAGCGACGGCGCGAAGATGCCGCCGGGAATGCCGCTGATCGCGGCAAAGGTGGTGGCGAGGAATTTCAGCACGCCGAAATCGCTCGGCAGCGGCGTTCCGGTCTCCAGCGCGCCTTTCACCTGTGCATAGCCGGTGCCGTAGACCGTATCGCCCGAGGCCAGCCCGCACAGCGCGACGGCAAAGCCGCAGGCGAGCGCGAACGGCAGCGGGTGGCGTTTGATGAGGCGGCCGCCAGCGCCGGGCAGTCCGCGCGCCATGGTGATCAGGATGCGGCTGAACAGGCCGCCGGCGGCGCCGCCCAGGACCCCGCAGACGGGCACCGCCAGCCAGTCGATGCCCTTGCCGAGCGCGATCGGCGTCGTGCCGAAATAGGCGTAATTGCCCATCAGGGCCAGCGAGGTCAGGCCCGCGGCGATCACGGTGGCGATGATGAGGCTCGAGGTCCGCGTCTCGAAGGCACGACTCATCTCCTCGATGCCGAACACGATGCCGGCGAGCGGCGTGTTGAAGGCGGCCGCGACCCCGGCGGCGGCGCCGGCCAGGATCAAGCCCGGCTGCCGCCGCGGCGATAGCCGGCCGAGCGCGAACATGATGGAGGCGCCGACCTGCACTGTCGGGCCCTCGCGGCCGACCGAGCCGCCGCACAGCAGCCCCAGCAGGGTCAAGAGCACCTTGCCGATGGCGATGCGGATCGACACCAGCGGGCTGCGCGCGCTCGTGTCGGTCAGGTGCCGAGCGGCGATCGCCTGAGGGATGCCGCTGCCTTGCGCGTTCGGGAAGAAGCGCTGGGTCAGGTAGACCGACAGCGCGAAGCCGGCGGGCGTCACGATCAGTGAGGCGTAGCGTGATTTCGACAGCAGCCAGTTGAAGGCGAGCTGGGCCAGGTCGGCGAGCTCCGCCAGGGCCACGGCCGCCGCGCCCACCACCAGGCCGCCGGCCACGAACAGCACCCGCCGCTGCCAGCGCGCCGAGGTCAGCTTGAGCCAACGCTTGCGGCGGGGGGTGATGGTCAGCATGGGCGCAACGGAGTCCGTTCTCTACGCAGGTGCAGCACCCTCGACGAAAATCAGCCGGCGGTCCAGCGCCTTCCCGCGCTCGCCCAGGGCGTCGGCGTATTCGGCCGACGCATACCATTCGCGCAGCCGGGCCATCGACGGGAACTCGACGATGATGAGGGTCTTGGCCGGCGGACCGCCTTCGACCGTCTCGGAGATCCCGCCGCGGACCAGATAGCGCCCGCCATACTGCGCGATCGAGCGCGCCGCGAGCATGCGGTAGCGCTCCATCGCTTGGGCGTCGCGAACCTCAGCCTCGGAGATGACGTAAGCCGCCATGGCCGGCCTCAGGCGATGGTGTCGAGTATACCGCCCTCGGCGCGTAGCGCGGCTCCGTTGGTGGCGGAGGCCTGCTGCGAGGCGGCATAGACGACCATGTTGGCGATCTCGTCGACGCTGGCGAAGCGCTGCAGCAGCGAGGCTGGCCGGTGCTGCTTGACGAAGGACGAGGCCGCCTCCTCCTCCGACTGGCCGTTCTGGCGGGCGAGATCCCTCACAAAGGTCTCGACGCCTTCCGACATCGTCGGACCCGGAAGCACGGCATTGACTGTGACGCCGGTGCCGCGGGTCAGCTTGGCAAGCCCGCGCGAGATCGCGAGTTGGGCGGTCTTGGTCGTGCCGTAGTGGATCATCTCGGTCGGAATGTTCACCCCGGACTCCGAGGAAATGAAGATGATGCGGCCCCAGTTGCGCTTCAGCATGCCCTGCATGTAGGCGCGTGCCATGCGCACGCCGGACATCACGTTGGTCTCGAAGAAGCGGCTCCAATCCTCGTCGGGAATGTCGAAGAAGTCCTTGGGCTCGAAGATGCCGGCATTGTTGACGAGGATGTCGACCTCGGGGAGCGCGGTGACGATGGCGTTGCAGCCGTCGATCCGAGCGACGTCGCCGACGACGCCGCGCAGCCGGGCGGCCGGGACAAGCTGCTTGAGCTTCGCGACCGTCTCGTCGACCCGGGCTTGGCTGCGACCATTGATGACGACCTCCGCGCCGGCCGCGGCCAGCCCCTTGGCGATGGCAAAGCCGATGCCGGCGGTGGAGCCGGTGACGAGGGCGGTCTTTCCCGAGAGGTCGATGTGCATGAGCAGCTCTCCGTTGTGCTGAAGCAACGGATGTGGGGCGTCGTCGCGCCAACGCAACGCAGAGCTGATCCTCGAGAAGAACGGTGAATGGCGCGCGCAAATGCCGCCGGCGGCCTCCGTAGGGTGAGCAAAGCGGCCGCCGAAGGCGGCGGCGGGCCCACCATCGATCGACGAATTCTCGGTGAGATGGCGGGCGCGGCGCCGCCAAGAGCACGTGTGAGGGGACGGCGTCGACCCGCCTTTGCCCACCCTAGAAGCGACCACCCTCAAACGAAAACGGCGCCCGAAGGCGCCGTTCTGAAAACTCGGGTCGGATCGCCGCTTACGCGGCTTCCGAGGTCTCCTGCACCGGGCCGGAATCCTGACCCTTGGCATCGACGTCGCGGTCGACGAACTCGATCACGGCCATCGCGGCGTTGTCGCCGTAGCGGAAGCCGGCCTTGATGATGCGGGTGTAGCCGCCGTTGCGGTCCTTGTAGCGGGGCGCCAGCACGTCGAACAGCTTCTTGACCTGGTCGACGTCGCGCATCTCGGCGATCGCCTGACGGCGCAGCGCGAGTCCGCCCTTCTTGCCGAGGGTGACGAGCTTCTCGACGATCGGCCGCAGCTCCTTGGCCTTCGGCAGCGTGGTGACGATCTGCTCGTGCTTGATCAGCGCGGCGCACATGTTGGCGAACATCGCCTTGCGGTGCTCGGCGGTGCGGTTGAGCTTCCGATGAACCTTGCCGTGACGCATAGTGTTAGTCCTTCATTTCAATCTGCCGCGACGGTTCGTCGGACATGTTGCTCAGGTGGGCTGCCTGCGTTCGCCCGGGTGGTTACGGTGGCGGGTAGGACCCTACCCGCCCTCCGCTCAGTAGTGATCCTCGAAGCGCTTGGCCAGCTCGTCGATGTTCTCCGGCGGCCAGCCGGGCACTTCCATGCCGAGATGCAGACCCATCTGGGCCAGCACTTCCTTGATCTCGTTCAGCGATTTGCGGCCGAAGTTCGGGGTGCGCAGCATTTCCGCTTCCGACTTCTGCACGAGGTCGCCGATATAGACGATGTTGTCGTTCTTCAGGCAGTTCGCCGAACGCACCGACAGCTCGAGCTCGTCCACCTTCTTGAGGAAGGCCGGGTTGAAGGCGAGGTCCGGGATGATCTCCTGAGCGACTTCCTTGCGCGGCTCTTCGAAGTTGACGAACACGTTGAGCTGATCCTGCAGGATGCGCGCGGCATAGGCCACCGCGTCCTCCGGCGAGATCGCGCCGTTGGTCTCGATCGTCATGGTCAGCTTGTCGTAGTCGAGGATCTGGCCCTCGCGGGTGTTCTCGACCTTGTAGGAGACCTTGCGGACCGGAGAGAACAGGCTGTCGACCGGGATCAGGCCGATCGGCGCGTCCTCGGGACGGTTACGATCGGCGGCGACATAGCCCTTGCCGGTCGCGACCGTGAACTCCATGCGGATCTCGGCGCCCTCGTCCAGAGTGCAGAGCTGCAGGTCGGGGTTCAGAACGACGATATCGCCGACGGTCTGGATGTCGCCGGCGGTGACCGCGCCCGGACCCTGCTTCTTCACGACCATCCGCTTCGGGCCTTCGCCCTGCATCTTGATCGCGATGTCCTTGATGTTCAGCACGATGTCGGTGACGTCCTCGCGGACACCGGCGATCGAGGAGAACTCGTGCAGCACGCCGTCGATGTGCACCGACTGCACAGCGGCGCCCTGCAGCGACGACAGCAGGATGCGGCGCAGCGCATTGCCGAGCGTCTGGCCGAAACCGCGCTCCAGCGGCTCGGCAACCACGGTGGCGAAACGGGTCGCGTCGGAGCCCGGCGTGACCTGGAGCTTGTTCGGCCGAATCAATTCTTGCCAATTCTTCTGGATCGTCACTGTTTCACCCATGGGCCAGTCATGGGATCTGACTGACTGGCGTTGGAGAACCGCGCTTCAGATCGCGGCAGTCGAAATGTCTCAAAAGCACGACGAGGCGGACATGCTGTCCGCCTCTTTCAGATTAGACGCGCCGACGCTTGCGCGGGCGGCAACCATTGTGCGGGATCGTCGTCACGTCGCGGATCGAGGTGACGGTGAAACCCGCAGCCTGCAGCGCACGGAGCGCCGATTCACGGCCGGAGCCAGGGCCGGCAACCTCGACCTCGAGGGTGCGCATGCCGTGTTCCTGAGCCTTCTTGGACACGTCCTCCGCCGCGACCTGCGCGGCATACGGGGTCGACTTGCGCGATCCCTTGAACCCCATCGTGCCGGCCGACGACCAGGCAATGGTGTTGCCCTGCGCATCGGTGATGGTGATGGTGGTGTTGTTGAACGACGAATTCACGTGGGCGACGCCGGAGGCGATGTTCTTGCGCTCACGACGGCGGACGCGTGCGGCTTCCTTGGCCATATAAGTACCTTTCTCGAGATCTCAACGCCGCCGTAGTGCCAGCGGCTACACCAGAAAGGCGAATGGTGAATAGCGAGTAGCGAATAGGGATCGCCCCTATCCGCCACCCGCCATCAGCAGTTCGCCAGATTACTTCTTCTTGCCGGCAATCGCCTTGGCCGGTCCCTTGCGCGTGCGCGCATTGGTGTGGGTGCGCTGGCCGCGCACCGGCAGACCGCGGCGATGGCGCAGGCCGCGATAGCAGCCGAGGTCCATCAGACGCTTGATGTTGATGCCGGTCTCGCGCCGCAGGTCGCCCTCGACGACGTAGTCGCGGTCGATGATTTCGCGGATCTGCAGGACTTCCTGGTCGCTCAGCTGGTTGACGCGACGATCCTCGGCGATCTTGACCTTGTCAATGATCTCGCCCGCGATCTTCGGGCCGATGCCATGGATATACTGGAGCGCGATCAGAACGCGCTTGTTGGTCGGGATGTTGACACCGGCAATACGGGCCACGGACTTCTCTCCTGTCACCGATCCCAGGATGGACCGGCCTTCGTTCTCGCTATCTCGGGCAGGCGTCCGCAAACGCGAACAAGACGCCCACCCCTCGATTCGTGGGGCCCGGCATCTTTGGAAAACCATCCGACTTGGATGCGGGCTTATTAATGGATTCACACGGCGGTCGTCAACCGCCCCTACAAGATTCGATCACCTCTTGGCGCGCTTTTTTGCAGCCTTTGCAGAGGTTTTCCGGGTTCCCTTGGTCGCCTTGGCAGCGGGCTTGGGAGCCTTCTTCGAGGCCTTGGAGGCTTTCTTGGGGGCCGCCTTTGCTCCCTTTTTGGCTGTCTTTGCGGCCTTTTTCGTCGGCGCAGGCGCCTTCGGAGCCTTTTTAGCGACCTTCTTGGCCGATTTGGCCGGCGCGGTCTTCCCCGCAGCCTTGGCACTGCGCTTGGCCGGGCTCGCCTTCTTCGCCGCCCGGCTGCCGCCGCTGTTACCGACGGCGGCCAGGATCCGTCCGATCTCCTCGGTGACCTGCTCGATCGGCATCATGCCGTCGACGGTCGCCAGCATCCGGTGGTCCGAATAATAGTGGATCAGAGGCTCGGTCTGGTCGCGGTAGCTGGCGAGGCGCTTGGTGAGGACCTCCGGCGTATCGTCGGCCCGCACGGCCTCGCCGCGCGCGCGGGTCTCGGCGGCCCGGCGCTCGACGCGCTCGAGCAGAACGCCCTCGTTGACGCGGAGCTCGATCACCGCGTCGAGCTTCATCTGCTTCTGCTTCAGCAGCGCATCCAGCGCCTCCGCCTGCGGCACCGTGCGCGGGAAGCCGTCAAGGATGAAGCCATTGGCAGCGTCCGGCTGCTCGATCCGGTCCGCGATGATGCCGACCACGACCTCGTCAGGCACCAGACCGCCCGCCGCCATGATGTCCTTGGCCTTGAGCCCGATCGGCGTCTGAGCGGCGACCGCGGCGCGCAGCATGTCGCCGGTCGACAGCTGAACGATGCCGTATTGCTGGACCAGGCGCTGCGCCTGCGTCCCCTTGCCCGAACCGGGCGGCCCCAGAAGAATGAGTCTCATCGAATTTCGCCCCCCGGCACACGGTGAGCGACCCTCCCGCACACCTTGTTCTTGGCTTGGTGGTTCCCGGGCCGCGATCCACCGCTATCCGCGGCGGCGCCCCCGCAACTTCGACTTCCTGATCAGCCCCTCATACTGATGGGCGAGCAGATAACCCTGAACCTGCGCCACGGTATCCATCGTAACGCTGACCACGATCAGAAGCGAAGTGCCACCAAAGTAGAACGGGACGGAAGCGTAGGAAATCAGAATTTCCGGGATCAGACACACGATCGCCAGATAGATGGCGCCGAGCACGGTGATCCGCGACAGCACGTAATCGATATATTCCGCGGTGCGCTCGCCCGGCCTGATGCCCGGGATGAAGCCGCCATGCTTCTTCAGATTGTCGGCGGTCTCGGTCGGGTTGAACACGATCGCGGTGTAGAAGAAGGCGAAGAACAGAATCAGCGCCAGATACAGCACCAGGAACAGCGGCCGGCCGTGGCCGAGCTGGGTGGTGATCCACTGGAACCACTCGGGTCCCTTGCCGGCGTTGAAATTGGCGACCGTGGTCGGCAGTAGCAGCAGCGACGAGGCGAAGATCGGCGGGATCACGCCCGATGTGTTCAGCTTCAGCGGCAGATGCGAGGACTGGCCCTCGAACATCTTGTTGCCGACCTGGCGCTTCGGATACTGGATCAGGAGCCGGCGCTGGGCGCGCTCCACGAACACGATGAAGGCGATCACGGCAACCGCCATCACGATGACGATCAGGATCAGGCCGGTCGACAGCGCGCCCTGGCGGCCGAGTTCCAGCATGTTGGCGAGTGCAGAGGGCAGCTCCGCGACGATGCCGGACAGGATGATCAGCGAGATGCCGTTGCCGATGCCGCGCGAGGTGATCTGCTCGCCGAGCCACATCAGGAACATGGTGCCGCCGGTCAGCGTGATCGCGGTCGAGAGGCGGAAGAACAGGCCGGGATCGGCCACGACGTTGCCGGCGCCCTCAAGGCCGACGGCGATGCCGTAGGACTGCACGGCAGCCAGGATCACCGTCAGATAGCGGGTGTACTGGTTCAGCATCTTGCGGCCAGCCTCACCCTCTTTCTTGAGGGCCTCGAGCTGGGGCGAGACGGTGGTGAGCAGCTGAATGATGATCGATGCCGAGATGTACGGCATGATGTTCAGCGCGAAGATCGCCATGCGGTGAATGCCGCCGCCGGCAAACATGTTGAACATGCCGAGAATGCCGCCGGCCTGGGTGCGGAACACCGAGTCCCAGATGTTCGGGTCGATGCCGGGCAGCGGAATGTAGGTGCCGAGGCGGTAGACCAGCAGCGCGCCGAGGGTGAACCAGATGCGCTTCTTCAGCTCATCGGCCTTCGCGAGCGCGCCGAAATTGAGGTTTGCCGCCAGTTGTTCCGCTGCTGAGGCCATGTCTAGCTTTCTCCCGCCGCCCTTCTTGACCGCATCAGCCCCGCGAGGGCTCGCGAGGCTTGGGCAGACGTCGGATATTATCTGGTACGCGAGCGCGTTCTGTCCATTGCCCTGCCCTCTCCAGCACAAGCCGGCAGCAGGGCAATGACGCAGATGTTACGCCGCCTCGCCTTCGTCCTTGGCTGGCGCCAGGAGCTTGACGGTGCCGCCGGCCTTCTCGACCGCCGCGATCGCCGACTTCGAGGCACCATGCACCTCGATGTTGATCTTGGCCTTGAGCTCGCCGCGGCCGAGCAGACGCACGCCGTCCTTGGCGCGGCGCAGCGCACCGGACTTCACGAGGGACTCGGCGTTGATCACGCTGCCGGCATCGAGCTTCTTGGCATCGATCGCCTGCTGGATCCGGTCGAGATTGATCTCGACGAAATCGAGCGCGAAGATGTTGTTGAAGCCGCGCTTCGGCAGACGGCGATGCATCGGCATCTGACCGCCTTCGAAGCCCTTGATGCGCACGCCGGAGCGCGCGGTCTGGCCCTTGCCGCCACGGCCCGAGGTCTTGCCCTTGCCGGAGCCGATGCCGCGGCCGACGCGCATGCGCTTCTTGCGCGCGCCGGCGTTGTCGGCGATATCGCTGAGCTTCATCGCCCTTCTCCTTACTTCTCGTCGACGATGCGGACGAGATGATGAACCTTGGTGATCATGCCGCGGACCGCCGGCGTATCCGGCAGCTCGGTCACGCGGCCGATCTTGTTGAGCTTCAACCCGATCAGCGTCTCGCGCTGCGAGTGATGCCGGCGGATCGGGCTGCCGATCTGCTCGATCTTGATCGTCTTGGCGCTAGCCATGGTCTTCACTCCGAGATGCGCCGGCCAGAGGCGGCGCGCGTTCGTTAGTCGGCAGCTGCCTCGGCATCGCCACCGACGCGGCGGGCCTGCAGGGTCGACACCTTGATGTTGCGGCGCGCGGCAACCGAGCGCGGTGAATCCTGGTGCTTCAGCGCGTTGAAGGTCGCGCGCACCATGTTGTACGGGTTGGACGAGCCGATCGACTTCGCCACCACGTCCTGGATGCCCAGCGTCTCGAACACGGCGCGCATCGGGCCGCCGGCGATGATGCCGGTACCGGCCGGAGCCGCACGCAGATAGACGCGGCCCGCACCGTGACGACCGAAGATGTCGTGGTGCAGGGTCCGGCCCTCGCGCAGCGCGACGCGGGTCAGGTTGCGCTTGGCGGAGTCCGTCGCCTTGCGGATCGCCTCCGGCACTTCGCGCGCCTTGCCGTGGCCGAAGCCGACCCGGCCCTTCTGATCGCCGATCACGACGAGCGCCGCAAAGCCGAAGCGCTTACCGCCCTTCACGACCTTCGCGACTCGGTTGATGTGGACGAGCTTGTCGACGAACTCGCTGTCGCGCTCCTCGCGCTCCTTGCGATCGCGACCGCCTCGTTCCCGTTCACCTGCCATGGTGCTATCCAATCTTCTGAGGGGCTCTCGCGCCCATATCCATTGATGTTAGAAGCTCAGCCCGCTCTCGCGCGCCGCGTCGGCCAGGGCCTTGACACGACCGTGATAGAGATAGCCGCCGCGATCGAACACGACTTCCTTGATCCCCGCCTTCACCGCGCGCTCGGCGAGCAGCTTGCCCACCGCCTTCGCCGCATCGATGTCGGCACCGGTGTTGCCGGCCGAGCGCATCTCCTTCTCCATCGACGACGCGGAGGCGAGCGTCTCGCCCTTCTGATCGTCGATGACCTGAGCGTAGATGTGCTTCGACGAACGGAACACCGACAGGCGCGGACGGCCGCCGGCGGAGCGGCGCAGCGACAGCCTCACGCGCTGCTTGCGCCGGGCATTCGTAACCTTTGCTCTCGACATGTCCGGCTCCGTTACTTCTTCTTGCCTTCCTTGCGGAAGATGAATTCACCCGCGTACTTCACGCCCTTGCCCTTGTAGGGCTCCGGCGGCCGGTAGGCGCGGATTTCGGCGGCCACCTGGCCGACGCGCTGCGGGTCGATGCCCGTGACCGTGATCTCGGTCGGCTTCGGCACCGCGATCGTGATGCCCTCCGGGATCTGGTAGACGACGTCATGGCTGTAGCCGAGCGCGAGCTGCAGGTTCTTGCCCTGCATCGCGGCGCGGTAGCCGACGCCGGTGATCTCGAGCTTCTTCTCGAAGCCCTTGGTCACGCCTTCGACCAGGTTGGCGATCTGGGCGCGCGCGGTGCCGTACAGCGACCGGGCGCGCTTGGTCTCGGCGCGCGGGGCAACCTTGACCTGGCCGTTCTCGAACTTCACGTCCACGTCGTCATGGACGATGAACTGAAGCTGGCCCTTCGGCCCCTTCATCTTGACGGTCTGTCCGTCGACGGAGGCCGTCACTCCGGACGGCACCGCCACAGGCTTCTTGCCAATACGTGACATGGCTCAATCCTTCTTAGAACACCGTGAAGAGAACTTCACCGCCGACATTCGCGTCACGCGCGCTATGGTCGGCCATGATTCCCTTCGGCGTCGACAAAACAGAAATTCCGAGCCCGTTGTTCACGCGCGGCAGGTTCTTCACCGAGGTGTAGACGCGGCGGCCGGGCTTGGAGACGCGCTCGATCTCGCGGATCACGGGCTCGCCGTCGAAATATTTCAGCTCGATCTCGATCTCGCTGCGGCCCGACGGATGCTCCAGCGTGGCATAGCCGCGGATGTAGCCTTCGGACTTCAGCACCTCGAGCACGCTGGCGCGCATCTTGGAGCCGGGAGTCGAGACCTTCGACTTCGAGCGCATCTGCGCGTTGCGGATGCGGGTGATCAGATCGCTGATGGGATCGTGCGTTGACATGGTGCGATCCTCCTTACCAGCTCGACTTCACGAGGCCCGGAACCAGGCCCTTGGACCCGAGCTCGCGCAACGCGATGCGGCTCAGCTTGTTCTTGCGATAGTTCGACCGCGGACGGCCGGTCAGCTCGCACCGGTTGCGGATGCGGGTCGCCGACGAATTGCGCGGCATCTCGGCCAGCTTCAGGGTCGCGGCAAAGCGCTCCTCCATCGGCTTTTCCTTGTCGGCGATGATCGCCTTCAACCGGGCGCGCTTCGGGGCGGCGTTCTTGGCCATCCGCTTGCGCCGGTTGTTCTTCTCGACTGAACTCTTCTTTGCCATGCTTGGCTCCTGGGTATCCGCGTTTGAGAGGCTGTTCAGCGTCTCACTGCCGGAACGGGAAATTGAATGCGGTCAGAAGGGCACGGGCCTCGTCGTCGGTCGTCGCGGTGGTGCACACCGTGATGTCCATGCCCCAGCTCTCCCCGGCCTTGTCGAAGTCGATCTCGGGGAAAATGATGTGCTCCTTGATGCCGAGCGAATAGTTGCCGCGGCCGTCGAAGCTCTTCGGGTTCAGGCCGCGGAAGTCGCGGACGCGCGGCAGCGCGACGTTGATCAGGCGGTCGATGAACTCGTACATCTTGGTCTTGCGCAAGGTGACCTTGCAGCCGATCGGCTGGTTCTCGCGCAGCTTGAAGGTCGCGATGGCGACGCGCGAATAGGTCACGACCGCCTTTTGGCCGGCGATCAGCGACAGGTCGGCCGCCGCCGTCTCCGCCTTCTTGCGGTCGTTGACCGCCTCGCCGATGCCCATGTTGAGCACGACCTTGTCGAGCCGCGGCACCTGCATGACGTTGGCGTAGCCGAACTTCTCGGTCAGCTGGCTCTTGATCTTGCGATCATATTCCTCGCGCAGGCGCGGGGTGTAAGCGGTCTCAGCCATCGATCTCAACTCCCGAGCTCTTGGCAACGCGGACCTTCTTGCCGTCCGCCTGAATCTTGAATCCAACGCGCGTCGGCTTGCCGTCCTTGCCGACATACGCGACGTTAGACAGGTTGATCGGCGCCTCCTTGGAGATGATGCCGCCTTCCTGGTTCTGGGTCTGCTTCTGGTGACGCTTCACCAAGTTGATGCCGCGTACCAGCGCGGTGCCCTCGTCGGGACGCACCTCGAACACCTCGCCGGTGCGACCCTTGTCGCGACCGGTCAGGACGATCACCTTGTCGCCCTTGCGGATCTTGGCAGCCATCACAGCACCTCCGGCGCAAGCGAAATGATCTTCATGTGGTTCTTGGCGCGCAGCTCGCGCGGCACCGGCCCGAAGATGCGGGTGCCGACCGGCTCCGACTGGTTGTTGATCAGGACGGCCGCGTTGCGGTCGAAGCGGATCACCGAGCCGTCGGCGCGGCGGATGTCCTTGCGGACGCGCACCACGACGGCCTTCATGACGTCGCCCTTCTTCACCTTGCCACGCGGAATGGCTTCCTTGATCGACACCACGATGATGTCGCCGACGGTGGCATAGCGGCGCTTCGAGCCGCCCAGCACCTTGATACACATGACACGGCGTGCGCCGGAATTATCGGCCACGTCGAGGTTGGTCTGCATCTGAATCATTGATGCACCTCGTCCTCTTCATCTGCTGCGCAGGAAAGCTGCGCCTTGTTTGATCCCGAAAGCGAAACCGGCCCCTTTGACAGGGCCGCGTCTCGCGCCTCAGGCGGTTTTCTTGTGCTCGCCCCGGATCACGGTCCAGCGCTTGAGCTTCGAGATCGGCTTGCTCTCCTCGATCCACACCATGTCGCCCGGCTTGAACTCGTTGTTCTCGTCGTGCGCGTGGTAGTTCTTCGAGCGGCGGATGGTCTTCTTGTAGATCGGGTGGGTGAAGCGCCGGTCGACGCGCACAACGATCGTCTTGGCCTGCTTGTCGCTGACGACGACGCCCTGAAGGGTCCGTTTCGGCATGTCGAGCCTCTTACTTCGTCTTGGCGCGCTGCTGCGCGGCGATGGTCTTGATACGGGCGATGTCGCGGCGCGCCTCACGCAGCCGCGCGGTATTCTCCAGCTGCCCGGTGGCACGCTGGAAGCGCAGGTTGAAGCGCTCCTTCTTCAGATTGACGATCGCATCGTCCATCTGATCGGGGCTCATCGCGCGAATGTCGGCAATCTTCATCTCGGCCATGACCATTACTCCGCAATGCGTTCGACGAAGCGCGTCTTGATCGGCAGCTTGGCGGCCGCCAGCAGCAGCGCCTCGCGCGCGATCTGGTTGCTCACGCCGTCGATCTCGAACATCACCCGGCCCGGCTTGACGCGGGCCACCCACAATTCCGGCGAGCCCTTGCCGGAGCCCATGCGGACCTCGGCCGGCTTCTTCGACACCGGAAGATCCGGGAACACGCGAATCCAGACGCGGCCGGCGCGCTTCATGTGACGGGTCAAGGCACGACGAGCGGCCTCGATCTGGCGCGCGGTGACGCGATCCGGCTCCATCGCCTTCAGCCCGAACTGGCCGAAGGCCAGCGTCGCGCCCGAGGACGCAACGCCGTGGATACGGCCCTTATGCGCCTTTCGGAACTTGGTCTTCTTTGGTTGCATCATGGCTTTGAGCCCTCAAACCTGTCTTGTCGCGGCTGATCGATCAGGCCGCGTCGCGGCGCGACCGGGGCTGCGAGCTCTCGCCGCCGCCTTCGTTCATCCGCTTGTCCTGTGCCATCGGATCGTGCTCGAGGATCTCGCCCTTGAAGATCCAGACCTTCACGCCGCAGGTGCCGAAGGTGGTGAACGCGGTGGCCACACCGTAGTCGATGTCGGCGCGCAGCGTGTGCAGCGGCACCCGGCCCTCACGATACCACTCCATGCGGGCGATTTCCGCGCCGCCCAGACGACCCGAGCAGTTGATGCGGATGCCCTCGGCGCCGAGACGCATCGCCGACTGCACGGCGCGCTTCATGGCGCGGCGGAACGCAACGCGACGCTCGAGCTGCTGCGCGATCGATTCGGCGACCAGCGTGGCATCGAGCTCCGGCTTGCGGATCTCGACGATGTTGATGACGACGTCCGACGAGGTAATGTCGGCGACGCGCTTGCGCAGCTTGTCGATGTCGGCGCCCTTCTTGCCGATCACGACGCCCGGACGTGCCGAGTGGATCGTGACGCGGCACTTCTTGTGCGGACGCTCGATCACGATGCGGGCGACGGCCGCCTGCTTGAGCTCCTTGTGCAGGATCTCGCGGATCTTGACGTCTTCATGCAGCAGCTTGCCGTACTCGGCCTTGCCGGCGAACCAGCGCGAATCCCAGGTCCGGTTGATGCCGAGACGCAGACCGATCGGATTGATCTTTTGACCCATCGTATTCTCCCAGCGCCTGCTTTAAGCGCTCGCCTCGACCTGACGCACAATGATCGTCAGCTGCGAAAACGGTTTGAAAACTCGGCCCGAACGGCCACGGCCGCGCGGCGAGAAACGCTTCATCACGATTCCCTTGCCGACGAAAGCCTGCGAGACGACGAGATCGTCGACCTCGAGCTCGTGATTGTTCTCGGCATTGGCGATTGCCGATTCCAGGCACTTCTTGACGTCGACCGCAATCCGCTTGCGCGAGAACTGCAGGTCGGCGAGGGCGGCCGACGCCTTGCGGCCGCGGATCATCTGCGCCACCAGGTTCAGCTTCTGCGGGCTCACCCGAAGCATCCGGGCCACAGCCTTGGCCTCGTTGTCGGGGAGGCTCCGTTCGCGCTTTGGTTTGCTCATCGCTTAATCCTCAAGCCTTCTTGGCTTTCTTATCGCCCGAATGGCCGTGGAAGGTGCGGGTCGGCGAGAACTCGCCGAACTTGTGGCCGACCATCTCTTCGTTGATCGCCACCGGCACGTGCTTCTGGCCGTTGTAGACGCCGAACGTCAGGCCGACGAACTGCGGCAGGATGGTCGAGCGGCGGCTCCAGATCTTGATGACGTCGTGACGGCCGGACGCGCGCGCCGCATCTGCCTTCTTGAGCAGCGACGCCTCGACGAACGGGCCTTTCCAGACTGAACGAACCATGTCCGTCGTTCCTTACTTCTTCCGCTTGTGGCGGCTCAAGAGAATGAATTTATCGGTCGACTTGTTGGTGCGGGTCTTCTTGCCCTTGGTAGGCTTGCCCCACGGAGTGACCGGGTGACGACCGCCCGAGGTACGGCCTTCGCCGCCGCCGTGCGGATGGTCGATCGGGTTCATCGCGACACCGCGGTTGTGAGGCCTGCGGCCCATCCAACGCTTGCGGCCGGCCTTGCCGATCGAGGTGTTCATGTGGTCCGGGTTCGACACCGCACCGATGGTGCCGCGGCAGCGGCCATGCACCAGACGCTGCTCGCCCGAGTTCAGGCGGACAATCACGTAGTCCTGGTCGCGGCCGACGATCTGGGCGTAGGTGCCGGCCGAACGCGCGAGCTGGCCGCCCTTCCCGATCTTGACTTCGATGTTGTGCACGATCGTGCCGACCGGCATGTTGCCCAGCGGCATGACGTTGCCCGGCTTCACGTCGACATAGTTGCCGGCGACGATGGTGTCGCCGACCGCCAGGCGCTGCGGCGCCAGGATGTAGGCGAGCTCGCCATCCTGATACTTGACCAGGGCGATGAAGGCGGTCCGGTTCGGATCATACTCCAGGCGCTCGACGGTCGCGGGAACGTCGACCTTGTCGCGCTTGAAGTCGACCGTGCGGTACGACTGCTTGTGGCCGCCGCCGAGGAAGCGAACCGTGATGCGGCCGGTGTTGTTGCGACCGCCGCTCGACTGCTTGCCTTCGGTCAGCGCCTTGACCGGCTTGCCCTTGTACAGGGCCGAACGATCGACCATCACCAGCTGGCGCTGGCCGGGCGTCGTGGGATTGAATGTCTTCAGTGCCATGGCAGCTCAGCCTTACAGTCCGGTGGTCACGTCGATACGGTGGCCCTCTTCGAGGGTCACGATCGCGCGCTTGCTGTCCGATTGCGAACCGAAATTGCCGCGGAACACCTTGGTCTTGCCCTTGCGGACGAGCGTGTTGACGCTCTTGACCTTGACGTCGAACAGCTTCTCGATCGCTTCCTTGATCTGCGGCTTGGTCGCCTTTGCGGCCACCTTGAACAGAACCTTGTTGTGCTCCGAGGCGAACGTCGCCTTCTCGGTCACGACCGGCGCGATGATGATGTCGTAGTGGCGCGGATCGATGGTCTTCATTTGAAGCGCGCCTCCAGCGCATCGATCGCCGCCTTGGTCAGCACGAGCTTCTGACGGCGCAGGATGTCGTAGACGTTGATGCCCTGGATCGGCAGCACGTCCAGGTTCGGGATGTTGCGGGCCGCAGCAGCGAAGCCGTTATGCAGCTCGGCGCCGTCGATGATCAGCGCGTTGGTCAGACCGAGACCGGAGAAATGACCGATCAACGCCTTGGTCTTCGCCGCCTCGAGGGTGGCGTTCTCCAAGACGACCAGATCACCGTCCTTGGCCTTGGCCGACAGCGCATGCTTCAGCGCCAGCGCACGGACCTTCTTCGGCAGGTCGGTCGCATGCGAGCGCACGACCGGACCGAAGGCGCGACCGCCGCCACGGAACTGCGGCACGCGGGCCGAGCCGTGACGAGCACCGCCGGTGCCCTTCTGCTTGTACATCTTCTTGCCGGTGCGCCAGATCTCGGCGCGGCCCTTGGCCTTGTGCGTGCCGGCCTGGCGCTTGTTCAGCTGCCACTGGACGCAACGCTGGATGATGTCAGCGCGCGGTTCCAGACCGAAGATGGCGTCGGACAGCTGGACGGAGCCGGCTTCCTTGCCCTCGAGCGTGGTGACTTTCAGTTCCATTTATGCGCCCTCCTGCACGGCCGGCGCTTCGGCAGCCTGCTCACCCGCGACCTTGAACTTGCCGGGCTTCGGCGCTTCCTTCGGCAGCGGCTTCTTGACGGCGTCGCGCACCGAGATCCAGCCACCCTTGGAGCCGGGCACCGCGCCTTCCACCAGGATCAGTCCGCGCTCGACATCCGTCTGCACCACACGCAGGTTCAGCGTGGTGATGCGGTCGACACCCATGTGACCGGGCATCTTCTTGTTCTTCCAGGTCTTGCCGGGGTCCTGACGGCCACCGGTCGAACCGATCGAACGGTGCGAGATCGACACACCGTGCGTGGCGCGCAGACCGCCGAAATTCCAGCGCTTCATGCCGCCGGCGAAGCCCTTACCGACCGAGGTGCCGGTAACGTCGACGAACTGGCCGACGACGAAGTGGTCGGCCTGGATCTCGGCGCCGACCGGGATCAGCGAATCCTCGCTGACACGGAATTCGGCAAGCTTGCGCTTCGGCTCGACCTTGGCGACCGCGAACTGGCCGCGCTCCGCCTTCGGCATGTAGACCGTCTTGCGGCTGCCGCTGCCGAGCTGCAGCGCGACATAGCCGTTCTTCTCGGTGGTGCGGTGACCGACCACCTGGCAATTGCCGAGCTTCAGCACGGTCACGGGGATATGTTCGCCGGTCTCCGTGAAGACCCGCGTCATCCCGACCTTTTGTGCGATCACTCCGGAGCGCATCGGCGTGCTTCCTGTTCTTCTCTATGTCCGCGATGGGGCGAACGTGAATCCAAAAACTTAGAGCTTGATCTCGACGTCGACGCCGGCGGCCAGGTCGAGCTTCATGAGAGCATCGACGGTCTGCGGGGTCGGATCGACGATGTCGAGCAGGCGCTTGTGGGTACGCATCTCGAACTGCTCGCGGCTCTTCTTGTCGACGTGCGGCGAACGGTTCACGGTGAACTTCTCGATGCGAGTCGGCAGCGGAATGGGTCCGCGAACCTGCGCGCCGGTCCGTTTCGCCGTGTTGACGATCTCGCGCGTCGACGTATCGAGGATACGATGGTCAAACGCCTTGAGACGGATGCGGATATTTTGGCCGTTCATTGCCGTATCTTTCTTTGAGTAGTGAGTGGCGAGTAGCGAACGGCGAATGGATATCTCCATTCGCCACCCGCCATTCCCTATTCGCTGTTGTTACTCGATGATCGAGGCGACGACGCCGGCGCCGACGGTGCGGCCGCCCTCGCGGATGGCGAAGCGCAGCTTCTCCTCCATCGCGATCGGCACGATCAGGTGCACTTCCATCGCGATGTTGTCGCCCGGCATCACCATCTCGGTGCCTTCCGGCAGGTGAACGACGCCGGTCACGTCGGTCGTGCGGAAGTAGAACTGCGGACGATAGTTGGTGAAGAACGGCGTGTGACGGCCGCCCTCTTCCTTGGTGAGGATGTACGCCTCAGCCTTGAACTTGGTGTGCGGCTTGACCGAACCCGGCTTGCACAGCACCTGGCCGCGCTCGACGTCCTCGCGCTTGGTGCCGCGGAGCAGCGCACCGATGTTGTCGCCCGCCTGGCCCTGATCGAGCAGCTTGCGGAACATTTCAACGCCGGTGACGGTGGTCTTCTGCGTCGGACGGATGCCGACGATCTCGATTTCCTCACCGACCTTGATGATGCCGCGCTCGACACGGCCGGTCACGACGGTGCCGCGGCCCGAGATCGAGAACACGTCTTCGACCGGCATCAGGAAGGGCTGATCGATCGGACGCTCCGGCTGCGGAATGTACTCGTCGACATTGCGCATCAGCTCGAGGATGGCGTCGTGGCCGAGCTTCTTGTCCGAATCTTCCAGAGCGGCGAGCGCCGAGCCCTTGATGATCGGGATCTTGTCGCCCGGGAACTCGTACTTCGAGAGCAGCTCGCGGACCTCGAGCTCGACGAGCTCGAGCAGCTCCGGATCGTCAACCATGTCGCACTTGTTGAGGAACACGACCAGCGCCGGCACGCCGACCTGGCGGGCGAGCAGGATGTGCTCGCGGGTCTGCGGCATCGGGCCGTCAGCGGCCGACACGACCAGGATCGCGCCGTCCATCTGCGCGGCGCCGGTGATCATGTTCTTCACGTAGTCGGCGTGGCCGGGGCAGTCGACGTGCGCGTAGTGGCGGTTCTTGGTCTCGTACTCGACGTGAGCGGTCGAGATGGTGATGCCGCGAGCCTTCTCTTCCGGCGCCTTGTCGATCTGGTCGTAGGCAGTGAACGTCGCACCGCCCGTCTCGGCCAGGATCTTGGTGATTGCAGCCGTCAGCGAGGTCTTGCCGTGGTCGACGTGACCGATGGTGCCGATGTTGCAGTGGGGCTTGTTACGTTCAAACTTAGCTTTGGCCATTTGACTCTCCGTTCAGTCGCTAACTTGAGCTAACGACAATCAGGCAAACTTCTTCTGGACTTCGGCCGACACGTTGGCCGGCGCTTCAGCGTAGTGCGAGAACTGCATCGTGAAGGTCGCGCGGCCCTGGCTCATGGAGCGCAGGTTGTTCACGTAACCGAACATGTTCATGAGCGGCACCATCGCGTTGATGACGTTGGCATTGCCGCGCATGTCCTGGCCCTGGATCTGGCCACGACGCGAGTTCAGGTCGCCGATGACCGAGCCGGTGTAGTCTTCCGGGGTCACCACCTCGACCTTCATGATCGGCTCGAGCAGAACCGACTTGCCCTTCTGCAGCGCCTCGCGGAAAGCCGCGCGAGAGGCGATTTCGAAGGCCAGCGCCGACGAGTCGACGTCGTGATACTTGCCGTCGACCAGCGCCACCTTGACGTCGACCACCGGGAAGCCGGCGACCACGCCCGCGCCGAGCACGCTCTCGATGCCCTTCTCGACGCCCGGGATGTATTCCTTCGGAACCGCACCGCCGACGATCTTGGACTCGAACACGTAGCCGCCACCCGGCTCGTTCGGCTCGACCACGAGGCTCACGGCCGCGAACTGGCCGGTGCCGCCGGTCTGCTTCTTGTGGGTGTAGTCCACATTGGCCGGCTTGGTGATGCGCTCACGGAACGCCACCTGCGGCGCGCCGATGTTCGCATCGACCTTGTAGGTACGCTTCAGAATGTCGACCTTGATGTCGAGATGGAGCTCGCCCATGCCCTTGAGGATGGTCTGGCCCGACTCGTGATCGGTCGAGACGCGGAAGGACGGATCTTCCGCGGCCAGCTTCGCCAAGGCGACGCCGAGCTTCTCCTGGTCGGCCTTCGACTTCGGCTCGATCGCGATCTCGATGACCGGCTCCGGGAATTCCATCTTTTCCAGGATCACCTGGTTGGACGGATCGCACAGCGTGTCACCGGTGCGGGCTTCCTTGAGGCCTGCGAGGGCGACGATGTCGCCGGCATAGGCTTCCTTGATGTCCTCGCGGTTGTTCGCATGCATCAGCAGCATGCGGCCGATGCGCTCCTTCTTCTCGCGGGTCGAGTTCACGACGCCGGTACCCGAGGTCAGGATGCCCGAATAGATGCGGCAGAAGGTGATGGTGCCGACGAACGGGTCGTCCATGATCTTGAACGCGAGCAGCGCCAGCGGCTCCTTGTCGTCCGCCTTGCGCACGACCTCGTTGCCCTTGTCGTCGGTGCCCTTGATCGCGGGCACGTCGAGCGGCGACGGCAGATAGTCGACGACGGCGTCGAGCAGGGGCTGCACGCCCTTGTTCTTGAAGGCCGAGCCGCACAGCACCGGATAGAACGCACCGGTCAGCACGGCCTTGCGGATCAGGCGCTTCAGGGTCGCCTCGTCCGGCTCCTTGCCGTCCAGGAACGCGGTGAGCGCGTCGTCATCGAGCTCGACGGCGGCTTCCACCAGCTTCTCGCGATATTCCTTGGCCTGATCGGCCAGATCAGCCGGGATCTCGGCGTAGTCGAACTTCGCGCCGAGCGCCTCGTCGTTCCAGACGATCGCCTTCATGGTCACGAGGTCGATGCAGCCCTTGAAGTTGTTCTCAGCACCGATCGGCAGCTGGATCGCAACCGGCTTCGCGCCCAGGCGGTCGACGATGTCGGCCAAGCACTTGAAGAAGTCGGCGCCGGTCTTGTCCATCTTGTTGGCGAAGACGATGCGCGGCACCTTGTACTTGTCGCCCTGGCGCCAGACGGTCTCGGTCTGCGGCTCGACGCCCTGGTTGGAGTCGAGCACGCACACGGCGCCGTCGAGCACGCGAAGCGAACGCTCGACCTCGATGGTGAAGTCGACGTGGCCAGGGGTGTCGATGATGTTCAGGCGCTTGCCGTTCCAGAACGCGGTGGTGGCAGCCGAGGTGATCGTGATGCCACGCTCCTGCTCCTGCTCCATCCAGTCCATCGTCGCGGCACCTTCGTGCACTTCGCCGATCTTGTGGCTCTTGCCGGTGTAATAGAGGATGCGCTCGGTCGTCGTGGTCTTACCGGCGTCGATATGCGCCATGATACCGAAGTTACGGTAGTCCTCGATGGCATGTTGGCGGGGCATGAAGGTGTTCCCTGATTTCCGTTCGGGCCGCTGTTACCAGCGGTAGTGCGAGAAGGCGCGGTTGGCTTCCGCCATCCGGTGCACGTCTTCACGCTTCTTCACGGCGTTACCCCGATTGTTCGAGGCATCGAGCAGCTCCGCCGAAAGCCGCTCAGTCATCGTCTTCTCGTTGCGGTCGCGCGCGGCCGAGATCAGCCAGCGGATGCCCAGCGCCTGCCGGCGGGTCGAACGAACCTCGACCGGCACCTGGTAGGTCGCGCCGCCGACGCGGCGGGAGCGGACCTCGATGGTCGGCATGACGTTTTCGAGGGCCTGCTCGAACACCGTCAGCGGGCTCTGCTTGGTCTTGGCCTCGATGATGCCGAACGCGCCGTAGACGATACCTTCGGCGACCGACTTCTTGCCGGCGTACATCACCGAGTTCATGAACTTGGTGACGATGATGTTCCCGAACTTCGGATCCGGAAGCACTTCACGCTTTTCGGCTGAATGGCGACGCGACATGTGATCTTGTTCCCGCTTCTCTCGAACGTCTTACTTCGGACGCTTCGCGCCGTACTTCGAACGGCGCTGCTTACGGTTCTTGACGCCCTGGGTATCCAGCACGCCGCGGAGGATGTGATAGCGCACGCCCGGCAAGTCCTTGACGCGGCCGCCGCGGATCATGACCACCGAGTGCTCCTGCAGGTTATGGCCTTCACCCGGGATGTAGCCGATCACCTCGAAGCCGTTGGTCAGGCGCACCTTGGCGACCTTACGAAGCGCCGAGTTCGGCTTCTTCGGGGTCGTGGTGTAGACGCGCGTGCAAACGCCACGCTTCTGCGGCGACTGCTGCAGCGCCGGCACCTTCTTGCGCGACTTCTGCACTTCGCGCGGATTTGCGATCAGCTGGTTGATCGTCGGCATCTTGGCCTTCACCCTTCTCAACGTTCGCACGGAGACCGCGACCGGCTTCCGCAAATTCTGTTCGAGGTTCCCCGCCTCACCGGGCCGTTTCGCGCGATCAAAACCCGCGCAAAACGAAATCGCGCCAACCGTTCATCGCTGAACGGAAAGCGCTTGACGCCACAGAGGACCGCGATCACCACCAAACAGCTTGCGCTGGCGGGCGGCCTACCGAGGTCATGCATCCGAAATTGGTCTCCAGAGAACGAGCTCGAGAGATCTAATATCGTTTTGGCATTGCCTAGCTATGATCGACAGCGTTTGAGCGGCATTCGTCGAGGGTGGTGCCCGTCCCGCCCTGTTCCGGGTGGTCTGGGTGATCCGTACCGACGCTGGCGAAGCTCACCGCCTGTCGTTGAGTGCCGGCCTTTTATAAGCGGTAAATATCCAAGTCAAGCAAAACGACGCCGCAGGACGCGCAAAGAAGCGCTTCTGGCCGCTGCAGTTTCCGCTCCGACCGCGCCCCTACATCCTAAGGTATCTGTAGACCGCAGAGCCCTGCCCGCGCCGGCCCAGCCCCTCTCCAACCCAGGGACATATCCAGAGACATTGAAGATAAGGCTTTTTTTGGCTTTGGCCGACAAGGATGGCGCCCACGACGAGGCGCCCCGTGACAGACTATATCGATATTGCGATCATTGGCGGCGGCTTGGCCGGCTCGATCACGGCCGCCATGCTCGGGCGTGCCGGCATCCCGGCGATTCTGGTCGATCCCCACGCGATCTCCCCGCCCGACTTTCGAATCGAGAAGATCTCCGGTGCCGGGCAGATCGGCCGATTCCGTCGCACCGGGATCGCCGACAAGGCGTTAACCCAAGCCACCCTGACCCCGGAGAACTGGATCGCCCGATTCGGCTACGTGCTCGAACGGGCTCCGGTCCCGCAATACGGCATCCTTTACGACACGCTGGTGACGGCCGTGCGCGACGAGATCCGCGGCCGCGTGACGCGAATCGTCGCCAAGGCCGTGGCGATCACGCCAGGCGAGGATCGCCAGTCGGTCGTGCTGTCCAACGGGCAGACGATCTCCGCCCGTCTCGTCGTGCTCGCCAACGGGCTGAACGTTGGGCTGCGGCACATGCTGGGAATCACCCGCAAGATCACCAGCCCCGCCCATTCGATCTCGATCGGGTTCGACCTGACGCCGGCCGGCCGCGCCGCCTTCCCGTTCCCGGCCATGACCTACTTCCAGGAGCGGGCCGACGCGCGGGTGCCCTACATCACCCTATTCCCGATCGGCGAGCGTATGCGGGCGAACCTGTTCGCCTATCGCGAGGTGGACGACCCCTGGCTGCGGGCGATCCGGCGCGCCCCGGTCGAAACGCTGATGGCCGCCCTGCCCGGCCTGCGGCGGATCACCGGCCCGTACGCCGTGAGGGGGGAAGTGAAGGTCCGCCCCGCCGACCTCACCATCAACACTGGATACCGCATGCCGGGCGTCGTGCTCGTCGGCGATGCCTTCTGCACCACCTGCCCCGTCACCGGCACCGGCTCCGACAAGGTGTTCACCGACGTCGAGCGCCTCTGCAACGTCCACATTCCGCGCTGGCTGGCGACTGACGGCATGGGCGAGGCCAAGATCGCGGCCTTCTATGCCGACCCGGTCAAGATCGCCTGCGATGCGTGGTCGCTCGACAAGGCCTGGAATTTCCGATCGGTCTCGATCGGGGCCAGCCCCTATTGGCAGGCACAACGCTGGGCGCGCTTTGCGGTCTCGCTCGGCCGCGGGATTCAGCAGCGGCTGACGAAGACCAATGCGCCGCTCAACGTCTATTCCTCATCATCGTCATCATCCTCCTCGTCGTCGTCATCCTCCTCATCATCGCTGTCGTCGTCGGCCTGATCGAGCCGGCTCGGCTGATGGCCCTGGTCGTCCCAGAGCTTGCGATAGGTCCCATTCTTCGCCAGGAGCTCGGCGTGGCTACCGCGCTCGATCGCCCGGCCGCCGGAGATGACGATGATCTCGTCCATCTCGACCACCGAGGTCAGGCGGTGGGTCGACCAGATCATGGTACGGCCCTTGGCGACCTTCAGCAGGGTGCGGTTGATCGCGGCTTCCGTGGTCTGGTCCAGCGCCGAGGTCGCCTCGTCGAGCAGCAGCACGGACGGGTTGCGGATGATGGCGCGGGCGATCGCGATGCGCTGGCGCTGGCCACCGGACAGCGTGTCGCCGCGCTCACCGACGATGGTGTCGTATTTCTGCGGCAGGCTCATGATGTAGCGGTGGATCTCGGCCTTCTTGGCCGCCTCCTCCACCTCCGCGTCGGTGGCGCCCTCCTTGCCGAGCCGGATGTTTTCCCGCAGCGACATGTTGAACAGCATGTTCTCCTGGAACACCACGGCCATGCTGCCGCGCAGCGAATCGCGCGTCACCTTGCGGATGTCGACGCCGTCGATGGTGACGCGGCCTTCATCGGGCACATAGAGCCGCAGGATCAGGTTGAGCAGCGTGCTCTTACCCGAGCCCGACGGACCGACGATCGCGATCCGCTTGCCGACGTCGAGCTTGAGGCTCAGATTGTCGAGCACCGGCGTCTGGCTACCCTCGTACTGGAAGGTCACGCGCTCGAAGGTGATGTCGTGGCTGATGCGGGGCAGATCCGGCGCGCCGGGCCGGTCGGCACCGCGGGTCGGCTCGTCCAACAACTCCTGCATGTGCCGGATCGCGGCCGCCGACGAGATCGACACCGGCACGAAGTGCATCACATGGGCGATGTTGTAGGACACCTCCCAGAATGCGCTTTCGAAGGTAACGAAGGTGCCGATCGTGATCTGGCCCTTGGTGGCGAGATAGGCGCCGAGAGCGAGCACGACGAGATGCAGCAGCAGCACCGAGATCGTGACGGTGCGCTCGACCATGGTCGACAGGAACATCGCATCGGCCATCTTGCGCCGCGCCGCGTCGTTGCGGAAGCTGAACCAGCCGAACACCTTGCGGTGCAGGCTGAAGGCCTTGATGACGGCTTGCGCCGCGATGTTCTCCTGGATCACGCCGAGCAGCGACGCTTCGTTCAGTTTCTGCTCGTAATTGGCCTGAACCGCCTTCGGCGTCAGGATGCGCGGGCCGATCAGGGTGATCGGAAACACCAGCAGCGCGATCGCAGCGAGCTGCCAGTTCAGGAACAGCATCAGAATGATGCCTGCAATCAACTCGAGGAACGGCAGCACGGCGCTGTTGGCGAAACTCTTCACGACGTTCTCGAACGCCGACATGTCGACCGAGAAGCGCGACAGGATCTCGCCGCGCTTGGTGCGCTGGAAATAGGCCGCCGGCAGGTTCTGCACGTGGTCGAACAGCCGGGTGCGGACATCCGAGATGACGCAGGCCGCCAGCCGCGCATCCCAGCGCTCGTAGAGCACGGCAATGATCGAGGTGACGATGCCCGCAACCGCCAGCACGCCGAGGATGCGGTAGAGCGCCTCGAAATCCTCTTCGCCAAGCGCATCGTCGATGAGGAACTTGAGGCTGAGCGGCATGATGACGTTGAACAGGGTCTCGATCAGAACGCCGATCGACACGAAGGCCAGCATCTTCTTGTATTTGGCGAGCAGCGGCGAGACGAAGCCGTAGATGGTCGCGAGCGCGCCGGCGGCCTCCCGCGCGGTGTAGACGACGAGATCCTCGTCGTCATCGTCGTCGTCGAGATCGTCGTCCTCGTCCTCGCCGTCCTCGTCGCCATCATCGTCGGAAGGCGGCGGCGCAGGCTTGCTGGCTTGTGGCGGCTTTGAGGGCTGCGCCGGCTTTGAAGGCGGCGCCGGCTCTGGCGGCTGTGCCGGCTTGGTCGCCTCCGGCGGCGTGCCGGCCAGTAACGGCTCGGAGGGCTGCAGCGCTTCGGTGGTCGGCGGCAGGGCGGCGGCCGGTGCTTGAGTTGCCGGCGGCGATTCGGGTGTCGTTGGCGTCGCGGCGGTTCCGGAAAGCCGCTTTGCGATCTCGGCAGCGGCGCCGGCGGCAGCCGCAATTCGTTCGCCAGCGATCCGATCGTCTTCGGTCTGACCGGGCGCAGCCGAGGCCGAACCGGGTTTCGAGCCTCGCTTCGAGCCTGATTTGGAGGCCGGACCCGACCCTGACTTGGACTCTGGTTTCTTGGGCGCCATGCAACCAACCGAAGCAGCGTGGCCGACGACGCGCCAGCCTTGCGCGTCAGGCCTTTAACATCTGCACGGCGCCGCGGCCAGCGTCCTCAGTCTTCGTCCTCGACCTTGTCGAAGAACGAGTAACGCAGGCTGTCCGCGTCGGCGTACCATTGGCCCGGGCCTTTGTTGGCCGCGAGCGTCGCGGCCCACACCTCGTCGGTGCAGTCGCGGCGATGCATGGCAAGATCGAAGCCGTTGCCGAAGAACAGCTCCGACCACTCCCACCAGGTGCCGAGCTTCTTGACCCCGCGCAGCAGATCGTAGCGGTCGACGAGCGCCGGAGCCATGTCCGAGGTGATCGAGCCGAACACGAGGCCGGTCTTGACGACGCGGTTCAGTTCGCGAATCGCGCGCGCAACCTGCTTGTCACCGAGGTGGCAGAGGCTGGTCTCGAACACGAAATCGAACTCGCCGGTCTTGAACGGCATGTCCGTGATCGAGCCGAGCTTGTTGTACTTCTTGAGCGCCTTCGGCGTCTTGCCGTGGATGTAGCGGTTGTTTTCGATGCCCCAGGCATCGATGCCGCGCTCGCGGAGCGCTCCCACCAGTTCACCGCTCGCGGAGCCGGCGACCAGGAGCTTGTAGCCTTTGCCCTTGCCGGCCCGGTTCCAGACGATCTTGATCAGGCTGGTCAGATAGTCCGGATCGGTGAACTGCGACCACGCTTCGCTGTACGGCCCCTGCCCGCGATAATTGTCGAAATAGTCTCGGTCGATCTTGTCCGACAGCGGCATCTCGGCCTGCGAGCGGACGCGGCGCAGCCGCATCATTTCGGTCAGGATGATGTCGGTGGCGGCGTCCGAGGAATCGAGCAGTCCGTTCAAGGTCGAATCGAACAGGTAGTCACCGACCACGACGATGCCGGGGTGCTCCTTCGGCTCAGGCCGGTGATTGGTCATGACGTCGCGTACCGGCAGACCGCCAGGCAGCGCGTTGACGGACGACAGCCAGCGATGGATCTTGCCTTCCATGAAGTGCGCGCGCGCGTCGCCGAGCGCCGCCGGGAGCGACTTCAGCGCGGCATCGATCAGTTCCTGGTCCGACAGGTTGGCGAAGGCGAGCGCATCCGAGCCTGCGATCAGCCAGTTGAGCACGCCGTGCTTGCCGACATCGTGGCGCGAGCCCTCGTTGTAGATGCAGCAGCCGCCGAACGCCTCAGACATGAACCAGGAGCCCGGAATCTTCTCGCCCCAGAACGGCTCGTCGAACAGGATCGAGACGCGCAGGTAGTGCGCGGGACGATCGAAATAGGCGATGTGCTTGATCATCGACTGGCGCAGCTTCTCGCCCTCCCAGCCGACCGTCGACAGCCAGGAATGCGGCAGGCACACCAGCACTAGATCGAACTCGCGCGTCTCCGGCCCCTTGCCGTTCATCATGTTGAGCCGGTAGCGGCCCGCCTCCGTCTTGCCGATGCGGAGCACGCGATGATTGAGCTGGATGTCGGCATCGACCTCGGAGCGCAGGCACTCGATCAGTTGCTCGTTGCCGTTCTGAATCGAGTACAGGCCGATATAGTCGTCGATATCCATCACGAAGTTCTTGAGCGCATTGAGGCCGTTGGTGTTGTGGGCCTCGGTCGCGAGGTCGGAGCGCGACATCACCTTGAAGAAGCGCTTGGCGGTGGGATCCTCGACCTCCTCATCGAGCAGCTCCTCGCAGGTCTTGTAGGCCCAGGGGTGCTCGTTGTCGTGGGCGCCGACGCCCTCGTAATATTCGACCGGCGACATCACGTCGGTGCAGCGCTTGCGGAACGCCTCGACCGCGGCAGCCGTCTTCGGCCCGTATTTGCGGCGCAGCCCCGGCACGTCGTCGAGCAGCTCGCCGTCGAGCTGGACCTGCAGCGCATCCATCGGGATCGTCTGCAGCCCGAAATGCTGGATCAGCTCGCGCAGCGGATCAGGGCCGGTCATCGAGTAGTCGTAGATTTCTGCGACACCAGCCTCGTACATCGCCGGAGCGGTATCGAACTTGCGCGTCACGATCTTGCCGCCGAGCCGGTCGGATGCCTCGTAGATCGTCACCTTGCAGAGATCGCCGAGTTTGCGCCTCAGATACCAGGCGCTCATCAGGCCACCCGGACCGCCACCAACAATCGCAAGGTCAAGCATCGAAGTTCCGCCATCTCCGGCTGTCAGCGACGTTGCCGGTCGTCCATATCAGGGGTCCTGCCACCCTCGGGGCTCGATCGGCCATAGCCTACCCGGCCCGCAGAAGGTTTGCGCCGGAGCAAATCGGCGCATCGCCACGGGAGTCGACGGAAATCAGCTCAGCGGATCTGATGCTTCCAAAAGCGCCTCTGTCCCTGAAGGGAAGATGAACAACGGGGCAGCAGCGCGGCAACAGGAGAAGAAAATGTCAAAAAAAGGCCGGCAAACGCCGGCCTTTTCTACGCGTGATGAACGCACGGCAGACCCCGACACCGTCAGGGTCATGCCGCAACCGTCCGTTACTCTGCCGGCGGCAGCGCGAGCGGCTGAGGCTCGGGCTGCGCCGGCACGATCGCCGCCTGCTTCTCGCGCTCGTCGAGAATCAGCTTGTCGCGCTTCAAGGCGACCTCGCGGATGCGGGCCATCGAGGCGCCGGTGCCGGCCGGGATCAGACGGCCGACGATGACGTTCTCCTTGAGACCCTCGAGCGGATCGATCTTGCCGTTGACCGCCGCCTCGGTGAGGACGCGGGTGGTCTCCTGGAACGAGGCCGCCGAGAAGAACGACCGGGTCTGCAGGCTCGCCTTGGTGATGCCGAGCAGAACCGGAGTGCCCGTGGCCGGCTTCTTCGCCTCCTCCACGGCCTTCGCGTTGAGCAGGTCGAACTCGATCTTGTCGACCTGTTCGCCCGAGATCATGTCGGTATCGCCCTGGTCGGTGATCTCCACCTTCTGCAGCATCTGACGGACAATCACCTCGATGTGCTTGTCGTTGATGAGCACGCCCTGCAGCCGGTAGACCTCCTGGATCTCGTTGACCAGATAGGCCGCGAGCTCCTCGATGCCCTTGATCGCCAGGATGTCGTGCGGCGCCGGGTTGCCTTCGACGATGAAGTCGCCCTTCTCGACGATGTCGCCATCCTGCAGATGGATGTGCTTACCCTTCGGGATCAGGTACTCGCGCGGCTCCTCGGTCTTGTCGACCGGCTCGATCGAGATGCGACGCTTGTTCTTGTAGTCGCGACCGAACCGGATGGTGCCGGCGATCTCGGCGATGATCGCGGCATCCTTCGGCTTGCGCGCTTCGAACAGCTCCGCCACCCGCGGCAGACCGCCGGTGATGTCGCGCGTCTTGGCGCTTTCCGTCGAGATACGCGCCAGGATGTCGCCCGGCTTCACCGTCGAACCGACGTCGACCGACAGAATCGCGTCGACCGACAGCATGTAGCGGGCATCGCCGCCGCGGGCGAGCTTGAGCACCTTGCCGTCCTTGCCCTTGATCACGATCGCCGGACGCAGATCCGCGCCACCGCGCGTTCCACGCCAGTCGATGACCACGCGCTTGGCGATACCGGTGGATTCGTCGAGCGTTTCCGAGATCGACAGACCCTCGGTCAGATCCTCGAACCCGATCGTACCCTCGGCTTCTGTGAGGATCGGACGGGTATAAGGATCCCACTCGGCGATGCGCTGGCCGCGCTTGATCATGTCGCCGTCGTCGACATGCATGCGCGCGCCGTACTGGATGCGGTGCGTCGCACGCTCGGTGCCGTCGGGGTCGACGATCGTCACGACCATGTTGCGGACCATCGCGATCAGGTGACCCTCGCTGTTGCGGGCGATCGCCTTGTTCTTGATGACCACCTTGCCTTCGAAGTTCGATTCCACGAAGGACTGCTCGTTCAGCTGCGCCGCACCACCGATGTGGAAAGTGCGCATCGTCAGCTGGGTGCCGGGCTCACCGATCGACTGCGCGGCGATGACGCCGACGGCCTCACCGTGGTTGACCGGCGTACCGCGCGCCAGATCGCGGCCGTAGCACATCTTGCAGATGCCGTTGACCAGCTCGCAGGTCAGCGCCGAGCGGATCTTCACCTCCTGCACGCCAGCCTGCTGGATGGCGTCGATGTGGCTCTCCTCCATCAAGGTGCCGGCCTTGACCAGCACCGCGTTGGTCGCGGGATCACGCACGTCGTCACAGGGCACGCGGCCCAGGATGCGCGAGCCGAGCGAGGCCACGACCGTACCGGCGTCGACGATGGCGCGCATCTTGATGCCGAGATGGGTGCCGCAATCGTCCTGCGTGATGATGCAGTCCTGCGCGACGTCGACCAGACGACGGGTCAGGTAGCCCGAGTTCGCGGTCTTCAACGCGGTGTCCGCGAGGCCCTTGCGGGCGCCGTGGGTCGAGTTGAAGTACTCGAGAACCGAGAGACCTTCCTTAAAGTTCGAGATGATCGGCGTCTCGATGATCTCACCCGACGGCTTGGCCATCAGGCCGCGCATGCCGGCGAGCTGACGCATCTGGGCCGGCGAACCGCGGGCACCGGAATGCGACATCATGTAGATCGAGTTGATGTCGGCATCCGCGCCCGTCGCCGTCTTCTTGGTGACGGAGATCTCCTTCATCATCTCCTTGGCGATCTCTTCCGAGGCCTTCGACCAGGCGTCGACGACCTTGTTGTACTTCTCGCCATGGGTGATCAGGCCGTCATTGTACTGCTGCTCGAAATCCTTCGCCAGCGTACGGGTGGTATCGACGATCTTCCACTTGCCCGCCGGCACCACCATGTCGTCCTTGCCGAACGAGATGCCCGCCTTGAAGGCGTTGTAGAAGCCGAGCGCCATGATGCGGTCGCAGAAGATCACCGTCTCCTTCTGACCGCAGTGACGATAGACCTGATCGATCACGCCCGAGATCTCGCGCTTGGTCATCAGCTTGTTGATGACCTCGAAGGTCACGCGCGGATGCTTCGGCAGGAGGTTGCCGAGCATCACGCGGCCCGCCGTGGTCTCGATCCAGCGCTTGGCGATCTTGCCTTCCTCGTTCATCCCCTCCCAGCGGTACTTGATCTTGCTGTGGAGATGGATGGCCTTGGCATGCAGCGCATGCTCGAGCTCGGCCATGTTTCCGAACGCCATGCCCTGGCCGGGCATGCCTTCACGCATGATCGAGACGTAGTAGAGACCGAGCACGATGTCCTGCGACGGCACGATGATCGGCTGACCGTTCGCAGGATGCAGGATGTTGTTGGTCGACATCATCAGGACGCGCGCTTCCAGCTGCGCTTCGAGCGACAGCGGAACGTGCACGGCCATCTGGTCGCCGTCGAAGTCGGCGTTGAACGCCGAGCAGACCAGCGGATGCAGCTGGATCGCCTTGCCCTCGATCAGCACCGGCTCGAACGCCTGGATGCCGAGACGATGCAGGGTCGGGGCGCGGTTCAGCAGCACCGGATGCTCGCGGATGACCTCGTCCAGGATGTCCCAGACCTCGGGGCGCTCCTTCTCGACCAGCTTCTTGGCCTGCTTGACGGTCGTCGAGAGGCCCTTGGCGTCGAGCCGCGAGTAGATGAACGGCTTGAACAGCTCGAGCGCCATCTTCTTCGGCAGGCCGCACTGGTGCAGGCGCAGCTCGGGACCGACCACGATGACCGAGCGGCCGGAATAGTCGACGCGCTTGCCGAGCAGGTTCTGACGGAAGCGGCCCTGCTTGCCCTTCAGCATGTCGGCGAGCGACTTCAGCGGACGCTTGTTGGCGCCGGTGATGACGCGGCCGCGGCGGCCGTTGTCGAACAGCGCATCCACCGCCTCCTGAAGCATGCGCTTCTCGTTGCGGATGATGATGTCCGGCGCGCGCAGCTCCATCAGCCGCTTCAGGCGGTTGTTGCGGTTGATGACGCGACGGTAGAGGTCGTTGAGGTCCGAGGTCGCGAAGCGGCCGCCGTCGAGCGGCACCAGCGGCCGCAGATCCGGCGGGATCACCGGAACGACGGTCATGATCATCCATTCCGGCTTGTTGCCGGAGTGGCGGAACGCCTCGACGATCTTCAGGCGCTTGGCGAGCTTCTTGTGCTTGATGTCGGAGTCGGTCTCCTGCATCTCGGCCCGCAGCGTCTGCTCGAGCTTCTCAAGCTCGAGGCCGCGCAGCAGCTCACGGATGGCCTCGGCGCCGATCATGGCGGTGAAGCTGTCCTGGCCGTATTCGTCCTGGGCCTTGAGGTACTCGTCTTCCGACAGCAGCTGACGGTCCTTGAGCGCGGTCAGACCCGGCTCGAGGACGACGTAGTATTCGAAGTACAGGATCCGCTCGAGATCCTTCAGCGTCATGTCGAGCAGCAGGCCGATGCGCGACGGAAGCGACTTCAGGAACCAGATGTGCGCGACCGGAGCGGCGAGCTCGATATGGCCCATGCGCTCGCGCCGGACACGCGACAAGGTCACCTCGACCGAGCACTTCTCGCAGATGATGCCCTTGTACTTCATCCGCTTGTACTTGCCGCACAAGCACTCGTAGTCCTTGATCGGCCCGAAGATGCGGGCGCAGAACAGGCCGTCGCGCTCGGGCTTGAAGGTACGGTAGTTGATCGTTTCCGGCTTCTTGATCTCGCCGTAGGACCAGGACAGAATCTTCTCCGGAGACGCAATCGAGATCCGGATCTGGTCGAAGACCTGAGCCGGCGTCGTCGGATTGAAGAGATTCATAATTTCTTGGTTCATCGTATTCTCCTCGCGGGCCGATCGGGGGTCGGCCGCAAATTCGAAAATCTCTCAACGGGCGCCTTGTCCTGACCCGCGGGGGAAGGCGCCGGCACCCGGCCGTCCGAGACGGCCGGGCCTGACCTCTTGACCTACTCGGCGGCTTCCGACGTCGGCGCCGGTCCGAGCTTGGAGTTGTGCAGGTCGACGTTGAGGCCGAGCGAGCGCATTTCCTTGACCAGCACGTTGAACGATTCCGGAATACCGGCCTCGAACGTGTCGTCGCCGCGCACGATCGCCTCGTAGACCTTGGTGCGGCCGGCGACGTCGTCCGACTTCACCGTCAGCATCTCCTGCAGCGTGTAGGCGGCGCCGTAGGCTTCGAGCGCCCACACCTCCATTTCGCCGAAACGCTGGCCGCCGAACTGGGCCTTGCCGCCCAGCGGCTGCTGGGTGACCAGCGAGTACGGGCCGATCGAGCGCGCATGGATCTTGTCGTCGACGAGATGGTGCAGCTTCAGCATGTAGATGTAGCCGACCGTCACCTTGCGATCGAATGCATCGCCGGTGCGGCCGTCATAGACCGTCGACTGACCGGATGCGTCGAGGCCGGCGAGCTTCAACATCTCCTCGATGTCGGCCTCCTTGGCGCCGTCGAACACCGGCGTGGCGATCGGCACGCCGCGGCTCAGATTGTGACCAAGCTCGATCAACTCGTTGTCGTTGAGCGACTTGATGGTCTCGTCGTCGCCGTAGATCCGCTTCAAGGTCTCCTTCAGCGGCTTGACGTCCTGCTTCGACAGGTAGGCATCGACCGTCTGGGCGATACGCTTGCCGAGGCCGGCGCAAGCCCAGCCCAGATGGGTCTCGAGGATCTGCCCGACGTTCATGCGCGAGGGCACGCCCAGCGGGTTCAGCACGATGTCGGCATGGGTGCCGTCCTCGAGGAACGGCATGTCCTCGATCGGCACGATCTTGGACACGACGCCCTTGTTGCCGTGACGGCCGGCCATCTTGTCGCCCGGCTGGATCTTGCGCTTCACGGCGACGAAGACCTTGACCATCTTCATCACGCCGGGCGGCAGCTCGTCGCCACGCTGCAGCTTCTCGACCTTGTCGAGGAAGCGCTGTTCCAGCCCCTTCTTCGACTCGTCGTACTGCTTCCGCATGGCCTCGATCTCGGCCATCAGCTTGTCGTTCGGCGATGCGAACAGCCACCACTGCGACTTCGGATACTCGTCGAGCACCGCGCGGGTGATCTTGGTGTCCTTCTTGAAGCCCTTCGGACCGGAAATGCCCTGGCGGCCATCCAGCATGTCGGCGAGACGGCTGTAGACGTTGCGGTCCAGGATCGCCTGCTCGTCGTCGCGGTCCTTGGCCAGACGCTCGATCTCTTCCCGCTCGATCGCCAGCGCACGCTCGTCCTTGTCGACGCCGTGGCGGTTGAACACGCGGACTTCGACGATCGTGCCCTGCACGCCCGGCGGCACCCGCAGCGACGTGTCGCGAACGTCCGAGGCCTTTTCGCCGAAGATGGCGCGCAGCAGCTTCTCTTCCGGCGTCATCGGGCTCTCGCCCTTCGGCGTGATCTTGCCGACCAGGATGTCGCCGGCGCGCACTTCCGCGCCGATGTAGACGATGCCGGCTTCGTCGAGGTTCTTCAGCGCCTCCTCCGACACGTTCGGAATGTCGCGCGTGATTTCCTCCGGACCCAGCTTGGTGTCGCGGGCCATCACCTCGAATTCCTCGATGTGGATCGAGGTGAAGACGTCCTCCTTCACGATCCGCTCGGAGAGCAGGATGGAGTCCTCGAAGTTGTAGCCGTTCCACGGCATGAACGCGACCAGCACGTTGCGGCCGAGCGCGAGCTCGCCGAGATCGGTCGACGGACCGTCAGCGATGATGTCGCCCTTCTTGACGATGTCGCCGACCTTCACCAGCGGGCGCTGGTTGATGCAGGTCGACTGGTTCGAGCGCTGATACTTCATCAGCCGATAGATATCGACGCCCGACTTGGTCGGATCGAGATCCTCGGTGGCGCGGATGACGACGCGGGTGGCGTCGATCTGGTCGATCACGCCCGAGCGGCGCGCCGCGATGGCGGCGCCCGAGTCACGGGCGACCACGCCTTCCATGCCGGTGCCGACGAACGGCGCCTCGGCGCGAACCAGCGGCACCGCCTGGCGCTGCATGTTCGAGCCCATCAGCGCGCGGTTGGCGTCGTCGTTCTCGAGGAACGGGATCAGCGCCGCGGCCACCGAAACGAGCTGCTTCGGCGACACGTCCATGTAGTCGACCTTGTCGGGCGTCATCGGCACGACTTCGCCGGCATGACGGCAGACCACGAGGTCCTCGGTGAAGCGGCCCTTGGCATCGAGCGGCACGTTGGCCTGCGCGACGCGGTAGCGCCCTTCCTCCATGGCGGACAGATACACCACCTCGTCGGTAACGCGGCCGTCCTTGACCTTGCGGTACGGCGTCTCGACGAAGCCATACTTGTTGACGCGGGCGAATGTCGCCAGCGAGTTGATCAGGCCGATGTTCGGACCTTCCGGCGTCTCGATCGGGCAGATGCGGCCGTAATGCGTCGGATGCACGTCGCGCACCTCGAAGCCGGCGCGCTCGCGGGTCAGACCGCCCGGTCCAAGCGCCGACAGGCGGCGCTTGTGGGTGATCTCCGACAGCGGATTGGTCTGGTCCATGAACTGCGACAGCTGCGACGATCCGAAGAACTCGCGCACCGCGGCCGCGGCCGGCTTGGCGTTGATCAGGTCCTGCGGCATCACGGTGTCGATGTCGACGCTCGACATGCGCTCCTTGATGGCGCGCTCCATGCGCAAGAGACCGATGCGGTACTGGTTCTCCATCAGCTCGCCGACCGAGCGGACGCGGCGATTGCCGAGATGGTCGATGTCGTCGATCTCGCCCTTGCCATCGCGCAGGTCGACCAGGGTCTTGATGACCGCCAGGATGTCTTCCTTGCGCAGCGTGCGCTGGGTGTCCGGCGCATCCAGCTCGAGGCGCATGTTCATCTTGACGCGGCCGACCGCGGAGAGGTCGTAGCGCTCGGCATCGAAGAACAGCGACTGGAACATCGCCTGCGCGGAATCGAGCGTCGGCGGCTCACCCGGACGCATCACGCGGTAGATATCGAACAGCGCGTCCTCACGCGTCATGTTCTTGTCTGCCGAGAGCGTGTTGCGGATGTAGGGCCCGACATTGACGTGGTCGATGTCGAGCAGCGGCAGGTCCTTGTAGCCCTGCTCGTTCAGCACCTTGAACAGCTTGTCGGTGATCTCCTCGCCCGCCTCGGCGTAGATTTCGCCGGTCTTCGGGTTGACGAGATCCTCGGCGATGTAGTTGCCGAGCAGCTCCTCGTCCGACATGCGCAGCGCCTTCAGCCCCTTCTCCTGGAGCTGGCGGGCGGCGCGGACGGTGAGCTTCTTGCCGGCTTCGAGCACGACCTTGCCGGTGTCGGCGTCGATCAGGTCGTTGACGGTCGAATAGCCGCGGAAGCGGTTGGCGTCGAACGGAACGCGCCAGCCTTCCTTGATGCGCTTGTAGATCAGCTTCTTGTAGAAGGTCGACAGGATGGTCTCGCCGTCGAGGCCGAGCGCGAACATCAGCGACGTCACCGGCAGCTTGCGGCGACGGTCGATGCGCGCGAACACGATGTCCTTGGCGTCGAACTCGATGTCGAGCCAGGAGCCGCGATACGGAATGACGCGCGCGGCGAACAGCAGCTTGCCCGACGAATGGGTCTTGCCCTTGTCGTGGTCGAAGAACACGCCCGGCGAGCGGTGCATCTGCGAGACGATGACGCGCTCGGTGCCGTTGACGATGAAGGTGCCGTTCATGGTCATGAGCGGGATGTCGCCCATGTACACGTCCTGCTCCTTGATGTCCTTGACCGACTTCGCGCCGGTCTCCTCGTCGATATCGAACACGATGAGGCGCAAGGTCACCTTGAGCGGCGCAGCGAAGGTCATGCCACGCTGACGGCACTCGTCGACGTCATATTTCGGCGGCTCGAACTCGTAGCGGACGAACTCCAGCATCGAGGTGCCGGAGAAGTCGGAGATCGGGAACACCGAGCGGAACACCGCCTGCAGGCCCTCATCCGGCCGCCCGCCCGTGGGCTCGTCCACCATCAGGAACTGGTCGTAGGACGCCTTCTGAACCTCGATGAGGTTCGGCATCTCCGCGACTTCCTTGATGTGTCCAAAGAACTTGCGAACGCGTTTGCGACCGGTGAATGTCTGCTGCGCCATCGTGGCCTCTCATTTCGTCGCCCGGAGGGGCGAACCTTCCGAAACAGCGGCTGCCACCGCCCCTTCGGGTTGAATTTCGATCCATTTCGAGGATCTGAGGCTCAAAGCCGGAACGGAAACGTCCCAGATCTGTTCTTCAGACCAGCAAAACGCAAAACGACGCGCGAGGCGCGAGGACGCACCCGCTCGTCACAACCATCTCGTCACGGACTGCAAAAGCCCGAAATTGCCTATCTCCCAGCGGCTTACGGACGGAGACGCCACTCCACCGATCAACCGGCTTTTCGTGCTGCCGACCCAATATGGGTTGACAATAATCGAGATTCGAGAGCGAAGCCCCCAAATCTCCACACTTTTCCGTGTTCAGCCCACAACAGACGGTTCCGTTGCACGCCTTTTGCAGTGATTCCGAGCCGCGCCCAATACCCCTGCAAAACTCCTTGTCCACATGATGACCGGGCGATGTTACCACCCGGCCATCATAATCTCTCGAAAGCCCCGGACCTGCCCATGGCAGCCCGGGGACTTCGTTCGCGTAATCGAAGCGATTACTTGAGCTCGATCTTGGCGCCAGCCTTCTCGAGCTGAGCCTTGATCTTCTCGGCCTCGTCCTTGTTGACGCCTTCCTTGACCGGCTTCGGAGCGCCCTCGACGAGGTCCTTGGCTTCCTTCAGGCCCAGGCCGGTGATGGCGCGGACTTCCTTGATGACCTCGATCTTCTTGTCGCCGGCCGAAGCCAGGACAACGGTGAACTCGGTCTTCTCTTCCGCCGGAGCGGCAGCGGCGCCACCGGCACCCGGAGCAGCGACGGCCACGGCGGCCGCGGCGGACACGCCCCACTTCTCTTCCAGGAGCTTGGCGAGCTCAGCGGCCTCAAGAACGGTGAGGGCCGAGAGGTCGTCGACGATCTTCTGCAGGTCAGCCATTGAAGTAGTTCCTTGATTTGGTTCGGTTCGAAACCAGGTTGTGAGTGTTTGCGAAGGGCGTCAGGCCGCTTCGCCCTTTGAGGCATGAGCCTGAATGACGCGCGCGACCTTGGCCGCGGGTGCATTGGCGAGCTGGGCGAGCTTGGTCGCCGGAGCCTGGATCAGGCCGACGAGCTTGCCGCGCAGTTCGTCCAGCGACGGCAGCGAGGCCAGAGCCTTGACGCTGTCGACATTCAGGACGGTTGAGCCCATCGAGCCGCCGAGGATGACGAACTTTTCGTTCGCCTTGGCGAATTCGATGGCAACCTTGGGCGCCGCGACAGGATCGCTCGAAGTTGCGATCACGGTCGGCCCCTTCAACAGGGAACCGATGCCGACGACGTCCGTGCCTTCAAGAGCAATTTTGGCGAGACGGTTCTTCGAGACCTTCACCGACGCGCCAGCCTGCTTCATCTGCATGCGCAGCTTCTGCATCTGGGCCACGGTGAGGCCGGAATAGTGAGCGACGACGGCAACGCCCGTGGTCTTGAAGACCTCGTGCAGCTGCTCGACCGCCTCTTTTTTTGCCGCTCGTTCCACAGCAAGCTCTCTCCGGTTGGCGGCCTTCGCCCGAAAGCGGGACCGCCGGGTTGCACCCGCCGTCCCACCAAACCTGACCTCCGGACGGAAGAACCCGAGGACACGCAAGGCAAAACGGCGATGAATAGCCTGCCCTTCCGAAAGCCCCAGGGATCCCTAGGAGGCTCGCGGAGTGTCGAGGTTCGAACCAAACCTGCATGCCACCACGACGAAGGCAGTGGACATGCCGAAATCCGGTCTTCACCCGTCTATGCAGGCTGGATGATTAAGCCATTGAGGAAATTGGATTCCACGCCGGCGCCTGCAGTCTCGGACAGGATCGAGGTGATCGGCGGACCGACCTCCCCTGCGGCATTTTCGAGAGCAGAAAGATCCTTCTTCCTTCCGAGAAATCCAAACGGATATCCTCAAAAGGAATGCTGGCTCCTCTCAACTTTCGGAATGCGCGCACAGGCGCGCCAGCAACAGCCGGCCCGCCTGGAAGCCGGTTCTTTAACCGCTCGATCGCGACTTGCCAAGACCCCAAGAGCAAAAATCGCACCAGTTGGGCCATGCCGTGGAGCCGGGTAGGAGCCCCGTCGCCCGGATGAGCGACAGCCGGCGCGCTGGACGCGCGTTCGGAGATCCGGATGTCGCTGCGCTCATCAGGGCCACCGGGCATTGCGCGCGCAGGGCGCAATCCCGCCTCAGCCCTTCGGACAGGCCGCTCCGGCGTCGGCCCAGGCCTTGATCAGCTCGCCGAACTGCTTCTGGGTTCCCGGGGCCGGGGTCCGCCCTGCTCCCGGATTCCAGCCCCAGCCGACCAGCTCATCCTCAGCCATATGGTGAATCAGCTGCGCCATGGTCTTGCCGCCGTTGCGATTTGGATCCTTGATCTGTGCGCAGATCTGGCCGAGCGACTTGCCCTGCCAAGCCATCTCGATCGGAGCCAGCTGCCATTTGGGATTACCCGGCACGCGCGCCGCGTCGAAATTGGCCTCGTGGTGGCAGGTCGTGCAGGCGAGCCCGCCGGGCGCACCCATGCCGGCCTCGCCGCGGACCACCAGCGGCTGATGCGGAATCATCCTGTCGGTCTGGGTCGGCCGGTCGCCGGCCGGATGGCAGTTCATGCATCGCGGCGACTGCAGCACCTTTCCGGCCTCTTCGAACAGCGCCACGGCGCGCTCGTCCTTGCTCTTGATCCTGGCGAAGTCCGCCACCGGCTTGAGCCCGCCGGCGACGCGCGTCGCCTCGGGCGCCGCATCGGCGCGCCGCAGTGCCGGCAGGGCTACGATCGCAACCGCAGCCAGGCTGCCAGCGAGCAGCGCCATCGTCGCCGTTCTGAACAGGCTCATGCGGTGTCTCCCGGCCGGATCGGCAGTTGGGTGGGCCGCGGCAGACCTAGCCTGGCCATGGCGTTGGCGACGGCAGGTCCCAGCGGTGGCACGCCGGGCTCGCCGACTCCCGAGGGTTTCTCGGCCGACGGCACGATCGCAACCTCGATCTGCGGCATCTCGTGGATGCGCAGCGAGCGGTAGGTGTCGAAATTGCCCGACACCGGTCGTCCCTCGTCGAGCGGCTGCTGCGCATAGAGGACGTGGCCTAGCGCAAAGCCGATGCCGCCCTCCATCTGGGCGCGGATGATGTCGGGATTGACTGCGACGCCACAGTCGACAGCGCACCAGACCTTATGCACGACCGGTCCGTCGGCGCCCATCGACAGCTCGACCACCTGGGCGACGTAGGTGTTGAAGCTCTCGACCACGGCCACACCGCGGGCACGGCCCGCTTCGAGCTTGGCGCCCTTCCAGTCCGCGAGCTCGGCGACCGCCTTGAGCACACCGGCGTGACGCGGCTTGTCGGCCATCATCGCCAGTCGTCCCTCCACAGGATCCTGGCCGGCGGCTTCGAGCAACTGATCGACAAACGCCTCGACGGCGTAGCCGGTATGGGTGTGGCCGACCGAGCGCCACCACAGCACGGGCACGCCGACATCGACCTGATGCAGGTCGCAGCGGAAATTCGGCACCTGGTAAGGGATCTCGTTGGAGCCCTCATAGGCCGTCGAATCGAGGCCGTTCTTCATGGTCATCGCCTCGAACGGCGAGCCCTTCATGATCGACTGCCCGACGATCGTATCCGACCACGCCACGATCTTGCCGTCGCGGACCACACCACGCATCCGGTGCAGGCTGAACGGTCGGTAGTAGCCGCCGCGCATATCATCCTCGCGGGTCCACACCAGCTTGACCGGACGTCCCGGCCCGATCGCCTTGGCGACCTGCGCCAGCTCTGTGGCGACGTGGGTCGACTGCTGCGCCCGGCGGCCGAAGCTGCCACCAGCAAGAATCGTCTTGAGATCGACCTTGGCGATGTCGAGCCCAAGCACCTGCGCGATCACGGCGTGATCAGGCGTCGGAAACTGGCTGCCATAGCGCGCCGAGGCGGTGTCGCCTTTCCAGTGGATGAAGGCGTTGATCGGCTCCATCGGCGCATGGGCCAGATACGGGAAGACGAACTCGGTCTCGATCAGCCTGCCGCCCCTGGCGATCTCGGCGTCAACGTCGCCCTCCTGCTTCACCAGCGCGCCCTGCTTCTTTGCGCGCGCGCGAAACTCCTCCAGCAGTTGCGCCGTCCCGCGCGTCTCCGCCTTGCTGTCGTCCCAGGATATCTCGAGCAGGTCGCGCGCGGTCTTGGCCGGCCAAAAGCCCTCGGCATAGACGGCGACGCCATTTGGCACCTCCTTGACGTCGACGACGCCAGGCACGGCCTTCGCTGCTGATGCGTCGAACGAGGCCACCCTGCCGCCGAAGCGCGGCGAGCGCGCCACCAGCACGGTCAAGGTCCCCGGATCCTTGATGTCGAGCGTATACTCGGCCGAGCCGTTCGACTTCGCCACGCTGTCGAGCCGGGTTACGGCGCCTTCCTTGCCGATCAGCTTGAAGGCGGAGGGATCCTTGAGCTGCGGATTCGCCGGCACCGGCTGCTGCATCGCCTTGGTGGCCAGCGCGCCGAAACCGCTCTGTTTGCCGGAGGGATGTCGGACGATGCCTTTATCGACCGTGATCTCCTCAGCCGGCACCTTCCATTCGTCGGCGGCCGCAGCCACCAGCATCGCGCGCGCGGCGGCGCCGACCTTGCGCATCTGCTCGTAGGAATTGGCGATCGCGCTCGAGCCACCAGTGCCCTGCACCCCGAACAAGAGATTCTTGTAGAGCACCGGATTCGAGGGCGCGTGATCGGCGCGCATCTGCGACCAATCGGCATCGAGCTCCTCGGCCACCAGGGTGGCCATGCCGGTGAACGGGCCCTGTCCGAACTCGATGTGCTTGCAGAGAACGGTGACGGTGTCGTCCTGGCCGATCACCAGGAACGTGTTCGGCGCGATGTTGACGGACTTGGCCGCGGCGCCATCCTGCGCGTAAGCCACACCGTTGCGGGCGACATAGGTGGCGAGCACCAGGCCTGCGCCGGCTTTCAGGAGCGAACGCCGGGACAATGCGGTTGAGGCAGCGGGCTTCACATGTGCATTCATCGTCAGCCCTCCAGCGACTTGGCGGCGGAATGGATCGCAGCGCGGATGCGGACATAGGTCGCGCAGCGGCAGATGTTGCCGTTCATCGCCAGGTCGATGTCCTGGTCGGTGGGCTTGGGATTGAGGCCGAGCAGCGCGGCCGCGCTCATGACCTGCCCCGATTGGCAGTAGCCGCATTGCGGCACATCGTGCGTGGCCCAGGCCTTCTGCACGGCGACGGCTTCCTTGGAGGTCAGCCCCTCGATCGTGGTCACCTCGCTCTTTCCGACCGCCGAGACGGGCAACGAGCAGGAGCGGACGGTCTGGCCATCGACATAGACGGTGCAGGCGCCGCACTGCGCGACGCCACAGCCATACTTCGTGCCGGTCAACCCGACATTGTCGCGGATGGCCCAGAGCAAGGGAGTTCCGGGATCGACATCGACCTGATGCTCGCGCCCGTTGATCTTCAATGTGAACGCCGCCATTGCCGCCCTCGCTGTCTTTCGTTCGACAACGCGAGTTAGATGCATTCGAGAATGGCTCGCAATTCACAGAGCCGTGCAGTGCATCAAAATATTTCTGCACCGGCGCGGAACGATCTGGCAGCGACGGAGCGAGATCCGTAGCCCGAATGAGCGGACGGCTGCGCCCGAAAGGGCGAAGGCGAAGCTCATCCGGGCTACAACACGCGTCCTGCGGCTACTTCACCGGATGCGGCATCGGCTCGCCGGCGAAGAACGCGGTAAGATTGGCGACCACGCAGGCCTGCATGGCGACGTGCGCCTCCCTGGTGTTGCCGCCGATATGCGGGGTCACCACCACGTTCGGCAGCATGGTCAGCTCATCCGGCGCATGCGGCTCGGTTTCGAACACGTCGAGGCCGGCGCCGGCGATGGTGCCGTCCTGTAGCGCCGCCAGCAGCGCGCGCTCGTCGATGACGGAGCCGCGCGAGATGTTGACGACATGGCCGTCGGGCCCCAGCCGCTTCAGGAGCCCGGCGTTGACGACGTGAGTGGTCTCGGTGCTGGCACGGACCGCGATCATCAGCACGGTGCACCATTCGGCGAGCGCCTCGAGGCTCGGGAAATATTGATACGGCAGGTCGTCGTAGCGCGTGCGGCTGAAATAGCCGATTTCGGTCTCGAACACCGCAACCCGGGCCGCGATCTTGCGGCCGATCTCGCCCATGCCGTAGACGCCGACCTTGCAGCCGGCGAGGCTCGGCGGCGGCTTCATCAGCGGCGATGGTTTTGCGGACGCCCAGCCCCCGTCGCGGACGTAAGCGTCTGCCACCATCAGCCGCCGCGTGCTCGCCAGCATCAGCATCACAGCGACGTCCGCGACCGCCGCGGCATTGGCGCCCGGGCTGTGTGCGACGGCGATGTTACGGGCCGCGGCCGCCTTCAGGTCGACCCCGTCATAGCCGGTGCCATAGCAGACGATCGCTCCGAGCGCCGGGAGCCTGTCCATGTCGACTGCGCCGAGCGGCGTGCCGCCGGCCGTGATCAGCGCCCGGATCCGCGCGACCTCGTCCGCCGGAAAAACCTCGTGCGACGGCTTGCCGCCGCTGTCGAGCAGTTCGAAGCGGTCGGCAAAGCGCTGGGTCAGCGACTTCGGCAGGCGGGAATAGATCAGGACCTTGTCGGGCATGGCGGCAGGCACTCCAAATGCGAAGGGCGGGATCGATGAACGATCCCGCCCTTCTAACTAACCTATGCCCGGCCGCTTACGCGAGCACGGTGCCCGGCTCGACCTTGACGCCGGGGCCCATCGTCGAGGACACCGCGACGCGCTGGACGTAGGTGCCCTTGGCGCCGGCCGGCTTGGCCTTCACCACCGCATCCGCCAGCGCCTTGATGTTCTCGACCAGCTTGTCCTCGGCGAACGAGGCCTTGCCGACGCCAGCCTGGATGATGCCGGCCTTCTCGACGCGGAACTCGACCGAGCCGCCCTTGGCGCCCTTGACGGCACCGGCGACGTCCATGGTCACGGTGCCGATCTTCGGGTTCGGCATCATGCCGCGCGGACCGAGCACCTTACCGAGACGGCCGACCAGCGGCATCATGTCGGGGGTGGCGATACAGCGGTCGAAGTCGATGTTGCCGTTCTGCACCTTCTCGACCAGGTCCTCCGCGCCGACCACGTCGGCACCGGCGGCCTTGGCTTCCTCGGCCTTGGCGCCGCGGGCGAACACGCCCACGCGCAGCGTACGGCCGGTGCCGTTCGGCAGCATGACGACGCCGCGGACCATCTGGTCGGCGTGGCGCGGATCGACGCCGAGGTTGATCGAGACCTCGATGGTCTCGTCGAACTTCGACACGGCCCGCTCCTTGATCATCTTGATCGCGTCAGCAAGCGGGTAGAGCTTGGTGCGGTCGATACCCTCGCGGGCCTTCTTCAAACGCTTTCCGAGTGCCATGGCCGCTTACCCCGCAACTTCCAGACCCATCGAGCGGGCGGAGCCCTCGACCATCTTCATGGCCGACTCGATCGAGTCGCAATTCAGGTCCTTCATCTTCTTCTCGGCGATCTCGCGCACCTGCGCCTTGGTCACCTTGCCGGCCTTGTCGCGACCCGGGGCCTTGGAGCCCGACTGGATCTTGGCGGCCTGCTTGAGGAAGTAGGACATCGGGGGGGTCTTCATCTCGAAGGTGAAGGACCGGTCCGCGTAAATGGTGATGACCACCGGGATCGGGGTGTTCTTCTCTTCCTTCTGGGTCTGCGCGTTGAACGCCTTGCAGAACTCCATGATGTTGAGACCGCGCTGACCGAGCGCCGGGCCGATCGGCGGCGACGGGTTGGCCGCGCCGGCCGGCACCTGAAGCTTCAGGTAACCGGTTACTTTCTTTGCCATTGGGATTCTCCAATGCGCTCGCGACCTTGCCTGATGCGAACGCAACGCCTTGGGGCGACAAAACCCGTCAGGCGAGGTTTGGGACCGTGGTCCGGCGCGCTTGGCCCGGCTGGCAAAGCCGGTCACGCCTCCCACGAACGAAATCGCCCCCCGTTTGGGGAGCGAAGGGCGCCCGATACACGAGATCGGACGAAAAGGAAAGGGTTGAGGGCAAAGCTCCCTCCTCCCGTCATTCCGGGGCGCCCGGAGGGCGAGCCCGGACTCCATAGCCACAGGGTGCCGCGTGAGGCACGCTGGAGCTGGCACTTCGCCGTCCCATTCCCGATCGAGGCTATGGATTCCGGGCTCAGCTCTGACGGCGGAGAAAGCGTGGATCGCCGGCCTCAGCCGACGACCTTCTCGACCTGGTTGAACTCGAGTTCGACCGGGGTGGCGCGGCCGAAGATCGACACCGCGACCTTGAGGCGCGAGCGGGCCTCATCGATTTCCTCGACCACGCCGGAGAACGAGGCGAACGGGCCGTCGGCGACGCGGACGTTCTCGCCGATCTCGAACGACACCGACGATTTCGGCCGCTCCACGCCTTCCTGCATCTGGTTCAGGATGCGCATCGCCTCGCCTTCGGAAATCGGCATCGGCTTGTTCTCGGCACCGAGGAAGCCGGTCACCTTGGGCGTGTTCTTGATCAGGTGGAACGCCTCGTCGGTCAGCTTCATCTTCACCAGCACGTAGCCGGGGAAGAACTTGCGCTCGGCGTTGATCTTTCGGCCGCGGCGCACCTCGGTGACGTTCTCGATCGGCACCAGCACCTGCTCGAACAGATCCTCGAGATTGCGCTGCTTGGCCTGCTCGCGGATCGACTCCGCGACCTTCTTCTCGAAGTTCGAATAGGCGTGGACGATGTACCAGCGCTTGTCGGAGCTTTGCGTTGCGATTGCCATCAGTGGATGCCCAGCACGAGGGTGATGAGATAACGGATGATCTGATCGGCGGCGAAGAAGAAGATCGAGGCCAGCGCCACCATCACGAACACCATGATCGTGGTGATGGTGACCTCGCGACGGCTCGGCCACGAGACCTTGGCGGTCTCCGAGCGCACTTCCTGCAGGAATTTGAACGGGCTGGTAGCCATCGTCAGGGGTCCTCGTCCGTCATCGGACGATTGAAGAGTTGACTGGGAAAACCGAACAGCCGACCGTTGCCCACCCTCTTGTCGGAGAGATGAGCCGAATCCACGGGCTCGCTTGTTCGGGGAGTGAAAAGCCGCGCCGGATATCCGCGTGTAGCGGGCCGGCTGCAGGTCCTCGATATCTACTGTCGACCCGGCCGAAGGTCAAGGTACCGAGGTGAACGACGCTCCCACGGCCCTCCGGCCCGGTCGGTTGGTGGATCTGCCCCGGGCGCGTGCGGCCGACGCGTTTCACTTCGGCGTCGCAAAATAGAAGTCGACCCGCCCCGGCACCGAGCCATAGGTATACGGCTGCTGCCGGCGTTCGGTCATGTCCATCACGTCGTCGCGCACGTTGTCGAACAGGCGGCGAACCTCGAGACCTGGAACCTGCATGTTCTTGACGAAGGCCGTGGCGAACGGCGAGTTCGCTGTATCGCCGTCGAGAGCGGTCTCGCCATGCTTTGCGGCGAACACGACCAGCGTCCCGGGATCGGGCTCCATCTGCGCCAGACCGCGGCTGACGGACCTGGACGCCACCGTCATGGTTCGCTTCATCTGACTGGCGAAGGGATTGTCGCGACATGCATCCAGCAGCACCAGGCGCAGTTGCTTGGCCCGCTCCGCAGAGTTGAGCACCTGATCGATCGAGACCGCTTCGAGGCTGATGTCGCGATCGCTTGCGATCCTGGCATCGACCGGGATGAGATAGTTGACTCCTGCGACCTCCATGCCATGTCCGGCGTAATAGACGACGGCCCAGTCGGCGGACTCGGCCTGCCGTGCAAACTCGCGCAGCGCACCGACGAGTTGATCTCTGCCCAGGTCGTTCTCCAGCATCACGGTCTGAAAATTCGCCCGGCGTAGCGCGTCCGCCACCAGAGCGGCGTCCCGGCCAGGATTGGGGAGCGTCGGAACGTTCTGATAGGCCGAATTGCCGATCACCAGAGCGATCCGTTTGCCGGGTGAGTGGCCGGAAGCAAGAACGGCACCGAGGGCAGCCGGCTTGGTCTGGGCGGGCGGCGCAGCGTCGGCGCCGATGGCGTCGGCGATGTTGGCCTGCTGCCCCGTCTTGGATCCCTTCGCGCGCTGCGCCAGCTCCTGCTGCAGCTTCTTCTGCTGGGCTTCGAACGCTTTTGGGTCCGTCGGAGGCCCGTCATAGGCCTTGTTGAAGTCACGCAAGGGCAGGCTCATCGAAACCACCTGCCCGGTATTCATCGTGGCCTGAACGTTGATGGTCTGACCGCGGCGCAGGCTGCCCAACAGTTCCGGGGTGAGCTCGTAGTCCGACATACAACCGTTCTTGAAGCAGATGATGAACGGCTTCTGCAGACTCCGCTCGCTGTCGATCATCAACCGGGTGCCTTCGGCGAAATCCATGCCCAACGGCAGCGTGATCCGCAGCAGCCTCTTCGGGTCGGCTTCCGGCTCGATGACCACGGCCGCGAGCAAGGGTTGGCCCGTTTCGATCCGGCCGTCCTTGCCCGTGAAGCAGACCAACTTGGCATCGGCGTCCTTGCCCTTCAGGCAGAACTTGGTCCAGGGCGCCATGACAGAGAGATTCGGTTTCAAAATCGGGAGGCTCTTGTTGTTCCTGATCTTGAACAGAGCCACGAACATCTTTCTTTGCTGCTCGTCGACAGCATTCCAGTTGCCTGCCTTGGCACCGAGCGCCTGGGCCAAATCGGCGAGCGGAAGCGGAAGCGACAGCGGTGCGCCATTCGCATTGATGGCTTGAACGACCAGGCTCTTGCCGTTCTTCAGCATTTCGATCAGCTCAGGCGTCGCATTGTAGTCCGAGACGCAGCCGTCTGCGCCGCAGAACAAATAGGTGCTCTGGATCGGCTTCTCCGCGTCGACGATGATCCGCGTTCCGTGAACGGTTTGCAGACCGAGCGGGAGAACCACCCTTAAGACCTTACGGGCCTCCCCGTCTCTCTCGACGAGCACGGCCACGACAACTCGCTCGTTCTCGGCGGACCGCGCTGTCTTGGTGGTGAAACAGATCTGCTTGCCGTCAACATCTGCTTCGCGCGTACAGGCCTTCGCCCATGGCGAATACGACAGCTTGATCTCCTGCGCGGGCTTGGTCTGCGCTATCGCGGGTGAGGCCAGCACCGACAACAAGCCGAGCGCCAGTGCGATGCCGCTCCCGACCGCCAGCGCAGCAAAACTCCTCATGCTCCCAACCTCTTTCGCGCCTTCAATGCAGGGTTGAACGGCAGCCTACCGTGTTGCCGGGTTCGCGGCACGGAAAAAACAGCGCCTGCCCGACCGACATCGAGCATTCGCTCAACGGCCGCGCGGGCCTCGAAGACTGGCCACGGATTACCGCTGCCGACCCTGTCTTTCCGCGCGATGGGAGAACGGCGGAGCACCGCGACGAAATGCCGTGGTTCATGCGCAGCCCGCGCTTGCTCATGATGATTCGGGCCCGCATGCTGCAGCCCATAAGAACAATGATCCGGAGGAAATCCATGATGTCTGCCCCGCGGAAGGGCGTGATGAGCCTTGCGGCCATCGGCCTTGCCACTCTCGTCCTCACCGCCGTCCCCGCCCGCGCCCAGGCGCCGCTCAAGATCGGCGTGCTCAGCGACTTCTCGTCGGTCTATTCGGACATTGGCGGCCAGGGCAATCTCGAGGCGACCAAGCTCGCCATCGAGGAATTCGGCGGCACGATGTTCGGCAAGCCGATCGAGGTGATCAGCGCCGATCCGCAGAACAAGGCCGACATCGCCGCCGCGATCGTGCGCAAATGGTATGAGAACGAGGCCGTCGACATGGTCATCGACATGCCGACCTCGGCCACCGCGCTCGCCGGCATGGAGATGTCGAAGCAGTTCGAGAAGCTGATGATCGTGACGGATGCCGCGAGCTCCGACATCACCGGCAAGTCCTGCTCGCCCTACACCGTGCACTGGACATACGACACCTACGGCAATGCGCACACGGTCGGCAGCGCCATCGTCAAGAACGGCGGCAACACCTGGTTCTTCATCACCGCCGACTATCTGTTCGGCCATTCGATCGAGCGCGACACCGGCGACGTCGTGCGCGCCGCCGGCGGCACGGTGGTCGGCAGCGCCCGCCATCCCCTCAACAACCAGGACTTTTCGTCCTTCCTGCTGCAGGCCCAGGCCTCCAAGGCCAAGATCATCGGCATGGCCAATGGCGGTGGCGACACCATCAACACCATCAAGCAGGCCGCCGAGTTCGGCATCGTCGCTGGCGGCCAGAACCTCGCCGGCATCGTGATGTTCATCTCCGACATCCACAGCCTCGGCCTGAAGCTGGCGCAGGGCCTGATCATCACCGAGGCCTATTACTGGGACCTCAACGACCGCACCCGCGCCTTCGGCAAGAAGTTCTTCGACAAGATGAAGCGGATGCCGACCATGAACCAGGCCGCGACCTACAGCGCCACCCTGCACTATCTCAATGCCGTCAAGGCCGCCGGCACCCGCGACACCAGGCCGGTGCTCGCCAAGATGCGCGAGACCCCGGTGCGCGACGCCTTCACCGACAACGGCGTGCTGCGCGAGGACGGCCGCATGGTGCACTCGATGTTCCTGTTCGAGGTGAAGAAGCCGGAGGAATCGAAGGGCCCGTGGGACTATTACAAGGTGCTGGCGGAGGTGCCCGGCGACCAGGTGTTCCGGCCGCTGAAGGACGGCAACTGTCCCTATGTGAAGCAATAAGAGGTCGCCGAAACGCATTCGGGGCTCGCGCATCGCGGGCCCCGGCCTCACCTGTCTCGTCGATTTTTGGCTTAAGTGCTTGATCTCGCTGGCAGGAGTGGAGAGGCTCGAACTCCCAACCCCCGGTTTTGGAGACCGGTGCTCTACCAATTGAGCTACACTCCTAGCGAGCCGGGACAGTGTCGCCGGTTCGCGCGCTTTGAAGCATAGACCTCCCCCCGAATGCAAGGGTGCAATGGGGCAAATCGACTGGTCAGACCACAACTTCCGCGCCAGACTTGATGCAAACCGACAACAGGACTTCAGGGAGAGCCCATGACCCCGCCGACTGCCGCATCCAGCGTGCCCCTTTCCGCGCTCCGCTCGCTGACGCCGCCGCTGCCGGATGACCGCCCCGAGGCGCTGGGCCTGTCCCAGGCTCGGCTGCAGCGGGCCTCCGATGCATTCAAGCGCGAGGCCGACAAGGGAACCATCCCCGGCGCCACCCTGCTGGTCGGCCGCCGCGGCCGGATCGGCTGGTTCGACGCCATCGGCCGGCAAACGCCCGACGCCGACACGCCGATGCGGCCGGATTCGATCTTCCGCATCTTCTCGATGACCAAGCCGATCGTCTCGCTCGGGATCATGATGCTGGTCGAGGACGGCGAGCTGCTGCTGTCCGATCCGGTCGCCAAGTTCATCCCGGAATTCGGCGAGCAGAAAGTGGGCGTCGAGACCGGCGGCCAGCTGGAGCTGGTGCCGGTCGCCCAGCCGATGACGGTCCAGGACCTGCTGCGCCACACCTCGGGCCTCGCGTATGAGCACACCGGCACCGGGCCGGTGCACCAGCTCTACCAGCAGTCGCGGGTGCGCAGCCGCAAGATCACCAATGCCGAGCACGCGACAATCGTCGCCGGCCTGCCGCTGATCTGCCAGCCGGGCGCCGAGTTCAACTACAGCCGCTCGACCGACATTCTCGGGCGCATCATCGAGGTCGTCTCGGGCCAATCGCTCGGCGCCTTCCTCGCCGCGCGCATCCTCAAGCCGCTCGGCATGAACGAGACCGCCTTCTTCACCGCGGAGGTCAATGCCGGCCGGCTCGCCGAGCCGTTCGCCAAGGACCCGCGGACCGGCGAGGCGGTCAACCTGTTCAAGATGACCGAGCAGCCTCTGATGGAATCCGGCGGCGGCGGCCTTGTCGCGACCACCATGGACTACGCGCGGTTCTGCGCCATGCTGCTCAACCGCGGCAGCCTCGATGGCATCAGGCTGGTCGGCCGAAAGACGCTGGAGCTGATGGCCTCCGACCATCTCGGGCCTCATGTGAAGACGCAGGGCACCCTGCTGTCGCCCGGTCACGGTTTCGGCCTCGGCTTCGCCGTGCGCCGCGAGGCCGGCATCGCCCCCTTCCCCGGCTCGCCCGGCACCTTCTTCTGGAGCGGCATCGCCGGCACGTTCTTCTGGATCGATCCGAAGGAGGAGCTGTTCTGCGTGTTCATGGCCCAGGCTCCTGGACAGCGCGACTACCTGCGCACGCTGGTGCGCGACGTGGTGTATGCCGCGGTGGAGTGAGGGGGCGCTTGTAGCCCGGATGAGCGCAGCGACATCCGGGATCTCGCGTACTCTTCGTGTGAACCCGCATGTCGCTTCCGCTCATGCGGGCTACGGGGCATATCACGTTTGCCCGGATGCAGCGACAACCACAACTGTCGTCCCGGCGAACGCCGGGACCCATACCGCGTGATATGTCGTGGGATGTCACTGCCAGTTGCCTGCCTCATGACGGCCGGTGGTTATGGGTCCCGGCGTTCGCCGGGACGACACTGTTGGGTGAGGCCGCAACGCCGGCCACGCGAATAGTTCCCCTCAACTGATCGTCGCGCCGCCGTCGATCACCATGGTCTGGCCCGTCATGAAATTGCCGGCGGCGGAGCCGAGGAAAACCGCCGCGCCGGCGATCTCGTCGGGGATGCCGATGCGGAGCAGCGGCGAGCGCGCGGTGGATGCCTTGAGGTTGTCCGGATTGTCCCACAAGGCTTTGGCAAAATCGGTCTTGATCAGGCCGGGCGCGATGCAGTTCACGCGCACATTGTGCGGGCCGTATTCGCAGGCGAGGTTGCGCGCGAGCTGCATGTCGGCAGCCTTGGAGATCGCGTAGGCACCGAGGATGGTCGAGCCCTTCAGGCCGCCGATCGACGACACGATGATGATCGAGCCGTCCTTGCGCGCGATCATCTGCGGCACGACCATGCTGATCAGCCAGTTGTTGGCGACGATGTTGTTGTCGAGGATCTTCCGGAACTGATCGTCGGAGATGCCGGCGAGCGGCCCGTAATAGGGATTGGAGGCGGCGTTGCAGACCAGCACGTCGATCTTGCCGTAGATGCGGTTGGCCTCGTCGACCAGGTTCTGCAGGTTCTCCTTGCTGGAGATATTGGCGGCGACGGCCGCCGCCGTGCCTGCACCGAAGCGGTCATTGAGCTCCTTGGCGACGGCATCGCAGACATCGGCCTTGCGCGACGAGATCACCACCTTGGCGCCATGCTCGGCCATGCGCTCGGCAATGGCGAGCCCGATGCCGCGGGTCGATCCGGTGATGACGGCGACCTTGCCGGTCATGTCGAACAGGGTCATGGGGAGTCCTCCTGGGTTGAGTTGTTATGAGTTGCGGGATGGCAGCCGCGAGCTCGGTCGCGTAGCCCGGATGAGCGTAGCGACATCCGGGGTCTCACGCGCTGCAACGGTGAACCCGGATGTCGCTGTGCTCATCCGGGCTACGAAGTTCACTACGCCAGCTTGCTCGTCGTCACCTCCGGCCCGGCCGGCTGGTGCATCGCGCGGTGCGCGGCATCGGCGATCCATGGCTGCTGGTTGACCATCGGCAACCGCCAAGTGCTGATGCCGCCAGCCACGATGTGGTCGAGCCGGGTCACCGAGCAGTTGTCGATGTCGAAAGCCAGCCCCTTCTCGACCAGGCCGCCGAGCGCGAGGCCCACCGCAGCCTTGATGGTGCCGCCATGGCCGACGGCGATGACGTCGCGGCCGGCTTCCGAAACGGTGATACGAGCAATCGCCGCGGTGACGCGGGTGTACAGATCCATGTAGCTCTCGCCGCCCGGCGCCGGCTCATCGATGGCGGCGAACCAGTGGCTGCCCGCGGGACGGCTGGCCAGGAACGCGGCGCGGTTCATGCCCTGCCATTGTCCGAGATGCTGCTCGGCAAAAGCGGCCTCCCTGACCATCGCTGCGGGACGCGGGAAGCCGGCGGCCCAGATCGCCTCGGCGGTCTGATGCGTGCGCATCAGATTGCTCGCATACCACGCCGCACTGCGCGGCAGGATTTTTGCGACCGCCTCGAACACCTCGCGATCGGAGGTATCGCAGGCGATGTCGGACTGGCCGTAGATATTGCCGCCGTCGCTGCGCACCGGCGCGTGACGCACCCACCACCAGCGCGTGGTGACGACAGAAGGTTTCGTTGCATCAACCGACATCGCTCAACCCTTCCCTCCGCTCGTCTCTCGCTGTACGTGAAGGCCCAGATCGTCTCAAGCCGCTTGGCGATCTCAGCACGTTTGAAACTGCGTTTGAATTCCGTTGCGCGGCACGCAACTGATCACAATTGAAGCAGGAGGAAACATGGGCCGCCTCGAAGGCAAATCCGTTATCATCACCGGCGCCGGCAGCGGCATCGGCCGCGCCGCATCGCTGATGTTCACCAGGGAAGGCGCGCAGCTGATCGCAGTCGATCGCAGCGAAGGCGTCAAGGAGACGGTCGAGCTCGTCAAGCAGCAGGGCGGCATCGCGGAGGCCGTGATGGCCGACGCCGGTTCGGAAGCCGACGTGAGCGGCTTCATCGATCGCGCCGTTGCCACCTACGGCAAGCTCGACGTCATCTGGGCCAATGCCGGCATCTCCGGCGGCTTGATCCCGATCGCCGAACAGACCGTCGAGCACTGGCAGGAGATCCTGCGCATCAATCTGATCGGCCCGTTCCTCGCGGTGAAATACGCGATGCCGCACATGGTGCGGCAGCAGCGCGGCGCCATCGTCTGCACGGCCTCCGTTGCGGGCCTGAAGTCCGGCGCCTCGGGTCATCCCTATGCGGCGAGCAAGGCCGGCGTCATCAGCCTGGTGCAGACCACGGCCTATTCGCTGTCCGGCACCGGCGTGCGCATCAATGCGGTCTGTCCCGGCCTGATCGAGACCGGCATGACCAAGCCGATCTTCGACGGCGCCAAGGAGCGCGGCACCGAAGGCAAGATCGGCCAGCTCAATCCGTTGAAGCGCGCCGGCCAGCCGCATGAGATCGCCGCCATGGCCCTGTTCCTCGCCAGCGACGAGGCCTCCTACGTCAACGGCCAGGCGTTCCCGGTCGACGGTGGGCTGACCGCGTCGATGCCGTACGCGGGCAAGCCGATTTAGGCAATCCGCAGCGCCAACCTCCGCTGTCATCCCGGCGCACGCCGGGATCCATACCCCCAGGGAGCGGTGCGAACTGGTCATTGGCTTTTCTCCCCACACGTCCGCTGCGGCGTATGGATCCCGGCTCTGCGCACCGCCAGCGCATTCGCGCTGCCGGTGCTTGGCCGGGATGACGTTGTTTGGTGCGGCCGTCATCGCGAGCGCAGCGACGCGATCCAGAGTCGTCACCTGAGCCCTGGATTGCGTCGCTGCGCTCGCAATGACGGAGTCCAATCATGCAGATTTATTCCCGCAACGCCTTCGCGCCCGAGTGATCCGGTAGTCACCGCCCTCCAATCGAAGGGCGCAGGGAAGGCCAGGCGTCGGCTGACGCCTGCGGCCCGCCTGCGAAAGAAATGCAGGCGGCAGGTACCACAGGTGCAGCCGAGAACACCCGGCCTTCCCTGCGCGATGGTCTTAACGCTTATACGCAGTCTCCCTGGTGCGCCGGGCTTGTTGGCCACCATCGCCGCGCGGCGCTCAGGCCAACGCGACTTGATACCAGCATCGGGGTATCAGGACCCTGCGACTTCACGTCCGCGAACTGCCGTTCGTCCGCGTAGCAAGCTACGCTGCGACATCTCCGCGGCCACCGCCTCCCCGCCTCGCGTGTCGTGACGATCGCGCGCAACGCCCCTTCCGAGTGAGGCGGGATGGCGGCCATCAAATCACAAATTCCGAAAAAGCGAAAGTAAAATCTTTCGCCTGCCCAGGCTGAACGAGGCGATCACCTTGATCACGCTCGCAATCTTTCTTTGCCGGCGCGACCGCGTCGTGTCGCAGCGGACAGCGGTCCGGTTCAAGCGCAGGCATCGGCGCTCGCTGCGATTTTTTCAGCCCACGTCTTCGAACCGCCTGCTTCGAGCCTCCGTCGAACGTCGCAAGCGGACCATTCCGGCCTCGCCGAAACCGAAGGATGGATCAGATGTCGAGATTGTCGAAACTAGCCCTGCTCACCTTGGGCGCCCTGGCGGCCGGCGCGGCCATGACGGGCGCGAGCGCGCGCGAGACCCAATGGCCGGGCTGTGAGCTGGTCTCCTGGACGGCCTGCGGCACCGATGCACAGGTGCAGCAATCGCAGCGCCGCCAGAGCCGCGATACCTCGCCGATCTACATGAAGCAGACCGATCCGCGCTACAGCGGCGCGCTGACCGCGGCCGGTGGTGGTGGCGGCGGTGGTGGTGGTGGCGGCGGTGGGCGCTGAGCCCGCACCAACGCGGGCCTGATGAGGAGCCCGGATGCGCGAAAGCGGCATCCGGGTTCAGCACTTCTGCCGGTGAAGAACCCGGATGTCGCTTACGCTCACGCTCATCCGGGCTACCAAGCTACGCCGCTCCCGCCTTCTGCGCGTAGGCCCACGCCTGCTTGGTCATCGGCACCATGCGCTTGACGGACTCGATGGCCTTGTCGTTGGCGGCGGTGCCGTCGCGGATGCGGCCGATGATCCCCTGCAAAATGCCGGCAAGCCGGAACAGGTTGTAGGCGAAGTACCAGTTGAGGTCCGGCAGCTCGGTGCCAGTAACGCCGCGATAGATCTCCGCCGCCTCCTCCATGGTCGGAATGTTCAGCGCCTTCAGGTCGACGCCGGCGAGGCCGGGCATGATCCACTGCATCAAGAGGTAGGTGAAATCGGCCATGGGATCGCCGAGCGTCGACAGCTCCCAGTCGAGCACCGCGATGACGCGCGGCTCTGAGGCGTGGAAGATCATGTTGTCGAGCCGGTAGTCGCCATGCACGATCGAGACGCGCTGCTGCACCGGCAAGGTGCGCGGCAGCCATTCGATCAGCTTCTCCATCTCCGGCAGATGCTCGGTTTCCGAGGCGCGATACTGCTTGGTCCAGCGGTCGACCTGGCGAGCAAAATAGTTGCCGGGCTTGCCGAAGTCGGCCAGCCCGATCGCGGCGGGATCGTAGGTATGGAGCTTTGCCAGCGTCTCGATCTTGCTGGTGAAGATGGCGCGCCGCTCCGGAGCCGCGACATGCGGCAGGGTCGGATCCCAGAACACCCGGCCCTCCTCCATCGACATGATGTAGAAGGCCGAGCCGATCACTCTGTCGTCGTTACACAGCGCATAGGCCTTGGCGACCGGAAAGCCCTGCTTTCCCAGGGCCGCGATGACGCGGAATTCGCGATCGACCGCGTGCGCCGACGGCAAGAGCTTACCGAACGGCTTTCGTCTGAGCACGTAGGAGCGGCCGGGCGTGTTGAGCCGATAGGTCGGATTGGACTGGCCGCCCTTGAACTGCAGCACCGTCAGCGGACCCTGATAGCCCTCGACATGCTCGGCCATCCAGGCCGCGAGCCTGGCCTCGTCGAAGCGATGCCGCTCCTCGACCGGCTTGGTGCCGGAGAATTCTTCGTCCTTCTTGACGCCGTCGGCCACGACGAACTCCCTTGGGTCTCAATTAAATTCGTAGGGTGGGCAAAGCGAAGCGTGCCCGCCATCTTACTTCAAACGCGAATGGTGAGCACGCATCCGGCCGCGCGCTACGCACACAGCCGGACGCTTTGCCCACCTGACGCGTTTATACTCAGTGCCGCGGCTCGTTGGCGTATTTCTTCATCTCGAGCCGGGCGATGGCGCGGTTGTGCACCTCGTCCGGGCCGTCGGCCAGGCGCAGCGTGCGGATGTTGGCGTAGTCCTTCGCGAGACCCGCGTCATCCGAGACACCGGCGCCGCCGAACGCCTGGATGGCGTCGTCGATGATCTTCAGCGCCATGTTGGGAGCGGCGACCTTGATCATGGCGATCTCGCCCTGCGCGGTCTTGTTGCCGACCTTGTCCATCATGTCGGCGGCCTTGAGGCAGAGCAGCCGGCACATCTCGATGTTGGTGCGGGCCTCGCCGATGCGCTGCTCCCACACCGAATGCTCGATGATCTTCTTGCCGAACGCCGTGCGGGTCATCAGCCGGCGCACCATCTTCTCCAGCGACTCCTCGGCCTTGCCGATGGTGCGCATGCAGTGATGGATGCGGCCCGGACCGAGACGGCCCTGCGCGATCTCGAAGCCGCGGCCCTCGCCGAGCAGGATGTTCTCCGCGGGCACGCGGACGTTCTCGAGCAGCACCTGAGCGTGGCCGTGCGGCGCGTCGTCGAAGCCGAACACCGGCAGCATCTTCTCGACCTTGATGCCGGGAGTGTCGAGCGGCACCAGGATCTGCGACTGCTGCTGATGCTTGGCGGCGGACGGATCGGTCTTGCCCATCAGGATCGCGATCTTGCAGCGGGGATCGCCGACACCCGACGACCACCATTTGCGGCCGTTGATGACGTAGTGATCACCGTCGCGCTGAATGCGGGTCTCGATGTTGGTGGCGTCCGACGAGGCCACCGCAGGCTCGGTCATCAGGAACGCCGAGCGGATCTCGCCGTCCATCAGCGGGCGCAGCCATTTGCGCTTCTGCTCCTTGGTGCCGTAGCGGATGAACACCTCCATGTTGCCGGTGTCGGGCGCCGAGCAGTTGAACACTTCGGAGGCCCAGGAGATGCGGCCCATCTCCTCCGAGAGCAGCGCGTATTCGAGATTGCTCAGGCCGGCGCCGCGGAACTCGTCGTCCTCGTGCGGCGACGGCGGCATGAACATGTTCCACAGCCCTTCGGCCTTCGCCTTAGCCTTGAGGTCCTCCAGGATCGGGATCACCTTCCAGCGATCGCCCTCGGCGTCCTGCTGCTTGTAGATCGGCACCGCCGGGCGGACATGCTTGGTCATGAAGCTGCGCACGCGCTCCAGCCATTCCTGCTGCTTCGCCGACATCGTGAAGTCCATGGGACTCTCCTTGGGTGTTTCCTCTGAAATTTTGGCCGCAGTGTCGGCCCGCCCACGGCGTCCGCGCAAGTGTGATCTTGCGCGACACGACCGCGCGAACCGTCGCTGCAGCGCCGAAATGTCGCCCCACGGAAGAACCGTGATTGACATTGCGGCCGTCTCAAACAATAGTTTCATACAATTGTTTGAAACGCAACTCCCCGCTTCATCGTTCGGGAGGACGAGCATGGCGACCGACCAGACCCGGACTGCGATCCTGATCGCCGCCGAGCGGCTCTATGCCGAACGCGGCTTCTCCGACGTGACCTTGCGCGACATCGTGGCGGAGGCGAACGTCAATCTCGCCGCGGTGAACTATCATTTCGGCTCCAAGGACGAGCTGATCGCCGAACTGTTCGTGACGCGCTCGATCGCGCTCAACCGCGAGCGCCTGCGCGAATTGCGTGAAGCCGAGGATGCCGGCGGCGGCCGCGCCGACATCTCCGACATCCTGCGCGCCCTCGTCGGCCCGATCCTGCGCGGCTGCCTCGGCCCTGAGAACCAGCGCTCGGCGGTGGCGCAGTTCATGATCCGCGCCTCGATCGAATCGGTGCCGCCAATTCGCCGCATCAAGACCAAGGAAATCGACCATCTGCGGAAGTTCGCTGGCGCAATGCAGCGCGCCCTGCCCGACAGCTCCGAGGTCGATCTGTTCTGGGGCCTGCATTTTGCGCTCGCCATGGCGCATCACACCATCCGCGAGAGTGAGCGCCTCACCAAGCTCTCCGACGGTCAATGCGACCTCGACGATGTCGAGGATGTGATCGCGCGGGTGGTGCGCGGCGCCGTGCTCGGCTTGACCACGCGCGAGAGCGCGGCAAAGTCGAAGGTCAAGATTGCAGCGCGCAGCCCGTAGCCGGGATCCCACCATCCACCATGGAGTCCACTCGTGACGTACCGACCGCACCTGTTACTCGCCTTCGTCGCGTCCACGCTCGTGATGGTCACCGCCAGCGAGCCGGTGCTGGCCCGCGGCGCCGCCGCCAGCATCATGAACTCGCCGGGCTATCAACGCCGTCTGCAGGAATCGCGGCAGCAGCTCGGCGCGCCACCGCCCGCCCGGTACGGTGTAGAGCCACGCTATCATGCGCCACGGCACAAGGCGAAGCGGCACCGTCATCACAGCCACAATTAGGAGCAAACTCTCTCCGCGGGTCGTCCCGGCGAACGCCGGGACCCATACCGCATGATCCGTCTTGAGGCACGCGGAGAGATATCGAGAATCAGCACGCCGGCCGGTGGTTATGGGTCCCGGCGTTCGCCGGGACGACACCGGAGAATGACGCGACTAGCGGTGCCCTACACGACGCCCTGCTGCTTCAACGCCGCGATCTTGGCTTCGTCATAGCCCAGCCCCGACAGCACGTCCTGCGTATGCTCGCCGAGCAGCGGCGGCGCGCGATATTCGGTGATCGGGGTGCCGGAGAAGGTCAGCGCGTTGCGGATCAGGGACAGCTGCGGCTCGAACGGGTGCTCGACCTTCACCTCCATGCCGCGCGAGCGGACATGCCGATCGGCGAACACGTGCGCAAAATCGTTGACCGGCCCGCATGGCACGCCGGCCTTCTCCAGCTCCTCCAGCCAATGCGCCACCGAGTTCTTCAGGAACAGGCCGGCGAAGATCGCCATGATCTCCTTGCCGTTGACGACGCGGTCGTTGTTCCTGACGAATTTCGGATCGGTGGCGAGCTGGGGCGAGCCGAGCACGGCGCAGGTGCGCGCGAATTGCGCGTCGTTGCCGACCACCAGCATCAATTCGCCGTCGGTGCAGCGGAACACGCCGGCCGGCATGCCGCCATTGCCCCAGGTGCCGCGGCGCGGCGGCGACTTGCCGTTGACCAGGAAGATCTGGGCGTAGTGCGACAGCGACGCGATCACGGTGTCGAACAGGCAGACGTCGATGTGCTGGCCGCCGCCGCCATTGACGTCGCGGTGATACAGCGCCGAAAGGATGCCGATCGAGGTGTTCATGCCGGTCATGTAGTCGACGATCGAGGGACCGACCTTCATCGGCCCCGCCCCCGGTTCGCCGTCCATGTGGCCGGTCACGCTCATCAGCCCGCCCATGGCCTGGAAGATCGCATCATAGCCGGCGCGCGGTGAATACGGCCCGGTCTGGCCGAAGCCGGTCACCGAACAGTAGATCACGTCGGGATTGATCGCCTTGATGGCCTCGTAGTCGAGGCCGTAGCGCTTGAGATCGCCGACCTTGTAGTTCTCCATGAACACGTCGCAGTCCTTGGCGAGCGCGCGGATGATCTCCTGCCCCTCCGGCGAGGCGATGTTGACCGTGACGGACTTCTTGTTGCGGTTGGCGCAGATGTAGAAGGAATTGTTGTTGTTGGCCTTGCCGTCGGGGTCCCTGAGGTAGGGCGGACCGAACGCGCGCGCGTCGTCGCCGGTGCCGGGCCGCTCGATCTTGATCACCTCGGCGCCGAGATCGGCCAGCATCTGCGCCGACAGCGGTCCGGCCAGGACGCGGGTCAGATCGAGAATCTTGATGCCAGAAAGCGGCAGGGCCGACATGGAGTTCCTCCGGGAGTTTTTATTCCTTGGCGCGGACATGCCCTAGCGAGGGCCCCGCCCGTCACTCGCCGATACACCATTTCGCGACTCGGAGCACTGCGCTGGCGGCATGCCGCCTTGCCCGGCACAGGACGTCACCCCGAGCACCGCGCCCCGGGCGACCCAAATCCTGGGCGGTGGAAACTCGTCGCCGCTCCAAGACGGCCGCTCCGGCGCGGACATTGCCGGATTCGCGACGGCGGGCCACTTTCTTGCTTCATTTTGTGTGCGACCGGAGTCCAGACACATCCGGACACAGGGAACAAGGAGCCGTTAAGCGTTACAGCCACAGCTGGAGGCAGGTTTGATGTCTTACCCTCTGGAGCACGCCATGACGTCGATCTCTGCCTCCTCGATGAGCGGCTTTTCCCCGCTCGACCTGCTCAAGCAGGAGCTCACCAAGGAAGTCTCGGCCGGCAAGGTCAGCTCGACCGACCAGACCGCCTTGTCGTCGGCGCTCGACGACATCGATTCCGCGTTGAAGAGCGGCAGCAGCAGCTCGTCCTCGTCATCGACCTCCAGCACACCGCCCTCGCCCAAGGAGATGCAGTCGAAGATCGACGATCTCATCCAGAGCGAGGTCGACAGCGGCAAGCTGACGTCGGACCAGGCAAGCGAGCTGAAGAACGTGTTCGCCAACGCCTTCTCCGGCGGCCCGGGCGGCGCGGGTGGTGCCGGTGGCCCGCCACCCGGTCCGCCGCCGAGCGACGACAGCAGCAGCGACACCACCTCGAGCACCTCGTCCTCGTCGTCTTCATCGTCCTCGTCCCAGGTCGAGGAGCTCCTGAAGAAGCTGCTCGAGGCGCTGCAGAGCTCGAACAGCAGCACGACATCGTCCTACAGCGCCAGCGGCACCAGTTCGTCGAGCTCGACCAGCAAGTCGCTGGTGGTGGACTTCTCGGCGTGACCGAACGAAGACGCGCCGCGTAGTCCGCACGGCCTCGTGGCGCACCGTCTTCCCATCCTGGTCATTGCGAGGCAGCCGGGTTCTCCCAGCCATCGCGTGAGCCCCGCATGTCGCTACGCTCATGCGGGCTACGGGGCTTCACTCCGGCGCGTTGAATGTCCGCGCAAAATACACCGGCGCGGCCGCCGCCTTCAGGCGGTAGAGCTGGGCCGGCCGGTTCGGTCCCTTGCGCATCTTGGCGACCGGCTCGATCAGGTCGGCCGAGAGCATGCGGGTGCGGAAGGCGCTCTTCTCCAGCGGACGATCGAGCACGATCTCGTAGGTCCGCTGCAGCTCGGGCAAGGTGAACTCCTCCGGCATCAGATAGGCCGGCAGCGAGGTGTACTCGACCTTGTTGCGCAGCCGCCGCACGGCGGCCTGCAGGATCTCGGCATGATCGAAGGCGAGCTTCGGCTTCACGCTCATGCCCGCGAGCGGAAACCATTGCGCATCGGCCGCGAGCGCGGCCTCCGCTGCTGACGCCGGGATCAGCGCGAAATAGGCGTGCGTCGCCGACCAGCCGCGCGGGTCACGGTGCGCGCTGCCCCAGCTGCCGAGCTGCTCCAGATAGGGACTGAGGACGCCGGTCTTCTCGGCGAGCTTCCGCCCCGCGCAAGCTTCGAGATCATCGTCCTTGGCCACGTCGACGAAGCCGCCTGGTAATGCAAAGGCGTCCGGGAACGGCTCCCCCTCGCCGTGGCCGCGCCGCACCAGCAGCACGTGCAGCGCCTCCAGCCGGATCGTGAAGATGACGATGTCCACCGTGGTCAGCGGCCGCGGAAAATCCAGTCCGCCCGCTCTCGCGGCCGCTCCGCCGCCCTGCCCCTGCCGTGTTGCCATACCGCCCGCCCCCGAATTCGTCCCTTGACACTAGCATACTTAGTTGTACTGTCCAACTTACTAAGTTGGCGTGACACACTTATGCCATTCAACGTCAGGAGGCCGCCATGTTCGGCTTACGCTTCATCAAGGCCCAACCCACCACCTATCTCCTCAAGTACCGCGCCGGCAGCGTGGTCGAGGAAGGCGCCGGGCTCTCCACCTTCTATTATGGGCCCGCGACCTCGCTGGTCGCGATCCCGATCGGCAGCCGCGATGCCGCCTTCATCTTCCAGCAGATCGCCCGCGACTTTCAGACGCTGACGATCCAGGGCCAGGTGACCTACCGCATCGGCGAGCCGAGGAAGGCGGCCGCGATGCTGAACTTCACGCTCAAGCGCGACGGCAAGACCTACGAGTCCGATGACCCGGAGGAGCTGCCGCAGCGCGTGCTCGGCGCGGTCGAGGTGCTGGCGCAGCAGGCGGTCAAGGACATGACCCTGAAGGAAGCGCTGCGCGCCTCCGACCGCATCGCCGAGGCGATCGCGGCCGGATTGAAGCGCCGCGCCGACATCGATGCGCTGGGCCTGGACATCCTCGGCGTCGCCGTGCGCGCGGTGAAGCCGACGCCGGAGACCGCCAAGGCGCTGGAGGCCGAAGCGCGCGAGGCGATCCTGAAGACCGCTGACGAAGCCATCTTCGCGCGGCGCAATTTCGCCGTCGAGCGCGAGCGGGCGATCCGCGAGAGCGAGCTCGACACGGAGATCGCGGTCGAGCAGAAGAAGCGCTCTATCCGCGAGACGCAGATGGATGCCGAGGCCAGCGTCGCCGCAAAAAAGAACGAGCTGCGCGAGGCCGGCATGGTCGCCGATATCGGGCTCGAGGCCAAGCGCAAGGATTTCGTGTCGCTGAATGCGGCGAACACCCGCACTTTGGCGGATGCCGAAGCCTATCGCGTCGGCGCGCTGATGAAGATCTTCGAGGGCGTCGACACCCGCGTGATCCAGGCGCTGGCCGCGACCGGCATGCAGCCGGGCCAGTTGATCGCGCAGGCGTTCTCGGGCCTCGCCGAAAAGGCCGAGAAGATCGGGCAGCTCAACGTCTCGCCGGAGCTGCTGAACAGCCTGATGCAGAAGCCCGCGGAGGCGCCCCGTGTCCGGCAATGACCGCAAGGTGGTCTTGGTCGTCAGGAGAACGCGGCTCGAGGAGCTGATCGCAAGGTTCCTCACCGCGGACCAGGCCCGCTTCTATGTCGAGCATCTCGGCGCCGATTTCTCCGACTACGAGCGCGAGCACGCGGCCTATCAGGCCGCGCGCGCCACGGCGACGCAGACGCTGGAGCGCTGGGGCCGCTACCAGATCGTCGACCGCGGCTTCCTGCCGAACTTCATCTTCGGCCCCGCCGACATCGTCGCGGCGCTCGGCCCCGACGGGCTCGTCGCCAACACCATGAAATATCTCGACGGCCAGCCGCTGCTCGGACTGAACCCCGACGCTCAGCGCCATGACGGCGTGCTGCTGCCGTTCGCGCCGACCGATCTCGCGAGCCTGCTGCCCGAGGTCGCCGCCGACAAGCGCGCCGCCAAGGCCGTGACCATGGCGCGCGCGAGTCTCGCCGACGGCCAGGTGCTCCATGCGGTCAACGACCTCTTCATCGGCGCGCGTACCCACGTTTCCGCCCGCTATGAGATCGCAACGCGCGACGGTCGGGAACGGCAGTCGTCGAGCGGACTGATCGTCGCCACCGGGCTCGGCTCGACCGCCTGGTTCAAGAGCATCGTCACCGGCGCGCTGGCCATAGCCGGCCGTTACGGCGGCCACGGCGACGGCGACTACACCGCCCTGCCCTGGGACGCCCGGAGCTTGCGCTTCGCCGTGCGCGAGCCGTTTCCGAGCAGGACGTCGCAGACCTCCCTGGTCTGCGGCGGGCTGAACGGTGCCGAAACCTTGCGCCTGCGCTCGCTGATGCCCGAGAACGGCGTGATCTTCTCCGACGGCATCGAGGCGGACAATCTCGATTTCAATGCCGGAACGGAAGCAGTGATCGGGATCGCGGAGCGGCAGGGACGGCTGATCGTGTGAACCGATACCGAACGCCGCTGCAGTTCGCTGCTGGATGGTGGGCACGCCGCCGCCTTCGGCGGCCGCTTTGCCCACCCTACGATCCTCATTTCCTCGCGAACACGAGCACGCCGTTCGCCGGGATCGTCACATCAGCCGAGCTCGGCTGGCCGTGCAGCGGCGGGCCGCCGGCGGTGACGGAGCCATTGTTGCCGACGACGCCCGGGTTGACCCAGTTGTCGTAGACGTCGCTGTTGAACACCTCGAGCCAGGTGCCGCCTGCCGGAAAACCGATGGCGTAGTCGCGCCATGGCGTCTCGCTCAGGCTCACGATCACCATGACGTCGTCGCCCTGGCCATCCCAGCGGTGGAAGGCAAGCACGCGGTTGCCGTCATGGACGTGGACGATGGCGCAGCCCTCCGCGGTCAGCGCCGGATGGGTGCGGCGGATCGCGATCAGCTCTGACGTGAAGCGCATCGCATCCGCGGTGATCTTGTCCTCGCCGTCGAGCAGCGACCACTGGATCGTGGTGTCCAGGCTCGGCGTGTCGCTCCATGGTCTGTCCTCGAACAGCTCCTGGCCCATGAACAGCATCGGGATGCCCGGCGCGGTCAGCAACAGGCCGGTGGCGACGCGGCTGCGGCTGCGCGCATACCAGCAGCGACTGTCGACGGGATCAGCGAGGCGCGGAATGCGCGGCTCGCGGCCGGCATAGACGATGTCGTGGTTCTCGATCGAGTTGACCGCGCGCCAGCGCTTGTCGAGGCTGAGATCGGCGATCGCCGCGGCGATCGGCTGCATCGGGACGACAGCGCCCGCGCCGCCGGCCGCGCTCGCGATGGCGCCGCGCACCGACAACCGCAGGCCGTCGCTCCAGGTCGCGTCGAAGCCGGCGCCGCCCTGCGCGATGTCCCTCACCACCCACGGGTTGACCGGCCAGTATTCCGCGATCTGAATCGCGTCCGGCTTCTCCGCGCGCAGCGCCTCGGTGAGCTGCTGGCAGGTCGCCCAGCCGCCGAAGCGGTCCATCACGCTGACCTCGTCGAAGCGCAGGCCGTCGGCGTGATACTCGCGATACAGCATGATGGCGTTGTCGACGAGGTATTGCCGCACGTCGGCGTTCCAATAGGCAAACACCTGGCCGCCGGCCCAGCCCTGGTCGGTGAAATACAGGCTGCGGTTGGGATCGCCATAGGCCTGACGGTCGAAGAACCAGATGCTGCTCTCGTCGAACCCGCCGCCGGCGTGATTGTAGACGACGTCGAACAGCACGGCGATGCCATGGACATGGCAGACATCGATCAGCGCGCGCAGCTGGTCGTCGCAATGACGCACCGCGCCGATATCGGCGTAAGGCGCGGCGCCGGCAGCCGTCAGGATTTCGTTGGTCCGTGCGAAATAGGCGGCGAGATGCGCCTCTTCGTGCTCGCCATATTCGGTTTCCGGGCTGAACAGGTCGGTGCCGTTGTAGCCCATGCTGAACATGGTCGGGAATTCCTGCACCGGCAGCAGCTCGATGGCGTTGACGCCGAGCTTCGCCAGATGCGGCACGCGCTCGATGACGTCGAAGAAGCAGCCGTCGGGATTGCCCGCCTTCATGTCGAAGGTGCCGACATGGAGCTGATAGATCACGAGCTCGTTGTTGGGCGGCGGCGTGAAGTCGGTGTCGTGCCAGGGAAACGCGCCGGGATTGCGCAGCACCGAATGCGCCTGGGGAAACGGCGGATCGACGGTGAGCAGCCGCGCATGCGGATCGCGCTTGTAGCCGGACGAGCCCTCACCCTCGACGAAATACATGTAGGCGTCGCCGTCCTTGAGCGACGGCACGAAGATCGCCCAATGGCCGTTGCCGATCGGCGCGAGACGGCAGTTCGCATCCTGCGCCCAGTCGTTGAACGGGCCGGAGACGTAGACCGCCTTGGCATGCGGCGCGAACACGCGGAACGTGGCGCCGCCGGTCACCAGGGTGCCACCCATCGGAGCCTGGAGAAGATGCATTTGCCTGAGCGATATCCGTAGGCCTTCGGGAAACGGCGGCAGCGTAACAGGTTCGAGCAGCATATCCACGGCCGGCCCTCCGCTCAGAACAGCCGCGCGCCGTTCGGCACGGCCTTGTCGGGCTGGAACAGCACGACGTTGCCCTGCTCATCGGGAAAGCCGAGCGTCAGGACCTCGGACATGAACTTGCCGATCTGACGCGGCGGGAAGTTGACGACGCCGGCGACCTGGCGGCCGACCAGGGTGGCCGGATCATACAGCGCCGCGATCTGCGCGCTGGAGCGCTTCGTGCCGATACCGGGCCCGAAATCGATCGTCAGCTTCAGCGACGGCTTCTTCGCCTCCGGATAGGGCTCGGCCGCGACGATGGTGCCGACGCGGATGTCGACGGCCAGGAACTGGTCAAAGCCGATCCCTGCTGCCGCCGGTGCTGTCGGATCGTGGGAGAGATGCATGGCGGCCTCATCAAACGCGGGACCGCGCGGGAAGGCTTGCGATCCCGACGCGGTTTGGGCCGGAATCTTTAATGGCCATACGGGCTCCTGACAATGCACCCGCCCGGCGACGGCACGGCATATGGACGATTGGCTGCGTTGGTGTGGCGGGCCGGTCGCAGGCTGAGAAGCCTCCAATCTCTGGCGAGCAAGCGGGGTACCGGCTTTCTGCATCGCCGAGCGGAGGTCCGTGAATCGCCATGGCGTGCTGCTACCCGCCACATCGTCGCATGCGCGCGTTTCCCCGTCCTGCAGCATGCCCGCCGCCGAGCGCAATGACCCTGACACGTCACCTGTAATGTCGCAGTTCGTTCGCTTTTGCCTCCAGACGCAGCACGGAGGCTCAGCCTGCCCGCGAATAGCGGACATCGTCAGCACCCGTCGCCAGGCACAACCTGCCTGCCGCGCGTTGCTGCCTCACTGCTCTTGCGCTCTTGGGATGGTCCTGGCCGGCGCTTCTGACAGGCGAGCTAGGCGGCGCGCCGCCCGCGCGAAAGAGTTTCGGATGGGAGCTCACCGAACATGTCGCGATAGTCTCTTGCGAAGTGTCCGAGATTTCCGAAGCCGCAATTGAAGGCGACTGCAGAGACGGAGGTACGCTGATTGGGCCCCTCGAGCATCTGCTTTGCCTGTCGCAATCGCACCGTTTTCGCAAACGCCATCGGCGAATATCCGCGGCTCTTCTTGAACGCAGCATAGAGCGCGCGGACGCTGACGCCCGTCTGCGAAGCCAGCCCCTCGATCGTGATGGCGCGGTCCCAAGAGGCCTCGATATATTCCTCGGCCAGCCGAACGATCCGCGGCACGACGTCCTTTTCGGCTCTCTCCAACAGCTCGCTGAAATTGTGGCGGTGAGCCGACAGGAAGGAAACGATGAGAGCCTGCTCCAGTTCGACGAGGACCGCGCGTGGCAGCTCTGTCGCCGTCGCATCCAACTGATGAGCGAGGAACATCGCCAGATCGCGCAGGACCAGAGCGTTCGGCTGCAACGCCGCGGCAATCGGATCAAACTTGAGAACACCGGCCGGCTTTGCACCGAGCAGCGTCGTCAGTGTCTGCTCCAACGCCCTCGCGCTTATTCGAAGAATGAGCTGCTCATAACCTGGCTCGAACACAATCCTGTTGGCTTCGCCCGGCGCAACTATGCAGGACTGCCGCTCGGTTATCGCGACCGCCGTGCGATTTAGGACGGTCAAAGCGCTGCCTTTGAGGCCGATTTGCAGGCGCGCGAAGTCGCTCTCCGGGAACTTTACGACCGACCTTCCCCCACCATATGCACAGAAGCCAAGGCCGATATTCGCAAGCTGAAGGTAGTTTCCTACCCCCTGGAATTCATTTGCGTTGGTGACTGCGAAGCCAGTTGCCCCATAGACCGTACGCAACGCGTGCTCCATCGCCTCCGGATCGTCTGTACGAATGACGGGAGCGCGGCTCAGCAGGCTTACGGATCGGTCCAGGTTCATCCAAAGATAGTATCTCAGATTGACCGAACTCAAACCTGGGAAAAACCCGGTCAGCGGCGCGGTGTCGCAGCTCGATCTTCGTGAAAGCCGATATAGCTTTTGAGGCCGTCCCAGCGCTCTTGAGAATGGTGTGGCCGACGCGTCTGTCAGGCGAGCTAGGCGGCGCGCCGCGCGCGTGACAGAGTTTCGGATGGAAGCTCACCGAACACGTCGCGATAGTCTCTTGCGAAGTGTCCGAGATTTCCGAAACCGCAATTGAAGGCGACTGCAGAGACGGAGGTACGCTGATTTGGCCCCGAGAGCATCTGTTTTGCCCGACGCAATCGCACCGTCTTCGCAAACGCCATCGGCGAATATCCGCGGCTCTTCCTGAACGCAGCATAGAGCGCGCGGACGCTGACGCCTGTCTGCGAAGCCAGCTCCTCGATCGTGATGGCGCGGTCCCAAGAGGCCTCGATATATTCCTCGGCCAGTCGAACGATCCGCGGGGTGACATCTCTTTCGCCTCTCTTCAACAGCTCGCTGAAATTGTGGCGGTGAGCCGACAGGAAGGAAACGATGAGAGCCTGCTCCAGTTCGACGAGCACCGTGCGTGGCAGCTCTGTCGCCGCCGCATCCAACTGATTAGCGAGGAACATCGCCAGATCGCGCAAGACCAGAGCGTTCGGCTGAACCGCTGCGGCAATGGGATCAAACTTGAGAACACCGGCTGGCTTTGCACCGAGCAGCATCGTCAATGTCTGCTCCAACGCCCTCGCGCTTATTCGAAGAATGAGCTGCTCATAACCTGGCTCGAACACAATCTTGTTGGCTTCGCCCGGCGCAACTATGCAGGACTGCCGCTCGTTTATTGCGATCGCCGTGCGATTTAGAACGGTCAAAGCGCTGCCTTTGAGGCCGATTTGCAGGCGCGCGAAGTCGCTCTCCGGGAACTCGACGAGCGACCTTGCCCCGCTATATGCACAAAAGCCGAGACCGATGCTCCCGAGCTGAAGATAGTTGCCAACCCCCTGGAATTCATCTGCGTTGGTGACTGCGAATCCGGTTGCCCCGTAGACCGTCCGCAACGCGTGCTCCATCGCCTCCGGATCGTCTGTACGAATGACGGGAGCGCGGCTCAGCGGGCTCACGGATCGATCCAAGTCCATCGAAGGATCAGTCCTCGCTTATAAGGCTCGTGTTAAAATACTGGAGCGCAAGTCTTCCGGACTGATCCAAGTCAACATCGGAAAAGCTCCCGTCGGGCGGCCGGCGGCCGGGCGCAACAGTTCGATCACGTCCCCGATTTATCGCATGTTATTTTGAAGGCGGTAATTGGCTAATGATGCAGCAAATCCTGAGCGATGTTTGCAGAGTTTGGACTTGAGAATGACTTCAGAATCGCCGCGCGACGCGCTTCAATCTCGTTGAGAGGGGCAAGGCGGCCGTCTCTCCAGAATGCGGCGGCAAGCGAGGAGGCGAACGTGGCGGCAAAGGCCGAGCAGAACTCCACCATGAAGTCAAAGCTCGCTGCGCGCATCCTGGCAGCGGCAGCCAAGGGTGCACGTGACCCGAACAAGCTGAGAACCGCGGCACTTTTGGGAGACGATGATGTTCGGAACACTGACACACTTCCCATGGGACACAGTCCTCATGATTGGCTCTCAAGCTCAAGCCGGTCTCGCTCGCCACCTGCTCGACGGCTTTGAGGCGCAATGGGATCAGCAGAGCAAGACAAGCGCCACCCAACCGTCGACGCTGGGCGCTTGAGATACCCGATCTTGCGAAGCAGGTCACCGAGACGATGGACTTATGACTTCGTCACAACGCGAACCTGGCAACGTCCACACGCCTGTCGATATGAGTCGGTATGGAGTGAGTTCTGTCATGCTTATCAAGACGGTCACGTTGCATTCTATCACTTATCTTGTAGGCATTACCAGTTCAGTGGCAGTACACCATGCCATCCCCTCGCCGGGCACAGCGACCATCTTCCAATCTGGCACCACTGCAATACGTTATCAGCAGATCGCCAATCGCTCGACCAAAGGCGATAAGTTGCCGATCTGGCAAGCAACGCGTCAACTCAACAACAAAGCACCCGTACAGAGGCCAGCATACACCGTGCCAATTTCCAAATTCGGAAACGACTGTAAACCGCCAATTGATGTCCCTGGCCGCTGCTTTGCAGACGCCGGAGGGTACCGCAAGGTTGCGTCGTCCGCTCCCGCCCCAATTCGCGGCATACCGATTGCATCGAACCAAATCGGTCCTGCCGCGGCGGATCTGGTGTAGTCGTGGTGCAAAGATGACCAATATTCGAGGCGGCGACCTGTCCAATCCTGCAGTATTGAAATCGCTAAGTAGAATCCGCACAGCAAAGCTGCGCCTCGATCGGCCGACGTCGTGCCAGTCCCTAGAGGCCGACCTGTTGTCGCAGATCGCGCTTTGCGACGTTCTGTTGGACGAGATTCAATCGGTCGCTTGCAGCCTAAAGCTGGCGAGAGCCGTACCCGGTGAGCCGATGCCTGGTCGCAACCGGGCGCGGCTGCGATACCGTTCCTCAAAACATGATGGGCAGCGACGGCGCGCGGCGCAGCGATGTTGCGTGCCATCGAAGTTTCGTTCAGTCGCCACGTAGCGCGGATGGGCGCAGCGACATCCCGGTTCACCGACACGACACGTGAGGCCCCGCACGTCGGCTGGCGCCGACGTGTCCCACGGGCCGGCTGTCGCTCATGCGGGCTACGCGCCGCACCGAGATCCGCATGAGAAACGCACCGTCTCTCCTCCGTGATTGGCGCGGCGGTCGTGCATCAAGCTGTCATTGCACCTGCTTAGTGGGCACGCCGCCGCCTTCGGCGGCCGCTTTGCCAATCCTGCGCAAGGACGTAACTACACATTCTCCAAATGGCACGCCACCCACTGGTCCTCGCCTTTCAGCCGCAGCTCGGGAGCCTCTACGCGGCAGCGGTCGAAGGCCAGGGGGCAGCGGGTGTTGAAGCGGCAGCCTTTGGGCGGGTTGACCGGGCTCGGAACGTCGCCCTTGAGGATGATCGGTGTGCGCTCGGCGCCGGGTTCGGGAATGGGCACGGCTGACAGCAGCGCCTTGGTGTAGGGATGACCCGGTGTGGCAAAGATCTGCCGCCTTGGCGCCATCTCGACGATCTTGCCGAGATACATCACCGCCACGCGGTGCGTCATGTGCTCGACGATCGCGAGGTCGTGGCTGATGAACAGCAGCGCCAGGCCGAACTCGCGCTGCAGATCCTGCAGCAGGTTGACGATCTGCGCCTTGACGGAGACGTCGAGCGCGGAGACCGCCTCGTCGCAGACGATCAGGTCCGGCTTGGCGGCGAGCGCGCGGGCGATGCCGATGCGCTGGCGCTGGCCGCCGGAGAATTCGTGCGGCCGGCGGTTCACCGCGTCGCGCGGCAGCCGCACGATCTCCATCAGCTCGGCGATGCGCGCGTCGCGCTCCGCGGCGGTCTTCGCGAGGCCGAAATTGTTGATCGGCTCGGCCAGGATGTCGCGGATCCGCATCCTTGGATTGAGGCTGGAGAACGGATCCTGGAAAACGACCTGGACGCGGCGGCGCATCTCGCGCAGGCTGCCAGGGGGAAGATCGTCGATGCGCTGGCCGTCGAGCACGATCTGGCCGGCGGTGACGTCGAACAGCCGCAGGATGGCGCGGCCGACCGTCGACTTGCCGCAGCCGGATTCGCCGACCAGGGAGAGCGTCTCGCCGCGCGCGATCTCGAATGACACGCCGTCGACCGCATGCACCTTGCTCTTGCTGCGGCCGAACAGCCCGCTGGAGATCGGGAAGTGCTTCTTGAGGTCGTTGACCTGGAGCAGCGGCATGGTCATGCGGCAGCCTGCTCCTTGGCGGCGAAATGACAGGCGGCGATGTGGTGCGCGGCCTTCTGCTCCAGCCCCGGCGCATATTGACGGCACAGGTCGGTCGCGAGCGCGCAGCGGCCGGCGAACACGCAGCCTTCGATGCGCTGCTTCAAATCCGGCACCTGGCCGGGGATCTCGGCGAGGCGCTTCGTCTCGCCCGACAGCGACGAGCCGAGCTTGGGCAGCGCGCCGAGCAGGCCTTGCGTGTAGGGATGGCGGGGGGTGCGGAACAGCTCCTTGACCGGCGCTTCCTCGACCTTGCGTCCCGCATACATCACCATCACGCGCTCGGCGACCTCGGCGACGACGCCGAGATCATGGGTGATCAGGATGATCGCGGCGCCGACGCGCTGCTTCAGCTCCAGCATCAGCTTGAGGATCTGCGCCTGGATGGTGACGTCGAGCGCGGTGGTCGGCTCATCCGCGATCAGGAGCTTTGGATTGCAGGCCAACGCCATCGCGATCATCACGCGCTGGCGCATGCCGCCGGACAGCTGGTGCGGATATTCGCGCACGCGCCGTGCCGGCTCAGGGATTCCGACGAGAGTCAGCATCTCCACCGCGCGCGCCTCGGCCTGCGCCTGGTCGAGCCCCTGGTGCAGCCGCAGAGTCTCGCCGATCTGGCGGCCGACGGTCAGCACCGGGTTGAGGCTGGTCATCGGCTCCTGGAAGATCATCGAGATGTCGTTGCCGCGGAGCTGACGCATCTCGCGGTCGGACAGCGTCAGGATGTCCCGGCCCTCGAGCAGAATCGAGCCCGCGATCTTGCCCGGCGGCTCCGGAATCAGCCGCATCATCGACATCGAGGTGACGGACTTGCCGCAGCCGGATTCGCCGACGATGGCGAGCGTCTCGCCCGGGTTGACGTGGAAGGAGACGCCGTCGACGGCACGGTTGATGCCGGTCGGCGTACGGAAATGGACCTGGAGGTTCTCGACCTCGAGCAGCGGCATCAGATCGGCTCCCGGCCGCGGTTTGGGGCCTCATGCGGAGACATAGGGGCCTCATGGTTCGAGACGCGTCGCGCATTGCGACTGCCGAATATCACGACCAACTCGGCGCGGCGCTCCTCACCATGAGGCGTTAGCGCCGAGGCCGGTGCTGCACATCGGCGATGAGCAGCGTCGCCATGTGAAATGCTCCCACCCCTCACCCTGAGGAGCCCGCCGAAGGCGGGTGTCTCGAAGGGCCAGGCCCCTGCTCGGACCTCGTGGCTCGCCCGCCTCACTCCGCTGCTCATGGTGATTTGGCCATGCGCGGATCGAGCGCGTCGCGCAGGCCGTCGCCAACGAGGTTGACGGCGAGCACGGTCACCGACAGGAACGCGGCCGGGAAGAACACGATGTAGGGCTTGACCTGCCACAGCGCGCGGCCCTCGGCCATGATGTTGCCCCAGGAGGGAATCGTCGGCGGCGTGCCGGCGCCGATGAAGGACAGGATCGCCTCGGTGATCATGGCGCTGGCGCAGATGTAGGTCGCCTGCACCAGCATCGGCGCCATGGTGTTGGGCAGGATGTGGCGCAGGATGACCATCGGCGTGCGCGTGCCCGACGCGACCGCGCCGTCGACATAGGGCTGCTCGCGCAGGGACAGCACGACGCCGCGCACGAGTCGTGCGACGCGCGGAATCTCGGCGATGGTGATGGCGAGGATGACATTGCCGACGCTGCCGCGCGTGAGCGCCATCAGCGCCACCGCGAGCAGGATCGGCGGGATCGACATCAGCCCGTCCATGCAGCGCATCAGCACGCCGTCGGCCCAGCGCAGGAAGCCGGCCACGAGGCCGATCGCAAGCCCGATCAGCGATGCCGCCAGCGCCACCGACAGCCCGACCGTGAGCGAGACGCGCGTGCCATAGAGCACGCGCGAATAGACGTCGCGTCCGAGCGCGTCGGTGCCGAACCAGAAATCCGCCGACGGCAGCCGGGTGCGCTTGGCCGGCGCGATCGCGGTAGGATCGACGGTGAACAGGAACGGCGCGAACACGCCGATGATGACGAGCATCAACAGCAGCGCGCCGCCGATCGCGACCGTCGGATGATTGCGCAGGAAGCCGAGGGCGCCGCGCCGGATCTTTGGCGCGACCATCAGGTCCGGCAGAACAGGCGCGACGACGAGGCCTGGCGGCGGAGAGGTTGTGGTCGTGGCGGTCAATAGCGGATCCTCGGGTCGACCAGGGTGTAGGTGATGTCGATCAGGAGATTGACGAGCACGTAGACGAAGCTGAACAACAGCACGATGCCCTGGATCACCGGATAGTCACGGCGCAGGATGGCATCGATGGTGAGGCGGCCGAGGCCAGGGATCGCGAACACGCTCTCGGTGACGACGGCGCCGCCGATCAGGAGCGCGATGCCGATGCCGACCACGGTGACGATCGGCACAGCGGCGTTCTTCAGCGCGTGGATGAACAGGATGCCGCCCTGCCCCAGGCCCTTGGCGCGGGCGGTGCGGATGTAGTCCTGCTGCAGCACTTCGAGCATTGCGGCGCGGGTGATGCGCGCGATCAGCGCGATGTAGACGCAGCCGAGCGCGACCGCCGGCAGGATCAGGTTCTGCAGCCACGGCCAGAATCCCTGGGCGAGCGGCGTGTAGCCCTGCACCGGCAGCCAATCGAACTTCAGCGCGAAGACGTAGGCGAGGATGTAGCCGACCACGAACACCGGCACCGAGAAGCCGAACACGGCGAACGCCATGATGATCCGGTCGATCCAGGTGCCGGCCTTCCACGCCGCGATGACGCCGAGCGGCACGGCGATGACGATGGTGAGACACAGCGTCACCATCATCAGCGACAAGGTCGGCTCGATGCGCTGGGCGATCATCGAAGCCACCGGGAGATTGGTGAAGATCGAGGTGCCCAGATCGAAGTGCAGCAGGCGCCACACCCAGCTTCCGAACTGGACCAGGAAGGGCTGGTCCAGTCCGAGATTGGCGCGGATGCGCTCGACATCGGCCGGGCTCGCCTGGTCGCCCGCGATCACCACGGCCGGATCGCCCGGCGCGATGTAGAGCAGGCTGAAGACGAACAGCGCGACGATCGCCATCACCGGCAAGGTCGACAGCACGCGTCGGAGCGCATAAGCGAGCATGGATGTCAGTGCCTATGCGGTCTTCGACACGCCCCAGAACAGCGGGATCGGCCCCTTGGTCACGCCGGAGACGGTCTTGCGCCACGCAGTGTAGCCGAGGAAGAAGCCGGTCGGCGCGAACACGACGTCGTCGATCGCAGCCTTGTTGATGCGGCCGGCCACGACCTTCTCCTCATCGAGCGACTTCGCGTTGAACCAGTTGGTGATCTCCTTCTCCACCGGCTCGCTGTTCGGCCAGCCGAACCAGGCCTTGTCGCCATTGGCGCGCAGCGCGTTGTAGGCAGCCGGATTGATGCAGTCGGCGCCGGCGTGCCAAGTGTGGAACATGTGCCAGCCGCCCTGCGCCGGCGGCGTTTTCAAGGCGCGGCGGGCACCGACCGTGCCCCAGTCGGTCGCGACGAAATCGACGTTCATGCCGAGCTTCTTCAGCAGATCCGCGGTGACGTCGCCGAACGCCTTGGTGATCGGCTGATCCTGCGCGACGAGGCAGGTGATCGGCTCGCCCTTGTAGCCGGCTTCCTCCAGCAGCTTCTTGGCTTTGGCCAGGTCGCGCTTGCCCTTCAGGATATCGCCGCCTTCCTCGGTATAGAGCGGCGTGCCGGGTGTGAACACGCCCGGCAGCGGCTTCCACAGCGCGTTGTCGTCGCCGACCAGCGCGCGCATGTAGTCCTCCTGGCTCATCGCCATCAGGATGGCCTGGCGCGCCTTCACGTTGTTGAACGGCGGGTACAGATGGTTGATGCGGAACGCACCGACATTGCCGAGGGGATCGCCGATGTCGACGCCGATGTTCTTGTTGCCCTTCAGCACCGGCACGAGATCGGTGATCGGGTTCTCCCACCAGTCGACCTCGCCGTTCTGCAGCGCCGCAGCCGCGGTCGCGGGGTCCGGCATGATCACCCATTCGACGCGATCGACCAGCACCTGCTTGCCGCCGGCGAGCCACACCGGCTTCTCCTGGCGCGGCACGTAGTCGGTGAACTTCTCGAACACCGCCTTGGCGCCTGGCACCCATTCGCCCTTGACGAACTTGAACGGGCCGGAGCCGATATATTCGGACATCTGCTTGAACGGATCGGTCTGCGCGATGCGCTCGGGCATGATGAAGGCGCACGGCGCGTTGCCCTTGCCGAGCGCGAACAGCATCTTCGGATAAGGCTGCTTCAGCACCCATTTGAAGGTCTTGTCGTCGACCGCCGTGAGCTCGTTCTGGATCGCCTTGAGCATCAGGCCCATCGGATCGCGCGCCGACCAGCGCGTGAGGCTCGCGACGACGTCCTTGGCGAGCACCGGCTCGCCGTCGTGGAATTTGAGGCCGGGACGCAGCTTGAAGGTCCAGGTCAGGCCGTCGGAGGACACCTCCTCCGATTCCACCATCTGGCGCTGCGGCACGAACTGATCGTCGATGCCGTACAGCGTATCCCACACCATCGCGGCTGCGTTGCGCACGACATATTGGGTGCCCCAGATCGGATCGAAATTGGCGAGATTGGCCTGTGGCACAAAACGCAAGGTGCGTGCGGCAGCGCCTTGGGCGATCGCCGGCGCCGCAAGTCCCGTCAGCGCCAGACCACCCGCGCCCGCCAATCCCTTCAATACCGTTCTGCGATCCATGTTCTCTCCTGATGCAACATGCCCAAGTTCAATTGCCGAAATTGTAAGCAAGGCCCATGCCACGCGTGTGGAGCGCGTTCATTTGAACGCAAATGAGGCATGGGGCGCAAGCCTATCGAAGCCCGGGCGAGCGCAGCGACCCCGGGTTCTCCGAGACTCCTCGTGTGAACCCGCATGTCGCTGCGCTCATGCGGGCTACGGACTTGCGCGCGATTGCCGAACGCATCATGCCTTCCGCACCGGCGAGCCGTCGGCCATCAGCGTCTCGCCCTTGCGCTCGACGATCATGCCGTAAGCGTGCGGCTGGCGATGGACGTCGAAGTTGAAGATCGTCTGCTTGTAGGATCTGCACAAATCGAGGTCACAGCGTGCCAGCGCGATCTCGTCGCCCTTGGTGGCGCAGGCCGCGACGATCTCGCCTGAAGGGGCGATGATGCAGCTGCCGGCGATGTGGTCGATGCCCTCCTCGATGCCGCCCTTGGCGACGCCGATCACCCAGGTGCCGTTCTGATAGGCACCTGACTGCATCACGAGGCGGTTGTGGAACAGCGAGAGGTCATCATGTTCCGGCGCCGGCGGGTTGTGCACCGGCGTGTTGTAGCCGATCAGCACCATCTCGACGCCTTGCAGCCCCATCACGCGATAGGTCTCGGGCCAGCGGCGGTCGTTGCAGATCGCCATGCCGATGACGCCGCCGAAGGCGCCGGCGACGCCAAAGCTCTTGCCCGGTTCGAAATAGCGCTTTTCCAGATGCTGGAACTTGCGCCACGGCTCGTGCTCGGCATGTCCCGGCAGATGCACCTTGCGGTATTTCGAGACGATGGTGCCTGTCTTGTCGACGAGAATGGCGGTGTTGTAGCGGTGCACGATGCCGTCCTCGACTGCGAGTTCGGCATAGCCCAGGCAGAAGCCGATCCGCAGATCCCTCGCGAGCGAGAACAAGACCTGCGTCTCCGGCCCCGGCATCTCGCGCTCGAAATATTGATCGATCTCGGCCTGATCGGCCATGTACCAGCGCGGGAAGAACGTCGTCAGCGCGAGCTCGGGATAAACGATCAGGTCGCAGCCATTGGCGTGCGCCTGCCGCATCAACGCCATCAGTCGCGCAACCACCGCGGTCCGTGTTTCGCTCTTGGCAATCGGGCCGAGCTGACCAATGGCGACGTTGACGAAGCGCGGCATGTTTCCGTTCCTTATTTCGGAACTAAGTGGTCGTTCCGTGGCGCGCAGCTCTTGCACCGATCATGCCACGCCCGCTCAATCGCGCAAGCCCGGCGCGTAGCCGAACGCCACGGCCGGCTCGGCCGCGGTCTCGACCCAAACGCTTTTCACCTGCGTGTATTCGTACAGCGCCTCGCTGCCGGAGGAGCGGCCATGGCCACTGTTGTTATAGCCGCCGAACGGCGAGGCGACGTTGATGGTCTTGTAGGCGTTGATCCAGAACGTGCCGGCCTTGACCTGCGCTGCGACGCGATGCGCGCGCGCGACGTCCCTGGTCCACACCGCGCCAGCGAGGCCGAACTCGCTGTCATTGGCGATCGCGATCGCCTCTTCTTCGGTGTCGAAACGGATCGCGGCGACGACCGGGCCGAACACCTCCTTGCGCGCGATGCCCATGGCGTTGGTGACGTTCTTGAGCACGGTCGGCTTGACGAAATATCCGCCGTCCTGCGCCACGCCATCTGCGCCAGCGACGATCTCCGCGCCCTCGGCTGCGCCTTCGGCGATCAATGACAGCACATGGTCATATTGCCTGGCGTTGTTGATCGGCCCGATCTCGGTGTCCGCCGACAGCGGATCGCCGCATCTGATCTTCGCCGCGCCTTGCGCGACCAGATCGACGAAGCGGTCATAGACCGCGCCCTGCACCAACAGCCTGGAGCCCGCGACGCAGCTCTGGCCGGCGCCGCCGAAGATCGCGGCCTGCGCGCCGACGGCGGCACGTTCGAGATCGGCATCGGCGAACACGATGTTGGCGGACTTGCCGCCGAGCTCGAGCACCGACGGCAGCAGCCTGCGCGCCGCGGCCTCACCGATCAGCCGCCCGGTCGGCACCGAGCCGACGAACACGACCTTCTTCACGGCGGGCTGGCCGAGCGCCGCCTGCCCCGTGGTGTGGCCGAAACCCGCGAGCACGTTGACGACGCCCTTCGGCAGGCCCGCGCGTTCGGCAATGCTTGCGAGCGCCAGCGACGTCAGCGGCGTCAGCTCCGAGGGTTTGAGCAGCACGGCGTTGCCCATGCTGATCGCCGGTGCGATCTGCCATCCCGCGGTGAAGACTGGCGCGTTCCACGGCGTGATCTGCAGCACCACGCCCATCGGTTCGCGGCGCGTGTAGTTGAGATGGCTTGACGGCACCGGGATGACGTCGCCGTGGAATTTGTCCGCCCAGCCCGCATAATACTCGAACATCTCCGCGACCTTGACGACTTCGCCCCTGGTGTCGCGGATCGGCTTGCCGGCGGACAGCGCTTCCAGATGCGCCAGCGGCTCGGCTGCGACGAGGATCGCCCGCGCCACCGCCTGCATCACCCGGCCGCGGCCCGCGGCGGTCAGCTTCGCCCATTCCGCCTGCCCCGCCGCCGCGACACAAGCCGCTTTCGCGGCGACGTCGGCGCCGGCATCGGCGTAGGTGAACAGCAATCGGCCAGTGGCGGGATCATTCACCGAGACCGTCGCGCCATCGCCGACGATCAGGTGACCGCCGACATGGGAGCCAACGGCCTCCAAGTCAGGCCAGAACGGCAGCGTGGCGGCGCGCAGGCGGGGATCGATGAAATGGGTCATGGCGGCACGCTCACGGCTTTCGGCATCGGACCGAGCCGCAGCTCGACGATGCGGTTGAAATCATCGGCGTCGGCGATGCTGGCGGCGCTGTCGGCCCAGATGCGTGCGGTATCTGCAGCGATGGGCAGCGCAAGGCCGAGCTCCCCAATGAACTGCGCCGCGAGCCTGACGTCCTTGCGCATCAGCTGCATAGTGAAGCCGGAATCGAAGGCGCCGTTGAGAATCCAATCGGGTACGTTGACGAGCGTGACGCCGGAGCGGCCGGAGCCGGCATTCAGGCCTTCGAGCAGCCGCCCGGCATCGACGCCCGCCGCGTCGGCGATGCGCAGCGCCTCCGCAGCGGTGAGCAGATGCGCGGCGCAGAGCAGGTTGTTGACGATCTTGGCGACGTTGCCGGCGCCGACGCCGCCGACATGGACGCGCTTGGCGCTCATCCGCTCCAGCACCGGCAGCACGCGCGCAAGATCATCGCCGTCGGCGCCGATCACCATCGTCATGGTGCCCGCCGCCGCGCCCTTCGGCCCGCCGCTGACCGGCGCATCGACAAAGCCCATGCCGCGCGCCTTGAGAAGGGCTGCAAGCCGGCGCGAAGTCTCGGGATGCGAGGTCGAGGTGTCGACGATGACGACACCGGCTTTGGCCTGCGCGAGGATGCCGCCGGCGCCCTCCACGACATCGGCGACGATGCCGGCGGTCGGCAGCGACAGGATCACGATGTCGGCGGCGGCGACCACGCCGCCGATGCTGTCGACGACCACAATACCCTCGGCCGGCAGCGCCGCGCGCGTCGCGGCCAGCGTGTCGTAGCCGGTGACGGCAAAGCCGGCGCCCTTCAGCGTCAGCGCCATGCCGCGCCCCATCCTGCCAAGTCCGATGATACCGACTGCGGTCACGATGCCTCCTGCCAGATCTGCTACCGCAACGTAGCCGCGCCAATCCGGGGCAGACATCAGGGTCCTCCGCCGCTAGTGTTGCCCTCAGGTCAACACGTTCCGAAGCCATGTCCGCCCTGCTCGATCATCACCGCCTGCACTATCTGCACGAGGCGATCCGCCTCGGCTCGGTGCGCGCCGCCGCCGAAGCGCTCGACGTCAACGCGTCGGTGATCAGCCGGCAGATCGCGCTGCTGGAGAACGAGCTCGGCCTCACTTTGCTCGAGCGCCTCAGCCGCGGCATCCGCGCCACCGCGGCCGGCGCGCTGCTGGTCGAGCGCTTCCGGCAATGGCAGGCCGACCAGGCCGACACCGTCGCCAAGCTGCGGGAGTTGCAGGGGCTCAAACGCGGCCACATCGACATCGTGCTCGGCGAGGGTTTCGTCAGCGACCTGATGTCGGGGCCGCTCGGCCGGTTCTGGCAGCGCCATCCCGACCTCACGATGTCGTTCGACCTCGCCGGCACCAACGAGGTCGTCAATGCCGTGGCCGAAGACCGCCATCACATCGGCCTGGTGTTCAACCCGTCAGCCGATCCACGCATCCGGATCGCCACCGCGAGCCGGCAGCCGCTCTGCGCGATCATGCCGCCGGATCACGCGCTGGCGCGGCTCGGCCGTCCCTTGCGCCTGCGCGAGCTCGCCGACCACCCGCTCGGCCTGATGCATGCAAGCTACGGCACGCGTCAGATCGTGGCGATGGCGGAGGCCGCCGAGCGCATCGCTCTGTCGCCGAAGCTCATCACCAGCTCGATCAACGTGCTCCGCCACTTCGTCAAGGGCGGCCTCGGCCTGACGCTCCTGCCCGCCTTCGCGATCGCCGCCGATCTTGCCGACGGCTCGCTCGCCGCGGTGCCGGTCGACAACCGCCTGCTGTCGTCGAGCGAAGCCTGCGTCATCACCCGGCGCGGCCGCGAGCTGCCGCATGCCGCCAGCCACCTGCTCCGCTTTCTCAGCGGCCAGATGCGGGCGTTCCGGGTCGGCGGAGCCGCCGGCAAGACCAGGACACGCGGCGCCGGACGTTGACCCCTGCCGGTCACCGCGGATCGTTTCCGGTTGCGCTGGCACAGGGGTTGAGATTGGATGTTGCAATTTCGGGAGTCGATCTCATGCGCCACGTTCTCGCGATCGCTTTCGGCCTGTGGGCGGCGACAGCAGCTCAGGCCGAGACCTGCCAGCTCATCGGCAACCAGATCCTGTGCGACGACGGGACGTCGGGGCAGCGGATCGGCAACAATACCTATTGGAACGACGGCTCCTCGTCGCAGCAGATCGGGCGCTTCACCTACAACAACGACGGCAGCAGCTCGCAGCAGATCGGCAATCACACCTACTACAGCGATGGCACGTCGGCGCATACGATCGGAAACACGACCTATTTCAGCGACGGCAGGACGTGCCGGCGGATGGGCAATCGCGTCGCTTGCGACTGATCGGCCGGACCGGCTGGGGAGTCTGCACCGACGACCAGGGAAACCGACGTCCCCAGAAGATTGGGACTGCGACATCGCGTGAGCGCCCCATGACGAGGATCGCTTCTGGTCGGATGACGGAGTGGCCGCGGAAGCCTTGGAGCGGGTGAAGGGAATCGAACCCTCGTATTCAGCTTGGAAGGGTTTCGGCGGCTGAAGCCGATCAAGGCCCATTCGGACAAAACCACCCTAAACGTCAGCATTGAAGCCTTTGCGGTTTTTGCCGCCGTCCGAATGCGGAGGGCTGCCCCATGATCGCAACCTGCCGCCTCGAACACCAGAACGACGACCACCGCGCCGATCGCGACCACCTGCACGTCGTCGAGCGCGACGGCGCCAGCAATGACGAGGCGAATGGCGGCGCCTACGGCGCCGGCCTGCACAATGACGCACCGCCGCTACGGGCGCGCGATCCACCCTGACAGCAAACGGCCGCCCCTCCTGATCGAGGGACGGCCGCTGAATGCAACGTGGCCGACGTACACCGGGCGGGCGGACGGCGGTCAAAAAGAAAACCTCTCGCACGAGGCCACCGTGAATTTATCCGAACCATGTACTGCCCGCAAGCCGCCGCCGCGCTCCGTCAAAGCAATTCGACACCGCCTGATCGCTGCGAAGTACCGCGCCGCAGCTCGCGACAAGCAGGATCGTCCGAAGCGGCTGATGGGTAACCTCCGCATGCGCGAGTTCGAACGGCTCCTGAAACATCGGGACGGGCGGCACCTCCCGGCAGACGAACACGGGCGCAACTACGTCATGATCGCCTTCCACCACATTGCCGTGGCGGGCGTCGACGTTGTCGAGCGCTGTCGCGGGTGGGCTGCCGTATGGGCACCATGGATGCCGCCCGAGGAGGCCGAGGCGCTGGCACATATGGCCGCCGGCGATCCGCAGCGGTACAAAGCCGCCCGCCTGGGCGAGCTTCTCGGCCTGACCGACGTCGAAAGGACGGCGCTGAAGATCAGGACGATTTGGGCCTGCGACGTGGCCGAGACACCCGCAGAACGCCGCAAGCGCAAGGACCGGGAACGCAAACGGGAGGACCGCGCTGGCAAGCCCAAGCGGGTTCCACTCAGCCAGACCGAGCCATGGAAAGCGGCAGGCATCAGCCGCGCCACGTATTACCGCCGCAAGGCCAAGACCGGTGAGACTAATCGTGTCCACACTAACCTTGTGGCTCCTACTGTGGACGCGAATTGTCTCAAACCTCGCGGAGGCTCCGTAAAGAGGCCTTTCGAAGGGAGGTTCCGCCTCGCAGATGTGCCCAAAGCAAAAATCCCAGGGATGAGAGGTGCGCGGACCGGCAAGTGCTGCACGAAATTGGCGAAGGAGATCATCCCCGCCGCCATCGCAGATGAGGAAATGGCGCGTCGGCGGATCGGCGCGGCTGTTGGGCGACGATGGTGACGGCCATGGCCCATGTGCAGTCAGATTTGTTCGCTGCCGCCCAGAGGACGATCTTGCCATGCCGTCCGATCCTGATGCCGGATACTGGCAAGCGATGATGGACCTCGCCGACGATCAGCCGGCCGACACTGATGCCGCCGACGATGATACCGGATCGGTGGTCGACATAGAGGCCGTTCGCATCGAGTTGCGACAATGGCAGATGGACGGCTTGGCCGGCCGGCACCGCACCGAGGCGCAGCGCGATCGTGTTGCCGCTCTGTGGCGGCAGATCGACGAAGACCATCGGCGCAGCATGAAGCGAGAGGGCGGCGACCGATGACGACGTTGCGAGAAATCGAGCGGCTCACCGAGCCCGGCAATCGGCAGCAGCGACGTGCGAGGCGCGCCAGGATCACTCGCTTCAGTAGGAGACAGAGCGGCATACTCGACACGGCACTGTTGAGCATAGGCGAGATCAATCGGCATCCACGCCATCAACTTTTCTTTCGCGCGGCCGCGTTCTGGCGCGAGAGGAGCTGCCCAAGCTGTTTTGTCTGCGGAGAGCCGCTTCCCTTTCCTGCGGCCTTCCTATTCGCCACGGCTGGCGCGACGCCAACGCAAGCTGCTGTGTCAGGCATGTGCGCTAACTGCTGGCGCCACGGTGACGAAGTTGAGATCGATGACGCGGCAACGCGCGTGCTCCACGAGGTGGCGCCGGGCGGGCACTTCCTCGATCCGCGCGCGGTGCTGCCATGAAGCCATTGCGCGCGATCGACGTCGCGAGCGCCGAGCTGATTGACGACAACGCCGTCATGATGACGCGCGGGCCGGGGCATCGGCTCCCTGCGACAGTTCGGGCGCTTCGCGAGCGCGACCGGCTGTTGCGCGGTGCCGTGAACCGTTTCTGTGTCGGTATGTCCGCGAGTGGCGCGGCAACGAAGCTGGCGCGCGCCTTGGCGGTTTATCGGAGCACCGCATGGCGACGGGATCGTACTGAGACGTCATGTCCGCAGCGTCATCTCGGCTCGTTGCGCGAAGTCTGCTGGCGCATCCTGCAGGCGCGCGATGCGCCGATCGCAGCACGCACGATCCGCCGCGCGCTCGGCGGCAATGGCGACTAATAAGATCGCGCACGCAGGCTATTCGTGGCCAACGCCTGCCGCCATGGTGGTGGTCGATAAGTAGGAGGACAACCATGGCAAGATCGTTTGAACAGGCACCGTGGGACGCTACAAACATCATTCCAGGTTTCTCGCCTGGCCTTCCGCCGTCGCTCGACGTCGTCGAGCTGCTGCCAGCGTCGCGGCGACCGCTTCTGCTTTCGCTGCGCCAACGCGCCGAAGATGCGATGAACCTGCAACGGCCGCTGTTTGATCAGCTTGGCGAGCTACGCGCTGACCAGCACCGGCTCAAAGCGCGGATCGCCCACCTGAAGACACCGCGCGGCCAGGGCGGTCCGGGTCTGGATGACGACGACGTGAGTGTGATCGACGCCGCGCGCAAGCTCGCCGCCGTCGACGCCGAGATGACCCGGCTGAACGAACTGCTCGAGACCAGGCAGGCCCGCTCGCGCAGTGCTGGAGCGTCGGTGACAAATTTAGAAGGCTGGCTTCGGACAGGCCGGCCGGGCGGCACGGCGATCGTTCCTGCCGACGGTATCGACGTCGCCTCGGTTCTGAAGAAGGGCGAGACGGTCGCGGCGGCGCTCGATCGCATCCGTCATCGCCTCCGCGAGCTGGACGCCGACGAGCACCGCGTCAAATCCGCACCCCTACCAGCTGCACACGCCAAGGCTCAGGCGCGCGCGGCTATCGAGCAACTGGCCGAGCGCGGCATGCCGGACGTTTCCGCGCTGGTCGAAGCAGGACACGCCATCGGCTGGCCGCTGACCATGCAACGGTTGGGGCTGGCCGCTATCGTGGGGAAAACCGGCGATCAGATTGTTGGCAACGCTATGGGCGAAATCATCGATACGGCGGCGCTGTTCGTTTGGCTGCATCGAGACGCCTTGGTCGCACGCCTCGAACGGGAGATTGATGCCATTACCGATGACGCTGCCGCGCTGTCGCCGCAGGATCGCGAACGAAAGCTCTCCGAGATCGCGCAAGACAAGCTGGCGATCGAGCGGTCCGAAGCTTCTCTGGTCTGGTCGTTGCAACGTGACGGCCTGCCGGTCGAGCACCGCACCGACGCCGACCCGCGCGCCGTGCTCGGCGTCGAGCTGCAGGTCACCGCAGAACCGGAAGGCAGCAAATCGCGCGGCATGGCCGCCAAGGCGGTGCAAGTCATCGAGACACGTTGATGGCTCGGCCGCCAGCCCGGTCCAGAGCCTTCTTCGTCAGACATGACGCAGGTTTCGATTAGGCGGCCCGTAGTGCGATGGCTGTCCCAGGCAGGGAATGGAGGGGGCAGAGGAGAGAACGGGCCTGTGGGAGGCCCCTCGAGGCCTTACGGGTCCTTTGGAGCCGAGATGAACCGAGGGGTACGCGCGACCGCGGCGTGTTCCTAGCCGCAGGGGAGATTTCAAGGCATGAAAACTGAACCCGTCACCGCCGCTGAACTGTCCCGCCTGCTCGGCATTGCCAGGGGCACCGTCAGCAATCTGGCGAGCGATGGCGTTCTGCCGCGCGACGGCCGTGGGACCTTCGATCCGTCGAAGGCCGTGCAGGCATACATCAAGCACAAGGTGGCGTCGGCGACAGCGGGCGATGAGAACGTCGCGAGCTTGACAGCAGAGCGGTCCCGCCTGGCTCGATTGAAGGCCGACCGCGCCGAGATCGAAGCCAGGACGATGGCCGGCGAGCTTGTCCCGGCCGCCGACATCGAGGCGGCGTGGCTGAAGGTCGTGGTGGTCGTCCGCGCCCGCATTCTGGCGATCCCGACGAAGCTGGCAACGCGGATTATCGGGCTCAAGACACCCGCCGAAGCTGAAGCTCTGCTCCGGAAAGAAGTTCATGCAGCCCTTGCCGAGATCAGTATCACTCCCGCCGTCTGAGGCGCTGGACAGCGTCACGGCTCGGGCGTTGGCCGGGTTCGCGCCGCCGCCGATGTTGACCGTGTCGGAGTGGGCGGACCGCGAGCGCATCCTGTCACCGGAAGCGAGCGCGGAAGCCGGTCGCTGGGACACCGCGCGCGCCGAATACCTGCGCGGCGTCATGGATGCGATGACGACCCCGGCTGTGCGCTGCGTGGTTGTCGCGAAGGCATCGCAGGTCGGCTACACCGAATGTCTGGGCAACATCGTCGGCTATTTCGTCGACCAAGACCCCGGCTCGATGCTGGTCGTGCAGCCGACGGTCGAAATGGGCGAGGCCTGGTCGAAGGATCGCCTTGTGCCGATGCTGAGGGACACGCCGCGTCTCGCCGGCAAGGTATCGGCACCGCAATCGCGTGATGCGAGCAACACGCTCCGGCAGAAGCAGTTTCCCGGCGGCCGTCTGGCGATCGTTGGCGCGAACTCGCCTGCAGGTCTCGCATCGAGGCCCGTGCGTATCGTCCTCGCCGACGAGGTCGATCGCTGGCCCGTCAGTGCGGGATCGGAAGGCGATCCGCTGGCGCTCGCCGCAAAGCGGCAGGCGACGTTCTGGAACAGGAAGACGCTGGTCGGCTCGACGCCGACATTGAAGGGCACAAGCGTCATCTGGCGTGAGTGGCTCGCATCAGATCAGCGCAAGTTCTTCGTGCCTTGCCCAGACTGCAACGAGCCGCAGGTGCTCGTCTGGTCTAACGTTCGCTGGGACAAGGCGCAGAGCGGCAAGCACTTGGCTGGCACCGCGCACTATGTTTGCGAGCACTGTGGATCGATCTGGACCGATGCCGATCGTCACGACTCGGTCGCGCGCGGTCACTGGCGGGCGACGAACGCCGAAGGTGCTGCACATGGCGTCGCCGGTTTCCACATCTCCGCACTGATCTCGCCATGGGTGGCTTTGTCGGACGTGGTGACGGAATTCCTCGCCGCGCGGAAGGATGCGGCGCTGTTACAGGTCTGGACGAACACGGTCCTGGGCGAACCATTCGAGGAGGAACGCGAAGTGGTCGAAGCAACATCGTTGATGACGCGCGGCGAGAACTATGGGCTGCAATCGGTCCCAGAGACCGTGCGTTTCCTCACAGCGGGCGTCGATACGCAAGGCGACCGGCTCGAAGTGCAGATTGTCGGCTGGGGACCGTTCGAGGAAAGCTGGGCGGTGCGCTATGCAGTGCTGCCCGGTGATCCGGCGCAGCAGTACGTCTGGGATCAGCTTGACGCCGTTCTGCGAGAAACCTATTGCCGGGAGGACGGTCGCGAGATGCGCGTGAGGCTTACCGCGATCGACAGCGGCGGACACCATGCGCACGCCGTGCATTCCTATTGCCGGCGGCGCAAAGGCGTTGTGGCGGTCCGAGGCGTTGCCGGTGCGAAACCGATCTGGTCGGGCCGCGCGAGCAAGACCAAGGCCGGGTATCGCGTCTTTTGGGTTGGTGTGGATACCGCGAAGGACGTCATCTACTCGCGGCTGCGGTTCACCGAGCCAGGTCCCGGCTACATGCATTTTCCCGTTGGCGGTATGTTCGGTGATGAATATTTCCGGCAACTGACGTCGGAGGAAGTCCAGACCCGCTACAGCGAGGGGCGGCCGTATCGCGTCTGGATGCTACCCGGCGGCCGGCGCAATGAGGCTTTGGACACCGCGGTCTATGCGCTTGCCGCGCGCCAGGCGTTGCCCTACCGGCTCGACACCGCGGCGCCAAAGCCGCGTCCGCCGGCACCGCCGCCGGCGCCATTGACTGCTGATGAATTCGTTGCACTCGCCGAAAAGGTGCCGCCGGCGCCGCCACCTCCGCAATATCGAACCGGGTTGCGTCGGGGTCGGATGATCGTGCGCAGCTCCTTCCTTGCCCGATAAGCCAGAGCGCCTTTGCCAAGGTGTTCCTCCCTGTCTTCTGTGCCCATCGGGTTGCCCACTGCAATAGCGGCTTGCCTGTCCCTCACGGTTGGGCGATCCTCTGGCTTGTGCGCATGGATCGGCCAGATGGAGCTAAACGAATTATTGATGGTCAAGGGTATCGATCCGCGCGAAGCTATCGTGTTTCGCCATCGACCCACTGAGCCCGAACTGAACAAGGTCTTTCCGCTTCTAGCGGCGGAGCGGCCCGACCTGTACAACGCCTATCAACAGACGCATGGCGAAAAAGTCGAAAATGCCCTGCGGTCAGCCAAGTACGTGGTTTCGTTCATCCGGCATGGCTCCGGCAAAGCGCTATTCGTCGGAGCGTACGCTCTTGGAAAATCAAAGTCTCTCACGCATGCGCAGTATTGGCGCGTTCCGGCGCACGTCGAATTGAAGAAATTCGGGATGCGCGGGTTTATTGCGGGCCGCAGATCAAGTTGTTTGTGGTTCGACCTGAAGCCGATGAATTTCTATTCCGAGTGGAAAGGCAAGCTGATCGTAGACTGGCCACCGCCGGAGCGCTCTTGGTGGCGACGTGCCCATCGCAACAAGATGCCAATTCACGCGATCCTAGAGGATAGCGCCCTCGACGCCGCGATGCAAAAGTGGAATGAGCTAGACTTTAGTTGGAGTCAACTCAGCGTCTTGCCGAAACGCTGGCAGGCCAAGCTCGCCGAGTGGCGCGGCATCTACTACATCTTCGATAGCTCCGATGCAAAGGGCTATGTCGGCTCGGCTTACGGCGCAGACAATCTCCTAGGCAGATGGCAACACTATGGGACATCGGGACATGGAGGAAACAAGCTTCTTCGCCGGCGTGATCCCGCGAATTTTCGCTTCACGATCCTCGAACTGGTGTCTCCAACCATGCCTGCCGAAGAAGTTCAATGGCTCGAAAGCAACTGGAAAGAGCGGCTGCACACCCGCCAACCTTACGGTCTCAATGACAATTGAGTAGAATGTGGAACCAATACCACGGAGGTCCTAGGGCGTGGGACAAGAAAGCGAGTTTGTTGCAATTGCGTTAGCGGCTGCTGAACGGATCCTGTCCTCGCCACTTGTTGTTAAACGAGGTCAACCGCTGCTGTACGAGGTCCTAGTTGATAACAATCTGAAACTGACGGTCGATCCAACGCACCCCATCCGTGGTGAAAGCGCGTTTCAAACCGATCTGTGCATCTTGGAGAAAAAGCAGGAGATCGAAGTTCCCCGCGTCGTACTGGAATTCAAGACCCGAATAACTACTCACGACGTCCTCACCTATAGTGCTAAAGCGCGCAAACATAAGCAAGTGTACCCCTACCTTCGGTATGGCATAGTAGCGTCTGAGGAGCTGCAAGTGCCTCGACGGTTTTTCATTCACAACGATGCGTTGGATTTCTTTGCCGCTTTGAAGAACATCAGAGGGTCGAATGATCTTGACCGCTTCTTTACGGACTTTCTCAAAGCAGAAGTCGAAACATCGAGGCGAATGGAAAAAATCACCTTTGGTGGAGGGCGATCTAATGTATTCAGGTCCGAGATTTTCGTAGATCAGTTTGTCAAAAAGGCATAGGTCTCTACACGCTCCTGTGCAACCTATAAGATTATCCCCCCCAAAAAAACAAACCCATTTCCGCGCGCTTTTGCGATGTCTACCTTATCGGCAACTCTTCCGAGGTAGTCGACCTATAATGCGAAGCATATTGAACGTTGTCGAAGCGCACGTTCGGCCATCAAAGGCGCGTCCACGATCTCGTTCGCCGGGAGTTAGCCTATTACTGAAGCAAGATGGAGCACGGAAATGTGCCAGCAATGGCTTAGCATCATAGGTTTGATGCTCGATATCTCTGGATTTCTACTGATCGCTCGGGAATGGTACGAAATGTTCCGGCGCTACATCAACGAGAGAGAGCTTGAGATCAGCGAATTTTATGCCCGCTACTTTGCGCGAATGGAAGGGAGATCGCGAACCGAATACGAGATGGATGAGGACAACTATTCGTTGGGCAGACATATGGGAATGGGCCTGCGGGAGGATGTAAGACATCGTCTTAAACTGTTTGGGTTTGGTGTGGTACTTGTAGTCTTTGGCTTCTTGGGGCAGGCACTTGGATCGGTACCCGGCGGAGTGCCAGGTACTGGCCTTCAAAGCTGCTCAACGTTCGGCTTCGCTCCACCAACGTTATCAGCACCAGCGATAGTCAGCACCCCTTCAAGCCGATGAGAGGCACGTCGTCGGCTAAGTTCAATGGTGAAGGACCGATACGCCCGCGGACGTTAGCAGCAAGGGGTCAACGGGACTGTTTTGGAGGTCGATCATAGGCGTCGACATGTCTCGAACCTCGAGAGCATAACCTCTCAATACCGGGAGATCACTGGCCGTCCGATCCATTTGACCCGGCCACGCGTGTATATGGAACGCCATATTGAGCTCTCACCGCTTTGCCAGACGCTCCACTGGCCATGTCGCGTATCCATCCGCGTCCAATGCTCGGCTTCCCGCCCCGGGGAAGCTGTAGCCCATTTGCGCTCGTCAAGGTTTGCACCATCGCAAGGCGATGAGGCCCAAGCCCGCAGTTGCGAAAACTGTCAAGTGGGCGCCAAAAGAACCGTCCGTCTTCACATTGCGTTGCCGGACGTTCGACCACCAATATGCGTAAGCGAAAGTCAGGACCAAAGGCAACAAGGCCAACCATCCTGAAAACCGACTGCACATCATAGCTGTTCGCGCGTATTGGACGTAGAGGCGGCGCGTGGCATTTCGGCTACGCTTGGTAGGGAATGATTTCCTCAGGCTTAAGGATCGCCCGACGAATGGAACGATAGTCGTCGGGGGGGACGTCGACATAGGTACCTTCATCCGCAGCGAGAAGTCCACCGGGCGCACGGGATGTCGATATCAGGTCGACGTAACAACCATAGTCAATCTTGTATACGTGATAGCGTCTGCCCGGCTCGTCGTTTGAAGCGATGCTTTTTTTGAGAAGATGAAGAAGGCGGGCATCGTACAAGCGGTCGATCTCGGTCGAACTAGATGCTGCAGGAAAAAGGAAGGCTCTGGTACGCCTATTTTCAATAACCTCATTGATGATGTGATTTAGAACGTCTGCGAGTACAGGCGCACTCTTAGTGACGGACATCTTGTCCTGTTGATACCATTCTCGCGCCGCCTTCCTCACGTCCGTAACGCCGATCTTGCGGCCGAAAGCGATGCGTCCCATTGCTGCAGCCAAATTCAGAGCATCGCGCGGGACGCCTTCAATGGCACGAACATACTCCTCAAATGCCGTGACTTGCGTGAAGGCGGCAGAGATCAGTTTGTCGGCCGTGTCGATTAAGGGGTTGGCTCGCTCGCCCACCTGGTAGTGCTTGAAGATCAGGTTCTTGAAGAACTCGGTGGCACGACGCTGATCCACATCGTACACGACGAAATCATCAAGATTGATATCGGCGGTCACATCGGCCCCGATCTCGATGCCTACGTATGATCCCCCGGACCCAAGCTCCGCGAATTGCGACCTGTGTTCAATCGCAGCGATTTTTACGATCATGCGCGGTTGCGGGAGGATCGTGCGGCGGATCAGATCAGCTAAGTAGGGTTGGAGATCGATTGGTATCTCGCTCCATTCGTCGATTAGCAGCCAAATTGTTGGTGAGCCGAGAACGTCCACCAAGCCTGAGAGTGCCCCCTGAAGCGGTCCGAAATCTATGCTTATCGAGGCCTCTCCCGAATGTTTCGTGCGGTTCATATCGGTGACGGCGTTCTTTCTGCCAAACCCGCCCGATAATTCCACAGTCTTCATGTCAGATTTACCGGAGAGAGTCTTGTTCGTTTCTTGGGCCTCCGAGGTTGTCTTTTCTTCTTCGACGGTCCCCTTAACCTCGACGGAACGTATTGCTGCGCCAAGGTCGTCAAGCCGCATGGTGATCTGCTGTGCATCCCTTGCGTTGTCGATTTGCTCGATAGCGATCGCGGTCAATTCCTGCTCGACCGCTTCAAGCACATCAATGATCAAGCGAGACGCCCGCTCGGCTAGAGTGCGCTTGCCATCCGAGTAGATCGAGCCGTTTGATCCGACAGACCGGAGATCAACGTAGATCGGCATATCTTGGCGAGCTCGAAGCGTCTCCGCCAAGTATTTAAGCGCGTGGGTTTTGCCTGTTCCCCGTCTTCCGTAAAAGACCTGATGATTGCGGCTCGATAGCTGGATGAAGAGAGGCTCCGCGTCTACGAATGTGCGAGCAAGGATATCCTGAGACACCTTCTCGGCTCGACGATCGAATTGCATAAACGTCGCTTGGATTTGCTGTACCATTTCGACTTCACTGGTAGCATCGGGCATTGTCAAGTTTCCCAGATCGGTGACCGGCTCAGCCAGCAAATGATCGGCGCGCTAGGGTATCACATACCCGTGACAAAAACCCTTCGGCCGTTAGCAACGTCTCGTCTATACCAACCTGCTCGGCTACCTCCCATGTGGCCCGCCTTACTTGGAGGTCGTCATGTGACCATTCATGGACGGCTCGCACAAATCTGTCTCGGACAATAGGCGACACCTGCAGCGACATGCGTGCCAGGCTGGTAAACAGCGCGGCCTCCTTGAGAAGTTCGATCGTCCTTTCAGGTATCACATCACACTGATCTTTGCGAAATACAGCCATTTCGGTGAAGAAGTCTTGCAATGTCTCAAGCGGCGCGTCGGCATACACTGTCATTACGATGGTCTCCGGCCTGCTCCCTTCAGCATTATCGGCGCTTCCTCCAAGCAATTGCCGCCGCAAGCCCTCGCACCAATGATAAGCGGCGCTTTTCTTGCGATGGAATTCCGCAAGATTCGCAACATCTTGGGCTGCTTGATATGTTGTCTACACAAGATGTTGTGGATGGGTGCAGCTTCGAATATATATGTTTGCGTTGTGTTCACAAAAGCTTTTGCGACGGGGACGACCCTGATGAAAACGCCACGAAGAAAGCGGCGCCCCATGCAGCGCGGCCCGCTGACGAAAATGCTCGTAAACGTGCCGGACGATCTTCGGGCTTGGCTGCGAGACCAAGCGGCGCGATCTAACATGTCGATGACGAGCCTGATCGTCGCTGCGGTCCGTGAGCGGATGGAGCGGACTGCGTGACGGAGCTTTCCGCAACCATCGAGGTTCTGGCTGAGCGACTTCACAGCGGCGCCAACCTGCTCGACCGATTGCGTGCGCGAAACGCCAGCCGGCCCAAGCGCGCCGCGAGCCACCTCGACGATATGGACGCGCTGATGGCGCGCATCACGGCACGGGGTGCGGCTGATTTTGCGGTGTACCAGGCGGCGCATCAGGATGATGAGGAGGAGGTATCAGCTAAGCCTGTACGCAAGCGCAGGCCCTTAGTATTTCGTGAACGCGACATTACCCGCGCCATCGCCGGTGCCTTGAAGGCCGGCCTCAGTGTCCAGCGCACTGAGATCGACGTCACAGGTCGCATCGTGATCGTCACCGGCCGGCCGGAGCCAACCGATCTTGTGCCGGATGAGACGCCGAAGACGCTGCGGGAGCTGATCTGATGAAACCGCCTCGCACCGCCCTGCCCTTGCCGCGCTACGTCGAGCGCAAGCTGACGAAGGCCGGATGGGGCTACTTTTGGCATTTGCCAACGTGGGCCAAGAAGGCCGGCTGTCCAATTCATAACGAACCTCTTGGCCTCGATTACGATACTGCGGTGAAGCGCGCCGAAACGATCCTGTTACCGGCCTTCGATGCGTGGCGATCGGGCGACCGCGCCATTGCATCCACACAGCGGCCAACTGTGGCGCAGATAGGCACGCTGGATTGGGTGTTCGCAGAGTATCGCGCTGACCGCCGCTACACCAAGCTGGACGGCAAGACGAAGCGCAACCATGAGCACGGCTTCAAGATCGTTGGTGGCTACGTCCTGAAGGACGGCTCACGGCTTGGAGCCCGCCGCGTCGGTCTAATCGACACTAGTGTCACCGATGCACTCTACGAGAAGCTGTTGGTGCTGACCGACGACGGCGGCAATATAATCGGTGAGCGCCGCACCACCGTCAATCACGCGATGAAGTCCTGTCGGCGCGCTTGGAATGTGTGCGCCCGCCGCAATCCCGGCAGGCTGCCGTTGGTCAACCCATTCGCGCAGATGGGCCTACGTTCGTCCGACCGCCAGACGCCGACCGCGACCTATGAGCAGTTGCAGACGTTCCGCACCAAGGCCAAAGAGATGGGCCTTCCGTCACTGGCAACCGCCGCGCTAATCGGCTGGGAGTGGCTGCAGCGCGAGACCGACATCTTCGCGACCTTCGACGTGTCGCACTATCGGCCGAAGGAGCATCCGAACATGGTGCGCGTGGTCGACGAAAAGACGCGGGCCGAAAGTTGGATTCCACTGTTCGACGATGCAGGCGTGCCGCTCTATCCCGAACTGATGGCGGAACTGGATGCGATCAAGCGTGAGCGTATCGGTGGCCTGATGCTTTGCCGCGACTGGGGCAATCGTGGTCCGTGGCCAACATGGCCCAAGCCCGACATGCCCGACTTCACGCACACGAGCCGCAAGGTGAAGGAAGTGATTCGCGCAACCGATTTGCCCGACGAGTTGTCGTTTGCGTCATTCCGCCACGGCGGCCTGACCGAGACAGGGGACGCAGAACTGACCGATCGCGAGATACTGGCGCAGAGCCGGCACACGACGGTCAAGGTGCTGCCGAAGTACGTCAAGCGGACGACGAGACAGATCGCCACTGGCACCAGGAAGCGGCGCGCAGTTCGAACAAAAGCCGATCAGGTGTCCGAATGAGCGGTAGCCGACTTGTCCGAATGGAAATTAAAGATGCGCGAAGCTCTTGAAATCATTGGAGCGGGTGAAGGGAATCGAACCCTCGTATTCAGCTTGGAAGGCTGCTGCTCTACCATTGAGCTACACCCGCATCGGGGCGTTCCCTAACATGGTCCGCGGCGGCTCTCAACCTCTTCGCCACGGGGTCTGGAGGCGGATGCATCGGGATCCGCGGTTGGAACGGCCGGAATCGAGCGGAATCCGCGACCCGAGCCGCAGCGCAGCACGACGGCGGCGGCTGGTGGGTTCCGTAATCGGCCCCCCTACCCTCGCGGCCCGGACCATCCTATATTCCGGTCACCATCAACAACGAAAGGAGGTGATCCAGTGTCTTTCACCAAGCGCTGTCACCTCGCTGGGATCGCCCGCTGAGCGGCTCTTCATGAGCGACGTGTGAGCGCATGATTCGTCAGCGTTTCAGCGCCATCGCGGCTCGGCAACGGGGCGGTCTCGGCCCTGGACCAGCGAGTTCAAGAACGGAAGCGCGGCGGGTCTCACGGCCCGCCGCGTTTTTTATGGCAGCTCCGCCTTCTCGCCGGCCAGCGCCACCGGCGGGCTGCGGACGAACCGCCGCGCCAGGAAGCCGCCGAAGCCGAGCATCCAGAAATACTGCACGTACTCCGGGGCAATCGCCGCGATGACGATGCCCGGCACGAACACGATCACGGGAAAGATCGCGCCGGCGATTTCGGCATGGCGGCCACCGGGAAGCGCGAGCCACCACAGCGCGGCGTTCAGCGACGCAATGATCGTCAGATGCAGGCCATAGAGGACGGCCACCGCGCTGCTCAGCCTGTAGCCGCCGTAGAGCCCGTTGGTCACCGGCAGCAGCACGATCGACAACAGGAAGAACAGATTCAGGATGACCACGGGCCGGCCCGCGAACGGCTGCCGGGCCAGCCGCCGGTGGTGGCTGATCCAGAACACGCCGGCGATGATGAAGCTGAGGACCAGCCCGGCGAGCCGCCCGGAATAAGTGTGCACCAGGTCGATCCAACCGGGCATATGCGCGAAATTGGGCTTCGGCAGGTCGTAGGCGAGAAGCGTCATCGCAACACCGAAGATGGTGTTGGAGAGCGATTCCAGCCGGCGCATCTCGAACAGGTCGGACTGAGGCTCTGCCATGTCGAATCGGAAGCAACCGCGGCGAGGGACGGAGATGAGGACTCCGGTTCTATAGCAGCTCCGGCGCCGCGCTGCTCGACTTCGCTGCCGCCCTTGGGCGGCAGGCCGTCACGTCACTCGCCGCCGGCCTCCAGACCACCGGCCCTCGAGCGTCAGCGCTCACCGGCAGGCATAGGTGTGGCCATCGAAGCCGCGATAGCTGTGCGTCGCCGGATTGTAGCTGCGGAACTGGACGCAGGCCGGCAGTCCCGCGGTGCGCAGTCGCGGCCTGCCCTCCGCCTGCAGCCGGGCCGAGGTCGGGGTTGCGGTGGCAGGCCTTGCCATCACGATCATCGGCCGGCTGGCGACCATCCGCGATGTCCTGCCGGCATCCTTGACCGCTGCATCCCTGGCGGCAACCACAACGGCCTGCGCCTGGGCCGCCTTGCCGGATGACGGCTTGGCCGATGATGCCCCGGCTGGGGATGGCGTCGTCGCGGGCGGATTGGCCGCGGCCGTTCTGGGAGAGGACGGCTTGGCAGAAGACGACTTGGCAGAGGGCGGCTTGGTCGCTGGCGCCGCCATCGATGGCGATTTCACGGACGGCTTGGTCAGGGAAGGCTTGCCGGCGACTGGCTCTGCTGCCGCAGCCTTCTGAACCGCATCCTGCTTGTCCGTAACTGCGGCCTGCTTCGGCTCAGCCGACGCGGTGGGTATCGTCGCAACCGCTTCCGCAGCCGCGGCAGGCTTGACCTCGGGACCGGCCGGAATGTCGGCGCTGGCCGCCTGGCTCGGAACGGATGGCGCAGGATCGACCGACGCGGTCTTGTCGTCAGCTGGGGTCTTGTCCTCGGCGACGGGCGCCTCGACCGGCTTCTTGATCAGCTTCTTGCAGTCCAGCGGGAACACCAGCTCGCCCGATGCCGTCAACCCGATCGGCTCGCATCCGCCGAACGGCCCGCTCTCCTTGCCCTGATCCTTGGCCACCTCGCCTGCGGGTGGTGAGGAGCCGCCGGGCTCGGCGCTTCGCGCAAGCGAAACGCCAACCACAACCTGAAATAGAACAACGCCGCACAACAATCCGGCCCGGCCGGCCTTCTGCCCCAATGTACGCATGACACGCTCGCTCGACGCATGAACTCCGGCAAGGCCATCACGCCATTGAGGCAAGTCTGTGAAGGCAAGCCGCGGATTCCCGCTGCGATCTCAATTCGATGGCATTGTGTCCTGTTTGCACGACCAACGGTGCCGCAGGAATCCCTCAATGCGGTTGCAATCGGAGCCTACCAGGGTCGCCTGCGTGCAGTGACCGTCGGGGATTGACGGCCGCCGCCAGATGCGAGCGTCCGGACAGAACCCTTGAGCGCAACCGGCTATCGTCCCGACATCGACTGCCTGCGCGGCTTCGCAGTGATCTCGGTGATCGCGTTCCACTACGACATCTCGCCGTTTCGCAGCGGCTATGTCGGCGTCGACATCTTCTTCGTCATCTCGGGCTTCCTGATCACGCGGATCATTCATGCGGAGGTGCAGACCGGAACGTTCTCGTTCGCGGCGTTCTACCGGCGCCGTGCCCGGCGCATCCTGCCGGCGGCCCTGGCGATGCTGTGCGTGACCCTGCTCGCCGCCAGCGTGATCCTGTTGCCTGGGGACGCGGTGTCGGTGGCGCAACAGGCGCTGGCCGTGCTCGTCTTCTGCTCCAACATCCTGCTGTGGTCGCAGCAGGGCTATTTCGACGCCGCCGCCATCACCAAGCCGCTGCTGCACACCTGGTCGCTCGGGGTCGAGGAGCAGTACTATCTGCTGTTTCCCATGCTGGCGCTCGCCGCCTTCGCGCTGCGGCGGCCGCTGATGCTTGCGAGCTTCGCCGGGCTTTGCGCGACCTCGTTCCTGCTCTGCTTGATCCAGACCCGGCTGCAGCCCGCCGCCGCGTTCTTTCTGTTGCCGGCCCGGGTCTGGGAGCTCGCGCTGGGCGCGCTGCTGGCCGTGGAAGCCCTGCCGGCGCCGCACAGCCAGTGGCTCAGGATCACTGTGGCCGCACTGGGCTGGATCGCGCTCGGCGCCGCCGTCAACCTGTTCTCGCCGCACACGCCCTATCCCGGCACGGCCGCGCTGCTGCCGTGCCTCGGCGCCGCCGCCGTGATCTGGGCCAATCCGTCCCCGAGCAAGGCCGTGCTGACCGCGGTCAAACCGATGATCGCGGTCGGGCTGTGGTCCTACTCGCTCTATCTCTGGCACTGGCCCGTCGTCTCGCTGGCGACGGCGGTCTGGGGTCCGCCGAGCTCGATTCAGCACAAGCTGGCGCTGCTCGGCGCCTGCACCGCGATGGCGCTGACGAGCTTCTATCTGATCGAGCAGCCGGCGAGGCAGGCGCAGTCGCCGGTCACGGTGCGCGCGCTGGTCGCGAGCGCATCGGTCGTGCTGCTGGCCTCACTCGCGATCATCGGGCTTGCCGGATTTCCCGCCCGCTTCTCGCCGCAGGAGCGGACGCTGGCGGAATTCATCAGCTACGACCATCAGTCCGCCTATGAGAGCGGCACCTGCTTCCTCGATCCGGGCCAGACCTTCGAGGCGTTGCAGCCGTCGTGCCTTGCCAAAGGCCCGCGCCCGCGCATCCTGGTGTGGGGCGACAGCCACGCCGCTCACCTCATCCCTGGCCTGAAGCGAGCCCTGCCCCAGGCCTCGCTGCTGCGCGCCAGCCTCGCGCAATGCGTTCCTCACGCCGAAGCAGGCCAGTCCGCCGCCTGTGCGGATTTCAACCGCCGGCTGCCACTTCTGGTGCGCGAGCTCACACCCGACATCGTCGTTCTCTCGGGCAATTGGACGCGCACCGCGATGACGCCGGCCGCACAGGCGAGCCTGCTCGCCACGATCAAGGCGATCACGGACATCGGCAGCAAGGTGGTGGTGGTCGGGCCGAGCCCGCAGTTCGACCGCCCACTGCCGCATCTGCTGATTGCCGCGAAGCGCTTCGGCGTCTCGACCGACGGGCACATGCTGGATGGTCTCGGCGAGGTCGACGGCTTCATGCGTGTTCTGCTGAAGGATTCAGCGCGGACCGACTACGTCTCGCTGCTCGCGCTGCTGTGCCCGGCCGGAGATTGCGCGCTCCAGACCCCAGACGGCGCGCCGCTCGCCTGGGACGGTGGCCATCTCACGGCGCAGGGTTCGGAGCTCGCAGGGCCACGGATCGTCGCGGCGTCGCCGGCATTGGCCGCGGCCGCAAGCGCGCCGCAACTGACGGCGAACAGCGCCAACTAGTCGTCCGACAGGAACCTCGCGAACACCGGCGCGGCGCGCTCGCCCATGCGCTGGGCCCCGGCCACGGTGAAATGGCCGGCATCCTGGAACAGCCACACGCCATCCTCGACGACCGGGCAATCCTGGTCGCAATAGACCTCCGAGGGCCTGAGCAGCGTCACCTTGGCGAGCGGCCTGATCGCCTCCGACAGGACGGCGTCGATGACGCGGTTGGTCGCGATTGCCTCGCTCTTCGGCACGGCATCGCACGGCTTGGCGGGCGCGTGCCAGCGCGGCCCCGGCAGCATGCGCAACTGATCGAAGGCGCAATTCACCGGACGGACCTGGCCGCCGACGACGAGGAAATGCCGGCCGGGCCGATCGAGCAGACGGATGGTCTCGGCGAGATGACCGGCGACCGCGGCGTTGCGGGTCCGCGCTGCCGGCCCATCACCGAGATCGAGATAATACTGCCATGCCTGCCCGATCACGACGAAATCGGCCGGCGACTGCCGGATCCGCGGCAGCTCGCTGTCGCGCAGCTCGGCGCAGACCTGGGCGCGAGGTCCCTCGGCGGTGAGCCCCGCGAGGGTGGGACATCCGCTCATGGTGGAGACGTGCCCGATCATGCCGCGCGCCTTCAGCGTCGCATCGAGCGCGGCGACATATTGCTGAACGTAGGAATCGCCGAGCAGCTCGACGCCGCGCGTACCCTCGAGATCGCCGAACGCACACAGACGGCCGACGGCGCGGCCGCATTTGTTGAGGCCGAAGCCCTGCAGCTGGAACAGCGCGAGCTGATCGTCGGGCAGCCGCGACACGACGCCGTTGGCGCGGAAAGTGACGTGGGTGAGCGCGGCACCGACGATAAGCACCGTCGCAAAGCTCGCCACCTGCGCGACGCGCGGCCACGGCAGCCGCCGCAGCGGCCGCTCGACGATGGCGAACATCAGCGTGGTCAGCACTGCCATCAGCGCGAGCTGCGCTGCCAGTCCGGCCGCGGTCTGCGCCGCATCGCCGAAGATGAAGCGGACGAAGAAGATCACCGGCCAGTGCACGAGATAGAGCGAATAGGAGGCGGCGCCGATGGCGTGCACCGGGCGAGCCATCACCAGCGACGTCGGGGCATTGGCCGCAATGATGACGGCCGTGGCGATGCAGGGCAGCAGCGCGGCGACGCCTGCCTGGGACTGATAGTAGCCGATGAGGAGAAGGCTGCCGAACAACAGAACATCACCGCAGGCGGCGGCGAGAGAGCGGGCGCGCGGCGACGCTGCCAGGCGAGCCTCGAGCGGAATGGCGAGCGCGCCGATGGCGAATTCGAACACCCGGAATGGCGTCAGGAAGAACACGGCGTCCGGATCGCGCGATGACCAGAGCGCGGCCGCGGCAAGGGACAACAACCCGATCGCGGCAATGGCGCGGAACACATGCCGGCGCGTGCCGAGCCACATCAGCAGCAGCGGCGCCAGCGCGTAGAATTGGACCTCCGCCGACAGCGACCACAGGTGCAGCAGCGGCAACTCATCCGCGCTCGGCGCGAAATAGGCGCTGGCCTCGCGCCAATACTGGATGTTGGCGATGGAGAGCAGCCCATGCGTCGCCTCCTTGGCGAGCTGGCGCAGGGCTTCCGGCGACAGGAACAGCCAGCCGACCGCGAACGTGGCCGCAATGGTTACAACCAGCGCCGGCAGGATGCGCCTTGCCCGCCGCAGATAGAACTCCGACAGCGAGAAACGCCGCGCGGCGACATCGCGCAGGATCTGCCCGGTGATGAGATAGCCGGAGATGACGAAGAAGATGTCGACGCCGGCATAGCCGGCCTCGAAGCCGGCGATCTTCAAATGGAAGAGAACGACGATGACGACAGCGATCGCCCGGAGGGCATCGATGTCAGCCCGATGACTGCGTTCCAATGTCGTCCACTCCGCGCATTCCTCGAGGCGGACGAGTTGCGCAGACACGGATGGCAACAGCGGGAAACAGTCATGACGTCATCGGACCCATCCGATGACACCGCGCCGGCGATGCCGTGGCGGACGTGAAGGAAGTTTGCTGGAGTCGGCCGCAAGTTCGGCAATCCGTTGAACGATCAGCTCGAATACGGCAATCTGGCGGCGCTGAGGGACAATGCGGGGCTGAGGGCGGTGATGAACCTGTTGCGAGGAGAATGGCGGTCAGCGTTCGCGGGACTGGCCGTCACGGCGCTGCTGGCGGCGGCCACCGTCTCCTCGGCGCAAGCCCAGACGCCGGCTCCCGGCGCCTCAACTCCCGTGCCTGCTCCCGCTCAGACCACGGTCGAGCGCAACGCCAAGGGCGTCGCCGGCAAGCCGATCCAGGTCGGCATCTATCTCAACGTCCAGCCCGACTGCTCATCCGGGCCCCTTCCCGCCATCCGCCTGGTGACGCCGCCGGGCAACGGCACCGTCACGATCAAGCGCGGCAAGGTCAGTGCCACCAACTACAAGCAATGCCTCGCCCTGGAAGTGCCGGGCTTCATCGCCTTCTACCAGTCGAAGGCCGATTTCGCCGGCACCGACACGCTGACGCTGGAGGTCAAGTTCCCGCAGGGCCGCACCGAAGTGCAGCGGATCATGATCAACGTCGGCGTCGGGCCGGCGGGGCAGAAGATCTGAGCCGCAACGCATCGACGGCGCGACGACGCCTCCAGCGATGAAGCCGCCTCCAGCCATGAAAAAGGGCCGCCTCATCGGCGGCCCTTTTGCTCGTCCGACGCCGGCCGGGATCAGACGTGGACCTGCGTCTGGGCGTGGCTGTTGTCGAGGATCATCTTGATGACGTCGTCGCCGCCCGTGAGGTTGGTGCCGGTGTCCTTGATGGTCGCCACATTGGTCCAGCCGGAGCCGGTATTGACCTGCAGCGTCAGGTCGCCGTTGTTCAGCACGCCGCTGCCATTGGCCGAGGCGAGGCTGGAGTGCCCGCCGCCGTCGACGAAGCGCACCGCGTCGGCGTGGTTGCCGGACACGCTCGCCAGCAGGCCGGAGAGGTCGATGACGTCGCCGGAGGTGCCCGTCTGGAAGTCCAGGATGGTGTCGAGGCCGCCGCCGGCCAGGTCACCGGCGTTCCACTTGAACGTATCCGAACCGCCGTTGCCGGTGAGCTGGTCGGAGCCGGCGCCGCCGATGAGAACGTCAGCGCTGCCCGACCCGATGATCGTATCATTGTAGTTCGATCCGATCACGCCTTCCATATTCTTGTAGCTGTCCGTGCCGAGACCGGGAATGGACACGTTCGTGGCGGTCGAGCTCTGAGTCAGCGTCAACGTAAAGCCGGCCGTCGCGTCGGAGAAATCGAGCAGGTCGATCCCTGCCCCGCCGTCCATGGTGTCGTTGCCGCCACCGCCGCGGATGATGTCGTCGCCGTCGCCGCCATTGATCGTGTTGGCAGCACTGCTGCCGATCAGGATGTCGTCGCCCGAGCCACCGGTCACGCGCTCGATGTTGGCGATCGAGCTGAAGCCGGTGGCGGTGCCGGCTCCGAGATTGACCGTCACGTCATCGCTGGTGATATAGGTCAGCGTGTCACTGCTGCTGCCGCCGAGATCGGCGGTCACCGCCTCGATATTGCTGAGCTTGGTTCCGTTGACGTCGGTGATGACGCCGCCGGCCAACGTGACGTAGATCAGATCCTGCGACGACGTCCCCTCGATGACGAACGTATCAGTGCCAGTGCCGCCGTCGACGATGTCGACGCCGTCATTGACGCCCCAGTAGAAGGTGTCGTTGCCCGAGCCGCCGATCGTGACGTCGTTGCCGCTGCCGCCCCGGATCGAGTCGTTGCCGGCGCCGCCATTGATGTAGTCGTTGCCGGCGCCGCCGAGCAGCGTGTCGTTGCCGCCGAGGCCGTAGATGCCGTCATCGTCGGCGCCGCCATTGAAGTTGTTGCCGCCGCTCGACCCGATCATCACGTCGTAGCCACCGTTGGCGTTGGCCTCGAGCGGGTTGTCGACCGTGGCGGTGATCGCGTCGCCGTCATTGGCGCTGTAGCCGGACAGCCAAGGTGCCGAGCCGGTCACATAGGACTTGTCCGACAGCGAGTTGATGGTGAGATTGAAGGCGCCATTGTCGAGCGCGTTGAAGGCCAGATAGGTCGACACGGACGACACCGAATCGGTGGCCGTGACCTTGTAGACGTACAGGCCCGCGTCGTTGTTGTTCGGATCTCCGGTGAACTGATTGCCGGTCCGGTGGATCCAGCTGTCGTCGCCGGTCGAGCTGTAGACGAGGCTGTAGGTGTAGGTGACCGTCCCCGTTCCGCCTGAGAACAGCGTCGCCGCATCCAGGCTGATGACGTTCGGCGAGTCGATGTTCTTCGACAGCGCATAGCGTCCATCGGCACTCGTGGTGTCCACAACCGACAGCGGCGCGGGCTCATTCGTGCCGTTGATGGTCACGTCGATGACCTGGCTGGCCGTGCCGTCGACCGACTTCACCGTCAGCGTGTCGTGCTTGACGTCGCCATTGTTGAGCGCCTGCACGTTGGCCGCCGAGTTGTTCAGCGTATAGCCCCAGGCCCCGGTCGCCGCATTGAAGGTGAAGGTGCCATACGTCCCTGCCAGCGACGCCGGCGTCTGGAACTGGGCTTCGCCGCTGTCGACGTCGGCAACCGTCAGGGTGCCGCCGGCCGTGAGCGTGCCGTCCTCCTTGACCGTCCCGCTTGCCGTTCCGGTGATCGACGCCGCATCGTTGACGCCGTTCACCGTGACGGTGACGGTCTGCATCGTCGTCCCGCCATGGCCGTCGTCGATCTTCACCGTGTAAACCTGATCGATGTGGTCGCTGGCGCGCAGCGACTGGATGTCGGCGTCGTTGACGCTGAACGTCCAGTTGATCTTATGACCGGTATTGTCGACCGTGGCGTTGAACGAGCCGTAGTAGTTGCTGCCCGCCGGGGTCGTGGTGGTCACCGTCTGGGCGTCGCCGTCCACATCGGTGAAGGCGATCGCGCCGGACGCCTTCTCTACGCCCGGCGTCAGGGCCGTGCTCGGTTGCACCGAAATGTCGTCGATGACCGCGCCGCCCGCGCTCGCGAACTTGATGGTGGTCGACGTCGAGGTTGCCGTGAACTGGTAGGTCTGCTCCGTCCAGCCGAGGTTCCACGCGCTCGTCGTCAGAATGGTCGTTCCGTCGACAGCCGATGTCACGGCCGTGCCGTAGGTCATGACGTAGAAGTCGACGGTATAGGTCATGCCGACGACGGTGCTGATGGTCTGGCTCATCGAGCTCGATGCGCCGTAGAAATCGGCCGAGCCGCCGTCGGTGCGGCCGCCCACGACGGTGACGGCATGGGCGCCCCCGACCGTCCACGCATCCAGCGTATAGAAGTTGCCGTTGTAGTAGCCGAACGAGCCGTTCTGGATCAGGTTGCCGGTCGGCGCCGCATACGAGGCGTCCTCGGTGACGCTCGCCGTGGTCGTGCCCGCCCCGAAGGTCGGCGCGTGGTTCGGCGCGGTGACCGAGCCGGTCTGGCCGCTGGTCACGTTCTCGGCAAAGCCCTGGCCGTCGGTGTAGGTGACGTTGGCCGAGATCTTGTGGCCGACGTCGTTGGACCCCAGCGTGTAGGTCGAGCCCGTCGCGCCGTTGATGACGGCGCCGTCCCGCAGCCAGTGATAGACGACGTTCGACGCGGCGCCATCCGGATCGCTGCCGAGATTGGCGGTCAGCGTCTGGCCCTGCGTCGCCGTGCCCGACACGGTCACCGTCGCAGCGCCGTCATTGACCGGCGTGATCGTCAGCGTGAAGGCATCCGAGGCGGCATACTCGCCGTCGCTGGCATAGACTGTGACGTTGATGGCGCCGGCGAAATTCGCCGGCGGTGTACCGCTGAAGGTACCCGTCGTCGCGTCGAAGTGCAGCCACGCCGGCAGGGCGCTGCCGTCGCTCAGGTTCGCCGACAAGGTCAGCGGACCATTGCTGCCGTCGAAGCGTCCATCGACGTCGGCGAAGGTGTTGGACGGGATGGCGAAGCTGAACGGCTGGTCTTCCGCCGAGCTGCGGTCGGCCAGCGCGTTCTGCAGGGTCGGCGCGTCATTGTTGCCGATGATCTGGATCGTCACCGTCTTGGCGGTGCCGTCCTCGGTGTAGACCGTGAAGCTGTCGGTCAGCGTGGTCTGGTTTTCCTTCAGCGCCTGGACGGTCGGATTGTTGTTGTAGAGCCCGTAGGTCCACTTGCCGTCGCTGCCGATGTCGAACCAGCCGTAGCCATTGGCCGTGTTCGAAGAGGCCGCCTGCCACACGTCGTTGTGACCGTCGACGTCGGTCGAGTTGAGGTCGCCGCGGGCGATGCCGTAGAGCGGGCTGCTCTGGCTGTTGGCGATGCCGCCCTCCTCGGCGATCGTGCCGGTGGCATCGCCGCTGATCACGGCCGCGTCGTTGACGCCCGTGACCGTGATCTTCAGCGTCGCGGTGTTCGACACGGCGCCCGACGGGTCCTTGTCGGTATAGGTGAAGGTGTCGATCGCGTTGACGCCTGCGGCCAGCGCATCGGACTTGTCGGCGACATAGGTATAGGAGCCGTCCGAATTCAGCGTCAGATGGCCGTAGGTGCCCTCGATCGAGGTGCCGACGCCCGCCCCTTGCGTCACGCTGCCGGTGCCGGCGACGACGCCCGAGACGACGAGCGAGCTGACGGGGGTGTCGACGTCGCTATCCGCGGCCGAGCCGCCGGTCGAGCCGCGGATGACGCCATTCGCCGCCGAGATGTTGAGGCTGCCATCCTCGAGCACCGCGTTGGTGTCGGAGTTCGCCACCGGCGGGTGGTTGGCGGGGATGACCTCGACGCTGACCGTCTGCGTGGCACTCAGATTGCCGCCGCCGACATTGCCGTTGTCGTTGATGGTGATCGTGACCGACCCCGGATGGTCGCTGTTCGGCGTGAAGACGGCGGAGGCCAGATAGGTGTTCAGATCGCTGATCTTGAACCCGCTCATCGTGAGCGTCTGGCTGGCGTCGAAGACGCCGAGAGACGGGATCGAGAACGTCCCGCCGGAGATATCGAACCTCACGGACTCGACGACATCGCCGTCCGCGTCGGAGAAGGTGATCGCGTTGGCGCCGGTGAAAGCGAACCCGGCGCCTTCATTGGCGGTCACGTGCGTCGGGGCGTGGACCTCGGGTGCATCGTTCACCGGCGCCACGTTGATCGTCAGCGTGCCGGTGTCCGTCTGTCCGGCCGCGTCACGCACCGTGTAGTCCACGGTATCCGCGCCGTAGAAATCGGCCTTCGGCTTGTAGACATAGGTGCCGTCGGCATTGAAGTGGATGGTGCCGCCCTTGGCCGTCGTGAAGTCGCCCGGCACCACGCTCAGCGTGTCGCCCGTGTCCGGGTCGCGATCGTTGTGCAGAACGCCCTGCACCGGATTGGACACCGTCAGCGTCGTGTCCTCGTTCACGCTGGCTGTGTCATCCACGGCCGTGGGGGCATCTTCGATCGGATTGATGTTGATCGTGATCGTCTGCGTCGCGCTGAGATTGCCGCCGCTGCCGGTATTGCCGTTGTCGTTGATGGTGATCGTGACCGATCCCGTCGTGTCGTTGTCGGCGGTCGGCGTGAACACGGCGGAGGCCAGATAGGTGTTCAGATCGCTGATCTTGAACCCGCTCATCGTGAGCGTCTGGCTGGCGTCGATGACGCCGAGTGACGGAACGGATAGCGTACCGCCGGAGATGTCGAACCGCACGAACTCGACGACGTCGCCGTCCGCATCGGAGAAGGTGAACGCGTTCGCGCCGGTGAAGGCGAATGGCGTATCCTCGTTCGTCGTCACCTGCGCCGGCGCATGGATCTGCGGCGCGTCGTTGACCGGGGTGACCGTGACGTCGATCGTCTGCAGCGCGGTGTTGGCGACATCGGTATGGACGTTGCCGTCCGACAACGTGGCGTGGTCGGCGACCTCGGCGACGACCGACAATGAGAACGTGCCGTTGTAGTTTGCGGGCGGCGTGACCTGCAGCGGATGGCTGTCGAACGCGGCAATCGCTGCAGCGTCGTCGATCACCCATTTGCCGGCGTCGGCGCCGGTTCCCGCATGGCCGACCGAGAAGGTCGCCCCGGCCGGATAGCCCGAAATCAGCAGCCGCACGCTTTCGGAGCCGTCGGTATCGGTGACGGCGGCGCTGATGAGCTTCAGGTCGATCGTCTGATCCTCGGCGCCCGAGGCCGGGCCGAGGTCCATGAAGCTCAGCGTCAGCGAGTCGGCCTTCGGCGCGACGTCGACCGTGACATGCGCGGTCGCGGTGCCGCCATCGCCGTCGCTGACCGTGTAGTCGAAGCCGGCAACGCCGGAGAAGTTCTTGTCCGCCGTGAACACCGGGTTGCCGTTGCTCAGCGACACCGAGCCATGCGTCGCGTTCGACACGCCGGTGACGGTCAAGGTGTTGTTGTCGACGTCGGTGTCGTTGTTGAGAAGGCTGAGCAGCGCGTTGACCGTGAGCGGGCTGTCTTCGCTCGCTTGCACCACATCGTCGTGCGCCACCGGCGGCGTGTTGAAGACGCCGGTCAGCGTGCGCGTACCGTCGGTGAAGGCAAAGCTCTCGTAGTTGGTAAACGTGTCGGTCAGGCCGTTGTGGGTGACCTGCACGCCGATCAGCGTCACGCCGTCCGCCGCGAACACCTTGGTGTAGGTCGCGTCGGCAAACTTGAAACCGAACTTGACGGTGTCGCTGTCGGCGCCGCCGTCGGACACGACGCTGGTGTTGCCGGCAAACCGGACAAGATCCAGCGTGTCGTTGCCGGAGCCGCCGTTGAACACGATGGTCGACGGCGCGATCGCGGTGCCGCTGATATCGGTGATCGTCACCGTGTCGCTGGCGGTGCCGCCGGTGATGGTGATGCGCTCGATCTCGTCGGCGCGGATGGTCGCGCCGTTCGGACCGTCGTAGCGCACCAGAATGTCGGTGGCGTTGCTGGCCGAGGGGTCGTTCAGCGTCGGATTGATCTCGGTGCCGGTCGAGGTCTTGCCGATGGTGAAATTGCGGGCATTGGCATCGCCGGTGATCGCGAGCACGTCGTAGTTCGGATAGGCCGCGCCGGACTCCGAGCCGCCGTCGACGACGTCGCTGCCGTCGCCAACGGTGTACAGGAAGGTGTCGTTGCCGGCGCCGCCGAACAGCCGGTCGTCGCCTGCCCCGCCCTTGATGACATCGTTGCCAGCACCGCCATACAGCGCATCGGCGCCGCTGCCGCCGACCAGGATGTCGTCGCCGCCGGAACCGTGGGCCTCGGTCACGCCGCCCAGCTTGTCGGTGCCGACGACCTTGTCGGTCACCGCGGCACGGTCGGTCACGCTGTGGGCGCCGACCGTCTCGCCGAGAACCGTCGCCGAGCTGTCGCCGAGATTGATGAACACCGGCGAGTTCGGCGCGTCATAGCGCGTTGTCGTCACGGTGCCCGCGGCATCGACCCGGATGGTGAAATTGTTGGTGAAGACGTCGTGGTCGCGATCCTCGACCGCGAACGCGAAGTTGAGGTCGAGATACTGGTCGGCAGCGGCCGAGGTGCCGATCGGCGCGGGGTGATCGAGCGGCTGCAGCAGAATGAAGTTGTAGGAGCCGGTGCCGGCTTCCGACAGCGTTACCGTGAACACCGCTGCATCGGCGGCGTTGCCCGTCACCAGGCCGTTCTGGCCGATGTAGCTGCCACCGCTCATGCGATAGGCGGTCAGCGTCGTATGATCCGCCGACATCACATAGGTCAGGCCGAAGCCGAGCGAGGTCAGCCCGGAGAGCTGGTGATTGGCCGCATCGTAGACGCGGACCGGCGACGCGCCGAAGAAGGTCACCGACGGACCGGAGCTGTCGCCGTCGGCTCCGTAGGTGATGCGCAGATCGACCGCGCCGGTCGAGACATTGCCGGCCGCCTCCGAGACGGCGACGGTGTCGACATCCTGTGACTGCGGGGCGTCGTCGTTGACCGTGATGATGATCTGGTCGTGCAGCGCGACGGAATCGCCGTCCGAATCGGTGGCGGTCACCGCCGTCGACAGATCGAGCGTCAGCGTGTTGTCATGGCCGGTGCCGACGTGGTCCAGCGCGCCCTTCAGACGGAACGAGTACTGGCCGGTGTTGGCGTCGACCTGGAACTCGAAGATCGTGACGCTGCCAGCCTTGGCGATCAGCGTGTTGTCGGCGCCGATGCTGTAGGTCAACGCCACGCCGCCCGACGTCAGCGACAGCAGCTCGGGCGCGAGGTTGGTCTTTTCGACCGTATAGGTGCCGGGCTTGTCGGCGCCGAATGACACCAGCGAGCTCAGATTGCCGGTGAAGTAGGAATCGTTGCCGTTGCCGTCCCCGTTGAGGTCGCCGCCATGGTTGCCGGTGGCGGTCACCACCGTGCCGTTCGGCAGCTCGCTCTCGTAGACACTGGCTCTCAGCACCGCCGCGGTCGCGACAGGGGTGTCGTCGTCGATCGTCACCGCGAATGACGAGCTGGCGCTGTCGCCATCCGCATCGGTGGCGGTGAAGCCGAAGGTCAGCTTGACGTCGTTCTCGTTCTGGCCGGCCGGATGATCGACATGCTTCAGCAGCGTGAAGCTGTAGCTGCCCGCGCCGGAATCATCGAGCGAGACCTTGAACACCTGGCTGGCCGTCGACGGCGGATTGCCGTTGGTCGGATTGCTGCCGGTGTAGCCATAGACCGTAGTGCCGACGACCCAGAGCTTGACCTGGACGCCGTCGACCGTCAGCAAGCCCGCGTCCGAGGTCGCGTTCTGACCGTTGGTGATGCCGCTGAACGCGACCGCGCGATTCACGCTGCCGCTGTTGTTGTCGTCGGCGCCCCATGAGATCGCCAGCGAACCGTTGGCCGTGACATTGGCGCCGGCGACGTCGCCGGTGGCCGGTCCGGTGTTGCCGCCGGAAAGACCGTCCTCGTCGACGGTCCCGGCATCGGCCGTGCCGATCGCGGGCCTGCCGTTGTCGTCGTTGATGGTGACGGTGAAGTTGCCGCCGGAGGCGGTATCGCCGTCGGCGTCGGTCGCGGTGAAGCCGAGCTTCAACGCCAGTGCGTTGGTCTGGCCCGAGCCGACATGATCGACATTGTCCAGGAGCTCGAAGGTGTAGCTGCCGGAGCCATTGTCGGACAGCGTGATGTGGAACACCTTGCGGTCGTTCGTCGTGAGCTGGCCGCCATTGTCGTTGGCGACGCCCCAGATCTCGGTGTCCGACACACGGATGAACTGCACCGCCGTGCCGTTCGAGGTCAGGGTCGGGCTGCCCGCGCCGGTGGTCTTGACCACATCGCCGGTATGGATCGCGCTGTCGAACGCCACGCTGCGATTGGCCGCGCCCGAATTGTTGTCGTCGGCGCCCCAATTGATGTTGAGCGCGACATTGGCCGCAGTCTGGGTCTGGAACACCTCGGCGCCGGCGGATCCCGTGGTGTTCTCGGTCAGCGTCGCCGCGCCCGCCGAACCGAGCACCGGCACGTCGTCCTTGACCGAAACGGTGAAGCTGTTGCTGGAGGTGTCGCCGTCGCCGTCGGTCGCCGTGAAGCTGAAGGACAGCTTGACGATGTTCTCGCCGCTGCCGGCGGGGTGATCCAGGGTGCCGAGCAGCTTGAAGCTGTAGGAGCCGTCGTTCTGGTCGCTCAGCGACACTTCGAACACGCGGGTGCCGTGAGCGAGATCGCTGCCGGTGTAGCCGACCAGCACGCCGTTCTCGAAGCTGTACTTCACCGTCTGGCCGTCCGACGTCAGCGTCAGATTGTGGCCCGCGCTGTCCTCGGCGTCGACATTCGCGCCGGCGCTGGTGTAGCGGAAGGTGACCGAGCGGTCGCCGAGCCCGCCGCCCGCGGTCTTGTTGCTGTCGTCGGAGCCCCAGTTGATGTTGAGGTCGCCGCTGACCGAGGTCGACTCCTTGGAAGAATCGGTGCCGCTCGGCAGATCGTCCTCGTCGACGGTCCTGGCATCACCGGCCGCCGCCACCGGCGCGGTGTCGACCACGGTGACCTTGAAGCTGCTGCTGACGCTGTCGCCGTCGGAATCGGTGGCCTTGAAGCCGAAGGTCAGCGGCAGGCTGGTGCCGTTCTGGCCGGACGCCGGGTGGTCGATGTTGTCGTACAGCGTGAACTTGTAGCTACCGTCGCCAGTGTCGGACAGCTGGATGGTGAAGACGGTGCGGTGATCCGCGGTGACTGCCGTCAGCAAGGTGCCGTCGCCGGAGATCGTGTAGCTGATCGCCGAGCCGTCGGAGGTCAGGCCCGTGGCGCCGGCGACGGTGGTGAAGGCCACCGCGCGGTTGTGCCCGACACCCGTATTGTTGTCGTCGGCGCCCCAGGAAATGGCGAGGCTGCCGGTCTGGACGGTCGAGTTCGACGCATCCGGGTGGCTCGTGTCGTAACCGTCGGTCGGCAGATTGGCCTCGCTGACGGTCTCGTCCTCGGCGCAGCCGACGGTCGGCACGTCGTCGGTCACCGCAACCGTGAAGCTGCTGGTGGCGCTGTCGCCGTCGGAATCGGTGGCCTTGAAGCCGAAGCTCAGCGCCAGGCTGTCGGCACCCGACTTGCCATGGTCGAGGTTGTCGAGCAGCGTGAACTTGTAGCTGCCGTCGCCGTCATCGCTCAGCGTGACGGTGAAAACAATGCGGTGGTCGGTGGTGACCGCGCTCAGCGTGGTGCCGTCGGACGAGACCACATAGCTGACCGCATAGCCGTTCGACGTCAGCCCGTCCGGTGCGGTCGTATTGAAGAACGCCACCGAGCGGTTGTTGGTCGCGCCGGAATCATTGTCGTCGGCGCCCCAGGAAATCGCGAGATGCCCGGTCTGCACGGTCGAGTACGGCGAATCCGGGAAAACGACGTCGTAGAGATCGGTCGGCAGGTTGGATTCGCTGACCGTCTCGCTCTCGGCGTGCCCGATCGTCGGGACGTCGTCGACGACGGTGACGGTAAAGGTGCTGCTGCTCGCATCGCCGTCGGAATCGGTCGCAGTGTAGTCGAAGGTCAGCTTGACGACGTTGCTGCCCTGCCCCGCCGGATGATCGAGATTGCCGAGCAGCTTGAAGGTGTAGGTGCCGGTGCCGTCGTCATCGAGCGAGACCTCGAACACGCGCTGACCGGAATTGAGGCTGTTGCCGGTGTAACCGACCAGCACGCCATGATCGAAGGCGTATTTCACCTGCTGACCGTCCGACGTCAGGCCGCTGAGACCGACATCGCTGCCGTTGGTCACATGGACGTCGGCGGCGGCGTTGGACGTGTTGGTGAAGCGGACCGAGCGATCGGCTGCGCCGTTGTCGTTGTTGTCGGCACCCCATTTGATGTTGAGCGCGCCGGTCACCTGGGGATCATGGCTGCCGCCATCATGACCGCCGAAATCGGGGCCGCAATCGCCGCCGCCGGCGTTGAGATCGGCTTCGTTGATGCTCTTGGCCGTCCCGGTATGCGCCTCCGGGCTGTCGTCGTTGACGCTGACCTTGAACGTGCCGCCGATCTGATCGCCGTCGGAATCGGTGGCGACGTATTTCAGAGTCAGCGCAATGCTGTCCTCGGTGTTGGGCACCGGGTGGTCGAGATTGTCGAGCAGCGTGAAGGTGTAGGAGCCCGAATCGAGATCGGACAGCTTCACCGTGAACACGGCGGCATTGGCCTTGTTGCTGGTCCAGTTGCCGTTGCCGTCGATGTAATGCTGTCCGTCGAAGCGGTAGGCCGTGATCAGCGTGCCGCCTTCGCTGACGGCGTAGGACAACGCGACGCCGTTCGACGTCAGGTGCTGCGCGGCGAGCGAGGAGGTGGCGTCGGAGGCGAAGGTGACGGCGCGGTCGCCGTTCACCGGTGACGCACCGGTGATCCCGACATTGCCGAGATTGTTGGCGCTGTCGGCGCCCCAGGAGATGCCGAGAGCACCCGTTGCGACGGTGTTCTGGCCGGGAACGTCGCCAGGCCCGCCCGCGAGCCCGGTGGCAAGCCCGTCCTCATCGACCACGCCAGTCGCAATCTCCCGGTTCAGCACCGGCGCGTCATCGTTGATCTTGATCTTGAAGGTGTCGGAGACCGCATCGCCATCCGAATCCGTGGCGACGAAGCCGAGGGTGAGCGTGACGTCGTCCTCGGTATTGTGGCCCGGATGATCGATGTTGTCGATCAGCGTGAAGCTGTAGGACCCCTGCCCCTGGTCGGACAGCGACACCGTGAACACCGCGGCCTTGGCCGGATCGCCGGTTGCATGGCCCTGGCCGTCGACATAGGTGTGATGGGCTTCATCGTAGCGGTAGGCCGTCAGCAGCGTGCCATCGGCTGACACGGTGTAGCTCAGCGCCACGCCGTTCGACGTCAGATGCTGTGCGGTGAGCGTCGAGATCACGTCGGAGGCGAAGGTCACGGCGCGGTCGCCGTTCACCGGCGCCCCGTTGATGCCGCCGTCGACATGGCTGTTGGCGCTGTCGGCACCCCAGCGGATGCCGAGGAAATCGGTCACCGTCAGATTGGCGCCCGCAGCGTCCTTGCCGTCCGCATAGGAGTTGCCGGGATTGCCGAGACCGTCCTCGTCGACCACGGAATAGCTGACGCGCTCGCCGAACACCGGGGCGTCGTCGTTGACCTCGACATTGAAGCTGCCGTGGATCGCATCGCCGTCGGAATCGGTGGCGACGAAGCTGAAATTCAGCCCCTGATTATCCTCGCTGCCGTGGACCGCGTGATCGAGATTGCCGGTGAGATTGAAGGTGTAGGAGCCGTTGTCCTGGTCCGACAGCGACACGGTGAACACCGTGGCGCTGGCGAGGTCCTCCGTCGGCTTGCCGTTCGCGTCGACATAGGTCTCGTGGGCGGCGTCGTAGCGATAGGCGGTCAGCAGCGTGCCGTTCTCGGAAACCTGATAGCTCAGCGCCGTTCCGTTCGACGTCAGCCCCAGCTCCTCGAGCGAGGACACGGCGTCGGCAGCGAAAGTCACGGCGCGATCACCCTTGACCGGGGCGCCATCGATGCCGCCGTCGACATGGCTGTTGGCGCTATCGGCGCCCCACAGGATCGCGAGCGACCTGGTCACCGTCAGATCGGCGCCCACGACGTCGCTGCCGTGCGGATAGCTGTCGCCGGCATTGCCGAGGCCGTCCTCGTCGACGACGCCGGCACTCGGCGCATCGCCGAACACCGGCGCGTCGTCGTTGACCTTCAGGGTGAAGCTGTCGGTGACCGCGTCACCGTCCGAGTCGGTGGCGACGAAGCCGATGTTGAGCGTGATGTCGTCCTCGGTGCCGTGCACCGGGTGATCGAGATTGCCTTTCAGCTCGAAGGTGTAGGAGCCGTGGTCCTGATCGGACAGCGACACGGTGAACACCGTCGCATGGGCCGAATCCGTCGCCTTGCCATCCGCGCCGACATAGGTCTCGTGCTCGGCGTCGAAGCGATAGGCCGTCAGCAGCGTGCCGTTCTCGGACACGACATAGGTGAGACCGAAGCCGTTCGAGGTGAGATTCTGGGCGTCGAGCGTCGCGACCACGTCGGCCGCGAAGGTCACGGCGCGGTCGCCGTTGACCGGCGTGCCATCGATGCCGCCATCGACATGGCTGTTGGCGCTGTCGGCGCCCCAACGGATGCCGAGCGTATCGGTGACCTTCAGGTCTTCGCCATAGGCGTCGCCGTCGTCCTTGTAGCTGTTGCCGGCGTTACCGAGGCCGTCCTCGTCGACCACCGAATAGCTCGGCTTCTCGCCGAAGGTCGGCGCGTCGTCATTGACCTTCACCGTGAAGGTGTCGGTGATCGCATCGCCATCGGAATCGGTGGCGACGAATCCGATGTTGAGGGTGATGTCGTCCTCGGTGCCGTGCACCGGGTGATCCAGGTTGCCCGACAGCGCGAAGGTGTAGGAGCCGTGGCCCTGGTCTGACAGCGACACCGTGAACACCACGGCGCCCGACAGACCCTCGCCTTCCAGCGGCTTGCCGTTGGCATCGACATAGGTCTCGTGCGCGGCATCGTAGCGATAGGCGGTCAGCACGGTGCCGTTCGCCGACACGTCATAGCGCAGGGCAAAGCCGTCGGAGGTGAGATCCTGCGCCTCGAGCGAGGCCACCACGTTCGCGGCGAAGGTGACGGCGCGGTCGCCGTTGACCGGCGCGCCGTTGATGCCGCCGTCGACATTGTTGTTGGCGTCGTCGGAGCCCCAGCGGATTCCGAGCGTATCGGTGACCGTCAGGTCCTCGCCATAGGCATCGTGGCTGTCGGCGTAGCTGTTGCCGGCATTGCCGAGGCCGTCTTCGTCGACCACCGAATAGCTCGGCTTCTCGCCGAAGCTCGGGCCGTCATCGGCGACGTTGACGGTGAAGGCGCTGTTGACGGGGTCGCCGTCGGCGTCGGTTGCAACCACCTTGAAGGTCAGCGGCAGCGACGCGTCGTTGGCGCCGTTGTGGTCGATGTTGTCGGACAGCGTGAAGGTGGCGCTGCCGGAGCCGGTGTCGGACAGCGACACGCTGAAGATGGTGCGCGCGCCCTCGCCCTCACCTGCCGTCGCGATGATCTCGGTGCCGTTGGCCGACAGCGTGTAGGAGATGGGCTCGCCGTTCGAGGTCAGGCCCAGCGCCTGCAGGGTCGCGATCTCGGACGCGTCAAACACCAGCGAGCGGTCGCCGTCGACCACGGTGCCGTTGGAGCCGCCATCGACCTTGCTGTTGCCGTTGTCGGCGCCCCAGCCGATGTGGAGGTCCACGCTCGCGGTGGTCGGCTCGAAGCCGTCGCCGCCCGAGGGCTTGGCGTCGCCCACGATTTTGGCGCCGAGCTCGCTCTCCCCGCCGCCCTCACTGCCGCCGCCGGTGTGCTCGGCGACATTGATCGCCTCGACGGTGCCGGCGACCGGCGAATCGTCGTTGATGCCGATCACGATCGTCACCGGCGCGGTGTCGCCGCTGCCGTCGATGGCGATGACGTTGAAGGTGAGGTTCAGCGTGTCTTCGGTGCCGAAGACCGGATGATCGAGCGGCTGCAGCAGCGTGACCGTATAGGTGCCAGCAATCGTCGAGTTGGCGTCGAGCGTGACGGTGAAGACGTGATTGGCGACGATCGAGGGATCGCTGCCGATATAGCCGATCAGCTCCGGCTGGCCGTTGACGGTGGTGATCGCAAAATGCACCTCCTGGCCGCCGGAGGTCAGTCCGGCGAGACCGGGCTGCGACGCCGCGAACGCAAAGGCGCGGCCGATCACGTCGGTGCCGAAGTCGACGTTGAGCGAACCGGTGAAGCTCGTCGCCACGCCGCCGATGTCGCCGCTGCCGCCGGGCCGGCCCTCGGACAGTCCGTCCTCATTGAGCACGACGCTGTCGGCAACGCCGGCGATCGGCGTCGGATTCGGCGTGACCGGCCTGTCGCCGAATTGAGTGCCGATGTCTTCGGCTCCCAGGAGCCCCAGCGGCGTGCCGACAGTCAGCGGGTCGACCTTGAACGTTCCGAAGTTCGCGCCGGCAGGCACGCCCGGCGCTCCGGGCGTCCCCGCGGCCGGCAGCACCGACTGGTCGGTGGTGATCGGAAACAGTTCGGCAAACTGATCGCCATTGATGATTCGATCGGGGCCGACTTCGAAGCTGACGTCCTTCAGCGGGGCGCCGTTGGTGTCGAAAACCGGGTCGATCGAGACCGTCGACTGATTATCGAACAGGATGATCAGGCGGTTGCCGATCTTGACGAAGGTCAGCCGCTCGCTGGCAATGTCGCTGAAATCGATCTGGTTCGGGCCGTCGAGATGGACCGTGACGGCTTGGTTGCCCTGCGGCTTCCCGATCTTGAGGTGCTTGGCCGAGGCGCTGGATGGCTGCGTGGACGTGCCGGTCAACTGGGCCAGCAGGACAGGAGCATTCATGCGCCAAAACCTCCAAATATGGGGCGCTTTGGTGGCGCCCCATTTCTATCGTTAAACTATTATTAAACGAGAATACGGGTCAATATTACCGGTTCTTGTTAATCAGACTTTAGGGACTTTGGGTAAATGCAGTCAAGTGCAGCGGCATTTGCGAAGGTAAACAAGGCTGTGCCTATGCTTCCGCCTAAGGGGCGGAGCTGCCTGAACGACAAGAATAAATGGAAGCGAGGCCTGCAGAATTACTGCCAATTCGCAGTTATTCGATTGCGCAATACTCGGGGAACAACACGCACGCTGTTGGGAATAAGAGCTTGCCGCCATCAAACGGCCGAAATGGAACCGGCCTCTCGCGAATTATTTGCGAAAGGCAGGAATTATTCTTGAAGAGGATTGAAGTCGCGGCAGATTGCCTCAGATGCGACTGACGACGCAGGCCACCGGTTCGTATTTGCGGAAATACAACAAAGCCTGGTCACCGATGCCATCGAGCCACACCCCGCGGCCCGCATAGCGATAGCCGTCGCCCATCGGGACGAGACGAACCGGAATCGCGCGGTGGGGATGGAGGTAGAGCTGTGCGGTGACGATCTCGCCCGGCGCAAGCACGCGGTGTGAGCGCAGCATGTAGCTGCCGCCATTCTCGCAGGCGATCGAAAACGCAGCGCCCGGCAGCATCACCGCGTGAGCCTGTGCGCGGCCGATGAATCCACCGATCGCCGCCAGAGCCAATGCCCCGCAAACCATGACTTGCTTGATATTCACTGCGGCCCCCTGCGCGCCAGCTTCCCTGCGCGCATTAAGACCGCAAACGACTTCGGCTACAAGTCGTCCGCCTGCGACATTCAGAGCAGCAGCGGCCGTCCCGGATCCCGGCCGCCACCGATATCGGCTTCCGCCGCCGGCGCGACGTCGCTCTCGCTCTCGTGGTGCGGACGCTCGGCATAGGGCGCCGCGAACAGGCTGACGCCGCGGTGATCGATGGCGAACAGCGGCATGAACGACTGCAGATCGCGGCCTTCCATCAGCGCGGCCCGCCGGTTGTCGAGCATGGACCATTTGCCGTCGAGCCGCACGGCGACGACGGCGTGATCCTGCCGCACGGCGAGGTCGCGGACCAGCAGCAGCTTGAGATCCGATTCGGGCGTTCCCGCCGCCAGCAGCAGCGCGTATTTGGCGATCGCGTAATCCTCGCAGTCGCCGAGGCCGCTGCGCAAGGTCTGCAATGGCGAACTCCAGACGTCCGGCACGCCGTGTTGCTGGTCGTCGCTGACGTAGCGCACCGCCTGGTTGACGCCGCGATTGATCATTTCCGCGCGCGCGCGGCCGTCGCCAGCCGCAGCCGCCGACCGCGTCAGCGCGACGAAGATCCGCTCCGACGCCGAGCAGCGTGCGTCGTCGCCGTTGCAACGTTCGACCGAGATCCGCTCGCTTGCCATCGCGCCCTGGATGCCGCGCCATTTCACCCACAGCACGCCCTCGGGGGCACGGAACGTCATCAGGCCGAACGGCTCGTCGCTTGGCATCGCGACCGCTGGTGCCTGCGGGGCGTCGCTGACGATACCGGCGCGCCCGGATGCATCGGTCGATGCGACTTCCACGGGTCCAGAGGCGGAGCGACGCAGGCCGTCATGCTTGGCAAGCACGGCATTGATTGTGAAGAAACGGACGGGCGGCGGCACCGGCAGCGCGCTATCCGCAGTGCCCTGCGCAGACCTGCGGTTTGAAGTCTCGGCAAATGCGGCGCCGGCGCAACCGGCCCCCACCGACAAGGCAAGCACAAGCCCCAGCGCGCGCGGGAGAACCCGCGGCCGATCGATCCGCAACATCAGTGACGCCCCGTATGCTCCGGGGCATCGGCCGACGTCATCGCGTCGATCCCTGTCCCGGTCGTTATCGGATCAGGGATAGGGCCGGCGCTGCTTCGGGCCGGTTAAACCGCAATGATGTTCGCCGCCAAGCTGCGAACGCGACTAATCAAGGCCAACCGAACCGTGTCGCATTTGAACGATTCAGATTCTGGTAACGCTGCCCGCCGCTCGGGGCGGGCCCGGATGAGCGCAGCGGCGCCGGTGGCACGCATGCCTGCGCGGAGCCCGTACCCAGCGCGGGCACCCTGCTCCTTGCTCAGCGCTCGCGCAGCGCCTCGTCGCGCAGCATGCGGGCGGGCTTGACCAGATAGTCCAGCACCGATTTCTTGCCCGTCAGGATCTCGACGGTCGCGACCATGCCCGGGAGGATCGGAAGCGGCTGCTGGGCGGTGCCGAGATGGTTCTTCTCGGTGCGCACCATCACGCGATAGAAGGTCTCGCCGCGCTCGTTCTTGTCGCCCTTCTCGTCGGTGATCGTGTCGGCGCTGATGCGCTCGACGCGCCCGTGCAACGAGCCGTACACGGATGAATCATAGGCGCTGAGCTTGACCACCGCCTCGTGGTTGGGGCGGATGAAGGCGATGTCCTGCGGACGGATGCGGCCCTCGACCAGCAGCGTGTCGTCGAGCGGCGTGATCTCCATCAGGCTGGCGCCCGGCGCGACCACGGCGCCGATGGTGGTGACGTTGAGCTTGTTGACGATGCCGCGCACCGGCGAGCGCAATTCGGTGCGCCGTACCCGGTCCTGCGCCGACTTGATGTTCTCGTCGAGCACGGCGAGATCGCCGCGGGATTTCGCGAGATCGTCTTCGGCCTGGGCGCGAAAGGCGGTGACGATGTTGAGCCGGCGCGAGCGCGCCTCCTGCACCGCGGCCTCGGTCTTCACGATGCTCGCCTGCACCACCGCGAGTTGCCCGCGCATGTCGGTGGCCTGGCGGTCGGCACGTAGCATCTCGATCTCGGGCACCACCTTCTGGTCATAGAGCTTGCGGGTCAGACCCAGCTCGCGATTGAGCAGCGCCAGCGTCTCCGAGAAGCGCTTCTCGGTCGCCCTGAGCTCGTCGATCTCCTTGCTCTTCTGCTGCTCCTGCTGCTGCACCACGTCGACATCCTGCGCGAGCTTGCGCGCATGGGCGTCGAACACCGCGCGCTCGCTCTGGACTGCGCGCGGGGCGTCGGCGACGAGGTCATCGGGAAACGCGACCGGGCTACGGCCCTCGGTTTCCGCCGCGAGCCGGATCACCCGGGCCGCCATCGCGCCGCGACGCTCGCGGATCTCGCCGAACTGCGAGGCAAAATTGGTGTCCTCAATCCGCGCCAGCGGCTGATCCTTGTCGACGATCGCGCCTTCCTGCACCAGGAGATCGGCGATGATGCCGCCTTCCAGCGATTGCACCACCTGGGTCTGGCGCGACGGCACGACCTTGCCGTTGCCGCGCTTGACCTCGTCGAGCACGGCGAAATGCGCCCAGATCAGGAAGGTGAAGAACAGGCCGAGCGAGGCGAGCAGCAGCATCCGCGCCGTCTTCGGCGTGCGCAGTTCGACGGCGGCGCGGATGTCGTTGGAGAACGCGAAATCGCTGTGCGCCATGTCACCTCGTCCCCTGGACCGGCTTCCCCGCGTGGCTCGTGGCCGGCGCCGCTGCGGGCGGCTGCGGACGCAGCATGGTGAGGATTTGCGCGGTCGGACCGTCGGCGACGATCCTGCCGGAGTCGAACACCAGGATGCGGTCGACCAGCGACAGCAACGAAGGCCGGTGGGTCGAGACGATGATGGACATCTCGCCCTTGGCCAGCAACTTCAGGCGCTCGAGGAATTCGCCCTCGCTGCGAACGTCGAAATGCGCGGTCGGCTCGTCGAGGAACAGCACGCGCGGCTTACGGATCAGCACGCGCGCCAGCCCGATCGCCTGCTTCTGCCCGCCCGACAGGCTGCGGCCGCCTTCGGCGATCATCATCTCATAGCCCTGCGGATGGCCCGCGATGAAGGTCTCGACGCCGGCGAGCCGCGCCGCCTCCAGCACCTCCTCATCGGTCGCTGCGGGGCGGCCGAGCGTGATGTTGTCGCGCAGCTTGCCGTAGAACAGGTCGGTGTCCTGCAGCACGAAGCCGATGCCGGCGCGCAGATCGGCCGGATCGTATTGCTGGATGTCGATGCCGTCGATCAGGATGCTGCCTTCGGTCGGCGGATAGAACGCGGTCGCGAGACGGCCGACCGTGGTCTTGCCGGAGCCGACGCGGCCGATGATGCCGATCTTCTCGCCCGGCTTGATGTCGAAGGAGACGTTGTCGAGCGCCTTGGTCTGGCTTCCCGGATAGGAGAAGCTGACATTCTTGAACTGGATGCGGCCCTGGTTGATCTCGCGCGCGACGTAGATCTTTTCCGGCGGACGCTCACGGTCCAGCGACATCAGCCGGTCGATCGAGCGCAGCGCCGACGTCGTCTGGGTGAAGCGCGTCATCAGGCCGGCGATGCCTGCGATCGGACCGAGCACGCGCCCCGACAGCATGTTGGCCGCCACCAGCGCGCCGACCGAGAGCTTGCCGTCGAGGATCAGGAACACGCCGACGACGACCAGCAGCAGGCTGCAGAACTGGCTCGCGACGCTCGCCGCGGTCATCGCCATCGACGCCCAGAACTGGACGTCCTCGCTGGAGCGCGCCTGCGCCGCCACCGAGCGCTCCCACACCGTCTGCACGCGGCTCTCGCCGGCGACCGCGCGGACTGTCTCCATCCCGTTCAGCGATTCCACCAGGATGCCGTGACGCGCGGCGGATTGCGCCTGCATCTGCCGCATCGCGCGTTCGAGCGGCCGTTGGATCAGCAGCCCGACGGCAATCATCACCGGCAGCATCAGCAGCGGAATCCAGGCGATGGGACCCGCGATGATGAACAACACGATGATGAAAACGACCGCGAACAGCATGTCGGTCGCCGAGACCACGGTACCGGACGTGAAGAACTCGCGCACCGAATCGAAGTCGCGGAGCTGGTTGGCGAGGATGCCGACCGATGGCGGCCGCTTGTCCATCTTCAGCGACATCACGTGCTCGAAGATGTTGGCGGCGAGCACCACGTCGATCTTCTTTCCGGTCATGTCGATGATGCGGCTGCGTACCACCTTGAGCAGGAAGTCGAATCCGATGGCCAGCATGAGGCCGACGCCGAGCGCGACCAGCGAGGGGATCGCGCCATTCGGAATCACCCGGTCGTACACGCTCATCGTGAACAGCGGCGCCGCCAGCGCCAGGATGTTGACGATGAATGCGGCGATCGCGACATGGCCGTAGTTGGCGCCGAAGCGGCTGACCACCGACCAGAACCAGTGCGTCTTCGACACCTCGCCGGCCGCCGCCACGCGCGGATCGACGACTGCGGCGGGCCGCACCAGATAGGCGAAGCCGACATATCGCGCCGCGACCGCGTCGAAGCGCTCGATCGCCGGCTGTTCACGGCGCGAGGGATCGACGATGGTGAGACGGCCGGCGGCCTCGTCGATCGTCAGCAGGATGCGCGTGGTGCCGTCGTGAAACATCAGCACGCAGGGCAGCACCAGCGCGGGTATCTCGCTCAGCGGCCGTTCGACCAGTTGCGCCTCGAGCCCGGCGCGCTGCGCGGCGCGCTCGTACAGCGCGATGCTGAGCACGCCGCTGTCGAGCGGCAGTCCGGACAGCAGCGCGCTGCGGCTCAAGGCGCGGCCGTGATGAGCTGCGAGGTAGAGCAGACTGTCGCTGAGAGGATCAGCTGCCGGTGCGGCTGTGCTCATCTGCGGCATCACGTGCGCCGTCTCTTCGAGCTCGAACCTTGTCGGACGAATATTCAACAACGCCTCGGAATCCATTTGGCCGAACGACCCAGGCGGGCCTGCACCCATCGCTTCTTGCTAATAATTTGCTCTAGCCCAGTTCTTTGGCCTGCACCCGACTTTTTCGAGACTTTTACGGGTGTTTCGCGACAATCTCAGCGCAAAGTAAATGCATATGGTGAAAAGCCGGCGCGAGATGCGCCGGCTCTTGTTAGTTGCAGCTATTTCGACGCGGGCCCGTTGGGGCTCTGGGCAAATCCGCCGTACTTTCCGGAGGTAACAAACAACGTCGCATCCTCGGGATCGCTCGAGGCCCACCGATCGCCAAAGGTAATCGGCGCGGGATGCTTCGGCGTCCCATCATTCAGTCCGAACAGCGGCACCGGGCCGGCAGAGCTCAGCGGCTGCGGTCCCGGCGCCGGCGCGCGCAGTCGAATGGGCGCCAGGCTGTAGCCGATGAAGCCGCTCGGCGTGTCCACCGGCTCGGTCTCCGGGGGGTGACCGGTCTTCAGGTAGTTCAGCATCTGGCCCATCGCGGCAAGCAGCTGGTAGTCCGCAAACACCACCACACCGCGCGCCGACACCAGCGACACGTTGGCGTTGAAATACTGGTTCTGGGAGTTCAGGAGATCGATCAACGTGCGCTGGCCGAGCTCATACTCCTTGTTGTAGGCGACGAAGGTGCGGCGGGCCGCTTCGACATCGCGGACAAGAGCTGAGACGCGATCAGCGGTGATGATCCGGGCCGCCCAGGCCTTGTCGATCGACTCCAGCGCATCGCGCTGCAGCCGAGCATGCTTCTGCTGCTCCTGGATCATCCGCTGCGCGGCCTCCTCGCGGCGCCAGCTGTTCTGACCGCCGTTGAAGATATCCCAGGACGCAACGACCTTGCCGCTGACCTCGTCGTAACGATTGTTGTAGGTGATCGATTCCTTGCCTGTCGTCGCGCGGCCTTCCAACGAAAGCGTCGGCAGGAAGGTGCCGGTCGTGGCATCGAAGCCGCGCTTGGCAGCCGTCACATCCGCCGCGGCAGCGCGCAGGGTCGGATTGAACTTGTAGGCGATGTCGAGCGATTCCGCCTTGTCCCGCGGCATGTCGGACAGCCGGCCCGGGAAGCGCAGGTTATAAGGCTCCACGCCGACGACCTTGCGGTACTTCGCCCGCGCCACTTCCAGGCTGAGCCGGAACTCTTCGAGCACGGCCTGCGCTGCCGCGACCCGCTCCTCGGCCTGCTGCGTGTCGCCCTCGCCGGCCCGGCCGCCCTGGAAACGGGCCAGCACGTTCTTGCGCAGCTCGAGATGAACCTTGAGGTTCTTATCAGCCAGCGCGACCAGCCTGGAGTAGCGCACCACGTCGACATAGGCTTCGGCGGCATCGAGACCAATCAGCTCTGTTCGCTCCAGCACGCGATACGCGGCGGCATCGACCCGCGCCGCCTGGCGCCACACTTCATTGATCGACGAAAAGCCATCGAACAGCAATTGACGGACCACCACGCCGGCCTCGCGGCCGCGCAGGTAGCGGCCATTATTGCTCGGAGCCGGCGAGACATATTGCTTGAGCATCTCCGGCCCGGCGCTCGCGTCGAGCCGGACCTGCGGCAGCAGCGTACCCTGGGACTGGCGAAGCTCGGCTTCGGTGGCCCGCCGGTTGGCGGCGGCCTCCCCTACACCGGGATTGGTCTTCACCGCCTGGTTGATGGCATCCTGGATGGTGAACGGCTCAGCGCCCAATGCCGGGCTGAAGCTCATTCCCACAACACATATGAAAATGGGTGTATATACGATCTTCAACATAGGGAACCGATAACAAACCCGAGATCGGCTCGCAATGTGACTCGCCACAGTTGCGGCGAAAAATCGACCGGTTGTGGCAGAATAGCTACGCTCCGCCATATTCTCCGGAGCGGAGATTTCAGAATCTGAAGCAAAATCAAAGCAGTGGGAATGAAGTAAAGCCGAGGCGGTGATTTAAAGTCAGCTATTTGTTTCACAAAGAAAAATCTCGCCTCGGAGAATGTCGAGTTTTTCGTGTTTGTCTTCAATATGGACCGCTTCCGCGGCATTAAGTGAGATGGGCCCTCAAGCGACACAGCGGAACGGCAACAGGCGATCAGTCGCACGCCATTGCCACGCCGGCCCGCCACGACGGCCGTGAGCAATCGCCGCCCCGGCATCAAGGAACAACGAAGGATCCAATGAATATCGCGACCGACCGCCGGGCCCGAGATGCGAGGCATATATTTCGACGCACGGTCTGCAGCGAAACAATGGCTAAGGGGGTCCATTGCCCTCGAAAAATCTCGTCGAGCTGAAAGGCAGTAGATGGTGGGGGAGGCAGGACTCGAACCTGCGAAGCCATGAGGCGGCTGATTTACAGTCAGCTCCCTTTGCCACTCGGGACACTCCCCCGTATCGATGGCAATTCGGGCCGGCCGCGGAACAGCAGCGTCGGGGACCATCAGCGCCATGGAGACGGTAAGACCGCGGGGCCCGGATGAGCGGGCGCGCGCGGCCGGGGCCCTTATGATCGAACCCGCCCCTCGAAGTCAACCAAGGGACGACGAATTTTCCCGCCTGAGCGGTGCCAAATTGCCAGAATCCGCAGGCCGTGACAGAAGCTCGTGCCATGAGCGAACGCGACCGAAAGCCCCCTTTTCGCCGTCCGGGCGGCAAATTCTCCGGCAAACCGCGCGGATTCGAGCGGCCGCAGCCGTGGCGTGAACGCGACCACGGCTCGGATGGCCCCGTCATTCTCTATGGCTGGCACACCGTGACCCTGGCGCTGGCCAATCCGAAGCGGAGGATTCGCAAACTTTACCTGACCGAGAACGCTGCGCGGCGGCTCGCCGACGAGCGGATCGAAACAAGGGTGACGCCGGAGATCGTGCGCCCCAGCCAGATCGACCAGCGGCTCGGTCCGGACGCCGTGCACCAGGGCCTGCTGGCGGAGGCAGATCCCCTGCCCTCGCCGGACATCGACACGCTCGCGGCCGAGGGGCTGATCCTGGTGCTCGACCAGATCACCGACCCGCACAATGTCGGCGCCATCCTGCGCTCGGCGGCAGCATTCGACGTGAAGGCGATCGTGACCACCGCCCGCCACAGCCCGGAGGCCACCGGCGTGCTGGCCAAATCAGCCTCCGGTGCGCTCGAACTGGTGCCGATCATCACGGCGCAGAACCTCGCTCGCGCCCTGACGCGCCTGAACGAGCGCGGCTTCCAGACGGTGGGGCTGGACAGCGCGGGCGAGCAGGACATCGCGGCGGTCGCCTTGCGCGAGCCGCTCGCGTTGGTGCTGGGCGCGGAGGGCAAAGGCCTGCGGCAATTGACGCGCGAGACCTGCAGCGTCGTGGCACGGCTCGACATGCCCGGCGCCATCAAGAGCCTCAACGTCTCCAATGCCGCCGTGCTCGCGCTCTATATCGGCGCGACCCGGATCGGATTGATGCCGAAATGATCAAACGCCCGCGCGCCGAGGCGCACGGGCGTTGGCCTGAACGAATGTCCGGCTGATCAGTAGTAGCGGCGCAGCACGCGCTGGCCGTGATAGTAAGGGGAGGCGCCCCAGCGATAGGCGTGGCGGCGATGGTGATAGCTGTAGACCGGCAGCGCCTGCTCCTCATAGGCCGGATACGGCGCGAAGGCGCCTGGACCACTGTAGGTCGGCCCCTGGTTGACGTAATAATACTGCCGGGTCGGCTCGGACAGCCGCTCATAGCTCGCGCCGCAGGCGCCGCAGCCGTGGCCATAGGTGTAGCCGGGCTGATAGAAATATTGCGGCCGATACGTCACGGTCGGCTGATAGGTGACCGTCGGCTGATAGGTGACCTGCGGCGCGCAGGGGGTGGCGTAGCCGCACGGGCCGCAGGCGGTGGCGCCGCAGGCCGCGGCCGGTGCGCTGCCGGCGACGGCGAGACCGGCAATCGCGACAAGTCCTGAAATTACTCCACGCATAACTCTCTCCTGTTGATCTGTTCTTGCTTGTCTTGCTTGTGTTTGGCTGTCGATGGTGAGTTGCTCGCTAGCGGCGGTAGGCCGGCGGCCGATTGGGATAGCCGGGTGGATCACCATCGGGCGGAGCCAGGATGACGGCAGGCGGATACATCGGCACCGTCGGCTCCGGCGGCTGCATCTGGGATTGAGCGCCCCACGAGCGGGAATAGCTCTCGGCGGGCTTCGGCAGCTTGCGATCGGCCGGCGGCTCGATCTCCATCCGGCCATAGCCGGGCCTCGCTCCGAGGGTCGGATAGTAATGGCCGACATATGGCTCGGGCGGGACCGTGCGGCCGCCATAGATCGTGGGCTGCATGTATTGACCCTTGCCGAGACTGGACTGGCCTTCGACGACAGCATAGGAGGCATCAATGCCGTCGATGACGACGGGCACGCCGGGTCGCTGGGGAATGACGATCTCGAAGCCTTCGCTCGCGAGCGCTGCGGAAGAGGTCCCGATCACAATCACAAAAGCCGTTGCAATACGCATGAATTCACGCCCCGGTTGCCGTCCTACAAATACCGCAACGCGCGCCCTGATGGGTTAAACGCGCACATCAATCTGCCGGTAAGACTAACGCGCGAGCCATCATTCCGGGTTAAAGCTCCGGTCGGGTTCACGCGTGAGGGTTAATGCCTGATCATCAGCCCGCGCGGTCGCGACCATCGTGCGCAGCCCAATCGTGGATGTCACCAGCCCGACGGCTCCCTCAACCGCCCGGCGTGCCGCTACCCCCGCACGCGACGATCGCGATCAGTGTCGACAACGCGCACCGCCGGCCGTCGTGAAAAACGGCGTGACCGCGGAACGGCAGCGGCCGGAGGAACTTAGGAGTTGGGGCGCAACGACGGAGTCATCCATGATCAGATCTGCAATTCTCGGGGCTGCTGTTCTCGCGACCGCGCTGGCCGGCCCGGCCATGGCGCGCGACATGCACCACCGCCACCACATGGCCCGCCACGACGGCGCGATGATGCAGCAGCAGCGCGCCGACGCCGGCTGGACCAACAATGGCTGGAACAACGACTGGAATCGCCGCGGCACCGGCTTCTGGCCGGCTGACGTCGCGGCGGGTGCCGTGGGGGCCGCCGCAGGTGTTGCTGGCGCAGCCATCGGAACCGCCGGCGCCATCGCCACCGCGCCGTTCCGCACCGCCGACGCCTATGCCTACGGTCCCGGCCCCTCTTACGGCCAACCGAGCTATGATCGCGGCCCGAACGGCTACTATGGCGACTGGAACAGTTACGCGACCCGCAACGGCCTGGTCTGCCGCCCCGGCACCATGTTCAAGGGCAGCGACGGGCTGATGCACATCTGCCAGTAAAGATCGAGCCGGAGCGGCTTCGACGATCGGCTCCGACAGGGGCGGCCCAACGGCCGCCCTTTTTGCTGGGCTGATGGGAGAAGCGGCGCTCACGCGGGGAGTAGCCGGACTGCATCAACTCTGGTAGGAACACCGCGCTTCGCGAGACCTCGTCGCAAACTGACGACGAGATCTGCGCCACCAATGTGCCTTCGCCGGCTTAGCTCAGCGGTAGAGCAGCGGTTTTGTAAACCGAAGGTCGGGGGTTCAATCCCCTCAGCCGGCACCAGCTTCCGTGCAGTTGGGATTTGCTGCGGCAATGGCTGTCACCGGCTTTAGGCGTCAATTCGCCCTCGTCCTGGCGGCTGGCTTGGCGATGCCGCTCGCCGACGGCGGCCTGGGCGCAGTCCACTCTGGATCCGGCAACGGCCCGCCGCCCTCGCCGGTCGCTCCGATGAGTTGGCCGGGCACCTGATCAGTGACCAACGCCCAACCTTGCGTCGCGCAGAACAGCCCGAGCAGACAGCCCTTGACCGCCAGAATCTTCGGGTCATCGCGCCAGATCGAGACAGCATAGGTCTTGCCGTCCTCGGCGTTGTAGACCTCGCCGCTGTGGCGGCCGTCGGCGTTCAGCTTCAGGCCGAGCAGCATCTGATGGCCGAGCAGCAGACGGCCGCGCCTGGCCGGATCGGGATTCAGCCGGTCGCGGAACGGCTGCCCCTTGGCATCCGCCACCTCCTTCATCCAGACGATGTAGCCGCAGACGCGGTCGGCCATCGCGCCACAGCGCTCGATGCGGACGCGGGCGCGGCCGTCCTCGGTCAACCATGTGCCGACCGGATCGCCGACGGGAGCGGCGTGACCACGGCCCTCCGCCATCGACAGCAGCAGACTGACGACGATGCGCAACCCGACGCGCAGAACGAATCTCAATGTCATGTCCAGGGACCTCATTGTCTCCATGGCCTCGAGCCACGCGCTCGTCCGATGCGGTGCCATCTGCCCGCGCGGCGCGATCGTTCGCACGGCCCGCTCACTGGAGCTGTGCGACCAGGGCCTCGGCGCCTTTATCGATTCCGGCCTCGGCGGCCGCGAGCGCACCAACGCTGGCTTTGATGTCGTAGGGCGAGGGATATTGCTTGCTGACGAAGGCGCTAAGCAGTCGCCCGCTCGCGGCATCGAAAATCTCCGCCGCATAGAACACCGAGCCGGTCAGTAGTCCTTCTCCGTCGCGTGCACTCTGCACGCCGTTGTAGACGGCTCCGGCGAGATCGAAGCGGGAGGCGACGCCGAGCACCGGCGTGTTGGCGACGGCGCCGGTCAGGGTCAGCCGCAGGCGCAGGGTATTCGGCCCACGCTGATGGACGATCTGGAAGCGTGTCGAGAGACTTTCCAGGAAACGCTGCTGCATGTAGGCGGCAAGCGCAGCCTTGTCCCGATCGGACATGTCGCCGAACTGGTGATCCGCGCCGCGATAGATCACGACCGGATCGAGTGTCACCTTGTCGTAGCTGCGCCAGTCGGCGGCGGCCGCGTAGCGGTAAGGCACCCGGCCCGATGGATCGGATGCGTTGGGCGCCAGATAGCGCGCCGACGCCACTCCGGTATAGGCCACCGGCGTCACCGTGTTGCACCCCGCGCAGAGGCCCGCTGCGGCGATCGCAGCGAAGCCGGACATCCGAAATCGACTCCTCATCCCCTTCTCCACGACTGCGGCGCCGTTGCCAGCGCCTCACATGATCATCTCTATAAACCGACTAGACGGTTTGTAAATAGCAAATCGAATGAGAAGGAATGCGCGGTCGACAGGGACTTCCGGCGGCATCGAGCGCCATCGGACGCAAGCCAGCCCGACTTCGCTCAGATCGAACCGTCCAAGGCTGGAGATGGCGCCGAGCTCGAGGGTGTCACCGCTCCCCGGTCGTCCCGGCCTGCCGGAATGCAGTCCATTGCTGGTCGTCGAGCAGGCGGGCAAACAGACGGTCCAGGTCCGGCTGCTCCAGCGGCGAGACGCGCAGCATCGTCATCAAGGCAAGCCCACGTGCCGCCGCCCATCGCAGGACCGCGAGATCGGCGTCATCGGCCTCGCCGCGGATCTCGGCAACTCTCTCGGCATCCTTGGCACGGGCATCGGCCAGCAATCCCGGCTCCTGGGCGAGGGCCCCGAGCATGGCCTGCGCCACCGAATATTGCTGTGCGATCAGCTCCCGCGAGATCGCGATCTGCGTCGCGAGCTCGGGCTGATCAGCCGCTTTGCCGGCTTCAGCCCTGTACCTGCTGGCGAATTCGTCGAAATGCAGGAATTGCTGTTCCAGCAGAGCCTTGAGCACCGCTTCCTTGTTGGGAAACTGGTGCATCAGGCCGCCCTTGCTCAGCCCGCTCTCGCGGGCGATGGCGTCGAGCGTCAGCCGCCCCGGACCATCGCGGGCGATGATGGTGAGGGCGGCGGTGAGCGCGGCCTTGCGCGACCGCTCGGAGCGTGAAGGGTTGTCCATCGAAGACTGCGAAGTGCCCGGACGGTGCACGAAGGTTGCGAGCAGATGATCCCCGAAGTCCGGGGCGGCTCGGTCATAGGGGCGAGCCGCCCTCCTCTGTCAAGAAGAGCTCCGGAAAAACCCGCCGCTTAGGAACCATTTGTACGCGACTGGATTTCCGGTATCGCCTTTGGCGGGTGGGGACGAAACGGGTTCAGACTGTGGCAATATTGTTGTCACATCTCACCTAGAACTCCTGCTTATCCCCAGAAGTCACTGGTCTTCAACTTGATTTCGTCAGCCGCTTTTGTTGCAATTGAGGCATCGGGGGACAAGCGTCATGACGTGGAAAGAAGAGCGTGATGCGCTGATCGCGCAGACCATGGCCTTCGTGCAGTCGGTCACCGGCAAGCCCGCCGACTTCGCCCAGTTCGAGCTGCCGACCGTTCCGGTCGGCACCCCCATCACACCGCAGCAGGCCGTGGCCGGTCGCCCGACGCATGCCGCTGTCGAGCACGTGATGGCCAACACCGTCGAAACCGAGACACGTCGCGGCGGCAACGTGCAAGTTGAAATCCCCGATGCTGTGGGGGAGCCTGCAAGGCCGAGAGCGCCCGACTCCATCGCGTCCGAGGCTTCGTTCGCCACCGCGAGCCCGGTCCCTGCGGAGCGTTTCACAAGCATCGCCTCGCAGCTCGATCTCCAGCGCGACATGCAGGCGGAGATTCGCGCCCGCGTCGCACGCTTCCGGGCCCATCAGGAGCGCTTCAATCGGGAGCGTCAGGAATATTTCAGCGCGACACTCGCGCGCCTGAAAGCATCGGCCGGACGGAGCGCCCTCCCTGAGGACTAAAGGCGACCGCGCCAAGGATCTCCGATGGCCGAGGGTGCACAAACGTATCCGCAATCGACACGCCGGCTCACAGCCAGGCGCACAGCAGCGCCACATTGGCGACGAAGGCGAGCAGCAGCCCAAAGGCGAGCGTCAGCTGGATCCGCCCGCAGAAGATGTGGAGATCGGTTCCCATGGGCTTAACCATCTGGCGATTCTAGCCCCGGAGTCCCACGGATTCTTTTTTCAAAAATTTAGGACTCGTTTACGACTCGGCCGCCCGAAAAGGCCCCTTTCCTGCCTCAGGCGCGCCAGTGTCTCGCTGCACGTGCCGTTCATTCTCGGTTCATCCTTCGCTTCTCCGGAGCTGTTTGGAATGCCCTACGCGCTGTTTTGCAACGACGCCAAGTTGAGCAATGCCTATCCGACCGAGGGAGACGTCTGGAGGCTGGCGCGGCAGAGTGGGCTGGTGGTGGACGTGATGATCAATGCGCGATCGACCGCGCATCTGCAGCTCGACAATGATTACGAGATCCGGCCCTGCGCCGCCGAGCCCGAGGAAGATCCCTGGCAGAACCGTGCCGAAGCCGAGCAGGAGTTCAACATCCCGTTCGCATCCTGAGCGGCTGCGGCGGAAGCGCGCCTTGGACGATACCATAGGCTCTGTGCACGGCTGATCCCGGAGCCTCGGCGTGCCCAGACCGAAGCCGCCGGCAGAAGACATTCACGCATTCATGCCCGTCCGCTCCCGCGGACGACTTGCCTTGATCAAGGATTTTTCGACAGACAGACCCGCGATCAGCGGGCAGCCGGAGCTGCCCGCTGGAAGGTCGCCATGAAGCCCGTTCTCAGGGCGTCGCCGTCGCCAGCGATACCGTTTCGGCCGGAAGGGCGACACAGGCGCGCTTGCGGCTGACGCCGCGGATCGCGCCGGTCACCTTCAGCACCTTGCCCGACGGGCAGGACGCGGTTTGCACCAGCGCCACCTCGTAGGGGGCCAGCATCAACGGTTCGGACTTCAGGACGGTCTGGGCGGAGCACGGCAAAACAGCCGCCGACAACAACAGCACGGACACCAAGATACGCATGTGGGATGATCCATCAAACCGGCGGACTGATAATATCAACTGATGGCGAAAGTTTCACGAAGGTTTGAAAATTTTTTCGCACCGCGTGAGCGTCCTCGAAACCATCGCCGGCCACCCGCCGGACAACAACACGCCCGCACCAGACGGCGCGGGCGTGTTGGAATTGAGGCGCGATACGCTCGACCCGGAAGCCGTCGGCCAGGGGCTCGCGACCTCGCTTAGTACTTGCTGGCGGCCGGCCCGCCCCAGCCGAAGCGGTAGTTCACGCCGACCTTGACCGTATGCTCGTCGCCGTTGAAGCGGCTGCCCACGACCGGAGCCGGTCCGCCCGTGAAGGTCGTATTGCCGAAATTGTAGTACTGGTATTCGGCCTTGGCCGACCAGTTCGGCGCGAACATGTATTCGAGGCCGGCGCCGACGGTGTAGCCGTCCTTGGTATTGCCGGACGTGGTGAAGCCCGTCGGCACGCCGGCGACGCTCACCCCGAGATTGTTGCCGTCCCGCCAGGCGTAACCGCCCTTGGCGTAGAGCAACGCCGGTCCCCAGGTGTAGCCGAGACGGCCGGTGACCGAGCCGAGCTGGTTGGCGCCGGTCGAGGTCACGACCGTCGCCCCGGGGAAGCCGAAATTGGTCGTGTTGCGGTCCATCCAGCTGTACTGGGCCTCGATGCCGAGCACCCAGTTCGGGGCAAACTGGTAGTCGAAGCCGCCCTGCACGCCGCCGAGGAAGCGCCCGTTGTTGCCTTCCAGGCTGTTGTTGCCGGCGAAGGCACCGCCGAGGTGACCACCGAGATAGAAGCCGGTCCAGTTGTAGATCGCCTGAGGGGGCGTGTAGACCGGCGCCTTGGTGTAGGTGCGCGGAGGCATGTCGGCGGCGAAAGCCGGGGCAGCCAAGGTGGTCAAGGCCACTGCACTGATCAAAAACCGCTTCATGGGACGTCCCCGTTATTCGTTTGCGACATCTATCGAACATCATGGCCGCATTTGGGTTGCCCGGTGGCGGTGACGCAGCTGTGATTGCTGCTGCGGTGTCACCAGAGGGCAACAAAGGCCTTTTGTTCCATAGGCTTCCCGAATATTTCGTGAAGCTGACGCCTCGCCCGACATTTGGTCGCCGCAAGGCGACAAAGCGTTCGGCCCGTCCCTGATTTGTGATCGGACGAACCGCTTGGCAAGGCGCTGCGACGACGTGGCAGGCCGTCGAAAACGCCGCGGCCTAACGCGTGAGGCCGGCCAGCTCCGGGAATGGCGTGTAGGTCGACCCGGCACAGAGCTCGCCGGCATCCTCGACCAGGCGGTCGAACCGGCCGTCGACGAACACCGCCGCCCGCTCCTGCGCCGGACGGTAGCTGCCGTCGGACTCGCGCGCCGCATAGCGGAGACAGCTCACATAACGCAGCCGGCCACCGACCGTCCGTTGCACCGGCTCCGCCATGACGCCGTCGCGCACCCCGACCGGATTGTTCAGGTAGGTCCTCAGATAGGAAAGGATCTCGCTGCGGTGGTTGGTCGGAAACGGCTGGCTGCCGACGCCACGATCACCGGTATAGGCGATGCCGCGATTGTCCTCGCTCATGAACGCGGCCGGACCGCCGCTCGCGCAGCCGGCCAACAGCAGCGCCAGCACGGTCGCCGGCCACCAGCTCGATCTCCCCATCCCCACGGCGCCCAACTCTTGCAAGCCAATCCCGCGGTCGTTCTAGCTCAAAGCCGACACCCGGGAAATCCGTCCCGGCTCACGCCTTCGTCAAGCCGCGACCGCCGGAGCGCTCTGGCGCTCCGGCGGTCGACGATCAGATCTGGCTTGGCCAGGCCGTGGCCGGATCAGCCGCGGCGGGTCGCCGGCGTCACGCGCTTGAGGCTCACCTTGTTGTGATGGCTGAGATGCGCGACGTGGCGATGCTTGTGGCGGACAAGCGAGGCATGCGGCTTGGTCTTCGTCTTGCCGACGGTGGGCTTCATCTCGTTGGCCTTGTCGCCGGCCTGCATCGCGCCCGGCTTGGTGGCGTCGGTCTTGGCCGCATCGGTCTTGCTCACATCGGTCTTCGCGGTGCCAGTGGTCTGGCTGGACTTCGCGGACGTATCGGTTTTTGCAGGACCAGCGGCGAACGCGGGCGCAGCCAGGATCGACGCGGCGAGCAGCGCAACAGACATTGACTTCAGCATGGTCATCTCCGTGATGTGAAGATCTGGAGGCACCATCCAGTCCGGATGGGCTCGTGATCATGGAGACGACGATAGGGAACCGGCACTGAACCCACCCTGAAGTAAAGCGGTGTTTTCAGTTCATGGACATGAAGGGATAGTCATCGAGGTGACTGGTCTGTCATCATGTCGTCCGTATAATGCACCGATCGCGGCGCAAAATCCGCGCAAATGGCCGGGAATATTTCGCAGCTGCGGGAGTTCTTCTCCGTACGCAGTCACCTGTTGGATCGACAACTCGGGAGATACGAATGAAAAAGTCTGCGATCAGGATTGCCACGCTGGCTCTGTTCTCGATGGCCGTGGCCTCCGGGCCGCTGCTTCTGTCGAAGGCCTATGCCGCGGGCAGCGATACCCCGTCTGCGCCGCCGGCGTCGGATTCGGGCAAGAAGAAGAAGGACAAGAGCTCGAGCATCGAAGATCCGAAGTTCCTGGCGGCCTATCGCACGGCCTACACCTCGATCTATGATCGCGGCGACTACACCACCGCGATCCAGCAGCTCAAGGCGCTGAACCGAGAGGACGTCGCCGACGTCGCCAACCTGATCGGCTACTCCTACCGCAAGCTCGGCAACTACCAGGCCTCCAAGCAGTACTACGAGCAGGCCCTGGCGGATGATCCGAACCACGTGCGCACCTGGCAGTATTACGGCCTGTGGCAGCTCGAACAGGGCAACCGCGAGCAGGCCAAGTACCACCTCGACAAGGTCGCACAGCTCGCCGGCACCAACAGCCCCGAATATCGTTCGCTGGCCGACGCGCTGGAGAAACAGCCGGGCACCGGCCTCGTCTACTGACGGCGCGATCGGAGCAGCTCCGATCTCGACAGTGGCGCAACCCGAAAGGGTTGCGCCATTTTCGTTTGTCCCATGTCCCTCGTCCGCTATGGATAGGATGTCTCGCAGTTCATTTTCATCACGTATTTTGGACAGGAGATTGCCTCGTGGAGCCCTGGCTTGGCGCAGCACTCGATTACATCAAGGATTGGCTGGCCTTTCAGGTCGCGGTCTCCGAGCAGCCCGGCTGCATCCTTGCGATCGCCCATCGCGGTGAGATCGTCCTGGAGGCGGCCTACGGCCACGCCAATCTCGACAGCGGCGAGAAGCTGACGCCGCGGCACCGCTTCCGCATCGCCTCGCACACCAAGGCGTTCACCGCCGCAGCCCTCATGCGCCTGCGCGAGCAGAAGCGGTTGAAGCTCGACGACACCGTCGGACAATACGTCAAGGATCTGCATCCGGACGTCGCCGCGGCCACGCTGAACCAGCTGCTGTCGCACACGGCGGGCCTGATCCGCGACGGCAAGGATTCCGGCCAGTTCACCGACGGCCGCTCCTATCTCGACAAGGATGAGCTGCTGGCGGAGCTGAAGCTGCCGCCGGCGATCGATCCCAACAGCCGCTTCAAATATTCCAACCACGGCTACGGCCTGCTCGGCCTAGTCATCGAGGCGATCACCGGCGAGCCCTACCCGACCTGGCTCCAGCGCGAGATCATGACGCCACTTGCCTTGCGTGAAAGCGCGCCGGACATGACGCTGCTCGGCAAGGGTGTCCCGTTCGCGCGCGGTCATTCGCGCACCGTCCCCGTGGGCCGCCGCGTCGTGATTCCCGGCGACAATCCGACCAACGCGATCATGGCCGCGGCCGGCGTGGTCGCGACGGCAGCCGACACCGCCCGCTTCTTCGCCCAGCTCGCCCCGAACGCGAAGAAGAGCCTGCTGTCGGTCGCGAGCCGGCGCGAGATGATCCGGCGGCAATGGCGCGTGCCCCAGGACGTCGAAGAGGCCTATTACGGCCTGGCGCTCATGAGCGGGACGACCGCCGGCTTCGACTGGTTCGGCCATGGCGGCGGCTTTCAGGGCTACATCTCACGCACCTCGGTCATTCCCGCGCGCGACATCACGATCACCGTGCTGACCAATGCCGTCGACGGCTGGGCGCCCGGCTGGGCCAATGGCGTCAAGTTCATCCTGCAGGCCTTCGCCACCCATGGCGCACCGTCGCGCAGGACGCGCGATTGGACCGGCCGCTGGTGGACGCTGTGGGGCGCCGTCGATCTCGTCCCGTTCGGCGAGAGGGTCATGGTCGCCAATCCGGTGTTCATCAACCCGTTCCTCGATGCCGCCCGCATCGAGGTGACCGGACGCGATACCGGGCGCATCGTGCACGCGGCCGGCTATGCCAGCCATGGCGAGGCGGTCAGGCGAGTCCGCACCAAGTCCGGCGTCAGCGAGATCTGGCTCGCGGGCGCACGGGTGCGGCCCGAACGCGTGGTGAAGGCCGAGATGGAGCGGAAATATCCGAAAGGGCGCCGGAAGAAGGACGCGTAGGCGCAAACATGGTGCGTAGCCCGGGTGAGCGCAGCGATACGCGGGTTCTCGCACCCAGCTCGTGTGAACCCGGATATTGCTGCGCTCATCCGGGCTACTTGCTTGGCCTACTTCATCAGCGCCTCGGCCTCGCCGCGGAACGCTTTGCGCGCGTCGTCGCGGGAATAGAACATGTGCCCGCCGGGATAGACCACGAGCTTGACCCGCGGCGGCCGCGCGAAGGCGGGCAGCTGGTCGAGCAGGATCTTCGAGCCGTAATACGGCGTGGCGAGATCGAACAGGCCGTGGCCGACCAGCAGCTTGAGCTTGGGATCGAGCGCGAGGATCTGCCGGAGCTCGGCGGTGGACTCCGGCGGGCTGGTGCCGCGGCCGAAATCCCATGACCGGTTCACGGCTCCGCTCAGCAGCTCATAGGAGCCCTCGGGGCGCCAGTTCAGCTTGCGCGTCGTCAGCTCGACCGCCGCACTGGTCAGCGGCGCAGTGAGTACGTCACCCGATGGATCGGAGCTGCGCGACCGACTCGAATCCGGATAGGGATCGATGCCGAGCACCGAGCCGTCATAGCGGCCGGTGATGCGGCCGTTCTTGCGGTCGAACTCGCGGCGAAACTCCGAGACGTCGAAGCGCCCGGCCAGCCTGCGGCTGACCGCCTGGTCGATGCCGGTCAGGCTCGCGACCTTGTCGGCGAGCCGATTGGTTGCTTCCACATCGGCCTCGCCCTTGACGAGGTCGAGCAGGAACTCGCCGCTGGCGTAACGCTCGACGTCGGCAAGATCGGCGCGGGTCACCGGCCCCTTCAACTGCTTGGCGACGGCGGCATAGCTCGGCAGGCTCGCGACATATTGCATCAGGCTCGAGCCGGAATAGTCGCGAAAATCCATCAGCGGCGACAGCAGGATCAGGCCGCTGATGCCGATGCCCTGGTCATGCTGCAGGTTGTTGACGATCTTCGGACCGCGAATGCCGCCATAGCTCTCAGCCGTGATGAACTTGGGCGATGCGAGACGGTCGTGCTTCTCCAGCCAGCGACGCACCACGAGCGACAGCGAACGCACGTCGCCATCGACCGAGAAGAACCGTTTGCGCACCTCGTCGCCGGTCGCGACGAAACGGCTGTAGCCGGTCCCGACGGGATCGATGAACACGAGATCGGTAAAGTCGAGCCAGGTGTCTGCATTCGGCATCAGCTCCGGCTTCGACGAGGGCGTCACGCTGGCCGCATCGATTCCGATCCGCCACGGACCGGCATTGCCGAGTTGCAGATAGGCGGATGAGGCGCCAGGGCCGCCGTTGAAGAAGAAGGTCACCGGGCGGCTGGCGCGATCGGCGCCATCGAGCTGATAGGAGGTGTAGGCGATGTCGGCCTGCGGCTCGCTCTTGTCGTCGAACAGGCGGATCGAACCGGCAGTCGCCGTGAACGACAGCGTGCGGCCGGGCAGTTCGAGCTTCTGCGTCGTGGTGGAGTCCGGCGGCAGCTTGTGCTGCTCGGCGGTCGATGCTGAGCCGGGCGGGCTCGCGGCGCGATTTCCAGCCGAGCCGGTGCGATGTGACCCCGGCGCTGCGGCGTCCTGCGCCGCCGGTGGCGCGTCCTCGGCGTGCAGGGCCGGCCCGGCGAGCACTGTCGTCAAGGCCAAGACCATCAGACCGGGCCACGCGACGGACGATCTCAAACCTGCCATCAGCTCACTCCCTCGACCAGGCGGTTGGCGTAACTCGCCATTTCTGCAAGCGCATGAACCGCGGCTTGGGAGCAAGCTCAAGCAACTCTTCCGTGATCCAGGTCACATCAGCACCCGTGCCTGGTCCCCTCAGGTGTGTTATGGGCTCGAACCTCTCCAGCGCTTCCGACGTCCCATCACCGGGACACCCAGGTTTGGGACAAGAGGCGCGCCGCCGATCGCGATCACGGAGTTCATCATGAAGTTGCCGACGCTCATCATCGCAGCCCTCACCGGGCTCGCCGGACCGGTCGTGATTGGACCGCCGGCGGCCTGGGCAGGCCCGCCGGCGGCGCTGGTCGAGGACGTCCAGGGGGATGTGGCCGGCGCCGAGCTGATGGACTATGTGGCGCCCGGCCAGGTGATCAAGCTTGGCCCGGATGGCGCCGTGGTGATGAGCTACCTCAAATCGTGCCGGCGCGAGACGGTCAACGGCGCCGGCAGCGTCACCGTCGGCCCCGGCGAAAGCACGGTCGACGGCGCGACGCTCAAGAGCGACATCGTCAATTGCGACGCCAGCCACGCACAGGCCACCTCGCGCGAGACCAGCGAGGTCGCGGCCACGATCGTGCGCAGCGTCGGACCGGACAGCGCACCGGTGGCGCAGGCGATCATCTACAGCGCGTCGCCCATCTTCGAGGCCAAGGGCCGCGGCTCGCTGGTGGTCGAGCGCCTCGACCAGCCCGGCGAGCGCCAGCAGGTCGAGCTCTCGGGCCGGCAATACAAGGGACGATTCTACGATTTCGCCGGCACCAGCCACCCGCTCACGCCCGGCGGCACCTATGTCGCGAGCTTCAGCAACCTGCGGATCGTGTTCAAGGTCGACGCGCAGGCCAAGGCGGGCCCTGGACCCGCGGTCGGGCGATTGATCCGGTTCAACTGAGCCGAAAGCTCTTGTCGGTGGCGATCGGACGCCGGACGCGCGACGCGCTTGCCGTCATCGCCATCGCGCTGGCGTGCGCGGGCCTGTTCGTGTCGCCCGTCTTCGAGCGCGGCCGCGGCCTGTCGCTGGATGCGCTGACATGGCTGCGCTTCGAGACCTTCGGCAACCGTCACGATGCGGCGGCGAGTCCGGCGGTGGTGATCGCGGTCGACGAGGAGAGCTACCAGGCGCCCCCCTTCAAGGGTGCGCCGCTGTTGACATGGACCGGCGAGATCGGCCGCGTGATGACGGCCGTGCTCGATGGCGGCGCCAAGGTGGTCGGCTTCGACATCGTGTTCCAGACGTCGATCGAGCAGTCGGAGATTCCGCTCGGCGACAGCACCCTCGGCGAGAAGACGCGCGGCTTCGATCGCGACTTCCTGCGCGCGCTCGCTGCCGCGGCCGCCGGCGGCAAGGTGGTGCTGGGCGAGATCTTTGCCGAGCCGCCGATCCTGCCCGCGCCCGGCCAGCGCATCGCGGTGCGCCAGCAGCAGAATCTTCGTCCGCTCAACACCTATACTGACAGCGACGATGTCGTCCGCCGCCATCCGCTGACGCTGTCGGTCGACGGCAAGGCAGTCCCGAGCATGGCGCTGGAACTGGCGGGGCGCGCAACCGGCACCGCGCCGCTCATTGCCGCTGACGGCGTCACACTCGGTGCGTACAAGGTGCCCGGCAGCGTGCCGAGCACCATGACCCTGAATTTTGCCGGCGGCGCCCAGGACATTCCGACCTACTCGTTCGCCGACTTGCGCGCCTGCGCGCTGAAAGGCGACAAGGACTATTTCCGCCGCGAGTTCGCCGGCAAGGTCGTCCTGCTCGGCACCGTCGGGATCGAGGATCGGCGGCTCACCTCGAAGCGCTTCGCAACCCGTGCCGAGGGCGCGCGGCGGCCGCGCTGCGTGCTGGACGAGCGCAGGATCGCCGAGACGTTCGCCCGCAGCACCATTGCCGGCGTCTACATCCACGCCACGGCGGTGAACAATCTGGTGCGGCAGGACGCGGCAACCGAACTCGGACGCCCTGCGATCTACGCCATCGCCGCAACCATCGCGCTGCTTGCCGCGCTGCTCGCCCGACTGCTGCGGCCCGCCTCCGCAGCGGCCATCCTGGCCGTGGCCGCCCTGCTCTACACCGTGCTCGCAACCGCTCTCTTCGACCATGCCTACGCGCTGCCCCTGGCGGAGCCGCTCGCAGCGGGCGTGCTCGCGCTGGCAGCGACCACCGGCTATCGCTTCATGGTCACCGACAAGGACCGCAGGCTGCTGCAGAAGAGCTTTGCCTATTACCTCGCACCGCACGAGATCGACCGCATGCTCGCTTCGCGCCGGCTGCCGCAACTCGGCGGCGAGACCCGCGAGGTCACCGTGTTCTTCTCCGACATCGAGGGCTTCTCGCGCCTCGCCGAGCAGATGACGCCGGAGCAGCTCATGGCCCTCACCAACGAATATCTCTCGGCCATGACCGACGTCATCGAAAGCCACGACGGCTATGTCGACAAATACATCGGCGACTCCGTGGTCGCCGTGTTCGGCGCTCCGCTCGACGATCCCGATCATGCGCGCAGCGCGGCGCGCGCGGCGCTCGACTGCAAGGCGAAGCTCGCCGAGCTCAACAATACGTCGACGGCGTTCCAGGGCATCAAGGTGGCACAGCGCGTCGGCATCAACAGCGGCGCCGCGCTGGTCGGCAATTTCGGCTCGCAGCGCCGCTTCAACTATTCCGTGATGAGCGACGCCGTGAACGTCGCCTCGCGGCTCGAGGGCGCCAACAAGTTCTATGGCACCACGATCATCGCCTCCGAGAGCACGGTCGCGCTCGCCGGCACCGAGTTCGCCTGGCGCGAGCTCGACACCATCCGGGTCAAGGGTCGCGAGCAGTCGCTGAAGATCTACGAGCTGCATGGCCGCGCAGCCGAGCTCACGCCGGAGGAACAGGTCCTCCTCACCGGCTATGCCACAGGCCTCGCGCATTGGCGCGCCCGCGAGCTGCCGCAAGCGGCCGACTGCTTCGCGCGGGGCGCACCGAGCGATCCTCCGAGCCGCTTCTTCGCCGAGCGGGCGGAAGCAACCCTGGGGACCGGCTCCTCGTCCTGGGATCCCGTGCGGAGCCTGCAGGAAAAATGACGCCCCGATGACTTCGGCGCGTGCGCGTATGTCCTGGCCACATCAGCCTCACCGCGGCCCCATTGCCCCAGGATACCGGCCGCGATGGACAAGCACGGGCAAGGTCGGCTAGACGACACGGCGCCTGTTACCGGCCAACCGACCAGCGAGCCCTGCGACGCATGACCACGTCCAAGCGATATGAGCGGATCGCCTTCGTTGCGAGTCCGAGTGCCGAGGCCCAGGCCGCGCTGACGCAGCTCTCCGCGCTCTATGGCAACTCCGATCCGGACCTGGCGGACGTCGTGGTCGCGCTCGGCGGCGACGGCCTGATGCTGCAGACGCTGCACGACCACATGCGCTCGGGAAAGCCGATCTACGGCATGCATCGCGGCACGGTCGGCTTCCTGATGAACGAATTCAGCACGATCGATCTGCACGGGCGGCTCGAAGCGGCACAGGAATCGGTGATCCATCCGCTGCTGATGCGAGCGACCGACGCCGCTGGCGTCGTTCACATCCACCACGCCATCAACGAGGTCTACCTGTTCCGCCAGACGGCACAGACCGCGCGGCTGCGCATCCTGATCGATGAGCGCGAGCGCATGCCGGAGCTGATCGCCGACGGCGTGCTCGTCGCGACGCCCGCGGGCTCCACCGCCTATAATCTCTCCGTGCAGGGCCCGATCCTGCCGATCAACGCCGCGCTGCTGGCGCTGACGCCGATCAGCGCGTTCCGGCCGCGGCGCTGGCGCGGCGCCCTGCTGCCGAACACCGCCTATGTGATCATCGAGGTGCTCGAAGGCGACAAGCGGCCGGTCGCGGCGGTGGCCGACCATGACGAGGTCCGCAACGTCCAGCGGGTCGAGGTGCTTTCCGACAAGACGATCTCGATGCGGATGCTGTTCGACGCCGGCCACAGCCTGGAAGAGCGGATCCTGAGCGAGCAGTTCGGCTACTGACATCTCGGTTGTCCGCGCCTTTTTGCGCCTCAGCCGCCCCGCGCAACGCTTTGTTAACCCGCGGCTCCGTATGGTTAATGCGCGTTGACCACCTTCACCGGTGATCCCTCCGGGCCGGCCCAAATGTATCGCATCGACTTCAACAAGCTGCGCTTTCTCGTCTGCGACGACAACCCGCACATGCGCCGCATCCTGCGCACATTGCTGCATTCGTTCGGCGCCCGCGAGGTCAACGAGGCCGAGGACGGCGCGACCGCTCTCGAGATGTACACTCATTTCTCGCCTGATATCGTCATCACCGACTGGGCAATGCCGATCTTCGACGGCCTCGAGCTCGCGCAGATGATCCGGCAGCCGGAAGCCAAGGGCAATCCCTACGCGCCGATCATCATGCTGACAGGGCATTCGGAGAAGCGCCGGGTCACCGTCGCGCGCGACGCCGGCGTGACGGAATTCCTCGCCAAGCCGATCTCGGCCAAAGGCCTGTATCAGCGCATCCTCAACGTGGTCGCCAATCCGCGCCCCTTCATCAAGACAAAGACCTATTTCGGCCCGGACCGGCGCCGCAACACCAACACGGCCTATATCGGGCCCGAGCGCCGGATCGGCGGCGAGGCGGAGATTTTCCAGCAGCCGTCACTTCTGGATAAAGCGCGCTCCGCAGTTTAGGGGCGCGGCAGTGAGCCGGCGTTAACGCAATCCGGGGATCGGCGCCCAGCGCTCCAAGCTCCTCGGATATGAATCGGGGCGATGCGTCGAAGTGCGCTGGTCGGCATCATCAGGGGATATCGAGATGGCAAAAGACAAGACCCCGGCGATCCAAGTCAAGACCTACGCCTCGCATCACGTCATCACCCAGCCCAATCCGCTGAAGAAGGTGCTGCGTCGCGCCGAAGAGAAGGATCTCGACGATCCGATCGCGCGTGCCGAAGCCGCGCTCGAAGGGCTGTCCGGCGAGTTCAAGTCGTGGATGGACACCGAGGCCGATCGCCTGACGAAAGCCTATGCAGCAGTCCTCAAGACCGGCTTCGACGACGATGCCTGCGAGGAGATGTTCCGCGCGGCACACGACATCAAGGGCGACGCCGCGACCTTCGGCTATCCCGCCGCCGCCGAGGTTGCCGACAGCCTTTGCCGGATCATCGAGCACGCGCCGGATCTCGAAAAGGTCCCGGCCGAGCTGTTCGAGCATCACGTCAACGCGATCCAGGCGATCGTGCATGATCATACGAAGTATGACAGCGCGACGGTCGCAGGCGAACTGAGCCGCCGGCTGCGCCGCGTGGCGGACGACTATCTGATCCAGGTCAACCGCAACCGGCCGGAGCATCTCGAAGCGATCCTGGCGCCGAGCCTCGTGCCGAGCGATCAGCCGTAATCGGATGGCGATCACGTAGGATGGGCAAAGCGCCGCCGCAAAGCGGCGGTCGCGTGCCCATCATGGATCGGCAGTCTTTGCAGCAAGTCGGTGGGCACGACGCCCCAGCGCGCTCGAACGTGGCAATATCTGCGACGCGCCTTTGCCTACCCTACGGCAGCGCACACGGTTCACGCCGCGATCAGTCCGAACTCCAGCCCGGCGACGAAATCCTCGGCCATCACCTCGTCGCAGAACTCACGGGCCTCGTCGCGCGCGGATTCGGTGGCGAAGCGGCGCAGCAGGATCAAGAGCGGCGCCGCCGCGTCGCGGTCGGTGGCGCAATGGGTGAGCACGCGCTCCACCATCTTGCGGCGCAGGATCGCTGCCCCGCTCAAGGTGTCGGCAAAGCCGTTCTCGCGGCAGACCTCGAGCGCGATGCTGAAGGCGTCGAAGGTGGTGTCGGGAATGCCCGCCTTGCGCAGCAGCCCCTGCAGGCTGGCGCGGCCGCGATCGTTGAGCAGCGCCGCCACCCGCGCCCGTGGCATGTCGGCGAGCTCCGACAGCGCGATCTCGAACAATTCGACATTGCCGGAGAGCAGCGCGCGCAGGATCAGACCCGCGGTGAGTTGCGAGGTCGCGCGCAGATGCTGGACCAGCCCGCGCAGCTCCTCGCCGCGCGAGCGCGCCGCGATGGTGATGGTCGAGCGGTCGCGCGCCTCATTGGTGATGCGCCCTGCCCTGTCGGCGCTGAGCCAGTTCCTGGCGACCACGAACTGCGCCAGTGTCTCTGAGAGCTTGTCGACCAGCGCCGCGCGCGTCGCGGCCGGCAGATCGTCCAGCACCAGCATCGCTTCGCGGATGGCGGCGAGATGGCCGTGACGCTCGACGATGCGGTCCCAGGAAAACGGCGCCAGCTCGGCATAAGCATTCTCGATCAGCTCGAGCGCTGCAGCGGCGCTGCCGACCTCGGCGATCGCTGCGCACACCGGCGCCGGCAGGCCGACGCGGCGCGCGATCGCGCATTGGGTTTCGGAGTTACCAGTCGCGACGATGTCGACGAGGTCGGCATCGATCAGCAGCGGCGAATATTCGAGGATGATGGCGGCGACAGAAGCCTGGTCGGTGGCGAGCGCCTGGACGATGGCGGCCGGCGCCTCCTCCGAGCGGGCGAACACCTCCGCCATCGCCTGCCGCACCAGCGGCGACGGATCGTCCAACAGCATGAGGAGCGCGCCCTCCGCGGCGCCGCGATCCTCGTCGCAGAGATCCGACAACAACCACGCCCGCGCGAGCGCCCTGGTGGCCTCTGCCCGCTCACCGGCGGGTGCGGTTCTGACCCAACTGAGAAACTGCCGAACGATCATGGTCTTTCCGGCTTACGCAACTTGCAGACAAAGGCCACGAGGGCCTCAACAGCACCGAAAATAAACCACGACGCTTAACAAAGCGTTCACCATAAGTGGCTGGTTTTGTTGATGTTTTGTTAAGACGGCAGGTTGTTCTATACTATGTTACCACTCAACGCCGCATTTCGCCGTGATCCGACGGGGGAAATGCGGCCGCCGCCGGCGGCGCGAGCCGCGGCGGGAAATCAAAAATAGTTCTTTTTGATCAATCGCTCATCGCCGCGCGCGACGGCCTTTGCAGGCACGTCAGCCCGAGAAGGTGCCGTGCGGATCGCTGAACAGGTCGAGCCTGCGCTGACCATTACCGCTGGCATCGTTACTGCCGCTCTCCGGCGGGGTCGCGCTGGCAACCGATGAATGGCCCCACAACTCGCGCACGGTTGGCGAGACCGCCTGGCTCGACTGGCCGTCGACCTGGAAGAGCGAGCGAAACATCGGATCCGCCGGCCGACTGACCGCCGACGCGTCGGCCGTCGTCGAGGTGCCGGCCCGGGATGAGCCGCGCGCATCCGGAAACATCGACAGGAAGGTTGCGGTGTCGGTCGTCGGCAGCGCGCCGCCGCCGGCCGCATTGGCCGCGACATTCGTCCCACCGTAAAGTGCAAGCGCGCCCCGGGTGGCCGAGGAATTGGCCGCGCCGGCATAGCGCGTGTTCAGCACCGCATAGACCTGGGACACGCTGCGGGCTTGTCCGTCGCGATCGTAGAAGATCGGCCGGTTGGCCGCGGCGGCACCGGGAAACATCTGCGTAGCCGATGCGTTCGGCGTCTCCCGGGCGCTGGTGATCAGCTTCGCGGCGCCGCCGACGCCCATGAAATGCGCCATGTAGAGCTCGGCATCGGTCGGCCGGCGGCCGATCTTGCCGGTGAGCTGGAAGCTGTTCGATTGCGTGAGCGCAGCGGCCATGGCGGACGACGCCTGCGGGTCGTCGCGCAGCTTCATGATCGCCTGCCGCATGGCGGGATCGCTGACCGTATAGTCGCCCGACGATGTCCGGGTGATCGCGTCGGCATATTGGCCGTAGCCGAGATCGGCGCCGGCTTCCTTCACCGTGCCCAGCCAGGTCTGGTCGATGAACTGGTAGAGCCCGCGCGCTGACGACGTCGAGGCGCCGGCGGTCGGATTGAAGTCGGACTCCATCTTGGCGGTCGACAGCAGATATTCGAAGCTGGTGCCGACGCTGTCGGCGGCCTGCTTGATCGCGCCGGCGACCTTCGCCCGGACGCCATCGAGGAAACCGGTGGACGAGGAGTTGGATGCGTCGACCGACATGGGAAGACCCGCTGTTTGCAGATTCGCTGGCAGACGAACGCGCCGGAAACGTCCGGCAAAATGCGGCGGGTATGGTTAATGGCGGGTTAATTCGCTGGGCCCGGCCGGGCCAATGAACGACAGGACAGACCCGGAGGAAGGTCGCTGGCCTACTTGCGATAGACCTCGGCCGGATCGAACAGCCGGTCGGCCTCGACAAACACCAGCCGCGCGCCCTCGCCCTCAGCCCGCTCCACCTTGCGATAGAAGCAGGAGTGGCGGCCGGTGTGACAGGCCGCGCCGGTCTGCTCGACGCGCAGCCAGACCGCGTCCTGGTCGCAATCGGTGCGCATCTCGACCACGCGCTGGGTCTGGCCCGAGCTCTCACCCTTGCGCCACAACGCATTGCGCGAGCGGCTGAAATACCAGGCTTCGCCGGTTGCCACCGTCTTGCGCAGCGCCTCCTCGTTCATGTGGGCGACCATCAGCACGTCGCCGCTCACGGCGTCCGTCGTCACGCACGTGACGAGGCCGGCCGCGTCGAACTTGGGCAGGAAGGCCAAGCCCTCCTCGCGCTCGACTGAGGATGAGGACACGAAACTCTCGCTAAGATGTTGCTGGTCTTACCGTTGCGGCGAGCGCACCATCGACAGGAAGCGCCCCTGCTCGGCCGGATTGTCCCTGAACATGCCGGTGAAGCGGCTGGTGAAGGTGATGGCGCCGTGCTTGGCGACGCCGCGCACCGACATGCAGGTGTGCTCGGCCTCGATCATGACAGCGACGCCGCGCGGCTTCAGCACCTCGTCGATCGCAGCCGCGATCTGGGCGGTCAGATGCTCCTGGGTCTGCAGGCGGCGGGCGAAGATGTCGGTCAGGCGCGCCAGCTTGGACAGGCCGACGACACGCTCGACTGGCGTATAGGCGATATGCGCGCGGCCGTAGAAGGGCATCATGTGATGCTCGCATTGCGACGTGAACTCGATGTCGCGAATCAGGACGAAGTCGTCGTAGCCGGCGGTCTCGCCAAAGGTACGGTCGAGCACCTCGGCCGGGCACTGGTGATAGCCCTGGTACAGCTCGTCATAGGCCTCGACGACCCGGCGCGGCGTATCGACCAGCCCTTCGCGGGTCGGATCCTCGCCGATATAGTTCAGGAGCGTGTAAACCGCGGCCTCGGCTTCGGCGCGCGACGGCCGTGGCCGGTCCGGCCGCACGGCAGCAGCAAGAAAATCGGCAGGATCGAGCTCTGCAGCGCGGGGGTCGGTCAGCTTGGCGTCTAACGGCTTGCCCTCGGGCTTGGTGGTGCGCAGCGTCTTGATCAAAGTGTCCATCTCAACTCCGTTCGACCGGTCGGCGGTCCGACCGGAGTGTCACCGGCACAGCATCACCTTGAGGGCGTCACCTGCAGAGGCGCCACACGCAGGCTTGGCGCCTCTGGCGCCGGACGCCTGTGGATGTGGCTGGAATTCCTGCCAATCGTTTCCATATACTCGCAATATAGGGCGATGAAACCCGGCCGCCAAGGCCGCCACGCCGGTAATTCCGGGACGTCAGGCACATGCTGAACGACATCTACAACAAGCGCATCATCGAGCTGGCCGGCAACATTCCGCGGCTCGGACGGCTGGACCACCCGGACGCCACCGCCACCGCCCATTCCAAGCTCTGCGGCTCGACCGTCAAGGTCGACCTCAAGATGGATGGGCCCGTGGTGACCGACTTCGCCCACGACGTGAAAGCCTGCGCCCTCGGCCAGGCCTCCTCCTCGATCATGGCCCGCCACGTTATCGGTTCCAGCGCCGCGGAGCTGCGCGAGCTGCGGGAGACGGTCCGGAGGATGCTGAAGGAAAACGGCGCGCCGCCGGAGGGCAAATGGGCCGACATCGCCCTGCTCGAGCCCGTCCGGGATTACAAGGCCCGCCACGCCTCGACGATGCTGACCTTCGATGCCGTGGTCGATGCCATCGGCCAGATCGAGGCGAAGGCCAACGGCGCGGAGCCGGCCGCCGCCCAGGGCTGAGGCAACGCCGCTTCCCGCCCGCGCGAGCAGAATGACCGATCCGTAGCCCGCATGAGCGCCGCGACATGCGGGAGCAGTATTTCGACACGCCGATTCTTGGCGCGAGGCCCGGCTCACCCAGGCGACGTCGATGCCTATTGCTGTGGCGTCGCGGCGACGGTCGCGGGCGGCAACGCCTCGGCGGTACGCGACAGTTGCGCCTTGTCCAGCGCAACGGGGAAGCGGTCCTGCTGCTTGTCCTTGGCCTGCGGCTTCGGCGCGAGCTCGGCGACCGGTGTCGTGCCCTTCGGCGGCAGCACCTCGGCGATCAGATCCGTGGTCACGACATTGGTGAGCCGCAGTTCGGCGCGCGACAGCTCATGCAGGTCTTCCCACGGCGGCACGTTCAGCGCCAGCGACAGCAGATCGCCCGCTCCACCCATGTCGAAGGTGTATTTGGCGAGACGCCCGATGTCGCGCTCGACGATCATCAGGTCCTGCGCCGTGTAGCTCGCCGCCTTGGCGTCGTCGGCGCGGTCTCCCATCCAGATCTGGTGGACGCGGACATGGGCCGCATCCGGAACATAACGCGTGGTTCCGGCCAGCAGCAGGAACACGCACATCGACTCGCAATAGGCCTCGGGCATGACCCGCGGCCGATCACCCCCGCGGCTCGGGCGTTGGGTCATGCCGACGGTGGTGCGCATCTTCAAGCCGCGGAACCGGCGGCCCAAGGTGATCGCGTCATTGACGGAGCCGCCGCTGGAATCGAGCACCAGCGTGGTGCCAGTCAGGTCGCGATCCCTCGCGAAATCCTCGAAATCCTTCGGCGTATCGCCGGTGACGACCCCGACCGCGCTGACCCAGCCGCAATTCGGCTCGCAGGCGACCCAACCAAACCGCATCGGGAGTTTGCGCTCTTCGAGCGCGCCGCCGGCGCGCGCCGTGTTTGACATGATGGTGATCGCGCCACCGACCACCATCCCAAGCGCTGCAACACCGAGTAGCATCCAGCGCAATTCACGCGACCGCAGCAATCTCACGCGCAATCCGTCCCCCTCGTCAAGCTCGGTACGCAGTTCCTCGGTTTTCTTGCGGAAAGACCTGACAACTTGGCCTCAAATCCGTTATTAGTCTGTCACATCCTTGCCGAGAAACGTATCCGGGCAATCACCTACCGTCCAGCTGCGGCGTGCTGCGACGCCGCTGAAAACCGGCCATTGTTGCATCACATCACCACAAATGACCGAGAGCCGGGTTCCCTGCCGAGGAACCGGTCAGAAGCTCGCCCATCCATCTTGCATCGCGCTCATGAAGCACTCATGCTCTGACATCGGCTGCCATTCTGCGCACATCGGGTCGCTGCTGGCCCGACTCCCGCGGCGCGCTGCTCATGCGCTGATCTGGCTGTATCGCCACACATTGTCGCCACTGGTCGGCTACAATTGCCGGCATCTGCCGACCTGCTCGGTCTATGCCGATGAAGCCATCGAACGCTTCGGGCTCTGGGCGGGTGGGTGGATGACACTCGCTCGGCTGCTGCGCTGCCAGCCCTTTGGCACCTCGGGCATCGACAACGTCCCAACGACGGCTCCAGTGCGCGCCCGCTGGTACCTGCCGTGGCGCTACGCGCGATGGCGCGGCGTCAACGGCCCGGACTGATGTGCAGCGCAACAGACGCCTCGCCCGTCGATTGATCTGCAGAAAAAGGGCCTGGCGAAATCTGTAGTCAGGCTTATTCTTACGCCAAGAGCCGGCGCTCCCAGCAGGAACCGCGCTGCCTCGGTCTGCATTGATGTGACGCTTCCTTCGGGAGGAGACAACGATGCGCTGGACAATCAGTCCCAGAAGCAACGGATCGCGCAAGAGCATCGGTCCCGACCATGCCGACCACCACGATGCCCGTCAGGTGGACCTGCTCTGCATCATCGCTTTGTTGATCGTCATTGTCGGTGCCTGGCGCTATCTCGCCGACAGCACCGCCCTGCCCCCGCCGACGACGTCCTACATCGTGCCCAGCCAGAGCGTGCACTGGTGAGATTCACCCCTACCATCTCGGCCAAAAGATGAAATCGTCGCGCCGCGGCGGCGGATAGAGAGGAACGGGCTCCGGCGTCCGCGGCACGCGCCGGGCGCGCGGCGGCGGCTGATAATCCGTCTCTGGAGGGGCGCTCGCTTCGGCCGACACCGTCGCGTCGGCAGGAGGCGATCTCACCGCGAGCAGGACATTCGATTCCCGCGTTCGCCAGCGATAGCCGATCCCGAACTCCAGCGGCTGCGCACGCTCGAACAGCTTCGCATAGCTCCTCTGGTACATGTCCGGAAACTTGTCGATCGGCCCGGCGTAGCGTCCGAACGGCAGGAAACGCCAGGCCCGCGCCTCATAGCTCGCGAGCGGGATGCCGGAATCATCCTGGACGACGGTCGCACTGTTCTTGAGCAGCCAGCTGCGGACCCGTCCGAAGCCGTTCTCATGCAACAGATAGGACGCGCTCTTCAGCAGGCTGTCGCCTGGCCCCAGCGGCTCGCAGAACTTGAGCAGCCCACTCGCCTTCACGCCGGAATCGGAGAGATCGGTGGAGAAGTAATAGAGCGTCTTCACGACCCCGTCGGCGCCGGCGAACAGAATACGCGCGCCCTTTGTTGCATTGCGCGCCGGCGGCTCGGAGTTGCCGTGCAATCCGCCGTTCTCGTCCAACCAGATCAGGCTCGCCTCGCGGATCGTCTTGCCGGTGCGTGCCAGGAACACGTAGAGGATCGGCAAGGTCCCTTCGAGCTCGCCTTCGCGCAGGTCGACCTTCATGTCCTTGGTGATGAAGAAGGAGAAGCTCAGGATCGACTGCAACGAGCGTTCGACATAGGACAGTGCCGGGCCAATGCCGCCGCGCGGCAATCTGGACAGGTCCGGGATCGGGCCGGTTGGCTCGAGCGCCGCCAGGACATAGGTCGTTGCCTTCGGGTGAAAGGCGTCGGCATAGAGAAAATCCGGCCCCGAGAAGAAATAGAACATCGCCGGCTGCGGGGCCGTCAGATTGGCATCCGTCCAGGCCCTGATCTTCGACAACTGCCGCTGCTCGAGCTGATTGAAGGCGTTGTCGAAGAAAGCCGCGTGCCGCCGCCACGCCGGATCCTGTACGAAGGGCGCAAGTGGCGAGCCCGCCGCCGGCGCCATCCCCGCCAGCACCCGCGCCGTATCGTCCGGCGTGACGGACTGAGCCCGAGCCTCGAAGCTCGGGGCAAGCATCAGACATGCGACGGCGAACCAGACTCTCGAGACCCACAGCATTTCAATCCGAACCCGATGCGAGCGTTGCGGCGACACGGCGCGACCGCGCGTGAGCGAACCAATAGATCACCAGTCCCGACGCCATTGCGCCTGCGCCGAGCCCTGCCTGCAACGGCCGCGTCATGACGAGATAGTACATCATGAAGAAGGTCACGCTGAGGAAGATCAACGGCGTGACCGGATAGCCCCAGGCGCGATAGGGTCGCGGGAGATCTGGCTGCACGATACGCAGCTTGAACAGTCCGACCACGGCGAGAAACGAGCAGGACAACAGCGAGAACTGGACGAGGTCGAGCACCGACTCGAAGCTCTCAGTGAACAGCATCAGCGTGGCCACGGTGAGCTGGAACAGCACCGCATAGGCCGGCGCGCCGTTGCGCGAGCGCCGTGCGAACACCGACAACGCCGGAATGTCCTCGCCCATCGTCATCAGCACGCGCGGGCCGATCCACATCATCGCGGCGATGGAAGGAACCAGTCCGATGCAGATCATCGCGGACACGAAGCGGCCGCCGGCTTCGCCGAAGATATGACTGCCCGCGATGCTTGCGACCTGGAGCTGGCCCGCGAGCGCGTCCATCGGTGCAGCCCGCAGGAAAACCGCGTTGAGCGCAATGTAGAGCACCAGAACGATCACGGTGCCAAGCAGCAGCGCGCGCGGCAAGGTTCGCTCAGGCGCATGCAACTCGCCGATGATGTAGGTCGCCGCGTTCCAGCCGGAGAACGCGTACATGACGAAAACCAGTCCAGTCGCGAACGCAGCGCTCGTCACGTGGCCGAGATCGGTCGCGGCCGGCAGGAACGTCACCGGTTGCGGGGCGGCAATGGTATAGCCGGCGATCAGGAAGGCGGTGATGAGCCCGAGCTTCAGCACGGTCGACAACAGCTGGAAGCGGCTCGACTGCCTGATGCCGCCGAGTTGCACTGCCGTCACGAGCCAGACTGCGCCCGTGGCGAGCAGCATCGGCGGAGCGCCCGGGATGACGGCACGGCCATATTCTCCGAACGCCATGGCCGCGAGTGCCACGGGCGCTGCGAAGCCCACGGTCGCCGAGACCCACCCGGCCATGAAGCCGATCGCCGGGTGGAACGCCCGCGTGAGCAAATTGTACTCGCCGCTGGAGCGAGGAAACATCGTGCCGAGTTCGGCGTAGGCCAGCGCCCCGCAGATCGACACCAGTCCGCCCACCGCCCACAGCGCCAGGATGGAGAAGCCGGATGGGATGTCGCGGACCTGGAAGCCGAGGCTGGTGAAGACGCCGACCCCGATCATGTCGGCGATGACGATGGCGGTCGCGACCGGCAAGGACACGGATGGAACCCGGTCGCCGTCCGCCCGGCCCAGGCTGGGATCGTCCGCCTCGGATGCAGCCATTTCGTCGAGGGACGCCGTGCGCCCCTTCCTCTGCCTCAGCCCAGGTTCCCGCCGAAGCATTCAAACATCGTTAACGGGCGTTAAATATGACCTTCCTCAAGGGTATTTTTGAACCGATTTCGGCCGGGCCAGGCTGCGGCATTGCATCGGGCGGCCAAACGACCCACAATCGCGACACGTTCGCGTGGTGTGTCCCGGTGCGCCCGGGGTTGACCGGACACGATCCTTAACGCGACCTCAATTTCGGCGGCGCAGGTTGAACGAAATCCGCTGGTTGAAGAGCCGCGTTGGGGCTCGAACGCGTCTTTGGGGACGGATGATCGGGGAACACCAGAACGTCATGAGGTCTGTGCGCCAGGGCTTGCGCCTGTGGTGGCGCGCGGCATCGGCGCTGGCAATCTGTCTTTCCGTCACGCATTGCGGCAAGGCGCCGAATCCCGAGGCGTTGGCCGCCAACGCATCGACGGCCCAGGGGCTGACCTTCGACGACCGTTTTCCGGTACCTGAATTCAGCGACCGCTTCCCGTCCGCGCAGGAGAGCTTCCGGCTTCACACGCCCTCCGACTTCGCTCCGAAGCCCGCGCCCTCTCAGATCGCATCGCTGGAGCCGCAACGGCCGGAACGGCGGCAGCGTGAGGATCTGACGACCCTCGTCAGCATGAAGTCGTCGGCCTTTCCCTATTTCGGCAACAACCCAGCCTCCGACGCGCCGTTCCTGAACGTCAGCAACGGTGAGCGACGCGGCCACCGCAGCTTCTCCGGCCGCGTCTACTGGCAGGACCAGACCTACAACGACAGCCGCGTGCTGGTGCACGTCCCCGAACAGTTCGATGTGCGCAAGCCGGGCGTGATCGTCGTGTTCTTCCACGGCAACGGCGCCACGCTGGAGCGCGACGTGCGCGACCGCCAGTTGGTGCCGCAGCAGATCACGGCGGCCGGCGTCAACGCGGTGCTGCTCGCGCCGCAGATGGCCGTCGACGCCGCCGATTCGAGCGCCGGCAAGTTTTGGCAGGCCGGCGGCTTCAAGCGCTTCATGGACGAGGCTGCGGCCAGCCTCGCCCGCCTGACCGGCGATCCGGCGAGCGCGAAGACCTTCGCCGGCATGCCCATCGTGATCGTCGGCTACAGCGGCGGCTTTCTCCCTACGGCCTGGAGCCTCGAGGTCGGCGGCATCAGCGACCGCGTGCGCGGCGTGGTGCTGCTCGATGCGGTCTATGGCCAGCTCGACAAATTCGCCAACTGGATCGAGCGCAACCGCTCCGGCTTCTTCATCAGCTCCTACACCCGCTATACCGCGCGGCATGATCAGGAGCTGATGACCATGCTGCGCAATCGCGGCATCGAGGTCTCCGAGGGCATGGACCGGCCGCTGCGGCCGGGCAGCGTCGTCTTCGTCGAGACCGACGAGGGCATCACCCATCGCGACTACGTCACGCAGGCCTGGACCCGCCAACCGATCAAGGACGTGTTGATGAAGATGGCGGCCGCCCAGCCGCCGATCCGGATTGCGGCCGGCGCCCAGGATAGTTCGAACCGTGTGTCGAGCCGCTGAGCGGGCAGCCGACGCCGCGCTTCAGGATTTCGGCAGCTTCGGCATGTTCTCGACGAAGCCGTTGAAGCAGGCGAGCCGCTCGTCCTCTTCCTTGGTGAACTTGCAGTCGGCGACGGTCTTGGCCTTCATCGCTTTCGGCTTGGCTGCCGGAGGAATGACGGCGTCATAGCAGTTCAGCCGCTCCTTGGTTCCGTCGTCGATGTCCAGGCAGGCCTGGAGCTTGACGGCTGCCGATTGCGGCTTGGCCGGCGCGGCGGCGGCGGTCTTCGTTCCCTTCGGCTTGACCTGCACCAGCGGGCGGTCACCGACCATCGGCGCGCTCTGGGCCAGCGCAGGGGTGCACAGCAGCACTGCGGCCAGGCTCAACATCATCTTCTTCATGCCATATCTCTCTTGTCCGACCCGTGGGCACGCGAGGACGTCCGCCGATGCTACTCGCCGGCCGAGGCAGAATCCACGCCCCCGGCAGCCCCCCAACGACATCGGCCTTTAATCTGGTCGGACCGGTCTTGCCAAGCGTCAACCCGCTGCTCGGGCCGGAACCGCGATCCGCGCGCGCTGGCGGCTGGCCAGGATCACCAGCAATGCCAGGGTCAGGAACATCAGGGCGACGTAGCCGGTGGCGCCGAGCAGGTCGCGTGCAAACAGGCTGCCGCCGATCGCGGAGCCGATGGCCTGGCCGATATAGAGCACGGACGTGTTGAGCGACACCGAGGCCGAGGCGAGCGGCGGCGCGGCTGCCACCAGCCGAACCTGCTGCATCGAATTGGTGGACGCAAACCCCAGCCCCCAGATCGCGACCGCCACCGCCATCAGGACGTAGGTGCCGGCCGCCAGCGTCCAGGCCGATACGCCGGCGAACATCAGGCAGGTGAACAACAGCGACGTCCGATAGGCCCCCCAGCCATCGACGATCCGGGTTGCGATGACGACGCCGAGAAAGCCGCAGGCGCCGTAGATCGCGAACACCAGCCCGATCTGGTTGGAGTCGGCGCCGGTCAGGCGCTTCAGCAGCGGTCCCATGAAGGTGAAGATCACGAACTGTCCCGACATCTGCAGGGTCGTGACCAGGAGCAGCAGCACCACCAGGCGGTTGCGGCCGAGCTCGGTCCAGGTCTTCAACGCGACCGGCGCGCCCTTCAGGCCGGATGGCAGGCGCCATGTCAGCAGCACGAAGCTGACCGCGCCGGCCGCAGCGACCGCGAGATAGGCGGCCCGCCAACCGGAATGACTGCCGATGAAGGTGATCATGGGCAGCCCCACGGCGGCCGCCAGCGACCAGCCGAGGAAGACATAGGCGATGGTGCTGCCGCGCTTCTCGACCGGGCTGATCAGCGCCGCGGTCCCGGCGGCCTGCGGTGTATAGAGAGCGCCGACCGCGAGCATCACCAGGCGCAGCGCCAGCAGGCTCGCATAGTCCGGCGCAAACGCCGAGGCGAAATTGCCGAGCGTGAGCACCAGGAGTGTCGCCGCCAGCAGACGGCGCCGGTCGAAGCGGCTCGTCAGCCAGGCGGTCAAGGGCGAGCAGATACAGAGCACCACCGCGCCGAAGGTGATCAGCAGCCCCGCCGTCTGAATTCCGACGGCGAGATCCGAGGCGAGCTCCGGCAGCAGGCCAGCGGGCGCCAGCACCGAGCAGCCAGTGACGAGATTGCCGAGCATGAGCGAGGTCGGCGCAAGGCGCCCGGAAGCGGAAGCGGATGTCATCGCGCCTCAATAGCAGAGAATTTCATGCATTTGCATGAAAATGTCTCATGCCGTCCATGACTTTCTCTCGTCCTCCTCCCTTGTCCTGGCCGCTATTCTCGTCAGCGCGCGGGGGCAGGCTGCGCCGCCGAGGCCTGCGGCGAGGGAATCTGCCTCCAGGGAACCGGCGTGCCCGTCGGACGGACGATAGCCTTGGACGGCGGGCAGCTCTCGGTCAGCATCTTCAGAGCAGATTGCAGGCCTTCGCTGCTCACCGGAAATGTCGAGACATTGCGACGCGCAACATTCAACAGGGAATCGCTCAGCTCGGCAGACGGCATCAAGGACAGCGTTTTCACCTGGCTTGCATTCAGGAACACGCCCCAAGTCTCGCGATCGCCGGACCGCCGCGGCGGCGAGAGGAAATTGAGCCGCAGATCTCCGCTCGTCATCGCCAGCGGAGCCGGCGGCGGGCCGGCCGGCGCGATGCGCTCGACGTCGAGCTCAAAGCGGTCCTGATCGAAGCAGACCATCTGCAAGCGCGTGGTCTGGAACGTGCTCTCACCCTCCTTGCGTGCGAGAATGGTCTTGTAGGCAATCCCACGGCTGGCGGTCTCGAACATCCAGGGGCTTTCGACCCGCTGCCGCCGGTCGAGCGCGAAGCGCGCAATCTCCTCCCGCGTCAGGATGCGCATGCTCTCGAACGGGACAGACCGCGCCACCGTGAGCAGAGCGGGATCCGCGCCGAGCCTGGTGATGTAGTCGAGCACCATCTTGTCGGCCCGCGCCATCGCCTGCTGCATTGCCTGCGCCCGCATCTCGCGGGTCGGGACGCCGCCGGTGAAGTTCAGGATGACGCGCGGCGAATGCACCGCGAGCGTCGCATCCGCTGCGATCTCGCGCGTGGGCGCGCCGAGCAGCAGGTAGGGACAGGCCGAATTACAGATCGCCCCTCGGGTCCAGACCTCGCCGTGCAGTTCGCGCCCGGACAGCTTCAGCTTGGTGCAAGCGTCGCCCTCCTGAGGCTCGAAGCCGCACTCGCGCAAGGTGGTGCGTCCCACCCGCACGGCGGCCTTGCGCTCGCGCAGCATGTCGCCGATGGCGAGCGCCTGCTGCAGATTGCCGCCTGGCGAATTGAAGTAGATCGGCAATCGGCGCTCCCCGATCTGCTTCATGAACTTGCGAAACCGCGCGGCGGCGCTGCCGTCGATCTTGCCTTCGGCGGCGATCCAGCTGTCACAGCCATGTCCGCAGACATCCGAGGAGCCCTTGACGAGCGCGAATGCGATCGGCGTGGAGCCGTCTGCGATCCGCGGCGGCGACGCCCGGCGCACAGCCGGCTTGGACTCCGTGGCGGGCCTGACCGGGGTGGCCGGCCTCGCCTGTGCCGCGGGCTTTGGCTGGGCCGCCGGCCTCGTCATCGTCGGAGCGGCCGCGAGCGGCGACAGGCTCGACAGCACGCACATGATCAGCGCGGCCCCGACATGCGCGCCACCCCGCCGAAAAAGAGAGAGCGGCGCCTCCCCTGCAGACTCCATCGCCAAACGCGTCCCCACGCCCCGAACACTTGAAGTTGTATCATACCGGCCCGCGGCGGCAATCACCGCATCGCCCCGTCGGCCGCAATTGGCCGGTTTTCCCCTCCCTCCCCGGGTTGCAGCCTCCGAATCCCCTGCTATACCCCTTGCTCCCGCTTACCTGCGCTCGTTCGCAGGAGTGAGCTCAAGGAGAGACCCATGCCTGATTCCAAATCGCCCGACGCGAAATCCGCCGCCGACCAGTCCAAGCCCGGCTTCCAATACAGCCTCAGCAACCTGAAGCCCGCCGCCCCGGTCGAGAAGATCACCATCAGCTTCCCCGACGGCGCCCGCCGCGAATATCCCAGAGGCACCACCGGCTTCGACATCGCCAAGGGCATCTCGCCCTCGCTCGCCAAGCGCACCGTCGCGATGGCGCTGAACGGCGACCTCGTCGACCTCATCGATCCCATCACCGAGGACGCCAAGCTCGAGCTCGTCGACCGCGACGACCCGCGCGCGCTGGAGCTGATCCGGCACGACTGCGCGCACGTGCTTGCGGAAGCCGTGCAGGCGCTGTGGCCCGGCACCCAGGTCACGATCGGCCCCGTGATCGAGAACGGCTTCTATTACGATTTCTTCCGCAACGAGCCGTTCACCCCCGAGGACTTCGCCGCGATCGAGAAGAAGATGCGCGAGATCATCGGCCGCGACAAACCCTTCACCAAGGAGGTGTGGGACCGCGAGAAGACCAAGCAGGTGTTCCGCGACAAGGGCGAGGCGTTCAAGGTCGAGCTGGTCGATGCCATTCCCGGCAACGAGCCGATCAAGATCTACTACCAGGGCGACTGGTTCGACCTGTGCCGCGGCCCGCACATGACCTCGACCGGGAAGATCGGCAACGCCTTCAAGCTGATGAAGGTGGCGGGCGCCTATTGGCGCGGCGATTCCAACAATCCCATGCTGACCCGCATCTACGGCACCGCCTTCGCCAAGCAGGAGCAGCTCGACGCCTACCTGAAGCAGATCGAGGAAGCCGAGAAGCGCGATCACCGCAAGCTTGGCCGCGAGCTCGACCTGTTCCACTTCCAGGAGGAAGGCCCGGGCGTGGTGTTCTGGCATCCCAAGGGCTGGAGCATCTTCCAGGCGCTGATCGCCTATATGCGCAGGCGGCTCGCCGGCGACTATGACGAGGTGAACGCGCCGCAAATCCTCGACAAGTCGCTGTGGGAGACCTCGGGCCACTGGAACTGGTACCGCGAGAACATGTTCGCGGCGCAGTCCGCCGGCGACGAGGCCGAGGACAAGCGCTGGTTCGCGCTGAAGCCGATGAACTGCCCGGGTCACGTGCAGATCTTCAAGCATGGCCTGAAGAGCTATCGCGACCTGCCGCTGCGGCTGGCCGAGTTCGGCGTCGTGCACCGCTACGAGGCGTCCGGCGCCATGCACGGCCTGATGCGCGTGCGCGGCTTCACCCAGGACGACGCGCACGTGTTCTGCACCGAGGACCAGCTCGCCGACGAGTGCCTGAAGATCAACGACCTGATCCTGTCGACCTACTCGGATTTCGGCTTCGAGGGCGAGTTGACGGTCAAGCTGTCGACCCGGCCGGAGAAGCGCGTCGGCACCGACGAGATGTGGGATCACGCCGAGCGCGTGATGGCCACCGTGCTGAACGAGATCAAGGCGCAGAGCAACCACATCAAGACCGAGATCAATCCGGGCGAAGGCGCGTTCTACGGGCCGAAGTTCGAATACGTGCTGCGCGACGCCATCGGCCGCGACTGGCAGTGCGGCACCACGCAGGTCGACTTCAACCTGCCGGAGCGGTTCGGCGCGTTCTACATCGACGCCGACGGCGCCAAGAAGGCGCCGGTGATGGTACACCGCGCGATCTGCGGCTCGATGGAGCGCTACATCGGCATCCTGATCGAGCACTACGCCGGCAGCTTCCCGCTGTGGCTGGCGCCGACCCAGGTCGTCGTCACCACCATCACCTCGGAGGGCGACGAATATGCCAAGCAGGTGCTGGCGGCGCTGCGGCGGGCGGGACTGCGGGCCGAGATCGATCTGCGCAACGAGAAGATCAACTACAAGGTCCGCGAGCATTCGCTGCAGAAGATCCCGGCTTTGCTCGTCGTCGGCAAGAAGGAGGCCGAGACGCATTCGGTCTCGGTCCGCCGGCTCGGCCGCGACGGCCAGACCGTGATGCCGACGGCGGACGCCATCGCGGCGCTGGTCGACGAGGCGACGCCGCCCGACGTGCGGCGCCGCCAGCGCGAAGCGGCCTGACGTCGGCCTGACCCCGCGTAAGCGGGCGACATGCGGGAACGGTGTTCCCGCATGTCGCTTGCGCTCCCCCGATCAACACGTTCCCTCGCCCTCATTGCGAGCGGCTACGCTGACAGAGTGGCAACGACATCAACGGAATCTCCGTCTTTGCCCGCCGCCTGCAGCGCCACCTCGGCGCATTCGGCCATGTAGAGAAACATCGTCGCGAGCATCCGCTCGATCGCCTCGCGGCCGCGCGGCAGGATGGTGATGGCGTCGGTGCCGCGGGCGAGCAGGCCCTTCTCTTCCGCATCGCGCAGCAGTGTCAGCACATGCTTGCGCGACACCGAGAAGCGCGTCGCCAGGGCGTTGATGGAGAGCGGCACGGGTTCATCCGGCGGGAACGGCTGCTCGGGCCCTGCGCCCTGGGCCAGGCTGAACAGGATCACCATGCCGGCTGTGCGCTCGGCAAACGGCTCCAGCTCGGGCGCGCCGTCGAGGACGCGCAGGCCGGCGATGAAGCGGCGGCCGAGCTCGAGCACGAAGGTCTTCACGAAGGCCGGATCGTTCAGCGCCGTCCGATAGACCACGGCGGCCGGAAGTACCGCGCTCATCGCGTCGAACTGCACGCCCCAGCGCTCCTGATGCAGCGCGATCAGCTTGTCGGTCGGCACCAGCGGACGCCGGCGACGGTCGAGATTGGCGGCGGACGCGACCAGCCCGGCCGCGCGCATCAGCGCCAGCATCGCCTCGCAGCGGCCGCCACTGCACAGATCGAGTCTGGCGCACATCTCCTTCATGGCGCCGACGGTCAGGCCGAGCTCGCCGTCGCGCTGCTCGGCGAAATGCAGGTACAGCGCGACATGCGGAAACAGCGCCCTCGCCCGATCGCTCAGCAACGCATTGAGGATGCGGTCGCCACGGTAGAGCCGGACCGCGGCTGCGGTCGAGGCTCGCATCGCCGCGGCGAAGCCGGGCGCGCCGCGCAGCCGCAGTACGGCATCAGGTGAAGGTGTCAGCGCTGTCATTCCCACTGCAAGGCTGGTGCCCGGCCGGCCGCGAGCTGCGGTCGCCAGCGTCATCTTTTTACCGATCCACCCCAACTTCCACAATTGCCGGCGCCAGGCCGGGCTGCGGACCGATGGACGCAGCCCGTACGACCGACGCCGCCGCACCAGGCGAAAGATGGCCGGCTTCACGTCACGGCTGCACGCCGGCTCGAGCAAAGGGTCCGCCTGCGGCCGCGGCAGCACGCGGTAGAACCGATCAAAACGCCGTGCCGTGATCTCGTTGCGGGCGGGGGCGCATGCTATCTGTCGCGGATGCAACCAACGAGACCTGACGACGTGACCGACGCGATTGAACTCCTGAAGACCCGCCGCTCCGTGAAGCCGCGCGAGATGAGCGGTCCCGGCCCCTCGCCCGCCGAGCTCGACACCATCCTGACCATCGGCGCCCGCGTGCCGGACCATGGCAAGCTCGCGCCGTGGCGCTTCATCGTGTTCGAGGGCGACGGCCGCCGCCGCGCCGGCGAAGTCATTGCATCCGCCTTCGCCAGGAAGAACCCGCAGGCGACCGCTGCCGAGCTGGAGGTCGAGAAGAACCGCTTCATGGAAGCGCCGCTTGTGATCGGTCTCGTCAGCTTCACCCGGCCGCATCCCAAGGTGCCGGCCTATGAGCAGGAGCTGTCGGCCGGCGCCAGCGCGATGAACATCCTGACCGCGGCCACCGCGCTCGGCTATGGCGGCTGCTGGCTGTCCGGCTGGTTCATGTTCGACCGCGACGTGATGGACGGGCTCGGCCTGAAGCCGGAGGAGAAGCTCGCAGGTCTCATTCATATCGGCAAGCCGACCAAGCCGAGCGAGGACCGCCCGCGCCCGGCGCTGGCGGACATCGTGACGCGGTTCTGAGCGCGACAATCTCCGCTGTCGTCCCTGCGAACGCATGCGAACGCAGGGACCCATAACCACCGGCGGCAGTCGCGACACAAGCTCGTTCGACACCATCCGTCACCACATCTTCCTGGGGTTATGGATCCCGGATCGGCGCGCGCCTACGGCGCGCTTGTCCGGGACGACGGTTGAGGGTGTGGCGGCCGTCATCCCATCACGCCGCCTTGGACGATCGCCCACCGAACTGCGCCAATAGCCCCGCGATCTCCGAGGCCGGCTTGGCGGCGCTGAACAGAAAGCCCTGGACCTGGTTGCAGCCTTCGGCGCGCAGCCAGTCGAGCTGATCCGATGTCTCGACGCCCTCGGCGGTGGTGATGATGTTGAGACTCCTGCCGAGGCCGGAAATGGCGCGGACAATGGCGAGGCAGTCGGAGCGCTGCGCGAGGTCCTTGACGAAGGAGCGGTCGATCTTGATCTTGTCGAACGGGAAGCTGCGGAGATAGCTGAGGCTGGAATAGCCGGTGCCGAAATCGTCCATCGAGATGCGGATGCCGAGCTGGCGCAGCTGATGCAGCGTCGCCAGATTGGCCTCGGTCTCCGCCAGCAGGATCGACTCGGTGATCTCCAGCTCGAGCCGCTCCGGCGCCAGCGCCGACTGTGCCAGCGCCTGGACCACGACCTGCACCAGATTGCGGCTGCGGAACTGCACCGCCGACAGGTTCACCGCCACCTTGATGCCATCGGGCCATCGCGCCGCCTCGTGACAGGCCTCGCGCAGCACCCATTCGCCGAGCGGCACGATCAGGCCAATGTCTTCGGCCACGGGGATGAAGTCGGCCGGCGAGATCATGCCCTTGTCGGGATGGCGCCAGCGCAGCAGGCATTCGAAGCCGGAGATCGCGCCGGTCGCGACGTCGACCAGCGGCTGGTAGTGCAGCTCGAATTCGCCCTGCGCGAAGGCGCGGCGCAGATCGTGCTCCATGTCGCGGCGCTTCTGCGCCTGGCGGTCCATCTCCTTTTCGAAGAACCGATGCACGCGGCCGCCGTCCTGCTTGGCGCGGTACAGCGCCATGTCGGCGTTCTTCATCAGTTCCTCGCAGCTCGCGCCGTCGCCCGGCGACAGCGCGATGCCGATGGAGGCACCGATCACGAGCTCATTGCCGTCGATGTCATAGGGAGCGCTGAGCGCCGCGATCAGACGCGCGGCGCTCTCGCTGGCGTCATCGGCGCCGCCCTGACGGATGATCACCGCGAACTCGTCACCGCCGAGCCGCGCCGCCAGCTTGCCGCCATGCATCTGCTGCGTCAGGCGGCCCGCGACCGCCTGCAGCAGCCGGTCGCCCATCGGATGGCCGAAGGAATCGTTGACGGTCTTGAACAGGTCGAGGTCGATGCACATCACCGCGATGCGCCTGTCCGCCGACAAGGCGCCGTCGAGCTCCTGCGTGAGGCGCTGCTGGAAGAATTCGCGGTTCGGCAGGCCGGTCAGCCCGTCATGGTGCGCCATGTAGGCGATGCGCGCCTCGGCGCGGCGGCGCTCGGTGATGTCGACGATCGCGACCAGCACGCCGTCGCGGCCATCGAAGCTGATCTCGCGGCCATAGGTCAGCACCTCGATCTCGCTGCCATCAGCCTTGCGATGGCGCCAGTCGCGGTGAAACAGATCGCCGTCGGCGAGCCGCAACAGCGCGTCATCGAGGCTTTCCCATTCGCCCGGCGGCCAGAGATCCCAGACGTTCATGCACAGGAGATCGGCCCGGCCGTAGCCATAGTGCCCGACCATCGCGTCGTTGACGTTGAGGATCTGCGCGGTCTTGGCGTCGAGGATGCACATCGGCACCGGATTGGCGTCGAACAGCAGCCGGAACGAGGCCTCGCGCCGCTTCAGCGCGGTCACATCGGCAATGGTCAATGAGATGATGTCGCCGAAGGCGTGGGCGCCGAGCCTGAGGCTGCGCGCTTCGCTGTCGAGCTCGAACTGGTCGCTTCGCCCGTGCGTGACCACGTCGAACAGCCGCGCCATCACCTCGGGCGTACACAGCATGTTGCCGCCCTGCTTCAGCCGATGCCATTGCAGCGTCGCCGACGGCAGCCTGAGCAGGTCGGCGGCCGCGCGATTGTGATGGACAACCTGGAAATCGCAGGGCATGCCGACGCTGTCGCGGATGGTCGCGAGCGAGACGACGCCGTCATCGGTCGTCGAGAAGATCGCGTCGAGCAGATTGTACTGCGTGGCGCGCTCGTTGACATAGGTCCCGACCAGCGTGCTCCCCCACCGCGAATTGGTCGGCAGCGCCAGGACGTCATAGCTGCGGACCATGCCGTCGCGCACGCAATGCGCAGAAGCGAGATAGGGCTGGCCGCTGGCGAGCGCGCAATTGGCGGCCTCCACCAGCACGGTGGCGCAATCCGGCGACACGGCTTCGACCGCGACGTCCCAGCGTTCGTCCTGCAGCCATTGCTGGACGTAGCGGCCGCTGCGCGAAATCTGCAGGCCGCCGTCGTCGTTGTTGAGCACCGCGATGTGATCGGCGAGACGGCCGAGGCTGCCCAGCATCACGTCCTCGTAGCGCGGCAGGCGCTGCCCTGGCCTCAACGCGGCCTGCCATTTGCGCCTGAGCACCGGGATGTCGTCAAAGAGATCGCTGCTGATCGTTGTCAACGCCTTGGTCGTCGCGGCACTCATCATTCCCACTCGATCGCCCACCCTGTCGGTCCCGGCGGTATCTGAAGCAGACGCGGCTTTAACGAGCTGTAAATGCATTGGCTTCGCGCATGGCGCGCAGCGATTGTGACAGTTTTAAGTGGTTCCATGGTTATCGCGCATTAGCGACTGTGACAGCGTCGCTTCACGTTCATCGCCGCTGTCCCAACGAGAGGGAGATACGGCACGGATGCGGATGTGACTGCGCGATCTCGCGACACGATCTGCCCGAGTTTTGCTGATCGAACCGCCCTCTTCAAACAGAGGGCGCAGGGAGAGCCGGACCTCGACTGAGGCCCGTGGCCCGCCTGCGAAAAAAAATGCAGGCGGCAGGTACCACAGGTCAGCCGGAAACCCGGCCCTCCCTGCGCGATGGCTTTAACGGCTGCTTCGCGTTCTCCCTGGTGCGCCGGGCTTTCTGGCCACCATCCCCACGCGAAGCCAGGGCCTCGACGTGAGTTGATATCAGCATCGGGATATCAGGACCGCGCGACTTGACCGTGCGCAGCAGATCGTTCGTCGGCGCGAGCAACCCCGCGCTGCAATCCACCACGCCCACCGCTCCCCGCCTCGCGTCTCGTGACGACCGCGATACGCCCCTCATCTCGAGGCGGGATGCGCGGAAAGATCCACCTGATTTGCCCGACGACGCAAGGACTACTAACTGCGACAAAGTAACCCGACGGGCAGACGTCGCGAGTTTAGCGAGTCATGTCGCGCACCACTGCTTCGACGATCACCGCCGTCGTCCCGGCCTTGAGCGGGGACCCATAGCCACCGGCCGCGGCGAGGCGGGCCGCTGACAGCTACGTCCCCGATAGCATCCGCGGTATGGGTCCCGGCGTTCGCCGGGACGACACCGTTGGTGGAACGCGATCCTGCAAAAACTCTGCGCTCGCATCACTCCTGCTCCAGACGAATGCCTGCGTCGCTGAGCGCCTCCATGAGCCGCTCGATGTCCTCGGATGCGACGGTGTTGCCTGGACAGATCTCATTCAGCTCGTCGAACGTGATCCATCCCTTACGCTCACCGATCGCGATGGCATGGCGGATGATGTCGGATATCTGCATGCGGCTCTCCCCGGAGATGGGTTCTCATCAATAGCGGGGAGAGTCGGTTTGCCCCTGCAGGCTTTCGCGCGTCCTACCGCGCCAGCACCTCGACCTCGCCGTCGACGCCGTTGACGACGCTGAAGGAGCGCTCGAACACCTTGCCTTCGTTCTTGGCGATGGCGCGGTAGTCGCCTTCGGACAGCACGACCTTGGGGAAGGCGCCGATCGATTCCTTGATCACGTCGCCGCCGGGGTTGATGACCGACCAGGCGGTGTTGGCGAGCGCCTCGCCGCCCTTGTCGGAGACGAGCTTCAACGTGATGACCGCGGCACGGTGCGTCACCGTGACGTCGGTGAGCTTGCCGGCCTGGACGCGGATGTCGGAGCGCACCACCGAGTTCGCGTCGCCATAGTTGGAGACGATGTAATAGGTGCCTTCCGGCAGCATCAGCATGTCGCCGGCGGCGACGTTCGGCACCAGCGGCGCCCGCTCGCGGCCGTCGAACTGGCTGCCCTTGTAGATGGCGAACGAGATCTGGTTCTGCGGGATCTTGCTGGTGCCGACCCTGCCCTCGAGGCGCAGGCCGCCGGCCGGCAGCACGAAGGATTCGCGATCGGTCTCCGTCTTCAGGTTCACCGACCTGACCGCGCTGACGAGGCCGAGCGCGACATGCACGACATAGGTGCCGGGCGGCAGCACGATGTTCGGCGTCGGGCCGCGATCCTCGCGCAGCATCTTGAAGGCGCCAGATTCGTCCGGCCGGTCGGCGAACACGCGCCAGACCAGACCGCCATTGATGTTCGGCAGGTCCTTGCCGAACCGCGCCGACAGCGACAGCACGCCCTGGTTGGGAGTCGCAGCCGGCGGAGCGGCCACCGGCGGGATCGCGGCCGGCGCGCCCGGTGGGATCGCGGCGACCGGGGGTCCCGGCAGCGCCTGCGGGGCCGGCGGCGGAATGGGCCCGGCGGCGGGGCCGGAGGGGGGCGCCAGGCTGACCGCCGCGCCGGGATCGGGCACCGAGGCCGGCGGAACCGGCGGTGGCCGGTCGCCGAACAGTTGCGCCGCGGCCGGCGACATCACGAAACCGGTCAGCGGGCACGACAAGGCGAGCACAAGCCATAGCCGCCCGCTGCGCCGGAATCTGGTGAACCCGCGACCTGTCGTCATCGTCCTGCTTTTGACCGAAAACGCGGCAAATTCAAGCCTCTACTCAACCGTCCCTGAGGAACCGCGCGAACGTCGCGCGACCTGGTCGCATTCTCCGGCGCCTCAGCGCCCGCGGCGCGCAGTCTGCCCGGCGGAGCGTTCAAATCAGCGGCATCCGGCGCTCCCGTCGACCCGGCATAAAGGATGCTTCTGGTAGGCTGGTGCTAGGCTGTCATGCGTCATGAGTCCGTTGCCGACTCGTTGCACACAGTATGCGTAGGCGTGGAGATCTCGGTGCTGGATATTCTGAAAGGACGCCGTGCGAGCGGAACCGAAGGTTCCGATGTCGGTCTCGGGACGATCCGCAAGCCGGTGATCGGGCTGGCGCTGGGTGGCGGCGCGGCGCGCGGCTTTGCCCATATCGGCGTCATCCGGACCCTGATGGCCCACGGCATCGTGCCCGACGTCGTGGTCGGCACCTCGATCGGCGCCGTGGTCGGCGGCGCCTATGCGGCCGGCCAGCTCGATACCCTGGAGGAATGGGCGCGCAGCCTGCAGATGCGCAACATCCTCGGCTATCTCGACATCCGCCTCAATGGCTCCGGCCTGATCGGCGGCGAGAAGCTCGCCGCCCAGCTCGAAGCATCGCTCGGCCGCGTCACCATCGAGGAGCTGCCGATGAAGGTCGCGACGGTGGCAACCGAGATTCGCACAGGGCACGAGATCTGGCTGACCCATGGCAGCCTGGTCGATGCGATGCGCGCCTCCTATGCCCTGCCCGGCATCTTCGCGCCGGTCCTGATCGGCGACCGCTGGCTGGTCGACGGCGCGATGGTCAATCCGGTGCCGGTGTCGGCGGCGCGGGCGCTCGGCGCCGAGATCGTGATCGCCGCCAACCTGTCGAGCGACGTGTTCACGCATTCGACGACGATCTACGCGCATGGCCAGCCGGTCCAGGTGCCGGAGACGGTGATGGAAAGCACACCGCCGAAGCGGCGCTTCCGCAGGCTGTTCTCGCCGGAGCGCGCGGTGAAACGGCAGTTCTTCGGCGAAGGCGGCCGGCCGGGCATCTCGTCGGTGATGGTCGACGCCTTCAACATCATGCAGGACCGCATCACCCGTGCGCGCCTCGCCGGCGATCCGCCGGACCTGCTGATCTCGCCGCGCGTCGGCCAGATCGGCTGGTTCGACTTCCATCGCGCGGCCGACCTCATCGCGTTCGGCACAAGGGCGGCCGAACGTGCGCTGGATTCAATCCAGGAGGCGATCGGCGCAGTCACGCCGACCGGCGGCGGAGCGACTACGCCGTCTTGATATACTGGCGGAGCGCTTCCTGCTCGGTCTCGTATTCCTGGACGCGCCACTTCACGACGTCGCCGATCGAGATCAGGCCGACCACGCCGCCCCCCTCGATCACCGGCAGATGGCGGAACTTGCCGTTGGTCATCATCTCCATGATCGAGGCGACCGTATCCGCCGGCTTGCAGCTCACCACCCGCCGCGTCATCACGTTCGACACCGGCTCGGTCAGCGCCGCGGCGCCGCGCTCGCCGAGCGCGCGGACGATGTCGCGTTCCGAGAGGATGCCCTCCATCCGGCTGCCCGACATCACCAGCACCGCGCCGATCTTGCGCTCGGCGAGCCGCTTGGCAGCCTCGGCGAGTGTGGTCTGGGACTCGACGCTCTCGACCTGGTGGCCCTTGATGTCGAGGATCGCACGTACTGTCATTGCTCGTCTCCTTGAAAGGCCGGTGCGCCTTCTTGAACGAGGCGTCGTTGCGGCCGATGCTTCCAGCGATCGTCAGTCAAGCGAGTCTTCAATCAACAGTCTGGCAGCGCAACCGATCCAACGCATCCGGCCCGACCGCGTCTGATCCAACGCAGCGGATCGCGTTGTGGTTGCAACGCCCTTCGCAGGCCTGCCGCATGGCACAAAAGGGCCTGCTTTCGTTCGCCCGGAATCGTGTCCCGGTTGTGGTGGACGCAAATGATGAATGAAATCACCCGCGCTCGCAAGCGCAGGATCGCGGCAACTAATGGTCGGCCGCGTCGGACGGCAACGCAGGTGCAGCATCGCCACGCGCATGCGGGATGGGATCGAACAGCGCAAACAGGATCAGTCCGGCGATGAAGCCGCCGATATGCGCCTGCCAGGCGACGTCGGCGCCCTCGGCGCCGGGCGTGATGCCGCCGATGCCGAACACGATGTTGACGCCGAACCACACCGCCAGGAAGCCGAGCACCCGCGGATTGCGCAGCGCACGCGACAGCGACAGCGCCGGCACCCTGGCCGCTGCATCGGCATCGCCGCGGGTGAACGACAGGAAGCTGCCGCTCACGAAGGCAAAGCGCATCGCCGCCGCCATGGTGCCGGACACGGAGGCCGAGGCGCCGATCATCGGCGCCAGCGCGTGCTCATGGGTGAGCAGATGAGCCAGCGCACCGGCCGCCGCCGTCACCGCCAGGAACAGATAGAACCTGAGCGCTCCGAAGCGGCGCGCGAGCGCGCTGCCGAACGGCAGCAGCCACAGCACGTTGAAGCCGATATGCGCCAGATTGGCGTGCAGCAGCGAGTAGCTGAAAAAGGTCCAGATCTTGGCCGGCGTGCCGCCGGGAAACGCCCCGTCCATCAGGGTCTGGTCGTATCGTTTCGGGACAAAGGCGAACAGGTCGATGATCCCTGCGTTCCACTCGTCCGGCAGCAGCACGCGCAGATGGATCACCGCGATCAGCAGGATGTAGGCGGTCAGTGCGCCCGGCAGATTGAGGATCGGCTCCCGCGCCTGCTGGAGCGGCGGATCCTGCGTGAGGTCTGACGAGGAGGAATCCAACGGAACGCACGCCTTCGACGAGAGGAACAGATCCGTCAGATAGGCGGCTTTGGCCGGCCTGCGCAAGCGCACGGCGGCAGAGTTGATGTGTGGGGCGGAGGCAGCGGAGGCGAAAGGGCGACGGATCCGCAAAAAGAACGAGGGAGGGTCCTGAGAAGACCCTCCCTCCGAGACTTGCCGGCCTTTGCCGCGTCCGGAGCGCCCGGGGTTGTTGTCCCCACCCCGCCCCGTCGCGACGACCAGACTTGTTTGACGCCGCCTGCGTGTACCTCACCGTATCGCGGCGGACCTTGCACCGTCCGGCCGCGATCTGATGAACGCATTGTTAACGATCGCCGGGACGCCGCCAAGCTCATCGTTAATTTAACCTTAACGGGCGGAAGGCCGGGGTAAAGCCGGCACGATCGCACCATCGGCATGGACGCTGCACCACCCCTCCTGCGAAAATCAACCAGGGAGGCGCCTGGACGAAAGCGGGACAGCAATGTCCCCCGTGACGTCGAGGGCGCGAGGGGTTACCGAGATGAAACATCCGTCCAATCGCGAGCTCTTCGCCTATTGGAACGACAGGCGCGGCCATGCCAAGGCGCCGGAGCGCTGCGACTTCGAGCCGTCGGCCGTGCGCGAGCTGCTGGGCGACATCTTCGTCCTGTCCTGCGATGCCGACAGCGGCTTTCCGTTCCGCATGGCCGGCACGCGGCTGTGCGCCCTGCTCGGCGGCGACGTCAAGGACAGGAGCTTTCCGGCGCAGTTCGCGCCGGCCAGCCGCCGCGAGATCGAGGAGATCACGGCGGTGGTCTGCGAAGAGTCGCTGCCGGCGATCGCCGGCGTGACGGCGCAGGCGCCGGATCGCACCACCGCGCATTTCGAGCTGCTGCTGCTGCCGTTCGCGACCCGCGCGCATGAGCCGATCAGCCTGACCGGCCTGCTCGCCCCGTTCGAGACGCCAAGGGGCGCGCTCGGCCCGCTGGAGATGGTCTCCTGGCGCTATATCCATCCGCCGGTCGAGCCGATCGTGCCGCGCGCGCTGCGCAAGCTCGCGCTCGCCCGCGGCCTGATGGTGTATGAGGGACTGCGCTGACGTCCTGCAGATGCGTGTCCCGTAAGCCTCGTCGGGGCCCCAGCTCTCTCCCCGTCATTGCGAGCGCATCATCCGGACAAGGCCCGGAATGACGGAGAGAGCCGTCATCAGCGGCAATGCTCGTCTTGCGCGAACAAGATGAACGCCTGCGGTGCTGCGATAACGCTGAATTAACCGTGCAGGACTTAGTTTCAACACTGGATCATCCGGCACGCTAAGAGCCGGCTTTGAGTGGCGAAACATGGCGTTGCCGAACAAAAAACTCTCTCTTCCGGCCGCCGAGGAGCGCCGCCGTTTCCAGCGGGTCAAGGTCCACCTGCTCGGCCGCTACATGCTGCCCGACCGGCGCGAGTTTCCCTGCCAGGTGATCAACATGTCGCCGGGCGGGCTGGCACTGCTCGCACCCGGCATCGGCAATGTCGGCGACCGCGTGATCGCCTATCTCGACCATATCGGCCGCGTCGAGGGCAAGATCACCCGCATCATCGACAACGGCTTCGCGATGACGATCGGCGCCACCGCGCGCAAGCGCGACAAGCTCGCCGCGCAGCTGACCTGGCTCGCCAACCGCGACATCCTCAACCTGCCGGAGGATCGCCGCCACGACCGTATCATTCCGCGCAACCCGATCGCGGTGCTGACGCTCGAGGACGGCACCAAGATGACCTGCCGCATCATCGACATGTCGCTGTCGGGCGCGGCGATTGCGGCGGAGACCAGGCCGCCGCTGAAATCGCAGGTCATGCTCGGCCGCGTCCAGGCGCGCGTGGTGCGAAATCTCGAAGGCGGCTTCGCGATCGAGTTCATGCACGCCCAGCTCGCCGAAACGCTCGAAGACAGCGTTACCGCGCGGTAAAGCCGCAAGCCTCTGAAATCCCGCAACTTCACGGAGCACACGGCGTCCGCCACCACGGGCGCCGTGTGGCGTTCGGCCATCGCACAGGCAGTCCAGCGCAGTTAATGGTTGGCGGGAAAAGCGCACGGGACCCTGCAACGGCAGCGGTTCCCGGCTTAATGCAGCGCATTCGATTCAACCGCGAATGATTCAAATTTTAGCTAGATTCGATTCAAGTGAAAGTCGAATAAGCCCTTTGTTTTACTTGGATTTGCGTCAAATCCATCGTGGCGATTTAGCGGCAGCGAAAAATCTTTGTGAGACAGATGGTCCCAACGAAGACGGGGGCCAAAATGGTCAAGCGGACGGGACAGGCAACAGGGTGGGCGGTCGCAGCCTTCCTGATGGCGATGGGCGGGGTGGCGCATGCCGGTGATGACCGGGTGCTCTATGCGAGCCTGGGCGACACCGCACGGGCGCCGATCGGCTGGGTCGAGTTCTGCACCGAGACCCCCGAGGAATGCCGCGGCGGCGCGTCGCAGCCCCGCGACATCGTGCTGTCCCAGACCGCCTGGCGCGATCTGCTAAAGGTCAATCGCTGGGTCAACGAGAACGTCAAGCCGATCACCGACATGGACCATTGGGGCGTGGTCGAGAAATGGTCGCTGCCGACGGACGGCTACGGCGACTGCGAGGATTACGTGCTGTTGAAGCGCAAGCTGCTGATCGATGCCGGCTGGCCCCGCGAGGCGCTGCTGATCACGGTGGTGCGCGACAAGAAGGGTGAAGGACATGCCGTCCTCACCGTGAAGACCGACAAGGGCGAGTACGTGCTCGACAATCAGAACGAGAGCGTCGTCGCCTGGACCGAAACCGGCTACCGCTTCGTCAAGCGGCAGTCGCAGAGCGACCCCAACGTCTGGGTCTCGCTCGGCGACGGTCGCCCGGCAGTGGCCACCGCCAGCGCCAGAGAACGCTAAGGCGTCCGCGAGCGCTGATCAGAGAGGCGAGACACGAATTCGAGTTACGCGACCCGGTCACATCCCCACCCCTCCCCGTCCCAGACCGGTTCGCGCGCGGCCAGCTCTCCCCCAAGGGCTGGCCGCAACTTTTTTTGGCGGCGTCGCCCGGCCGACGATAGTTCATGAACGCGTGCGAGAACGGCACGAGACGGGGAAATCTCCCGTTCACCCTCCTGCCGCGTCGGCGGGCTTCCGAAATCTGGTGCCAGGTGCGTTCGGGGACGGCGCGAGTCCGTCTACGTCTATTGGGACGACAATCCAGGCCGACGGGCCATCTCAATGAGCACGACCAATCGATCAGTCCTCGGCAAAGGCTGCCGCCCGGATCTCCCGCGTCGGGCACGATCGACTGTCCCCGCGTATCTCTCCGCGATGCCGTCCTGAGAGCAGGCCGAGATGTAGGCGCCCCCGGTTTAGAGACCAGCGGCGATCCCGACCGTCCCGGCTCCATCACTTGCCAGGAAGCGCGGAGGCTTCGGCCGGCAATGGACCATTGTTCAAGCAGGTCTGCGGCAGCCGGTCGAACGCGCGAACAAATTCCGACGAGAACCGCTTCGCGCTGTCAAATGACAGATGCACCTCGTCGACGAAGGTGAGATCGTCGCCGGTGTCCGCGTCGATATACATGGCTCCGATCGTCTCGGCGAGTTGGCTGGTCGGATCCGGCTTTGGCCAGATTTCGGTCGTCGGCATCGGGACCAGGACGACACAGTCGGCAGGCATGCCAATTCGCTTCAAGAAGGTGTTCGCCTCGATCGCCGCGAGCGGCACATTGACCTGAAAGTCCCGCAACCGATCCCGACGAACCCGCGGGCGCTGGCGATCCGCCATAAGCGAATCCCGCCAGAGAAAATAGCCATCCACTGACGATCTGAAGGCCGTCGGCGCAATTTCGCAGTCGATAAACCGAAATTTGCATAGGGCTGGCTGGGCCCACATCTCCCCCTTCTTGACCAGAGCCCGCCCGAGCTCCCATCGATCATGCATCGCGGCCAGAGCGGGCTCGCTCACACGGTCGTTGAAATAGGGGTCGACGCCAATCACCAGCACACGTGGACGCAGATGGTGCTTCACTGCAAGCGCAGAGAAGAACGCCTGCTGGTCCTCATAGCTGAATCCGAGATTGAACTGCCGTAAACCGCGTGCGGCAAAATACGACCGCACTTCGGCCGTGCTGAAAGCAAACATCGTGCGGCTCGATCCCGTGAAGACCACATCGGCTGCCTTCAGGTTGGCAAGCGCCCTGCGCTCGATCCCGAACCAAAACGCAGCATGCTCGAAGTCTCCAAACCGGCGCGCACTGCACGAGCTGATGAACTGATCACGCTCCGGCGCCGGCTTGCATCCGGCGATCGAGATACCCCTGCCGCTATATGCGATCGGAGCTGCCAGGCAGCCCGATAAGATGACCATGGCAATATAGATTAACAACCAAAGCTTGTGCCTCATCACGCACGCACGCGCCCCCCGGGCCGACCAGAACAACGGTTATAAAATACCACATGCGTTCGCCATCGCGCGCAATAAAATCGACCTCAGATCGAATTCTGAGTTTGAAGTTAGACGTCTTGCCGCCGGTCGCGGACGGTGAGAGGCACGGCATCGCTTCGCGTGAGGCCGTCTCGATGCGCAACTTTTTTTGGCCTTGCTTTGACGATATGTCGCCGGCGGGGCGCGGCACCGGCCGGCCAACCTTGTTTTCCCTCGACCGTCGGGTTTAGGTTGTCGGCATGATGATGATCCTGCGAAGCGCGACCTTGCTGGCCGCGGCCCTGACCCTGGCGAACTGCTGCATGTCCGGCACCGGCTGCTCGGGACCGCTGGCCTCGGCCGGCACACCTGCAGCCGCGCCGGCGATGGCCGCTACGCCCGCCGTGATTACCGCGCAGCCGACGAGCGCTGCGGCCGACTGGGACGGCCGTGTCGCCACCTCCGACGCCGACACCGAGATGGTGACGGAGCCGGACATCGGCACGCCGCGCAAAGGCGCCAAGCGCCGTGGCGACTCGCGGGTCGACGTGATGTCCGCGCAATCGAGCTCCGGTTATCGCGGCCGGATGAGCTGGGAGGAGGAACAGGCGGCCGACCTCGCCGACGAGGCCCGCCTCAAGCAGAAGCTCACGATCTGCCGGAACTGCAGCGCAACGCAGTAAGCATTTGTCCGTCCGCAGTTTTCGGCTGGTCGCGACCGCGACCTGGAACCGCTGCGACCGCGCGATTTCGGGCTTGCAGGCCTCGCTTTTGTCGGATTTCCTAATCAAACCTTGACGACTTGGTTCGTTCGCCAGATGCACGATTTGCGGGCTCGGCGGACAGCGTTCTCTGCTCGAGTTTTTCGCCTCTCCCAGTTTTCGGGAGGAGCATCCGAAGCTTTTTCAATTTGGGTGGTTTCGTGATGAATCCGGTGACGCGCGACACCAGACGCTACCCCGAGAAGCTCAGCCCGAGCCCCGTCAAGGGCGCCCAGCCGATCGCGCTCGCCGCCGCGACGCTCGTGGTGCTGGTCGCGGGCATCGGCGGCATCATGTTGTGGCGTGCCTATGGCGGCGCGCCGGAGGCCGAGCGCGGCGCGGTGACGCGGCAGTTGCAGGCGCGCACGGTGCAGGCATCCGAGCAATTGGTGGAGAAGACCAAGGGCCTGGAGGCCACCCAGCAGGAATCGATCGATCAGTTGCAGATGATGCAGGAGCAACTGCAGAGCATGCGCCGCCTGCTCGCGGCCCAGCAGGCCGACACCAAGCGGCTGTCGGACCAGGTCTCGACCCTGAAGGACTCCATCGATGGCCTGCGCCAGTCCTTCGCCAGCACGCAGAGCTCGGAGCAGGCCGCGCCTGCTCCGCGCAACCGCAGCATCCGCGACCGCGCCCATGCCAGCCGCAGCGGCCATCGGCATCGTCGCAACCGATCCTGAGACGCCCGGTTCTGACGCCTGCTCGTAGAATTCCTGCCGAATTTTCCCGGGACCCTGTGAAGTGCTTCACAGATTGAAACCGGGAGTCACGCCATCCTGCCTGCACCGGATGGCGAGCCAATTTCAGGATGGCACAGGGCCAATTTCAATATCCGGGGCTGGCAAGGTCGTTGGCGCCATACTGCGCCGACGGCCTTGTTCTTTGTGGCGGCGCGTTCGACCGCCCGGAACGGATCCGACGACCGCGGCTCTCCGGCTGGTGACTTGCTTTTCCCAGCTAATTCTCGGCTCAATGCGCCCTGAAGACGCAGAGGAGCCCCCATGTCCGCCGATCCAGCACTGACGTCCGATGTCATCGGGCTGACCACAGTCGCCCCCTTCTCACGCCGCGGCTTCATGACAGCGTCCGCTGCCGTGACGGCCGGCTACACGCTGGCTGCCGGCCCGGTGCGGGCCGAGGTCGTTATCACCGACACCAATGGCCTGAATGCCGGCGATGCGAAGATCAAGGTCGGCGACCGCGACATGCCGGCCTATTTCGCGCGCCCCGCCAGCGCCAGCAATCCACCCGTCGTGCTGGTCGCGATGGAGATCTTCGGCCTGCATCAGTACATCAAGGACGTGACGCGTCGTCTCGCCAAGCTCGGCGCGCTCGCCGTGGCGCCGGACTACTACTTCCGCAGCGGGACCGACCTCACCAAGATCACCGAGATCAAGGACCTGCTGCCGATCGTGAATGCCAAGCCCGACGCGGAGCTGCTGTCGGACCTCGACGCCACCGTGGCCTGGGCCAAGTCGCAGGGCGGCGACACCTCGCGTCTCGGCATCGTCGGCTTCTGCCGCGGCGGCCGCAACGTGTGGGAGTATGCGGCGCATAGTTCGGCGCTGAAGGCGGGCGTTGCGTTCTACGGCCCGCTGATCGACCCGCCCAATCCCGCCTGGCCGAAGAGCCCGACGCAGCTTGCGCCGGAGATGAAGGCGCCCGTGCTCGGCCTCTACGGCGAAGCCGACACTGGCATTCCCGTCGCCAGCGTCGAGGCCATGAAGGCCGCGCTCGCCGCCAACAAGAAGACCGCCGAGTTCAAGATCTATCCGGGCGCGCCGCATGGCTTCCACGCCGACTATCGCCCCAGCTATCGCAAGGACGCCGCGGAGGACGGCTGGGCGCAGATGCAGGCGTGGTTCAAGAAATATGGCGTGCTGAGCTGACAGCCGCGGCCCGGGGCGAGCGAACACGGAAGACTGCCCCGCGAGACTTCCCGCAAGTCGCTTGCCGGCTGTCGCTTGCGCTCGGGCGCCGGACCGGCGGCTGTTAGCGCGGCCGACGATCGTCGCGACGAATCTTCGCCAGCTGCCTGCCGCCCTGCTCGAGCTCCCAGGCCATCCAGACCAGCGCGGCGCCCAGGCTGACGACGACGCCCATGAAGACAAACGTGAGTTCAGGGGATGTGAGTGTGTTCATCATGCCTGGATCCCATGCAAGCGTTGCGCCAGCTACTTCTCCGTTGCCGCTCCGCCGATCGGAGCGGCGACGAATGGTCACGAGATGTCGTTAAGGCGAAGTGACCGGATCGGCCGGCCGCCTCGCCCAAGCTTCATTCACACACCTCGACGTTGCGATAGCGCCAGCCGTGCGCTGTCCGCACACGCTTGCGCGCGACGTAGCAGCCGCCGAGATCCTCGTAGGTGTACGGGTAGTAGTAGGGATAGCCTCCGTATCCGTAGTAGCCGGGATAGCCAAAACCGAAGCCGAACCCGAGTCCGAAACCCGGGCCAAAGCCATGATGGCCGAAGCCATGATGGAAACCGCCCGGCCCGTGCGCCGACGCCATGCCCGGCATCATTGCCGCCGCAATCACGGCACCCGCCAACAATCCCATCAATCTCTTGCGCATCGATCCGTCTCCAAATTCAACCGGCATGAAAGCGTCAGTGTACTCGGTGCTCCCAGCCGGAAGTCTCTAAGCCGGATTTGGAACAGCGCGCGGGCAAACCCGCTCACATCTGCGCGATCTCGATGTCGTTGCGTGACGTCTGGAGCGGCGGGCAACATTCAGCAACCGCGACAGATGCTCTTCACCTTCCGGTCGACCGCGTTGTTCTCCTGCTGAATCTGCACATCGGTCGCATCACCGGTACGGTTCGGGCCTGTTGCAGCGGTCCCTCCGTCTCCTCCATGACCCAAGCCGATCGTGACAGCGGAATTGCTCGCCCCCGCCCCGCTCGCGCCGGAGCCGGACGATTGCGCCGTGCCCAGGCTGTTAGTCCCGTTGGTACCTGCCGCGCCCGGTTGCGATGACTGTGAGGGATTGCTGCCGCTTCCGGCGGTCCCGGTCGTGCCGGCGCCGGCGGCCCCCGCGCTCGGCGCGCCGCCGCCGCTCGCTCCACCGCCAGCGCCGCCCGCACCGCCGCCACCGCCTTGCGCGAACACCGCAGTGGCCGTGCCGAGGCCTGCAATCACGATCAAAGTGCTCAATGAAAACCTGGCCATGGGACCGTCTCCCTTTACACTTCAACCCGACCGGACGGACCGCGTTCCGGAACGAATGTTGATCGGAGAGGATTGATGGGGCGAGGAGAGCAAGGAGCCGTGCGCAAGCTGATCGCCTTTGACGAGGACACGTTCGACAAGCTCAAGCAGCTGGGCCGCGATCAGATGCTGAGTCTGCAGGACCTCGCCGACGAGGCGTTCATGGACCTGTTGGAAAAGCACGGCGTGCCGGCGGATCTGAAGGACGCGCTGCGCAAGAGCGCTGCGGAGGATGGCGATGGCGCAGGCAAGCCTGCGCGCAAACGGAAGAACGAGCCGGACGACAAGTCCAGAAACTAGTCGAAGCCCAAACCGAAACAGAGGAGCAGGACATCAGCATGAGCACCGACCCCGATCCGTTTGAACAGGGCGAGCGCGCCGCGCGCGAGAACATTCCGGCCGAGGCCAATCCCTATCAGTACGGCAGCGAAAAGCATGCGCTGTGGGCGAGCGGCCACGAACGTGTCGCCAGCGCAGCGGAGGCAGGCGAATCCGAAGGGACGTGAGGAATCTCCGACAGCTCCATCGGCCGTGATGTCAGCCGATCTTCTTCAGACCCTTGGTGTAGCGCGGTCCCTTGGCGACATAGGCCTTGGCCGCGATGCCCATGCGCTCGACCTGCGCCGGCTCCAGCGTGCGAACGACACGCGCGGGCGCACCGATGATCAGCGCGTAATCCGGAAAATCCTTGCCCTCGGTGATGATGGCGCCGGCGCCGACGACGCTGCCGCGGCGGATGTGCGCGCCGTTCATGATGATCGAGCCCATGCCGATCAGGGCGTCATCCTCGACCGTGCAGCCGTGCAGAATGACGTTGTGGCCGACGGTGACGTTGCGGCCGACGCGCAGCGGAAAGCCGGGATCGACGTGACAGGTGGCATTGTCCTGGATGTTGGAGCTCTCGCCGATCTCGATCCAGTCATTGTCGCCGCGGATCACCGCGCCGAACCAGACCGTGACCTCCTTGGCGAGCTTCACCCGACCGATCACGGTGGCATTGTCGGCAATGTAGTAGTTGCCGTCCGCCGGCAGCTCGGGCGCCTGCCCGTCGAGTTCGTAGATGGCCATCGAGGTCTCCCGTTCGCAGGCGACCTTGGCACAGGCTCCGGAGCGATTTCAAGCAAACGCCGCGGCGGCGCCCGGCACGGGAACTAGGCCAGCACGCCCGCGGCGCGCAGCGTCATCACCACGAAGGTGCCGCACATCATGCTCCAGAAGCCGGCGATCACGGTCGCCAGCATCACGAACTCGAAGCGACGGCGCTCGATGCGGGCACCGCGCAGCGTGTTGCGCATGATGATGAAAGGCGCGGCGAACACCAGGAATGGCACCGCGGCGAACCGCCGGGGCGTGACGCCCTCCTGCAGCAGCTCGAAGCCCGGCGGACGTTCGGCATAGGCCTGGTAGCCGCTCGCCAAGGCGCCGGCCAAGGCGAAACCGATGAGGAGCGAGAACAGGGAATTGAACGCCTCTGCCGACATCGTACGCACTCACACACTTGCAAAACTGCCCGATGCTGGTTTGGCAAAAAGCGACCGCACCCGCCACATTATCCTTAAGGAAGGGTTAATGGCGGCCGCGGCCGGTGCGCGGCTCCCTGCAGGTAAGTTTCTGCAGAATGCCGCATCGCCGTGGCATAGTCGGCGCTGATTCGGTCCTTGAGATCCCCTGCCCGCCATGACGATGTTTTCGGTCCGCAGTGCCCGCCCTTCGAACGGACATGGCCACGCCGTGCCGATCATCCTGGGCTGCGTGCTGACGGCGGCCGCAGTCGCCCTCGTCGCCTACCTGCTCTGGCCCACCTGGCGCGCCAGCACCTTCAAGGGGCCCGAACGCCTGCCGGTCAGCATCGGCGGCACCGTGTTCAACGTGCCGGCGGCCGCCATCCGGGTGAAGATCCAGCGCCATACGGGGCCGCAGGAGCGCGTCGATCTCGGCTTCGAATATCCCTCGCTCACCCCGCCCGAGGCGCTGCATCACGTCAGCGCCGACCAGATCGACCAGGCGCCGCACCCGATCGATCGCATCTTCGTCTCGATATCGGCACATCACGACGCGATGTCGCCGGAGACGCGACTGAAGACGATCTATCCGCGCTATCTCAATCCGGCTGCCGTGCCGGTGCAGGACGGATTGAGCATGCGAAGCTTCCGCGCGGGCACAGCGTACGACATGGAGGATCTGTTCACGGCCGAGCAGCCTGTGCTGGTCGCCCGCTGCACGCGTGATGCCGCCACGCCGGGCATGTGCCTCAGCGAACGCCGTGTCGAAGGCGCAGATCTGACCTTCAGGTTTCCGCGCGGCTGGCTGTCACAATGGCAGGACGTCGCCGCGGCCATGGAGCGGCTGACGGCGCAGATGCATGCGGTGAAGTAGTTGGTCGTAGCCCGGATGAGCGCAGCGACATCCGGGCTCTCCGGCACAACGTGTGACCCCGCATGTCGCTTACGCTCATGCGGGCTACGCGATGCGCGCCGTTCTACTTACTCATAAGCTCATCCCCACGGCACTCGAGGGGCGGCCGATGAGCGTCGACACCTTGGCGAGGTTCTCGTGAATGCGCCCTCTCCTTGTGGGAAAGGGCATGGAGGACCGAGCGGCAAACGCACTTGGGTGAGGGGTATCTCGCGACGAGCGCCGCTGGCGGAGAGAGACCCCTCACCCAAGCGGCCCGTTGATAGGCCGGCGTCGCCCTCTCCCACGAGGGGAGAGGGCGCATTCACAGGCACCGCGCCTGATCGTGCATTCTCAAGCGTGGCGAAAGGATCTACTCTACCAGATCGTCTTCCAGGATCGCCATCTGGAACTGGAACGAGCGGTCGTCGTCCTCGTCGTCGACGAACAGAACGCCGATGAACTCTTCGCCGATATAGACTTCGGCGGAGTCTTCCTTCTTCGGCCGCGGCACCACACGGATCTTGGGATTGCCGAACACGCGCTTCAGATACGCGTCGAGCTTCCTGACTTCCTGAACGTCCACGGTGATCTCCAATCGACAGCGAGGTTTGCAGATGATGCGGACGCTACAGCGCGAACGTCCGTGTCCTTATGACTTCGACATTCCGGCCCAAGGATCGAGGCAAGACGAGCGGCGATGTCGAACGCACTGAAAGGGACGCCGTGGATCTCACATTCATTCCGCCAAGACAAACTCAAGACAAACGGCGGATCGTCAAATCCACAGACGCCGATGTGTTGGCACGAATTTCCCTGGATGAGAAGGTCTTGACTTCGCTGTCGACGGAGGCGGTCGCGGCTCAGATCCCGATCGCATTGATCATCTGATCCATGGTGCGCGACGGCTCCGCACAACCGGCCTCGCCGACGATCTTCGCCGGCACGCCTGCGACGGTGACGTTGTTCGGCACCGGCTTCACGACGACCGAGCCGGCAGCAATGCGCGCGCAATGACCGACCTCGATGTTGCCGAGCACCTTGGCGCCGGCGCCGATCAGCACGCCATGACGAATCTTGGGGTGCCGATCCTCGTTCTCCTTGCCGGTGCCACCGAGCGTCACGCCATGCAGAATCGAGACGTTGTCCTCGATGATGGCCGTCTCGCCGCAGACGAAGCCGGTGGCGTGATCGAGGAAGATGCCGCGGCCGATGCGCGCCGCCGGATTGATGTCGGTCTGGAACACGGCCGAGGAGCGGCTCTGCAGATAGAACGCGAAATCCTTGCGGCTGTTGCGATACAGCCAATGCGCCAGCCGGTGCGTCTGCAGCGCGTGGAAGCCCTTGAAGTAGAGCAGCGGATCGATGAAGCGCGAGGTGGCGGGATCGCGATCGTAGACGGCGACGAGATCGGCGCGGAACGCATGGCCGAGGTCCGGCTCGTCGCGCAGCGCGTCATTGAAGGTCTGGCGGATCAGGTCGCCCGACAGCGCGGAATGATCGAGACGGTCGGCGACGCGGTGCACGACCGAATCCTCGAGCCGGCCGTGGTGCAGAACGGTCGAATAGATGAAGGTCGCGAGCTCGGGCTCGCGGCGCACGATCTCTTCTGCCTCGTGGCGGATCCGATCCCAGATCGGATCAAGCGTCGCCAGCTTGCCGCCCTGCTGCGGATTGGTCTGATGGATAGCCATGGCTGCTTCTCGCAGTTTCAGTGGGCGGGCCTTATAGCACGGCGCATGGAACGGTGTCCTCTGCGGGCTGCGCGAGGCTGGGGGATCCCTTCCAGCCAGCCTGCTTGCCAGAGAACACGGGATTGAGACATTTTACGTCCCGCCGATGACGTTCCGGTTGCGCCGCCATGCCATTCGGCACCGCGTCGGCTCAAGGTGGGCAGCAGGAACCCGAAATCAAGACGATCCTCGGCGAAGCAATCGGTTCCGGCCCCCTGGCGGCTCTGCGGGAGGGCGACAAGGGGCGGGATACCGGCGGCTGCGGCAAAAAGGAACCACCCGGGGACAGAAGGCCGGCCATTCCCCCGTTCGATCACGGGAGCGGCTTTACCATCCATCGCTCTGCGTCTACTAGTGAATATCGCCCTGACCATATTTCGGCCACGGTGCTCCTGATCGGGGGACACGGGTATCAGTAACACTCAGATCCTGGACGAACGTGGGACGGAGGCCGGATTGGCCTGGCTCCCCGTCATCGTCATCCCGCTTTTCCTGGTCGCGCCGGCGCTGTGGAACGGCTACCCGCTGCTACAGTGGGACACCGGGGGCTACCTCGCGCGCTGGTACGAAGGCTATCTGGTGCCGAGCCGCTCGACCGTGTTCGGGCTCTATCTGCATTTTGGCGAGGGCTCGAGCTTCTGGCTCAATCTCGGTCTGCAGGCGCTGGCAACGCTCTGGATCCTGCAGCTCACCTTGCGCGTGCTGGGGCTGGCCCAGCCGCTGCGCCTGCTCTGGATCGGGCTGCTGCTGATCCTGACCACCGCTCTGCCCTGGCTCGCCAGCATGCTGCTGACCGACATCTTCGCCGGCCTGTCGGTACTGGCGCTGTACATCATGGTCGCGCACGCACGCCGGATCTCCATGTTGGAGACGTGCGCGCTGTTCGGCTTCGTGGCCTTCGCCTCCGCCACCCACAGCGCCACGCTCGGCGTGCTGTTCGGCCTGTGCTGCGTCGGCTGGATCGCCTATCCCTGGCTGCGCCGGCAGATCGCGCTCTCCGGCCTGGTCCAGGCCAGCATGACGATCGTCGCGGGTGCGGCAATGCTGCTCGCGGCCAACTTTGCCCTGTCCGGCCAGCTCGCGTGGACGCCGGGCGGCACCGGCGTCGCGTTCGGCCGCATGCTCCAGGACGGCATCGTGGCGCAATATCTGAAGGACCATTGCGCCCGCGAGAAGCTGAAGCTCTGCCCCTATCGCAACGAGCTGCCGCCTACCGCCGACGACTTCCTCTGGGGCAACAGCATGTTCAACAAGCTCGGCCGCTTCGAGGGCATGAACGACGAGATGGGCTTCATCGTGAAGCGGTCGCTCGCGGCCTACCCGCTGTGGCAGGCCAGGGCCGCCGCGGTCGCCACCGCCGAGCAGTTGATGCATGTGGCGACCGGCGAAGGCACCAATGGCTGGCTGCCGCATACCTATGGCATCATCGAGCGCTACGTCCCCTCGCAGCTCAAGAAGATGCGCGCCGCACACCAGCAGCATTGGGACATCAATTTCGCCGACGTCAACTGGCTGCACGTGCCGGTCGCGCTGGCCTCGATGCTGGCGGCGGCGGCGATCACGGCGCACGCGATCTGGCGCCGGCGGCGCGACGATGTGGCTTTGCTCGCCAGCACCGTGACCCTGGCGCTGCTGGGCAATGCCCTGATCTGCGGTGTCATCTCCGGCCCGCATGACCGTTACGGCGCGCGGATGGTGTGGATCGCCACCTTCACGGCGCTGATTGCGGCGGCGAGGTGGTTCAGCGGCGAGCGCGTGGACGGCTCGGCGGAACGCCTCCCGTAACCCGCTTGAGCGGCAGCCGAAGCCCAGAGGGCGAAGGCGGGAGCGACATGCGGGTTCACACGCGCCGCTCGGAAAACCCGGGGTCGCTGCGCTCGCCCGGGCTACGGCTTCAGCGCCGTGACAGGAAGTCGACGACCCCGGCCTTGTAGACCTTGTCGCCGACAGCGCGCATGTGATCGCGATTGGGGATGTCGAGCACTTCGGCACCGGGGATGAGCGCGCCGAGCGCCGGACCCGAGCCCGACACCTCGTCGGTGGTGCCGACCGCCACCAGCACCGGCACCGCGATGCGGCCGGCGTCCTCGCGCGAGATCAGGCCGCGCGAGCCGCGCATGCAGGCGGCCAGCGCCAGGCGGTCGGAGCGGGTCTGGTCGGCGAAGGCGCGGAAGGTGCGGCCCACGGGATCGGTCACGTCGTCGATCGACGGCGCCTCGAGCGCGACGGCGACGTTCTCGCCGGGACCGCCGCCTTCGATCATCGCCATGCCGATGCCACCGAAGATCGCCGAACGCAACCGCTCGGGCGCGGTCAGCGCGATATGCGCGGCGATGCGGCCGCCGAGCGAGTAGCCCATCACGTCGGCGCTGGCGAGGCCGAGATGATCCATCAGCGCCGTGACGTCGCTCGCCATCGCCGCGATCGAATACAGCGCGGGGTCGTACAGCTTGCCCGAATCGCCATGGCCGCGATTGTCGAGCGCGATCACTCGGCGGCCGTCCTTGCGCAGCTCGGAGGTCCAGGCCGGGTAGACCCAGTTGACGTTCTTGCTCGACGCAAAGCCATGGACGAGCACGATCGGATCGCCCTCCCCCTCATCGATGAAGGCAATTTCAACGGCGCCGTTGTGAAAGCTCGGCATCGGTCGCGAATCCCGGAACGCTGGAGTGAAGCTGGTCGGACGAAGTCTAGATCATGATGCGATTCCACGGAATCGCATCATGATCTTATCCCTTTGTTTGAGCATGATCTTTTCGGAAAACCGGCTTCCACTTTTCCGGATCATGCTCTAGCCGCAGGACGCGGTTGCGGCCAGTTCGGGAGCGGCGGACGCGGCCTGCATCCGGCGCAGGCGGCGCCGCCGGCTCCGGTCGAGCCAGGCCTGGGTGGCCCGCTCGGTCATCGCCTTCAGCGATGCGACGAAGCTGAGCAGCGTCATCAGCGCGCCGAACAGCCAGAGCGCGAGATTGAATGCCCCCGCGGTCAGCAGCAGCGCGCCGCGGCCGAGCAGCTTCAGGATCGCGCGCGTCTGGCCGCCCTTGGCCTCGGCGAGCCGCGCCGCGCGGGCGATGTCCTTCGGCCCTTCGGCGAGCTTGAGCGAATCCAGTGCGCCGCGCGTGCCGGCCTTCTCAGTGATGCGGCCGACATCCTTGGCGAGCCGCACCAGCGCGCCGGCCTTCTCGGCGCGGAACGCCGCGCGGATCGCGGTCGCGGTCTGGCCAGGACGAAGCACCGAGCCCGAGGCCACCGCCTGCTGCAACAGCGGCGCATCGACCACATCCCGCGCCGAGCGTCCGGCCCAGGCGGCGAGCCCCTCGCCGAGCCGGCCGACCTTTCGCGCATCCTTCACCAGCGTCAGCCCGGCCCGCACCGGCGCGGCAGTGCCTGCCGAGGCATAGGTCGCGGCAGTGACGGCAAGGCCGGCCGTGGCCAGGCCCAGCACCAGGCGGTCGGTCTCCTCGCCCATCACCAGATGCTTGCCTTCGCGCACCGCGTCGCGGATGTCGCCGAACACGAAGAGGTCGCCAGCCACGGTGCCGGACAGGCTCGCGACGTCGTCGGCCTGGCCGGTGACGAGCCCGGTCGCGAACCGCTTGGCGACGCTGGCCGGTGCCTTTTCGGCGGCCGCCGCATCGCTCACGCGCTGCACCAGCGCGTCATCGAGTGCCACCTGATGATCCCGCGCGAGCGCAACGAAGCTCTCGGCGAGATCGGGATCGCCGGCTTCGAGCGCATCCTTGATGCCGCTGCTGATGCGCGCCGGATCGGTCTGCAGTACGGAGGCGACCTGAAGCTCCGACAGCCTCGCCGGATCATCCTGCGCCGCGACGATGGCTCCGGCCCCATAGGCGTGCGGCCATATCGCAGCGCCGACCGCGGCGCTGACGGCAAGCCCGGCCAGCGCCAGACTGAGTCCCAGCTTGATTCGCTTCGAGATCACGCCGCCTTCACGTTTTCGCGGGAACGATGCGAAGAGACATAGTAATTTCCGTGCCTGACACAACGGCCTCGACGAAAGAAGGGCTTCTCGGCGGCCCTGAGTTTGTGTCGAATCCACAGGCCACAACATAACGGCGTGCGTTGCATCAAACGCGGGTTCCCAGCACTAGGAATTGGCATCAAGGCTCAGTATGGTCGCGCCGTTTTCGACGCGTGCGGCCGTGCGACCTCCGTCCCGTCCTGTTCCGTCGTGCTGACCGCATACGCTCCCGTTGCCACGCGAGGTAATACCGATGGCCGATAACATCGTCCCGCATTTCAACAACGATGCCGGTGTCCCCGTCATCGAGATCGGCTCGCATGAGTTCATGTGCGTGGGCGCCAATCCGCCGTTCGATCATCCGCACGTGTTCCTCGATCTCGGCAACGACAAGGAGATCATCTGCCCGTATTGCTCGACGCTGTACCGCTATGCGCCGGACCTCGCCGCCGGCGAGGCGCGGCCCCCGGAATGCGTGCTGAAGGACGTCGCCTGATCGGCGTGTCGTGGCATCGCGTACCGTCTATGTGGCGGGAGCCGGGATCGGCGGCCTGACGGCCGCGCTCGCGCTCGCCACCAAGGGCTTCCGCGTCGTCGTGCTGGAGAAGGCCGAACGGCTCGAGGAGGTCGGCGCCGGCCTGCAGCTGTCGCCCAATGCCAGCCGGATCCTGCTCGACCTCGGCCTCGGGCCGCGGCTGACCGCGCGCGCGGTGGTGCCGGACGCCGTCAGCATCATGAGCGCGCGGGCCGGCGGCGAGATCGCCCGCCTGCCGCTCGGCGAGGCCGCGAGCCGGGCAGCGGGCGCACCCTATTGGGTGATCCACCGCGCCGACCTGCAGGCGGCGCTGGCCGCGGAGGTGATGGCGCATCCGGACGTCGAGCTGCGGCTCGGCTGCCAGTTCGAGGACGTCGTCGCCCACGCCAAGGGCCTCACCGTGGTGCATCGCCGCGGCAATGAGCGCCGCCAGGACGTGGCGCTGGCGCTGATCGGCGCCGACGGCGTGTGGTCGACGGTCCGGCACCATCTGTTTCCGCAGGTCCGCGCCGAGTTCTCCGGCCTGATCGCCTGGCGCGGCACGCTCGACGCCCGGCAATTGCCGCGCGAACTGACGGCCGCGCGGGTGCAGCTCTGGATGGGTCCCGCGGCCCATCTCGTCGCCTATCCGATCTCGGCTGGCCGGCAGGTCAATGTGGTTGCGGTGGTACCGGGCACCTGGAACCGGCCGGGCTGGAGCACGGAGGGCGATCCGGGCGAGCTGAAGGCGGCGTTCGCGCCGCCGCGCTGGCCGGCGACGGCGCGGCTGCTGCTCAATGCGGTCGACGGCTGGCGCAAATGGGCGCTGTTCGGCGTCCCCGAAGGCATCGAATGGACCGAGGGCAGCGTCGCGCTGCTCGGCGACGCCGCGCACGCCATGCTGCCGTTTGCGGCGCAAGGCGCGGGAATGGCGATCGAGGATGCGGTGGTGCTGGCCAAGAGCCTGAGCGAGGCGCGCCCGGACGGTCCTGGCGCGATCCCGGCTGCGCTGAAACGCTACGCCAAGCTGCGCCGCCCGCGCGTCGGCCAGGTGCAGCGCACCGCGCGCAACCAGGGCCGGCTCTATCACATGACCGGACCGCTGGCGCTGGCCCGCGATCTCAGCATCAAGGCGCTCGGCCCGCAGCGCCTGTCGGCGCGGCAGAGCTGGATCTACGACTGGCGGCCGTAGGCGGAGAGCGCCGTCTCAGTAGACCGAGCCATCCCGCGGCAGGGTCGACGGCGTGCCCGCACCGGAGGCCATCGGCCGCGCGGGGCGCGCCGCCGGCTTGACCGGCCTCCCAGGCTTGGCGGCCGCCGGCTGCGGCGCCGGAGTTTCCTGGCACTTGTTGCGGCGCCAGGCCTCTTCGGCGAACTGGGTCTGGCCTCGGATCGCGATATAGTCGTTGCGATAGGCGACCTCGGCCACCACCGCGCCGCCGGCTCCGGTCTCCGCCTTGGCCATCAGGCCCTGCAGCTCGGCCGCGCGCCCGGCGAGCGCCTTGCGCTCGGCCTCGAGCTGCTTGCAGTCATAGAGCTCGTACTTGGCCGGATCCGCGAAGGCGGTCGACACACTGTCGCTCATGCCGGCGCAGCCCGACAGCAGCGATCCCACCCCGAGCAGTCCCGCGGCCAGCGCGACGCGAAGCCGATCGCTGGTCATGCAGCCCCGATCGTGCAGCGGCCGCGAGCCATGGGGTCGATCTTGGGCTCGATCTTGGGCCGATCGGTCGCGGACATCGGCCCGAACGGCGGCAGCATTCGCCTCTGCGATGGTCTTCGGATTCGTCACGCTCACCTCGCCCGACGACTGGTCCGCAAGGCATGCGGATCCGAATCGTTTTCTCGTGATGGGTCCGTGCCTTACAACGGCCGCTTCGTCCATGTCTTGCACCAGATGATCCCAGACCTGACAAAGCGCTTCAGCGCGAAGGCAATCTCAAAGCAGCTGGTGACGGCCGGATTGAGGCTTTACCAAGGCGCTCGCGCTGGCTTAAGCAGAGGATGAGCTTTGGAGTCAAAGTGCAACTCGTCCGGCGTCGACGGATGATGCGTCAGGTCTCCAAGATCAAAGCGCGGACGTGGCGGAATCGGTAGACGCAAGGGACTTAAAATCCCTCGATGGCAACGTCGTGTGGGTTCGAGTCCCACCGTCCGCACCAGCCCTGTGCACGCCTCGCTCGACTGCCCTGCCCGGCTCAGTTCAGCGCCGCCAGCCGCTCCAGCTCGGCGAGATCGGTGACCTCCAGCCTGCCCTCCGCGATCGTCAGGATCTTGCGATCGCGAAACAGCGCGAGCACGCGGCTGACATGGACCGAGGTCACGCCGACGGCGTCGGCGATGTGCTGCTGCTTCAAGGGAAACGGATAGCGGTGGTGCTGGACCACGCCGTCCACCGCGACCCGCCGCATCAGGCTGAGCAGCAGATGCGCGATCCGGCGCTCGGCCGGACGCTGGCCGAGCACGGTGATGAGCTCGTAGGAGGCTCGACCGTTGTCGCCGAGCGAGCGGAACACCTCCATCATGACCAGCTCGTCGGCACGGCACTGCTTGCGGACCTCCTCGCCATCGAGCCGGCTGACCTGGACCTGGGTCAAGGCCTTGGCCGAAAAGCTCATGCCTTTGGCGAAGATCGCCGCCGGCGAGAAGATGTCGCCCGGCAGCAGGAAGCGCAGGATCTGGCGGCCGCCATCCGACAACTGGATGTAACGGAATGCCCAGCCGCTGCAGAGCACGAGCACGTCGTCGCGCGCCTCGCTCTGGCATTTGATCTGCTGGCCGGCCCGGACGCTGAAGAACTGCTGATTGAGCCGCGGCAGCGCCGACTGCGCCCGGCAGGCCCTGAACAGCGCGGCACAGAATCCGGAATCGACGTGGGTGCAGGAGACGCAGCAGCCGGCGAGATCGGGTTCTGATCGCAGCATCAAGGGGTGCGCGCGCTTCCGTCCCGCCGACCCGGATTCGTCATCCGGTCATCGGGACGCTGTGGCGGTCGATCGGGGGCGGCGGATGCCGAAGCCTTCGACCTGCGTCGCAGCTAAAATGGAACCGGTCCGCAGCGATATAACCTGGATTAATCATGCGGCTGAAAGTCGCCCATCCGTCCCGACGGCCGTCGCAGCGCGACACCCGAAGCATGATCGACGCCGCTTGGCCTACGCCGCCTGCGCTCGCGCCGTCAGCTCCGCCATGGTGGTGGACTTGAAGCTCGGCCGCGCCTCCAGCCGCTCGATCCACGCGACGAGATTGGGATGGCCGGCGGTCAGCTCCGCCCATTCCGGCGTCAGCGACAGGAAGCTCGCCTGCGGCGCGGCCTGCAGATCGGCCAGCGACAGATGATCGCCGACCATGAATGGCTGCTCGCCGAGCAGCCGCGACAACTCCGCGATGACGGCTCTCGCCTGCGGCATCGCGCGCGCGATCGCAGCCTCGTCGGTGGTCGTGCCGAAGAATTGCGGGCCGATGATGCGCTGGAAGAGGATGACGTTGCACACGCCCTGGAACAGGTACCAGTCGCTGATGTTCATCACCTGGTCCATGCGCGCGGCCTGCCGGACATCCGCGGGCGTCAGGGCCGGCTCGGGCAGCACGCGGTCGAGATAGCGCAGGATCGCCTGGGTCTCGTACAACGCGAAGCCGTCATGCGCGAGCGCCGGCACGCGCCCGAAGGGATGACGCGCCAGATGCGCCGCCCCCTTGGAGTCACCCGGCGCCATCGCCGCGAGCCGATACGGAACGCCTTTCTCCTCCAGCGCAATCAACACGCTGCGCCCGAACGGGCTTCCCGGCACGGAATGGACGACGAACTCGGACATCACGATCTCCCCACGCTTATGATGAACTTCTCATGATGACGCCGGCGGCCGCTCGGCCTCGGCCAGGAAACGCTGCAGCAGCCCCGGCCAGCCGCCGTCGACATCCCGCCGCATCGACGCGCCGGCCTCGCTGCCCATGGTTTCGAACTTGTGGTGCAGCAGTTCGACCCGGGTCGCGTCCGGGCCCTCGGCCACGAACTGCACGTCGACCTCCGAGCGCATCGCGGCATCCGGCTTCCACTGCGCATCGACCTGCCACAGCATGATGAAGCGATGCGGCGGCTCCCACAGCGTGATGGTCGCGACCGTGGTCGCCGTGCCGTCCTCGGCGATCTCGAGCCAGTGGCCGCCGAGCTTCGGCTCCAGCAGCACCTTCTCGATCGGCTTGCGGCCAACCCCATGCGTATGCGGCCACCAGCGCGTCAGGCCGCGCGTGAACACGTCGAAGGCATGATCGATCGGCGCCCGGACATGGACAAGCTTCCGGACCGGCGCAATCACGGCACCCTCACTCATCGATCCTCCCTTTCGTCTGCCGATGCGTGCGCTCCGCCTCGATCTTGAAGGCGAGCAGCGCGTCGTCCCAGAAGCTGTCGAGCCAGTCGCGCAGCTCGGCCAACCCCTCACGGCGCAAAGCGTAGATGCGCCGCACCCCCTCGCTGCGTTCCTCGACCAGGCCGGCATCCTTCAGCACCTTCAGATGCTGCGAGACGGCCGGCCGCGACACCGGCATTCCCGCCGCAATCGCGTGGACCGGGCGCGGCCCGCCGCGCAGCCGCTCGAACACCTCCCGCCGCGTCGGGTCCGCCAAAACGTTCAGCGCCACTTCGTAAGTCATGACTTACTGTAAGCCAATACTTACCAAACTGTCAAGGATGCCGGCTCGACGCGGAACACGAAGTCTGATCCAGCAGATCTCGCCACCGCCGGTTGCAGGGAGAAACCCGCCGTTAACCACAACCGAACCACGGTGGAACCAACGGCTGCCGGCGTTCCGAGTCGATCACCTGCGTGCGACGTTCCGAGGCCAGCCGGGGCTCGCCATCAATGAGAGGCACGATGCTGGGATTCCGCAGCCGAAAGAACGAACCGTCGGATGCCCCGCCCGCCCCCGACACGGACGCACACGACGCCTTCCAGGACACGCTGGCGCGGTGCCTGGGCGACTGGGCGGACGGCAGGCTCAACCGCGATGTCGCTGATGTCGACGCTGCCGCGCTACGTGCCAGGCTCAAGCCGCAACTGATCGAGGCCATCCATCGCCTGGGCATCGCGCTGGCCACCCGCGCCTCCCAGGACCTGGATTCCATCGTCGACCTCTGCATCAACAGCAACGAAGCCTCGATCAGCGCGGCGCGCCTGATCGGCGCCTCCAACAATCAATCCGAGCGCTGCCAGAGCCTCGCTTCGGCCTCGGTGGAGATGCAGGCCTCCGTGCACACCATCCGGGCGACGTCGACCCAGGCTGCAGCCGAGGCCGCCGCGACCCGCCAGGCCGTCGAGGACAGCGTGACCGCGGTGCGGCGGACGTTGCAGACGATGAACGGCATCGCCAGCTCCGTGCGCGACACCTCGGCAAAGATCGCCGATCTCAGCGCCGCCTCCGCCGAGATCGGATCCATCGTCGGCACCATCGACGCGATCGCCAACCAGACCAACCTGCTGGCGCTCAATGCCACCATCGAGGCGGCGCGCGCCGGCGAGTTCGGACGCGGCTTCGCCGTCGTTGCGGCCGAGGTCAAGAACCTGTCGCAGCAGACGACCAAGGCGACGGAGGACATCAAGGGCCGCATCGAGCGGCTGCAGGGCGAGATGAGCGGCATCGTCGAGGCCATGGCCGGCGGCGCCAAGGCGGTCGAGGTCGGCATGTCCGAGATGGACGATCTGGCGCAGGCGATCGATCAGGCCGGCACCCGGACCGCGGTGGTCAGCACCAAGATGGACGAAATCTCCGGCATTCTCGCCGAGCAGTCCGCCGCGACCGACGAGGTCGCACAGGGCATCACCATCATCGCCGATCTCGCGACCGCCAATGCCAACGAGGTGATGTCGCTCGCGGACACCATGGGCAAGACGGACGCGAAGGTCGGCAAGATGCTGGGCGAGATCGCCAAGCTTTCGCTGGACCACCAGGTGGTGAGACTGGCCAAGGCCGACCACGTGATCTGGAAAAAGCGGCTGGTCGACATGTCGGTCGGCCGGCTGCAACTGCGCGCCGACGAGCTCTCCGATCATCACACGTGCCGGCTCGGCAAATGGTACTATGGCGAAGGCGGTCGGCGTTTGGCCGGGGATCCGGCATTCCGCAACCTCGAGCGCCCGCACGAGGCGGTGCACCGCCACGGCAAGGAAGCGGCGCGGCTGTTCAGCTCAGGGCACATCGAGGAAGCGCTCAATGAGATCGGCCGGGTCGAGGTCGCATCCAGCGAGGTGCTGGCGGCGCTGGACCAGATCAAGGCGTGATTGAAGATCGTCGTTCCGCGTGAGATGCGTAGCCCGGATGAGCGCAGCGACATCCGGGCTACGCATCTCACGCACGGCGGTGGCGAACCCGCATGTCGCTGCGCTCATCCGGGCTACACGACCTCCGCTACTCGCTCTTCTCGACGTTCCAGAACACCGGCACGGCCTGCCCTTCCAGCACGCCGGTGATCGACTTGCGCCAGGCGCTCGGCATGAACCATTGGCCGAGCGGCACGTAGATCACCTGATCGTAGACCTCCTGCTGAATCTGGGCGGCGATCCGCTTCTGGTCCTCCGGCTTGGTGGCCTTGGCGAAGGCGTCGCGCAGCTCCTCCATCTTGGGATCGTCGGGCCAGCCGAACGGGCTCTTCTGGCCGCGCGCGCCGACGAAGGTGCTGCCGATCGGATTGCCGGAGTCGGCGATCACCGAGTTGGTGAAGAACATGTTCCAGCCGCCCTCCTTCGGCGACTTCTGGCTGGCACGCCGCGTCACCACGGTCTGCCAGTCCGTCGTCTGCAGATCGACCTTGAAGCCGGCGGCGCGCAGCAGCTGCGCAGCGACCACCGGCTGCGCCTTCAGGGTGATCGCATCGCCCGGCGCGAGGATCACGACGGGCGTGCCGTCATAGCCGGCCTCGGCCAGCAGCTTCTTGGCCTGCTCCATGCCGTTGCCCTTCACCAGCGTCTCGGAGCCAACGTCGGATTCGAGCGGCGTGCCGCAGCCGAACACGGCGCCGCAGATCGTGTAGTACTTGGCGTTGCCGACCAGCGCGTCGAGCACGTCCTTCTGGTTCAGCGCCAGGAACGCCGCACGGCGGATTTTCACGTTGTCGAACGGCGGAAACAGGAAGTTCATGCGTCCCAGGGTCTGATAGCCGAACTTGTTCAGCACGTTCATCGACAGATCGGGATTGGCTGATAGCACCGGCTCGAGGTCGAGCGGCGGAAATTCCATGAAGTCGATATCGCCGGCCTGCAGCGCGTTGACGGCCGTCTGCGCATCGGGCATCGAGACCCACTCGACGCGATCGACCTTCACCACCTTGCCGCCGGCCGTCCAGCTCGGCGGCTCCTTGCGCGGCACGTAGTCGGTGTTCTTCTCATAGACCGCCTTCACGCCCGGCTGGAATTCCGCCTTGACGAACTTGAACGGTCCGGAGCCGATCTGCTCCGAGATCTGCTGGTTCGCGGGCGTCTCGGCGAGACGCTTCGGCATCATGAACGGTACGTAGGACGACGGCTTGCCGATCGACTCCAGCACCAGGCCGTACGGCTGCTTCAGCTTCAAGGTGATGGTCTTGGCGTCGGTGGCCTCGAGCGAGGCGGTCGCCTCCATCAGCTTCTGGCCCATGCTGTCGTTGCGGCTCCAGCGCCTCAGCGAGGCGACGCAGTCCTCGGCGGTGACATCAGTGCCGTCGTGCCACTTCAGGCCGTCGCGCAGGGTGAAGGTGTAGGTCAGCTTGTCGTCGGAGACCTTCCAGTCCGCCATCTGCGGCTGGACCTGAAACTTGGCGTCCGTCCCGAGCAGGGTGTCGTACACCATGTAGCCGTGGTCGCGTGTGATGTAGGCCGGCGTGAACACGGGATCGATGACGCGCAGGTCGGAATGCATCACTGCCGTGATCGTCTTCTTGCCGGCGGCGAAGGCCTGCGTCGTCACGCCCGCCATCGACACGGCCATGACCGCGGCGACGAACCGTGAAACGAGCCCGGATGCGGTCCGGCGCGGAGTATGTGACATGCGATCTCTCTTGGCGTGAGCTTTCATCCGATGGCCCGGGTCCCGATCAAGGCCCGACGAGGCGTCGTGCGTCGCGTCTGCAAACGCATCAGCAAACAGTCTCGGCGAGGAGACTTGCAGCAGTTCCATCGCAGGTCAATCGCCACGGGCGCATGGGTCGCCGCATCACGCGAATGCACATATCGCGATTGCGTCGAACGCGTCCCGCCATCTGGAACTCGGCGGCTCCCGGTCTGTTATGCGCAGCAGCAAGGAGCCTGATGATGCCGAATGAAGTCACCAAACCGCGGGACAGCCGACGTCCGGCCATGCCGATCCGCACCGAGAAGAACCCGTCCCAGGATCAGATCAGCCCGCCCTTGATGGTCGAGGGTCTCGAAGCGGTGCGCGATCCGCACTGCTGAAGGGCGCTCACGCACGGGCGAATGCGGGAACAAAAAAGAGACGCGGCGAAGTTTCCACTTCGCCGCGTCTTTGTTTGCATCACGAGTGCGTTCGCCGCCTACTCGCTCTTGTCGACGTTCCAGAACAGCGGCGTCGCCGGGCCGTCGAGCACGCCGCTCAGCGACTTGCGCCAGCCGCTCGGTACCAGATACTGGCCGAGCGGGATGTAGATCACCTTCTCGTAGTTCAGCTTCTGGATCTCGGTGGCGATCTTCTTCTGCTCGTCGAGCGAGGACGATCGCGCATAGGCGTCGCGCAGCTTCTCGATCTCGGCATCCTCGGCCCAGCCGAACCAGCCGCCCTTTGTGCCACGGCCGCCGACCGAGACGTTCACCACGGGATTGGCGACGTCGGCGCCGACCCAGTTGGTGAAGAACATGTTCCAGCCGCCCTCCTTCACAGGTTTCTGGCTGGCGCGCCGCGTCACCACGGTCTGCCAGTCGGTGGCCTGCAGGTCGACCTTGAAACCGGCCTCGCGCAACAGTTGCGCCGCCACCACGGGCTGCGCCTTCAGGGTGGTGACGTCGCCCGGCGCCATGATCGCGATCGGCGTGCCGTCATAGCCGGACTCGGCAAGCGCCTTCTTGGCTTCCGCCATGCCGTTGCCCTTGATCAGCGTCTCGGCGCCGACGTCGGTCTCGAGCGGCGTGCCGCACACGAACACGGCGCCGCAGATCTTCTGATACTTCTCATTGCCGACCAGCGCGTCGAGCACGTCCTTCTGGTTCAGCGCGAGGAAGGCCGCGCGGCGCACCTTCACGTTGTCGAACGGCGGGTTGAGGAAGTTCATGCGGCCGAGCGTCTGGAAGCCGAACTTGTTCAGCACGTCGATCTTGAGCTCGGAGTTCGCCTCCAGCACCGGCAGCATGTCGTAGGGAAGGTTCTCCATGAAGTCGATGTCGCCTGACTGCAGCGCGTTCACCGCGGTCTGCGCATCCGGCATCGTGATCCACTCGACGCGGTCGACCTTCACCACCTTGCCGCCGGACGTCCAGCTCGCCGGCTCCTTGCGCGGCACGTAGTCGGTGTTCTTCTCGTACACCGCCTTCACGCCCGGCTGGAATTCCGCCTTGACGAATTTGAACGGGCCCGAGCCGATCTGCTCGGGAATCTGCTGGCCCGCCGGCGTCTCGGCGAGACGCTTCGGCATCATGAACGGCACCAGCGAGGACGGCTTGGCGATCGACTCCAGGACGAGTCCATAGGGCTCCTTCAACTTGAGCACGATGGTCTTGGCATCCGCAGCCTCGAGGCTCGCCGTGAAGTCCATCAGCTTCTGGCCCATGCCGTCGTTGCGGCCCCAGCGCTTCAGCGAGGCGACGCAGTCCTCGGCGGTCACCGGCGTGCCGTCATGCCATTTCAGGCCGTCGCGCAGGGTGAAGGTGTAGGTCAGCTTGTCGTCGGAGATCTTCCAATCCGCCATCTGCGGCTGGACCTTGAAATTCGAATCGGTCGCCAGCAGCGTGTCGTAGACCATGTAGCCATGGTCACGGGTGATGTAGGCCGTCGTGAATCCGGGATCGATGACGCGCAGATCCGAATGCATCACCGCCGTGATCGTCTTCTTGCCGGCTGCGATGGCCTGGGTGCTCAGCGCCGTCGAGAGCGAAAGCATGGAAACGGCGAGGCTCGTCGCGAGCGTCAGACGTTTCCAGCGCGGGCTGTGGAACATTACGAGGTCTCCTGAGTGGATGGTTTGACCTGAAACTGATCAGATCCAGACCATTCGTTGGGCGTGCAGATCAATCCTTGTGCGAACTAACATGCTGTAAGTCGCGAGCTTTCGACAGTTGCAGAGGTCGCCTTTCGCGTCAATCCGCATTCAGCGCATGCGGCCCTGGGCTGAGAATGCCGTTAACGTCTGCATAGCTTTCGCTTTACAAGGCGTGCGCAACTCCGTCTCGTGTCATGAGATCGCGACAAAGCCTTGAGAGAGCACAAATGAATCCAGCCCATCTTCCCTTCGATACCGACATCATGCTGCAGGGCTTGCGCGGCTGGGTCGAATGCGAAAGTCCGACCTGGGACGCCGCCGCGGTGGAGCGCATGCTGGATCTTGCCGCGCGCGACATGGCGATCATGGGTGCGACGATCGAGCGCATCGCCGGACGCCAGGGCTTCGCCGGCTGCGTGCGCGCCCGCTTCCCGCACCCGCGGCAGGGTGAGCCGGGCATCCTGATCGCCGGCCACATGGATACCGTTCACCCCGTCGGCACGCTGGCCAAGCTGCCGTGGCGCCGCGAGGGCAACAGATGCTACGGGCCCGGCATCTGCGACATGAAAGGCGGCAACTATCTCTCGCTGGAAGCGATCCGCCAGTTGAGCAAGGCGTCCATCGCGACGCCGCTGCCGATCACCGTCCTGTTCACGCCTGACGAGGAGGTCGGCACGCCCTCGACCCGCGACATCATCGAAGCCGAGGCGCAGCGCAACAAATATGTGCTGGTGCCCGAGCCGGGCCGCCAGGACAATGGCGTGGTGACCGGCCGCTATGCCATCGCCCGCTTCAATCTCGAGGCGATCGGACGTCCGAGCCATGCCGGCGCGCGGCTCGGCGCGGGCCGTTCCGCGATCCGGGAAATGGCGCGACAGATCCTCGCCATCGATGGCATGACGACAGAGGACTGCACCTTCTCGGTCGGCATCGTGCATGGCGGCCAGTGGGTCAATTGCGTCGCCACCACCGCCACCGGCGAAGCGCTCAGCATGGCGAAACGGCAGGCCGACCTCGATCGCGGCGTGGAGCGCATGCTGGCCCTGTCCGGCACCACCGACGACGTGACCTTCAAGGTGACGCGCGGCGTGACGCGGCCGGTGTGGGAGCCGGATTCCGGAACCATGGCGCTGTACGACAAGGCGCGCGGAATCGCCGAGCAGCTCGGCCTGTCGCTGCCGCACGGCTCGGCAGGCGGCGGCTCGGATGGCAATTTCACCGGCGCGCTCGGCATTCCAACCCTCGACGGCCTAGGGGTGCGCGGCACCGACATGCACACTCTGAACGAGCACATCGAGATCGACAGCCTCGCCGAGCGCGGCCGCCTGATGGCGGGACTGCTCGCGACGCTCGACTAGATCGCGGCACGCGACGGCGCGCAGCCCGCATGAGCGTCAGCGACATGCGGGTCCCGCTCGTCGGCGCGGTCGCTGCGCTCGCCCGGGCTACGCTGCGCAGCAGCACGGTTTCATTTTCCGGGACCTGCACGGGGCGAGTGGACAATCACTCCGCAGCGCGCGCATGATGGCATGCGGCTTGCAAAGTTTCCGAGAAGGTTCGCCGCAAAAGTGCTGCGACATTGTTCGCAAATGCGATGGTTCGCGCGGATCACGAACACCGTGTCATCCTGCGCGCAGGAGCGGGCGAGCGCACATCGGAGACCTTGAAAGCGATGGACATCGGTGACATGCACACTCTCTCACGACGTTGCGCGCGTCGCCCCAGCACCATGAAGGCGGTTCTCTCAAGATGATCGGTTATCTGCTTCGCCGCATCCTCGCGTCCATCCCCGTGATGGGCGTGGTGGCGCTGTTCGTCTTTCTCCTGCTGCGGCTGACGCCGGGCGATCCCGCCGCGATTCTCGCCGGCGACAACGCGACTCCGGAGCAGCTCGAGCGCATCCGCATCACGCTCGGCTTGCACGAGCCGCTCTACATCCAGTTCTTCACCTGGATCAATCAGCTGCTGCATGGCGATCTCGGCGTCTCGCTGATCTCGAAGGTGCCGGTGCTGCAGATGATCGGCCAGCGCATCGAGCCGTCGATCTCGGTCGCGATCTCGACCATCATCCTGTCGATCCTCGTCGCCGTCCCGCTCGGCGTCATCGCGGCCTGGAAGCACGGCACCTGGATCGATCGTTTCGTGATGGCGCTCTCGGTGATCGGCTTCTCGGTGCCGGTGTTCGTCATCGGCTACATCCTGATCCAGGTGTTCGCGATCAACCTGCGCTGGGTCCCCGTTCAGGGCTTCAAGAGTCTCAGCGCTGGCTTCGGCCCGTTCTTCGAGCGCATCATCCTGCCGACCTGCGCCTTGTCCTTCATCTATGTCGCACTGATCGCGCGCATGACGCGCGCCGCGATGCTCGATGTGCTCGGCGAGGACTTCGTGCGCACCGCCCGCGCCAAGGGCGTCAGCGAGATCGCGGTGCTGCTGCGGCACGCGCTGCGCAATGCGGCGGTGCCCGTCATCACCGTGATCGGCTCCGGCTTCGCGCTGCTGATCTCCGGCGTCGTGGTCACCGAGAGCGTGTTCAACCTGCCGGGCATCGGCCGCCTCACCGTCGACGCCGTGCTGGCGCGCGACTATCCGGTCATCCAGGGCATGATCCTTCTGACCTCCTTCATCTACCTCGCGGTCAATCTGCTGATCGACCTCGCCTACACCCTGCTCGATCCCCGCATCCGCTACTGAGGCCCTGTTCCGATGGCAATCGTCACCACTCCTGAGCCGTCGATCCCGGTCACCACGCGACTCGGGCCCCGGTTCGGCTTTCTGACCTCGACCCCGATCATCGCCGTGGCCACGGTGTGCCTGTCGCTGATCGTGATCATCTCGATCCTGGCGCCGCTGCTGGCGCCGCACGACCCGGTGCTGCTCGCGCCGGCGCAGCGGCTCAAGCCGTCGAGCGCGCAATATCTTCTCGGCACCGACGCCTACGGCCGCGACCTGTTGTCGCGCACGATCTATGGCGGCCGCATCTCGCTTCTGGTCGGCGTCGGCGCGGCGATCATCTCGATCGCGATCGGCCTGGTGATCGGCCTCGTCTCCGGCTTCTTCCGCTGGGTCGACGCCATCATGATGCGGGTGATGGACGGCCTGATGGCGATCCCGAGCATCCTGCTCGCCATCGCCGTGGTGTCGCTGTCCGGCGCCAGCGTCGGCACCGTGATGATCGCGATCACCATCGTCGAGATCCCGCGCGTCGCTCGCCTCGTCCGCTCCGTCGTGCTGACCGCGCGCGAGGAGCCCTATGTCGAGGCCGCGATTTCATTGGGCACGTCGATGCCCAAGATCATGTGGCGGCACCTGATGCCGAACACGATCGCGCCGCTGATCGTCCAGGGCACCTACATCTGCGCCGCCGCGATTCTCACCGAGGCGATCCTGTCGTTCCTCGGCGCCGGCATCAGCCCGGAGACGCCGACCTGGGGCAACATCATGGCCGAGGGCCGCTCCTACTTCCAGATCAAGCCGTCGCTGATCTTCTGGCCCGGCCTGCTGCTGTCGATCGCGATCCTGTCGATCAACCTGATCGGCGACGCCGCCCGCGACGCGCTCGACCCGCGCATGAAGCAGCGCGAGGCCGGCAAGTGACGGCACCGCTTAGCCCAGATGATCATCTCACTTTTCGTCATTGCGAGCGAAGCGAAGCAATCCAGGGCCACGCCCGCGACTCTGGATTGCTTCGTCGCTTCGCTCCTCGCAATGACGGCGGAGACCTGACCTAATGACCGACACCATCCTCGACATCGACAATCTCGTCGTCACCGTCGGCAAGACGAAGAACCCGAACGGCCCGCGCATCATCGACGGCGTCTCGATCAAGGTCGAGAAAGGCGAGACGCTCTGCGTCGTCGGCGAAAGCGGCTCCGGCAAGTCGGTGACCTCGCTGACCACGATGGGCCTGCTGCCGAAGAACGCGCTGCATGCCGTCGGCGGCAGCGTCAAGCTGGTCGGCGAGGAGCTGCTCACCGCGACCGATCGCCGGTTGCGCGAACTGCGCGCCACCCGAATGGCGATGATCTTCCAGGAGCCGATGACCGCGCTCAATCCGGTCGTGCCGGTGGGCCGCCAGATCGACGAGGTCCTGCGCGCGCATACGTCGCTCGATGCGCGGACGCGGCGCAAGCGCATCCTCGACATGATGGAGCAGGTCCACCTGCCCGACGTCGAGCGCATCTTCGGCTCCTATCCCCATCGCCTGTCCGGCGGCCAGCGCCAGCGCATCATGATCGCGATGGCGCTGGTGCTCGAGCCGAAGCTGCTGATCGCCGACGAGCCGACCACCGCGCTCGACGTCACCACGCAGAAGCAGATCCTCTCGCTGATCCGCGAGCTGCAGCGCGATCACGGCACCGCCGTGCTGTTCATCACCCACGACATGGGCGTGGTCGCCGAGATCGCCGACCGCGTCGCGGTGATGCGCCAGGGGCGCCTGGTCGAGACCGGCGCGCTCGACAAGATCCTGCGCCGCCCCGAGATGGACTACACGCGTAACCTGCTGGCCTCCGTACCCAGCCTGATCCCGCGCCCGCCCCGGCCTGAGAGCACCGAGCCGGTGGTGCTCGAGACCAACGAGCTCGGCAAGGTCTATCGCGAGCGCTCGTTCCTCGGCAAAGCGCGCGAGGTCGTCGCCGCGCAGAACGTCACCCTCACCCTGCGCAAGGGCCGCACGCTCGGCATCGTCGGCGAAAGCGGCTCCGGCAAGTCGACGGTGGCCCGCTGCATCGTCAGGCTGATCGATCCGACCTCCGGCGGCGTCCGCCTCGCCGGCCACGAGATCTCGATCCTGACCCGGCGGCTGCTGCAGCCGCACCGCAAGCGCATCCAGATCGTGTTCCAGGACCCCTACCGCTCGCTCAACCCGCGGCTGACCGTCGGCGAGAGCATCGCCGAGGGGCCGGTCAACTACGGCACCTCGCACGACAAGGCGATGGCGCGGGCGCGCGAACTGCTGGAACTGGTCGGCCTGCCCGCGGACGCGATCTCGCGCTACCCGCACCAGTTCTCCGGCGGCCAGCGCCAGCGCATCGCGATCGCCCGTGCGCTCGCGCTCGATCCGGACGTGCTGGTGGCCGACGAAGCGGTCTCTGCACTGGACGTCTCGGTGCAGGCGCAGGTGCTGGAGCTGCTCGACGAGATCCAGCGCCGCCTCGGCATCGCCATCCTGTTCATCACGCATGACCTGCGCGTTGCCGCGCAGATCTGCGACGACGTCGTCGTGATGCAGAAGGGCCGCATCGTCGAACAGGGCCCGGCCGGCGAGATCCTGACGCATCCGAAGGAGGCCTATACCAGGTCCCTGCTCGAAGCGGCCCCCGGACGGAACTGGGACTTTGCCAACTTCCGGCCGGTGGCGGAAGCGGTGGCGTAGCAGCGCTGCCGTAGCCCGCATGAGCGAAAGCCGGCGCGCGGAACGCGCGGCGGTGCCAGCGACATGCGGGATCTCACGAACTGCGGCGATGAACCCGGATGTCGCTCCCGCCTTCGCCCTTCGGGCGCAGGCGTCCGCTCATCCGGGCTACGCGTTAGCGGCATGCAAAACGGCATCGCTCCATCGCTTGCGTGGGCCGCGAACCCGGGTCTAACGTCATCATACGTTCAACGGCCTGAGGCGAAGTAATGACGCGCGTCGCGATCGGCGGCTTCCTGCACGAGACCAATACATTCGCTCCGACGAAAGCGGACTACGACGCGTTCATGCATGGCGGCGGCCGCGGCTCGATCGTTGATGCGACCTCCGTGCTCACGACGATGCGCGGCATCAATGCCGGCCAGGCCGGCTTCATCGCGGTCGCGGAAGCGAACGGCTGGAAGATCGTTCCCACCATCGCCTGTGCGGCGAGCCCCTCCGCACATGTCACCCGGGATGCGTTCGAGCGCATCACGACCACGATGGTCGATCGCATCAGGGCTGCCGGGCCGCTCGACGGCGTCTATCTCGATCTGCACGGCGCGATGGTGACCGAGCATCTCGACGACGGCGAAGGCGAGATCCTCGCCCGCGTCCGCAAGGTGATCGGCCCGCACGTGCCGCTGGTCGCGAGCCTCGACCTGCACGCCAACGTCACGCCCGAGATGATGGCGCATGCGGATGCGCTGATCGCCTATCGCAAATATCCACACACCGACATGGCCGACACCGGACGCGCGTCGGCGGAGCATCTCGCGCTGCTGCTGCGGTCGAAAGAGCCGCTTGCCAAGGCGTTCCGGCAGTTGCCGTTCCTGATCCCGATCAGCTGGCAGTGCACCAACGACCAGCCGACCAAGGGCATCTACGAGAAGCTCGCGGCGCTGCAGAGCGAGGCGGTGCCGACGCTGTCCTTCGCGCCCGGCTTTCCCGCCGCCGATTTCGCCCATTGCGGCCCGAGCGTGTTCGCCTATGGCCGTACGCAGGCCGACGCGGATGCCGCGGCGGATGCGATCGCGGCGATCGTCACCGGCCACGAGGATGATTTCGACGGCCGCATCTACGCGCCCGATGACGGCGTGCGCCATGCCATGACGCTGGCGAAGACGGCGACGCGCCCGATCGTGATCGCCGACACCCAGGACAATCCCGGCGCCGGCGGCGATTCCGACACCACCGGCATGTTGCGCGCGCTGGTGCGCAACCGCGCCAGCCGTGCCGCGATCGGCATGATCTACGATCCGCAGGCGGCGCTCGCCGCCCATGCAGCCGGCGAAGGGGCCACCGTGACGCTGTCGCTCGGCGGCAAGAGCGGCATTCCCGGCGATGCGCCGTTCGAGGAAAGCTTCATCGTCGAGAAGATTTCCGACGGCCGTTTCGTCGCGCCCGGCCCATTCTACGGCGGTCGCAAGATGGAGATGGGACCGTCCGCGGCACTGCGCATCGGCGACGTCAGGGTCGTGGTGGCCTCGCACAAGTCCCAGCTCGCCGACCAGGAAATGTATCGCTTCGTCGGCATCGAGCCGACCGAACAGGCCATTCTCGTCAACAAGAGCTCGGTGCATTTCCGCGCCGATTTCGAACCGATCGCCGAACATCTCCTGATCTGCGCCGCGCCCGGCGCGATGCCCGCCGATCCCTCCACCCTGCCCTGGACCAGCTTGCGTCGGGGCATCCGCCTCAAGCCGAACGGCCCGGCGTTCAAAGCATAAACCTCTCAACGGAAACGCACCCATGCCGACCATCGATCGCATCCAAGGTTACGCCGACGAGCTCACCGCCATCCGCCGCGACCTGCACGCCCATCCCGAGATCGGCTTCGAGGAGACGCGCACCTCCGGGATCGTCGCCGAGAAGCTCGCGCAATGGGGCATCGAGGTGCATCGCGGCCTCGGCGGCACCGGGGTGATCGGCGTCCTCAAGGGCAAGAACGACAGCGGCAGGAAGATCGGCCTGCGCGCCGACATGGACGCGCTGCCGATGGAGGAGAACACCAACCTGCCGTGGCGCTCGACCATCCCCGGCCGCTTCCACGGCTGCGGCCATGACGGCCACACCACGATGCTGCTCGGCACGGCGCGCTATCTCGCCGAGACCCGCAACTTCGACGGCACCGTGCACTTCATCTTCCAGCCGGCGGAGGAAGGACTCGGCGGCGCACGCGCGATGATCAAGGATGGCCTGTTCCAGAAGTTTCCCTGCGACGAACTCTACGGCCTTCACAATGCGCCGGACCTGGAGCACGGCGAGATCGCGATCCTGCCCGGCCCTGCCATGGCCGGCGCCGACTTCTTCGACATCCGGATCTCCGGCTACGGCGCCCACGGCGCGATGCCCGAGCGCTCCAAGGACGCGGTGGTGATTGCCACCAGCGTGGCCCAGGCGATCCAGACCATCGTCAGCCGCAACGTCGAGCCGCTGCAGGCCGCCGTGGTCTCGATCACCCAGATCCATGCCGGCTCGGCCTACAACGTCATTCCCGGCGATGCCTGGCTGTGCGGCACCGTGCGTGCGTTCTCCGACCCCGTGCGCGCGCTGGTGCGCGAGCGCATGCGCGCGATCTGCGCCGGCATGGCGGCGGCGTTCAATTGCGAGATCGATGTCGACATCCGTGACACGTTCAGCGTCCTGGTGAACCAGGAGGAGCAGTCCAAGGTGGTCGAGGAAGTCGCGCGCACCGTGGTCGAGCCGTCCAAGGTGCTGACCCGCTCGACGCCGAAGATGGGCAGCGAGGATTTCGCCGACATGCTGCAGACCATCCCGGGCGCCTATTTCTGGGTCGGCCATGACGGCTCGGTGCCGGTGCACAATCCCGGCTACGTGCTCGACGACAAGATCCTGCCGATCGGCGCCAGCATGTTCGCCCGCATCATCGAGACGCGCCTTAAGGCAGCCTAGCGCGACTGACATACGTCAATGAGCGGGCGGCAGATCGAGATGAACTTCGGCGTGGGAGCACCAGCATGCACAAGCCCGTCTCGGACGACATCACCTCGCTTCACGATCTCTCCGCCGTCGACCTGATCGCCGGCTACCGCGCGCGCCAGTTCTCGCCGTCCGAGGTGATGGACGAGGTGCTGGCGCACGTGGCGGCGTGGGAGCCTGATATCAAGGCGCTGTACCTGCTCGACACCGACGCCGCGCGAGCGGCGGCGAAAGCCTCGACCGAGCGCTGGGCCAATGACGAGCCGGCCGGCGTGCTCGACGGCGTACCGGCGACGGTGAAGGACAATCTCGCCACCAAGGGCCAGCCGATGCCGCTCGGCGCAGCCAGCGTCACGCGCACGCCGCTCGCCGCCGACGCGCCGCCGGTGGCGCGGCTGCGCGAGGCCGGCGCGATCATCTTCGCCAAGACCACGATGCCCGACTACGGCATGCTGTCGTCGGGCCTGTCGAGCTTCCATCCGCTGACGCGCAATCCATGGGATCTCCGCATGAACCCCGGCGGTTCGAGCGCCGGTGCGGGTGCCGCAGCCGCCGCGGGCTACGGTCCGCTGCATGTCGGCACCGACATCGGCGGTTCGATCCGGCTGCCCGCGTCGTGGTGCGGCCTCGTCGGCCTCAAGCCGAGCTTCGGCCGCGTGCCGATCGATCCGCCCTATGTCGGCCGCGTTGCCGGCCCGATGACACGCATCGTCGACGATGCCGCGCTGATGATGAGCGTGCTGTCCAAGCCGGACAGGCGCGACGGCACCAGCCTGCCGCCCTCGGACCTGCACTGGAAGATCGCGGAGAAGCCGGTGCGCAAGCTGCGCATCGGCCTGATGCTCGATCTCGGCGGCGTCGGCCAGCCGCTCGAGGAGCCGGTGCGCGCGACGACGCTGGCGGCCGCCAGAGCGTTCGAGGACGCCGGCGCCGTAATCAGCGAGGTCAAGGGCTTCCTGACGCGCGAGATGCTCGACGGTCTCGACAATTTCTGGCGTGCGCGGCTGTGGGACGATCTGGCGCGGCTGGCGCCCGAGGTGCGCGCCAAGACCCTGCCCTACATCCTGCAATGGGCCGAGCGCGGCGCCGCGCTCTCCGGCGTCGAAGTCGTCAGAGGCTTCAACGTCACGATGGCGCTACGCGCCGCCGCAGCAAGACTGTTCTGCGACTACGACTACATCATCTCGCCGGTCTCGCCCGGCGTGAAATTCCCCGCCGAGTTCGCCTCGCCGGTCAACGACCCGCAGGCGCCGTTCGAGCACATCACCTACACCGTACCGTGGAACATGTCGGAGAACCCGGCGATCTCCGTCAATGCCGGCTACGACTCCGACGGCTTCCCGATCGGCCTGCAGATCGTCGGCCGCCGCTTCGACGATGTCGGCGTGCTCGGGATGGCCAAGACGTTCGAGGGATTACGCGGCGAGCAGCGGCCATGGCCAAAGGCTCCGGCTTCACAACCATCCGCCCATTAGACGACGAGCTATCCCCACGCGTGAGCGCGGATTATCACTGCGACGTCGCCCATTGAAACAAGATGACGCTGCGTTATCAGCGAGTCTTGGGTGCAGGAATGGGCGAGTTGCCTTACGCCCTTCCATGCTGCGGAATGATTTATCGGGTCTTTGCCGCCGCGCAACGCTGAACTATTGTGGTCACGTCGCGGGTCTTAGTTTGTGTCGTCATTCCGGGGCGTGCGAAGCACGAACTCGGAATCCATACTCACGATCGTGGTTATGGATTCCGGGCTCACGCCCTTCGGGCGTGCCCCGGAATGACGGCGGGATTTTTGGCTCGCCTAACTAATAACAACAGCGGACCAGGAAACCCCATGGCCTACCAGACCATTCTCTATGACGTCGTCGACAAGATCCTCACCATCACGCTCAACCGGCCGGAGAAGCTCAACGCCTTCACCGGCACCATGATGGAGGAGCTGATCGACGCCTTCGATCGCGCCGACAAGGACGACGGCGTCCGGGCGATCATCGTCACCGGGTCGGGCCGCGCGTTCTGCGCCGGTGCAGACCTTTCGTCTGGTGCCGACACCTTCGACCGCGATGCCAAGCGCGGTCCGGTGAAGCGCCATGCCGACGGTCGCGTCGACTATTCCGATCCGCAGGTGCGCGACGGCGGCGGCCAGGTGACGTTGCGGATCTTCAAGTCGCTGAAGCCGGTGATTGCCGCGGTGAACGGTCCCGCCGTCGGCATCGGCGTCACCATGCAGCTTGCGATGGACATCCGCATTGCCTCGGACGCTGCACGGTTCGGCTTCGTGTTCTCCCAGCGCGGCATCGTGCCGGAGGCGGCGTCGAGCTGGTTCCTGCCACGCATCGTCGGCATCTCGCAGGCGCTGGAATGGTGCTACACCGGCCGCGTGTTTCCGGCGCAGGAGGCGCTCGCCGGCCGCCTCGTCAGCAAGGTCGTGCCGCCGGATGATCTGCTGCCGACCGCCCGAGCGCTTGCGCGCGAGATCGCGGAGAAGACCGCGCCGGTGTCGATCGCGCTGATCCGCCAGATGATGTGGCGCATGATGGGCGCCGACGATCCGATGGAGGCGCACAAGGTCGACAGCCGCGGCATCTACGCGCGCGGCCGCTCCGACGACGTCAAGGAAGGCGTGGTGTCCTTCCTGGAGAAGCGCCCGGCGCAGTTCAAGAACACGGTGACGGCCGATATGCCGGATTATTTTCCGTGGTGGGACGAGCGGGAGTACAAGTAGTCGTCCGTCATTGCGAGGAGCAAACGGGTCCGCGCAAAGCGCGGCCCGATGACAGGCTCCACGACGAAACAATCCAGAGTCCCGTCTTAGCCCTGGATTGCTTCGCTTCGCTCGCAATGACGGCGAGCGGTGCCAACCCCACCCTCGGTGTCGTCCCGGACAAGCGCGCGGCACGGCGCGCGCCGATCCGGGACCCATAACCACAGGGCGCTGTTTGGCGAAGAACGACGTTCAGGGTGCCACAAGAGAGATCACGCGGTATGGGTCCCGGCTCAAGGCCGGGACGACACCGGTGGTTTGGCGCCGCTGTGTGCCTCAGTCCATCACCAGCGCGACCCGACCGATCGCCTTGCGATCGATCAACAGCCGCATCGCCGCGGCGTAGTCCGCGAACGGCACGCGATGGGAGACGTTCGGCCGCAGCTTGCCCTGCTCAGCGAACTCCAGCAGCGCCGCCATGCGGCGCTGGCCCAGCTCGGGATCCTTCCGCACCGCCTCGCCGGCACGGACGCCGAGCACGCTGGCGCCCTTCATCAGGATCAGATTGGTGCGTGCGAGCCCGATGCCGCCGGTGAAGCCGATCACCAGCAGCCGCGCGCCCCAGGCGATGCAGCGCACGCTGTTCTCGAACACCTCGCCGCCGACGGGATCGAACACGACGTCGACGCCGCGGCCATCGGTGATGCGCTTGACGGCATCACGGAACGGCTCGCGCGCATAGAGCACCAGGTGATCGGCGCCGCGCGCGCGTGCCACCGCGAGTTTCTCCTCCGACGACGCCGCCGCGATCACGGTCGCGCCCAGGAGCTTGCCGATCTCGACGGCGGCAAGGCCGACGCCACCGCCGGCGCCATGCACCAGCAGCGTCTCGCCGGGCCCGAGCTGGCCGCGATCGACCAGCGCGTGATGAGCGGTGCCGTGGCCGGCCAGATAGGTCGCGCCTTCAGCATAGTCGAAGGTCGACGGCAGCGGCGTGAGCTGGCTCCCGGCCACCACCGCCTCCTCGGCGTAAGCGCCGAAGCGCATCCGGACGATGACCTTGTCGCCGACGGCATGGCCGGTCGCGGCCGCGCCGACCGCGATGACGTCGCCGGCCGCCTCCACGCCGGGCGTGAACGGCAGCTCCGGCTTGAGCTGATACTCGCCCGCCGCCATCAGGATGTCCGGGAAATTGATGCCGGCCGCGCGGATCTTAACCCGCACCTCGCCCTCGGCCAGCGGGCGTGGCGGAAGGTCTTCGAGCTTCAGCTTCTCCGGCGGCCCGAGCTCGCGGCAGACGATCGCCCGCGGCATCAGCTGGCGCGCCCCTTCGCCCTCGCCAGCGCTTCACGGATCAGCGGCAGGCGGTCGTTGCCGAAATACATGTCGTTGACATCGACGAAGATGGTCGGCGAGCCGAAGCCGCCGCGCTTGACGACCTCCTCGGTGTTGATGCGCAGCTGGTCCTTGATGCCCTGCTGCGCGATCCCGTCGAAGAACGCCTTCGGATCGATGCCGACGCGCCGGCACACCTCGGCCAGCACCGCATCCTGCGAGATGTCCTGGTCCTCGCCCCAATAGATCTCGAACACGGCCCGCGCGAACGGCACCATGTCCTGGCCGAGCCAGATGCAGCCGCGCATCGCCTTGACGCTGTTCACAGGGAACACCGATGGCGGCATCTTGATCTTGAGCCCGGCCGAGCGGGACCAATCGCCGAGGTCCTTCAGCATGTAGGCCGCCTTGGCCGGCACCGGCTTCTCGCGCTGCGCATAGACGCTGGGATTGACGGTGTTGAAGATGCCGCCGACCAGGATCGGCCGCCAGACGATGTCGACGTCGAATTCCTGCGCGAGCGGCTGGATGTTGTGGAAGGCGAGATAGGTCCAGGGGCTGGAGCAGTCGAAGAAGAATTCGATCATGGATGATTTCCGTTCTGGCTGTTTTTCCTCATCCTGAGGAGCGCGCACTGCGCGCATCTCGAAGGATGAGGCCCGCGTCGTGGCCTCATGGTTCGAGACGCGCCTGCGGCGCTCCTCACCATGAGGGTTTTCTTATGAACCTCGTTCGATCATCTCTTTCGCCCGCGCGCCGAACATCACATGACGCGACTGCTCGTCGAACGGCTCCTTGACGAACTTGCCGATCGCCAGCCCCGCCTGCAGCTTCGGCCGCGCGCGCAACACCGCGTACCAGCGCTTGATGCCGGGATAGTCGTCGAGCGTAAACCCCTGGGCCTTGTGCGTCATCATCCACGGAAAGCAGGCGATGTCGGCGATCGAATAGTCGTCGCCGGCGACGTAGGCGCCGGTCTTGCCGAGCTGCACGTCGAGCACGTGGAACAGCCGTGCGACCTCATCACGATAGCGCTGGATCGCATAAGGGACCTTCTCGGCCGCATACAGCGCGAAATGGCCGTGCTGCCCCATCATCGGCCCCAGTCCGGCCATCTGCCACATCACCCATTGGATGACACGCGAGCGCGCCCGCATCTCCGAGGGGAGGAAACGGCCGGTCTTGTCGGCAAGATAGATCAGGATCGCGCCGGTCTCGAACACCGGGAACGGTGCGCCGCCATCGGCCGGCGCGTGATCGACGATCGCGGGAATCCGGTTGTTCGGGCTGATCGCCAGGAAGTCCGGCTTGAACTGGTCGCCGGCGCGGATGTCGACGGGAATGACGGTATAGGGCAGCCCGAGTTCCTCGAGCATGATCGAGATCTTCCAGCCGTTCGGCGTCGGCGCGTAATGGAGATCGATCATCCTTCCCCGATTCCTTCCCCGGACCATTATGCCGCGCTGCGGAACATGCGCGGCGGCTTCGTTCTTCTGTACGTGAAGGGTAAGCCATGGCAGACAGGCGCTCAAGCTTGACCGCCCCTCAGCCGGAGAGTTCGACCATGCTGTTTCCATCGACCATCGCAGGATCGCTGCCCAAGCCGGAATGGCTGGCCGAGCCGAACGTGCTGTGGGCGCCGTGGAAGTCCAAGGGCGACGAGCTGGCGCGCGCCAAGCGTGATGCCACCATCCTGGCACTGAAGCTGCAGGAGGATTCCGGCATCGACATCCTCACCGAGGGTGAACAGTCGCGGCAGCATTTCGTGCACGGATTCCTGGAACGTGTCGAAGGCATCGACTTCGCCCACAAGGTCGAGATGGGCATCCGCAAGGACCGCTACAAGGCGATGGTGCCGCAGGTGGTGGCGCCGCTCTCGCTGAAGGGCCGCGTCCATGGCGACGAGGCGCGGATCGCACGCACGCACACGACGCGTGCCGTGAAGTTCACCCTGCCCGGCCCGATGACCATCATCGACACCATCGCCGACAACTACTACGGCGACCGCGTCAAGATGGCGTTCGCCTTCGCCGAGCTGCTGAACCAGGAGGCCAAGGCGCTGCACGACGACGGCATCGACATGATCCAGTTCGACGAGCCCGCCTTCAACGTCTACATGGACGAGGTGCGCGACTGGGGCATCAAGGCGCTGGAGCGCGCCGCCGAAGGCCTGACCTGCCCGACCGCCGTGCACATCTGCTATGGCTACGGCATCAAGGCCAACACCGACTGGAAGGAGACGCTGGGCGGCGAGTGGCGGCAATACGAGGAGACCTTCCCCGTGATCGACGCCAGCACGATCCAGCAGGTCGCCGTCGAGTGCCGCAATTCGAAGGTGCCGATCGAGCTGCTCGGCCTGCTCAAGAACAAGATCGTGCAGGCCGGCGTCATCGACGTCGCCAGCGACGCGATCGAGACCGCCGAGGACGTCTGCAAGACCCTCGAGGACGTCATGAAGGTGGTGCCGAAGGAGAACATCATCGCCACCACGAATTGCGGCATGGCGCCGATGCGGCGCGAGGTCGCCGAGGCGAAGCTGATGGCGCTGGGCACAGGGGCCAAGCTGGCACGGCAGCGGTTCGCCTAAGTCCACGTCATTCGGCGCTTCCCAACCGCCGAGCCCCGCGATCCTCCGAACGGAATCGCGTGCGCGCGCCGCTGCACGCGGCGCCTCGCGCTATGCACCACAGTGTCAGCATACGCAGGTCAGCAGAGCGGGCCGGTCCACAGCTTCGGCGCGCGTGCGGTGGCTCAATACCGATCGCACGCCATTCGCAATCCAGTGTGTCTTTGCTGTTCTTGACAAGATGTGTCCCGACATTTCATCTCGGGAACTACAAGTTTTACGTGAATTTTTGCCGACGACATCAGTTCGGATCTGACGTCTGCCTTCATTGCTGGGGAATGAGATGGCTTGCTTTGCGAGAACGGGGTCCGCTGCGCGCATGGCAAAGCCGCGACGCTGGCTGGCCATGTCGCTCCTTCTCGCCGGCACGATGCTGAGCACGCAGGCCCTGGCGATCGACGTCGCCAACCAGGCCGACTGGAACACGGCCGTCGCGGCGGTCGCGGCAGCCGGCGCCAATTCCACTGTCAGCATCAACATCATCAGCGGTTTCACGCTGTCGAGCTCGCTGGCGCAGCTGCAGGCCGCCAATACCAACGTCACGGTGAACATCACCGGCAACGGCCAGACCATCGACGGATCGTCGACCTATCAGGGCATCGTCGTCAACGGCGCCAACGCGCCGACCGTGAACATCTCCAGCCTGTCGATCACCAACATGGCGGCGATCGGCGGCAATGGCACCAACGGTCAGAACGGCTACTACAGCGGCGGTCTGGCCTACGGCTCCGGCGGCGGCGGCGGCGGCGGCCTCGGGGCCGGCGGCGGCCTGTTCGTCGGCAGTGGCGCCAATGTCACGATTGCCGCAGTGACCTTCACTAGCAACAGCGCCACCGGCGGCGCCGGTGGCAATGGCGGCAGCGCGCAGAACGCGGCGGCTGACCCGGTAAATGGCGGCAATGGCGGCACCGGCGGTGCCGCCAACAATGGCGGCGCCAGCGGCGGCGGCGGCGCGGGCGGTACCGGTGGACATGCCGGAACGCAAGGAACGGTCGGCACGGCGGGCCCCTCGGTCGGTGACGGCGGTGGTGGCGGTGGCGGCTCCGGCACCACCAACAGCAACGTCTACACCAACAACAATCCCGGCGGCACCGGCAACGCCAATGGCGGCAACGGCGGCACCGGCGGTGATGGCGCCACCAACGCCAGCGGCGCGGGCGGTCCCGGACCCGGCTCCGACGGCGGCGCCGGCGGCAATGGCGGCGCCGGCAATGGCGGCGCCATCTACGTCGCCACCGGCGGCACGCTGACGATTCTCGACTCGCCGATCTCGGGCAACACCGTCACAGGCGGTACCGCCGGCACCCCAGGCATCGGCATCGGGCCGAGCGCCATCAACGGGTTTTCAGCAGCGGCCGGCGCGGCGCAGGGAGCCGGCATCTTCATCAGCGGCGTCACCGCCAACATCGCGGTCTCGAGCGGCACGCTCACCTACGCCAACACGATCGGCGGCACCGGCCTGACCACCGGCGGCGTCAACACCGCCCTCGTCAAGACCGGCAGCGGCACGCTGGTGCTGACGGCGGCCAATACCTACACCGGCAATACCGTCGTGAATGGCGGAACGCTGGAAGTGAACGGCACGGCGGCGAATTCGGCGCTGACCACGGTGAATTCCGGCGGCACGCTGGCCGGCATCGGCACGGTCAAGGGCACCCAGATCAATGCCGGCGGCACCTTCGCGCCCGGCAACGGCACGCCGGCCAGCACGATGGCGATCAGCGGCAATCTCGCGTTCCAGTCGGGCGCGATCTACCTGGTCCAGGTCGATACGACGACCGCCTCGCGCGTCAACGTGACCGGCACCGCGACGCTCAACGGCGCCACGGTTGCGGCGAACTACGCCAATGGCACGTATGTCGCGAAGAAATACACGATTCTGACGGCGACCGGCGGCGTCAGTGGGACGTTCGGCGGCGTGACCAACACCGGCATCCCGGCGGGTTTCAGCGCGACGGTGACCTACGACGCCAACAACGCCTTCCTCAATCTCGCAATGAGCGCGTCGGGCAACGTCAACCAACAGAACGTCAGCAACGCGCTCGGCAACTACTTCAACACGAATGGCAGCATTCCCGTCGTCTTCACCGGACTGACACCGAACGGGCTGACGCAGATCTCGGGCGAGACCGCCACCGGCGCACAGCAGACGACGTTCAATGCGATGACCCAGTTCATGGGCGTCATGACCGATCCCTTCATCGGCGGCCGCGGTGACCAGGGTCCTGGACCCAACGGCGCGATCGGCTACGCCGAGGAGACGCTCGCCTATGCGCAAAAGCGTAATCCGAATGATGCGCTGGCCGCGATCTACAGCAAGGCGCCGCCTGCGGCTGTGGCCAGGACGGGATGGAGCGTCTGGGCAGCCGCCTTCGGCGGGGCGCAGACCACCGACGGCAATGCCGCGCTCGGCTCCAACACCGCCACCAGCAATCTCTACGGCACCGCAGTCGGGGCCGACTATCGCTTCTCGCCCTACACCGTCGCCGGCTTTGCGCTGGCGGGGGGCGGCACCAACTTCAACGTTTTCAATGGCGGCGGCGGCCGGTCCGACCTGTTCCAGGCCGGTGCTTTCGTGCGGCATACCTTTGGTGCAAGCTATGTGACGGGCGCTCTCGCCTACGGCTGGCAGGACATCACGACGAGCCGCACCGTGACCGTCGCGGGCATCGATCAGTTGCGCGCCAACTTCAATGCCAATGCGTATTCCGGCCGGATCGAAGGCGGACATCGCTTCCTGACGCCGTGGACCAGCGTCGGCCTGACGCCCTATGCGGCCGCTCAGTTCACAACCTTCGCGCTGCCGGGCTATGCCGAGCAGGCGGTCGTCGGCAACAATACGTTTGCTCTCAATTACGGCGCCAGAAGCATCACTTCGACGCGCAGTGAACTCGGCCTGCGGACCGACAAGTCCTACGTGCTGTCCGACGGCCTCTTCACGCTGCGCGGCCGCGTCGCCTGGGCGCACGACTTCAACCCGGACCGCTCGATCGCGGCGACGTTCCAGGCGCTGCCAGGCGCGTCCTTCGTGGTCAACGGCGCGCGGCAGGCCAGCGAGTCCGCGCTGACCACCGCCTCCGCCGAAATGAAGTGGACGAACGGCTGGTCGGCCGCCGGAACCTTCGAGGGCGAGTTCTCGAACGTCACGCGCAGCTATGGCGGCAAGGCGGTTGTGCGCTATTCGTGGTGATGGCTGCGAGCGCGAGACCGTAGCCCGCATGAGCGAAAGCGACATGCGGGGTCAACACGGCAGCGCGTGAGATCCCGGATGTCGCTTCGCTCATCCGGGCTACGATGCGCGGGAATGAAGCGGCGGTGCGCTTTGCCTACCCTTCGGCGGCTTTGAACTGGGATGCAGCACGGGCCGGTAGCCGGCCTGCAGCGCGCGGAGCGTTGAGGGTGGCGTCAGGAGCAGCGGCCGGATGACGTCGGCGCGCGCCGCGCCGTAACCGGCGAACGACCACGGCAGTGCGTTTCCCGCGACGATCAGCAAGCTTTCGTCTCCGGCCTGAACCATCGCGCCGTCGGGCAGTTCGGGCCAAGGCATCGGCAGCGGATGCAGCCGCTTCTTGCCGCGCTCCAGCCGCTCGCCGTGCAGCACCTTGTCGATCCCGGAGGCGCGAACTTCGCTGACGCCGTTGCCCTGCTCCCATGCCGCGCGAAACCGGTTGGCGTCGTCGCGGCGGCAATAGAAGCAGGGACGATGGCCGGCCGCGAGCGCGGTGGCCTCGTCGAGGAAGAACAGCTCGGTCCAGCTCTGCCGCGCCATCACCTCGCGGCGCTTGCCGCGGAACTCGCACAGGCAGATCAGCCAGGCCGGGCTCGACCAGCGCCTGCTCAGAAGCGTCTTGGTTGCGGGATCATGGATGATGCCGCGATTTCCGGTGAACATCCCGCGATGCGGCGTGGCGACGATGTCGCCGGTCGGGCTGACGCGGTTCTGCAGCGGCATGGCGTCGCTCCGCTCTCTCCGTGGTCATTCCGGGGCGGCGCGTAGCGACGAGCCCGGAATCCATACTCCCGATCGTGGTTACGGATTCCGGGCTCACGCCCTTTGGGCATGCCCCGGAATGACCGCGAGAGTCGATTCTACGCCGCTCCATCGCGCAGCGGCGGCGCGAACGACAGCGCGGTGTCCCAGGGGAAGAAGATCCAGGTGTCCTGCGACACCTCGGTGATAAAGGTGTCGACCAGCGGTCGGCCCTTCGGCTTGGCATAGACGGTGGCGAAATGGGCGTCGGGGAGGATCTCGCGGACCATGCGCCCGGTCTTGCCGGTGTCGACGAGATCGTCGACGATCAGGAGCCCCTTGCCGGTGCCGCCGCCGAGTTGCGCCGTGTCAGCCGAGATGCCCTTCAGGACCTGAAGCTCGCCCTGCTTGGTGTGGTCATAGCTCGCGATGCAGATCGTATCGATGACGCGCACGCCAAGCTCGCGGGCCACGATCGCTGCCGGCACCAGTCCGCCGCGGGTGATGGCCACCACGGCGTGAAACGGCCCGATCTCGTTCAGCCGCCAGGTCAGCGCGCGGCAATCGCGATGAAACTGGTCCCAGGACACCGGGAAGGCCCGGCCCGCGCGCTCCTCTGCACTCAAGGTCTTGTCTGGCATCTCGTCTGGTCCGTCCTTGTCAGGCGCCTCTTGTCACCCCCGCTCCGCCGCCACAACCACTGTCATTCCGGGGCAAGGCCGCAGGCCTTGAACCCGGAATGACAGTGAATGCGGCCGCAGAGCTTCGGTGCCGGAAGCCTAGCGCGTCACGTTGAGCCCGGCGAGCATCTCCTTCACGGCCGCCATCGCGGCCGACAGCTTGTCCTGGTCGCGCGAGCGCACGACGAGATGCGTGTTCGGCTTCTGGTCCTCGTCGATGAAGGGATAGCTGCCGATGATGGTGTCCGGGTGCGCCTTGGCGATCTCGCGCAGGGGACCGCCGATGTCGCCCTCGCGGGCATTGGCGCGGACGGTCTCCGACAGCATGCGCACGCCGGACTTCAGCTTCGGCGCGACGATGTCCATCATCGCCTGCATGATCGACGGCACGCCGGCCATGACGATGACGTTGCCGAGCTTGAAGCCGGGCGCCAGGATGGTGGCGCTCTGGATCAGCTCGGCGCCGTGGGGGATGCGCGCCATGCGCAGCCGCGCCTCGTTGAGCTCCTGCTCGCTCCAGCGCTCGCGGAAGCGCGCCACGACCTCGGGATGGTGGTCGATGCCGACGCCGAACGCCTTCGCGATCGCATCCGCGGTGATGTCGTCATGGGTCGGTCCGATGCCCCCGGTGGTGAACACATAGGTGTAGCGATGCCGCAGCGCATCGAGCGCGGCGATGATGTCGGGCTCGTCGTCGGAGACCACCCGAACCTCCTTGAGGTCGATGCCCAGATTGGTGAGGTATTCGGCGATGAAGCCGATGTTCTTGTCCTTGGTCCGGCCGGACAGGATCTCGTCGCCGATGACCAGCAACCCCGCGGTGACGATCTCGCTCATGGTTTCTCCTCGCATCTGCCGTCTCTTTTGGCCCGCCACGGCGCCAATGTCATCCGGAACGTCGCAGTCTATGCCGCGGATTTGAGCACCACGCAGCCGGTTTTTCGGGCACGGCTTTCGCAACCCCCACGAAATGCCGCAGGAGAATGCATATCGCGCTGGCCCGCCCCTTGCTACCATCCCAAGGAGTCATGCAGTGTATGGCGAGGCTGGGACACACGGGCATCTATGGCAGTTGCGTTCGACGAAATGAACGAGCCGGGCGGCGACGTCCGTCAGGCTTATCAGGAGCTGTCGCGGTGGCTGAAGGAAACGCCGCCGGAGGCGCTGGAGTATCGCCGCCACGAGGCGGAGCTGCTGTTCCGGCGAATCGGCATCACCTTCGCGGTCTATGGCGAGGCGGAGGCGCAGGAGCGGCTGATCCCGTTCGATGTCATTCCGCGCATCCTCTCCGGCAAGGAATGGATCCTGCTGGAGAAGGGGCTGAAGCAGCGCGTCAAGGCGCTGAACATGTTCCTGCGCGACATCTATCACGGCCGCGACATTCTCCGCGCCAACATCGTGCCGGATGACCTGATCTTCCAGAACCCGGTGTTCCGTCCGGAGATGAACGGCCAGGACGTGCCGCACGACGTCTATGTGCACATCGCCGGCATCGACATCGTCCGCGTCGATGCCAACGACTTCATCGTGCTCGAGGACAATGCGCGCACGCCCTCTGGCGTGTCCTACATGCTGGAAAACCGCGAGATCATGATGCGGCTGTTTCCGGACCTGTTCGCGCGCCACCGCGTCGCACCGGTCGAGCGCTACCCGGACGAATTGCTGTCGTGCTTGCGCTCGGTGGCGCCGCTCAGCGCCTCGGCCGAGCCGACCGTCGCACTGATGACGCCCGGCATCTACAACTCCGCCTATTACGAGCACTCGTTCCTGGCCGACAAGCTCGGGATCGAGCTGGTCGAGGGCCGCGACCTCATCGTCAAGAACGACGAGGTGTTCATGCGCACCACCGAGGGGCTGAAGCGGGTCGATGTGATCTACCGCCGCGTCGACGACGACTTCCTCGATCCCCTCACCTTCCGACCGGATTCGGCGCTCGGCGTGCCCGGGCTGATGTCGGCCTATGTTGCCGGCAATGTCACGCTCGCCAACGCGGTCGGCACCGGCATCGCCGACGACAAGGCGATCTACTCCTACATGCCCGACGTCGTGAAGTTCTATCTCGGCGAGGAGCCGATCCTGAAGAACGTGCAGACCTGGCGCTGCCGCGAGCCAGCCGATCTGTCCTACGTGCTCGACCATCTCGGCGAGCTCGTCGTCAAGGAGGTGCACGGCTCCGGCGGCTACGGCATGCTGATCGGCCCGGCCGCCACCAAGGCGACCATCGAGGCGTTCCGCGACAAGCTGAAGCGCGAGCCGGAGGGTTTTATCGCCCAGCCGACACTCGCGCTGTCGACCTGCCCGACCTGCGTCGCGTCCGGCCTGGCGCCACGCCATGTCGATCTCAGGCCGTTCGTGCTGACGGGACGCGACCGCACCACCATCGTGCCCGGCGGCCTCACCCGCGTGGCGCTGAAGGAGGGATCGCTGGTGGTGAATTCCAGCCAGGGCGGCGGCACCAAGGACACATGGGTGCTGGATGAGTAAGAGTTGGTTTGCACAGGGTTCTGAGCTTGCTCGCTGCAACCTCTCCCCGCCTGCGGGGGCGCGACGAGCTTCGCTCGCGCTGAGAGGTCGGATTGCATCGAAAGATGCAATCCGGGTGAGGGGGTACAGGTCCATCAACTCGCACCACCCGTGCGGCTGCCCCTCACCCCAGCCCTCTCCCCGTGAAGAACGGGGAGAGGGAGCGCACCGTCTCCTCCGCACCTCATAGATTGCCCATGCTGTCGCGCACCGCCGAAAACCTGTACTGGCTGGCCCGCTACGTCGAGCGCGCCGAGTACCTTGCCCGCACCATCGACGCCACCCTGCGCGTCACGGCGCTTCCCGCGGCCTATATCGGCAAGACCAATGAATGGGAATCGGCGCTGATGACCGCCGGCGTCAATGTCAGCTTCTACGAGCACTACTCCGAGGCCAACGAGCAGAACGTCGTCGAATATCTCTCGTTCAACCAGTCGAACCCGTCCTCGATCAAGAACTGCATCGAGGCCGCCCGTCTCAACGCCCGCTCGGTGCGAACCGCGTTGACGTCGGAGATGTGGGACACCCTCAACGGATCCTGGATCGAGCTGCAGGAAGTCTGGAGCAAGGGCGCCAAGACGCGCGAGGAGCTGGCGCGCTTCCTGCGCTTCGTGCAGGAGACCTCGCTGCGCTTCGACGGCTCGGCCTACCGGACCATGCTGCGCAACGACGCCTACTGGTTCTCGCGGCTCGGCCTGCATCTCGAGCGCGCCGACAACACCGCCCGCATCCTCGACGTCAAATATCACGTGCTGCTGCCCGAGGAGGAGCATGTCGGCGGCCCGCTGGACTATTATCAGTGGACCTCGATCCTGCGCTCGGTGTCGGCGCTCACGGCCTATCACTGGGTCTATCGCGAGACGCTGAAGCCCTGGCTGATCGCGGACCTCCTGATCCTCAACGACACGCTGCCGCGCTCGCTGGCGAGCTGCTACGGCAACCTCGTCCGCAATCTCGACCAGATCGGCGTCGCCTATGGCCGCCAGGGGGCGGCGCAGCGCCATGCCCGCGGCGTCCGCAACCGGCTCGACCACTCCAACATGGACGACATCTTCCAGCATGGCGTGCACGAGTTCATCCAGGAGTTCATCGCCGACAATTCGCGGCTCGGAGAGATCATCACCAAGCAGTACCTGATCTGAGCGCAGTGGAGACAGCGATCGCGGCCCGCTGGACTGTGTCTGCGAGACCACGTCCGGCACCCGGCGCCCTGCCCTCCGCCCGAGGGATCCTCCTCCCCCCTTTCAGGGAGAGGTGAAACGAGCTACCGCGGACAGCACATCTGACGAAGACTGGTCGACCGCCATGCGCCTGCGTATCTCCCATTCCACCACCTACCGCTACGAGCCGGCGGCGACTGGCGTCATCCAGATCATCCGCATGACGCCCGGCAGCAATGACGGCCAATATGTGGCGGAGTGGCAGATCGACGTGTCGACCGATTCCCGCCTCGACATGCATGAGGACGCATTCGGCAACGTCACCCATGTGATCACGCACGGCGCGCTCGAGGATCTCACAATCACGGCCGAGGGTCTGGTCGAGACCCACGACACCGGCGGCGTGCTGAAGGGAGCGGACGAGCGCTTCCCGCCCAGCTTCTTCCTCCGGCAGACGCCGCTTACGGCCGCCAATGCCGCCATGGCCGCAGTCGTGCGCGATCTGCGCGCGGAGTCCGAGAGCGACGTGCTCGGTCTTCTGCACACGCTGATGACGCAGGTCTACGAGCACATGACCTTCGACGAGGATCCGACCCACAGCGGCACCTCGGCGGCGGAAGCCTTCGGGCTGAAGCGCGGTGTCTGCCAGGACTATGCGCACATCTTCATTGCCTGCGCGCGCGCCGCCGGCATCCCCGCGCGTTTCGTGTCCGGCCACTTCCTGCGCTCCGATGGTGCGGTGCACCAGGAGGCCGGCCATGCCTGGGCGGAAGCCTATGTGCCGGATCTGGGCTGGGTCGGCTTCGACGCCGCCAACTGCATCTGCACCACCGACGCCCATGTCCGGGTCGCGATCGGGCTCGATTATCTCGGCGCGGCGCCGGTGCGCGGCACCCGCTATGGCGGCGGCACCGAGACGCTCACCGTCAAGGTGAAGGTCGAGCAGGTCGGCCGCGGCGGCCAGTCGCAATCGCAGTCGCAGCGCCAGTCCTGAATTCCGGAACGCGCGCCCGTAGCCCCGTAGCCCGCATGAGCGAAGCGACATGCGGGTTCTCCGAGAAAGCGCGTGAGATCCCGGATATCGCTCCCACCAGCGCCCTACGGGCGCCGGCTGCCGCTCATCCGGGCTACAGCACTGCGGGGTTGGAGGGACCGTCGATTTTCGCTAGTAATTCGCGCAATGGCTCGAGGGGACTGAGATGACCTATTGCTGCGGAATTCTGGTGCGTGACGGCCTCGTCATGATCGCGGACACCCGAACCAATGCCGGTCTCGACAACGTCTCGACCTTCCGCAAGCTGCACATCTTCTCCAATCCGGGCGAGCGCATCGTGGCGGTCGCCAGCGCCGGCAATCTCGCCATCAGCCAGTCCGTGCTGTCGACCTTGACCGAAGGAATGGAAGACCCCGACACCGGCGAGGTGGAGACGCTGATGAACGCGCCGACCATGTTCCAGGCGGCGCAGCGGATCGGCAAGGCGATCCGCATGGTGCACGCCACCGAAGGGCCGGCGCTGAAGGCCGAGGATATCTCGTTCGACGTCTCGTTCCTGTTCGGCGGCCAGATCAAGGGCTCGCGGATGCGGCTGTTCATGGTCTACACCGCCGGCAACTTCATCGAATGCACCACCGACACGCCCTATCTGCAGATCGGCGAGCACAAATACGGCAAGCCGGTGCTCGACCGCGCCATGCACTACGACGTCGAGCTCTACGAGGCGCTGAAGACGGGCCTGATCTCGATGGACTCGACGATGCGCTCGAATCTCGGCGTCGGCCTGCCGATCGACGTCCTGGTGGTGCGCGCGGAGGCCTGCGAGGCCGACCTCAATCATCGCATCGAGGCCGGCGAGCCCTATTTCCACGATCTCCGCTCGCGCTGGTCGGCGGCCCTGCGCGCGGCGCATAACAACATCCCGCGGCCGCCCTATAAGACTCAGAGCGAGTCAAAACACTGAAACTGCAAAACGCTTGAATTGAAGGTGAGGAAACATGGCTGAAGCGGCAAAGAAGATCGCGCTGGTGACGGGCGCAGGCACGGGGGTCGGCCGCGCCGCATCGCTGGCGTTGATGAACTCCGGCTTCACCGTGGTGCTGGCAGGGCGCCGCAAGGAGATGCTGGAGGAAACCGCCAAGCTCGGTCCGTCCGGCATGAGCCTCCCCGTACCGGCTGACATGACGGACCCCGCCTCGATCGCGGCGCTGTTCGACACCGTGAAGTCGACCTACGGCCGGCTCGACGTGCTGTTCAACAATGCCGGCATGGGCGCGCCGCCGGTGCCGCTCGAAGACCTGACGCTGCAGCAATGGCAGCAGGTGGTGGCCACCAATCTCACCGCGCCGTTCCTGTGCACGCAGCACGCGTTCCGCATCATGAAGGACCAGTCGCCGCGCGGCGGCCGCATCATCAACAACGGCTCGATCTCGGCGCATGCGCCACGTCCGTTCTCGTCGCCCTACACCTCGACCAAGCACGCGATCACGGGCCTGACCAAGGCCTCGAATCTCGACGGCCGCGCCTATGACATCGCGGTCGGCCAGGTCGACATCGGCAATGCCGAGACGCCGATGACCGAGCGCATGGTCGGCGGCGTGCTGCAGCCCGACGGCCGCATGATGCCGGAGCCGCGGATGGACGTGAAGGCCGTCGGCGACGCCGTCGCCTACATGGCCAGCCTGCCGCTCGACGCCAACGTCCTGTTCATCACGGTGATGGCGACGAAGATGCCGTTCGTCGGACGCGGCTGATCGCCGTTTCCGATCACGGCCCCGCTCTCTCCTCACGTCATTCCGGGGCGCGCGAAGCGCGAGCCCGGAATCCATAGCCACGAGCGGTTATTTGGTGCGAGATGGATGTGGCGCTCTTCTCCGCCACACGACGTGTCGCGATTATGGATTCCGGGCTCATCGCTGCGCGATGCCCCGGAATGACGGAGAAACCGTCGTCACAACCCGTTCTCTCCCCCGACGCGAGCCGATGCTGGCCCGCTACTCCAACCGCTCGACCTTCCTCAGCTCAGGAAACAGCTTCATCCACGCCAGCGCGATCGCGATCGTGCCGAGGCCGCCGAGGATGGCGGCCGGCATGGCGCCGAACAGCGCGGCGGTGACGCCGCTCTCGAACTGGCCGAGCTGGTTGGAGGCGTTGATGAACAGGAAGTTCACCGCGCCGACGCGGCCGCGCATCTCGTTGGGCGTGGCGAGCTGGACGAGGGAGAAACGGATCACGACGCTGATCGTATCGGCGGCGCCGAGAATGGCGAGCGCTGCGACCGAAATCCACATCACCTGCGAGACGGCGAACACGACCGTCGCCGCACCGAACACGATGACCGCCTGGAACATGCGCAGGCCAACGCGCCGCCGAATGGTGTAGCGCGCCAGTACCGCCGTCATCGCCAGCGCGCCGACCGCGGGCGCGGCGCGCAGCACGCCGAGCCCGAACGGCCCGGTGTCGAGGATATCGCGCGCATAGATCGGCAGCAGCGCAGTGACGCCGCCGAGCAGCACGGCGAACAGATCGAGCGAGATGGTGCCGAGGATCGCCGGATTGGCGCGGATGAAGCGGACGCCGGCGAACAGATCGTCCTTGCTGCCCTCGAGCCGCTCGGCCGGCACGTCATCAGGCACCTGCATCAGGCCGGTCAGGGCCATGCCTCCGATCCAGAACAGCATCATGATGCCGTAGGGCACACCGGGCGCGACGGCATAGGCGAAGCCGCCGATCGCAGGCCCCGCGATGGTCGCGAGCTGCGCGGCACCGCTCGACAGCGCGCTCGCCCGCTGTAACGTGCCGGCCGGCGCGATCAGCGGCAGCAGCGCCGCGGTCGCGGGGCTCTCGAACGCGCCGGCAATGCCGAGCACGAAGACCGCCGCGAACAGCTGGAATTCGCCGAGCTGGCCGGTAGTGGCGCCCCAGCACAGATAGAGCGCGGTCAGCGCCTCGACGAGCTGACAGAGCTGCACGACGCGCTTGCGCTGGAATCGGTCAGCGGCGCTGCCGGCGACGAACACCAGCAGGGCCGTTGGCAGGAACTGGATCAGCCCGACCATGCCGAGATCGAAGGCGCGCCCGGTCAGATCGTAGATCTGCCAGCCGATCGCCACCGCCGCGATCTGGCTCGCAAAGCGCGACAGGCTGCGGGACGACAGGAAGAACAGGAACGCGCTCTGCTTCAGGAGATCGCGCGCGCCGATCGGGACGGTGGACGACATGATGCGCCTGCGTGACGCAGCCCTCATGGCTTGTCAATCGCGGGCCCCGCATGGCCGCGCGGCATTGCACGCGGCAGTTCCCTGCGCTCATAATGAAACGGGGTTCGGGGGATCTGATGCTTCAGCTGCAATCGGGGTTCGGGATCGTCGCGCTGCTCGCGATCGCATGGGCGCTCGGCGAAAACCGGCGCGCGGTGTCGTTGAAACAGGCCGGGCTCGGGCTGGTGGTGACGCTCGTGACGGCCATCGTCCTGCTCAAGGTCCCCGCCGTCGCCCGCGCGTTCGGCGCCATCAACGATGTCGTGGGCGCCATCTCGTCGGCCTCCCGGGCCGGCACCTCGTTCGTCTTCGGCTATGTCGGCGGCGGCGCCCTGCCCTTCGAGCTGAAGGCGCCCGGTGCCGATTTCGTGCTCGCCTTCCAGGCGCTGCCGATCGTGCTGGTCATGAGCGTGCTCACGACGCTCTTGTTCTACTGGCGAGTTCTGCCGCCCTTGGTGCGCGGCATGGCCTGGCTGCTGGAGCGCACCCTCGGCGTCGGCGGCGCGGTCGGCCTGTCGACGGCCGCGAATGTCTTCCTGGGCATGGTGGAAGCGCCGCTGTTCATCCGGCCATATCTCGCGCAGATGACACGCAGCGAATTGTTTCTCGTCATGACCGGCGGCATGGCCGGCATCGCCGGCACCGTGCTGGTGCTCTACGCCACGCTGCTGGCGCCGCTGATCCCCGACGCTGCCGCGCATTTCGTCATCGCCTCGGTGCTCGGCGCGCCGGCGTCGATCCTGATCAGCCTGATCATGGTGCCAGAGACCTCGAAGCAGCTCACCGGCGGCGCGCTCGCAGATCCCGGGACCGAGGCCACCTCGACTATGGACGCGATCGTCAAGGGCACCAGCGCCGGGCTCGAGCTCTTGATGAACATCGTGGCGCTGCTGCTGGTGCTCGTCGCGCTGGTGCATCTCGCCAACGCGATCCTGTCGCTGCTGCCCGCCATCGGCGGCGCCGACATCTCGCTGCAGCGGCTGCTCGGCCTCGTGATGGCGCCGGTATGCTGGCTGATGGGCCTGCCATGGTCAGAGGCCGTCACCGCCGGCAGCCTGATGGGCACCAAGACGGTGCTGAACGAGCTGATCGCCTATGTCGAGCTGGCGAAGCTCGATGCAGGCGCGCTCGATCCGCGCGCGCGGCTGATCATGCTCTATGCGATGTGCGGCTTCGCCAACTTCGCCAGCCTCGGCATCATGATCGGCGGCCTCGGCACCATGGCGCCGACGCGGCGCGACGAGATCAACGCGCTCGGCCTCAAGTCAATCGTCTCGGGCACCCTCACCACCTGTCTGATGGGTGCGATCGTCGGCCTGCTGACGTAAGCTGAGCTCCGTCGCCTGCGGGAGAAGCAGCGGCGCGATCCGGGCCATCACATGGCGCGAGCCCGCCGCGGTGAGATGCGCGTGGTCGAAGGACAGCGGGACGTCGCCGACCGTGAGTGGACACCGGCCGTCCTCGCAGACCGCCGACAGGATCGAGACGTAGGAAAAGCCCTCGCCACTCGGCAGCGCAGCCTGCATCGCGGCATCCAGCGCAAAGATGTCCGAGCGGACGAATGCCGCGGGATCGGGCGTCACGCCGCGCAGGGTGGCGCGTGCCAGCATCGACGGCAGCCGCGCGCGGAACTGCACGGAGGGACCGAGCAGGACCACCGGAATGCCGGCCTCCTGCAGCCGTTGCAGCGTCTGCTTGAGGTCGCGCACCATGCCGGCGAACCGCGGCGGGCGCGCGTTCTCCAGCCAGTCCGCCGACATCACCACGAGGTCGGGCCGCGCTTGCGCGAAATAGTCGCGCATCTGGCTCGCCAGGGCGCGGCAGGCCGCGACGCCCTGCGTCTCCGCGCTGAAGGTCGGCATGCAGGTGGGCTGGCTCGCCTGCATGATGTTGACGGTGTCCGGACCGAGCTGGGCCTTGAGGCCGTGATAGTAGTGGGCCGCAAAACTGTCGCCCCACAGCAGCACATTGGTCTTGCCGGCCGCCGCCTGCAGACAATCCTCGGCAACCCGGCCGTCCGGTGTCGTGAAGCAGGTGCCGTAGCGATAGACCGGCTTCATGTCGTAGGCATTGTAGGCGTCCAGCCGCTGCGCCGCGCGGTCGTTGTCAGACACCGCGCCGGCGCGCAGCAGGCCGACGCCGCTGCCGGCCAGCAGCAGCAGGCTCGCCAGCGCCGCAAGACCGAACGCGGCGCGCGGAGTCGCCGCGAGCCGGCGGTTGCGGAACGGCTGCTCGATGAAGCGCCAGGACAGCGTGGCGACCGCGACCGTGAGGACGAACAGGGCCGCCCGCTCCCAGCCGTCGAGCGCGAGACCGGGCTTGGCGAAGCGCGCGAAGGCGAACAGCGGCCAGTGCCAGAGATACAGCGAATAGGAGATGCGGCCGAAGAACGCCGCCACACCGAGCGGCGACAGCGGGCTGCGCGGCACATTGGCCACGCCGGCGCCGCTCCACAGGAACAGCGCCGCGCCGAGGCATGGCGCCAGCGCGTCGACGCCGGGGAAGCCCGGTCCGGGGCGCAGCGCCAGGATCGGCACCGCCATCAGCAGCAGCGACAGCGCGCGGGCGCCGCGCTGAACGAGACCCGGCCGCGGCGCGGGAAGGCCGGATATCGCGACCAGGCTGCCGAGCAGGAATTCCCAGGCGCGCGGCGGGCTGAGGAAGAACGCGCTCGCGGACGCGCCGCCGCGCATCAGCATCAGGCCGAGCGCGAACGAGCCTGTGGCAAGCAGCGCGAGAGTGACCGGCAGCGCGAGCCTGTGGCCGCGCGCCAGCCGCAGCACGGCCCAGACCACCACGGGCAGCACCAGATAGAACTGCTCTTCGACCGCCAGCGACCAGGTATGCAGCAGCGGCTTCTCGACCGCCGCGTGGTCAAAATAGCCGGACTGCAGCCAGAAGAAGATGTTCGAGGTGAAGGTGACGACGGCGGCCGCGGAACGGAGGAACTCGGCGCGCTCGGAGCCCAGCATGTCCTGCGACGCCGGGAGCGCCGCGAACGCCACCATGGCGTAGAGCGCCGGCAGCAGCCGCCGCACCCTCCGCTCGTAGAATTGCGCGAACGAGAAGCGGCCCTGCGCCATCTCTGCCGCGATGATGCCGGTGATCAGGTATCCTGAGATGACGAAGAAGATGTCGACGCCGACGAAGCCGCCGAAGATCGCCGGCGCCTCGAAATGGAATGCGACGACGGAGAGCACCGCGATGGCGCGCAGCCAGTCGATGTCCTCGCGATGGCCTGCACCTGAAGCCGAGCCGGCGCCCGCGTTGGCGATGCGAGGCTGCATCGATGCACGCGTGCGAGGCGCGCACGCAATGGTCGGAGCGAACTGGACGACGAAGCGCGGCAACGGGACGGGTACGCCTTTACGCAAGCCCGCGACGAACACGTCTGACGGATTCGTTGCCGGCCCATCCGTCCCAATGACGCGAGACCGGATGTCAACACACACGCGCGATGGGACCGCCGTCCACCGCGTCGCGGATGTTTCCATCCATTTCTGTCGGCTTTACGTCGACAGTTCGACGGTTTTGAAGTCGGCCGGCAGGATCACCTCGAGCAGCTCGACGTCGTCGGAATAGTCGAGGATCATGTGGCGGATCTTCGGCGGCTGGGTCCAGCAGCTGCCCTCCTTCATCAGCGTCTCGCCGACGCCTTCGAGGTAGCTCTTCACCCAGCCCTTGAGCACATAGACCATCTGGAAGTCGACCGCATGGGTGTGCAGCTTGGAGACTTCCTGCGGATTGCACGGTGGCAGCATGCGGATGACATGCGCGCGCGCCAGGCCGTGCGTCGCGTCGGCGATGCCGAGGTCGCGATAATGCGCATAGGCGCGCAGGCCGTCGGCCCTGAAATCCTCCTCGCGGTGATGGCTGATCGCGACCTTCTGCTTGCGCCGGCGCGGCGCCGGCGCTGGCCGCCCCTTGCTCACGAGCGCCTTGCGCGCGGACGGTGCAGCCGCCCTGCCTGGCTTGGCGGCTGTCTTGGCGGCAGTCTTCGCCGTCGGCCTTGTCTTTGCGACCTTACGCGGCGCAGCCTTCGCGGCGGCGCGTGATGATGATGTGGTGCTGCGGCTCTTCTTGGCCATGGCGCTCTCCCTGCGAGTCCTCGGGTCAGAGGCTATCACAATTGGGGGGACTCGGCAGAGCTCCAACAAAGGTCGTCATTCCGGGGCGTGCGCAGCACGAGCCCGGAATGACACCGATGGCGGGGTTGTCAGCTCAATGCAGCACGAACACGCCGTCGACGGCGCGCAGCTCGGCGGGCTTGATCAGCTTGGAATGCGCCACGGTGACCGAGTACAGCGGGCCCTCGATCTTCTCCTCCCAGAACGCCAGGAAGTCCTGCAGCGCAGGGAATTTCGGAAACAGGTCGTAGTTCTGCCAGACATAGGTCTGCAGCAGCGAGCGATGGTCCGGCATCCGATACAGGATCTGCGCGGTCGTCAGCCCGTAACCCAGCACCTGTTTCCGAAAGTCCTCGGAAACCTCAACCCTCGACACCATGCCAACCTCCGTTTCTGGAGCGCATGTCCGTGTGGCCAACCGGGGATGGAGCCACCCGGCAACGATGCGCTCACTGCCTAGAAATGTGACGCATGTCCTCAACCCATCTCAAGCTTAAATGTTTAACGACATGTTGAAAAATGCTGCATTAGCAGCCACTTAGCCCAGGTGCTAATACGGGGTTTCGCGGTTCGTTCCGCCTCCGTTAACGCTGTCGGAACGCTTTGGCAGAGCCCGCGATCGACTGCTAATTTTTCTGCTACAAGGCCTTGCCCGGCATAAAACTCTCCCCTAAATCCAGCCCGCGTGCTGGCACTCGCCGGCGCCGACTGCCAAATCTCCAGAAACTGACAATCGCTTCAATACCTTAGGAGGACTGTATGGCTTTCCGTCCGCTTCACGACCGCGTCGTGGTCAAGCGCATCGACGCCGAAGAGAAGACCGCTGGCGGCATCATCATCCCCGACTCGGCCAAGGAAAAGCCCTCGCAGGGCGAAGTGATCGCGGTGGGCCCCGGCGCCCGCGACGAGAGCGGCAAGCTCGTCCCGCTCGACGTTCAGGTCGGTGACCGCGTGCTGTTCGGCAAGTGGTCGGGCACCGAGGTCAAGATCGACGGCCAGGAGCTGCTCATCATGAAGGAAAGCGACATCATGGGCGTGCTCACCGACACCGCGGCGAAGAAGAAGGCCGCCTAAGCGCCGTTGCCCCTCATCCTGAGGAGCCGGCTTGAGCCGGCGTCTCGAAGGATGAGGCCCCAACCACCTCCTCATCTCGTCCTTCGAGACGCCCGCTGCGCGGGCTCCTCAGGACGAGGATCTCGATCAAAACCAGGGAAACCCAATATGTCAGCGAAAGACGTAAAGTTCGGCGTCGAAGCCCGCGACCGCATGCTGCGCGGCGTGGACATTCTCGCCAATGCCGTGAAGGTCACGCTCGGTCCGAAGGGCCGCAACGTCGTCCTCGACAAGTCGTTCGGCGCGCCGCGCATCACCAAGGACGGCGTCACCGTCGCCAAGGAGATCGAGCTCGACGACAAGTTCGAGAACATGGGCGCGCAGATGGTGCGCGAAGTCGCCTCGAAGTCCGCTGACGCGGCCGGCGACGGCACCACCACCGCGACCGTGCTGGCCCAGGCCATCGTCCGCGAAGGCGCCAAGGCGGTTGCCGCCGGCATGAACCCGATGGATCTGAAGCGCGGCATCGACCTCGCGGTCGAGGCGGTCGTCGCCGATCTCGTCAAGAACTCCAAGAAGGTCACGTCGAACGACGAGATCGCCCAGGTCGGCACCATCTCCGCCAACGGCGACTCCGAGATCGGCAAGTTCCTCGCCGACGCCATGAAGAAGGTCGGCAACGAGGGCGTGATCACCGTCGAGGAAGCCAAGTCGCTCGAGACCGAGCTCGACGTCGTCGAGGGCATGCAGTTCGATCGCGGCTACATCTCGCCCTACTTCGTCACCAATGCCGACAAGATGCGCGTCGAGATGGACGACGCCTACATCCTCATCAATGAGAAGAAGCTGTCGTCGCTGAACGAGCTGCTGCCGCTGCTCGAGGCCGTGGTGCAGACCGGCAAGCCGCTGGTGATCGTCGCCGAGGACGTCGAGGGCGAGGCTCTCGCCACCCTGGTCGTCAACCGTCTGCGTGGCGGCCTGAAGGTCGCGGCCGTCAAGGCGCCGGGCTTCGGCGACCGCCGCAAGGCCATGCTGCAGGACATCGCGATCCTGACCGGCGGCCAGGCGATCTCGGAAGATCTCGGCATCAAGCTCGAGAACGTCAACCTCTCCATGCTCGGCCGCGCCAAGAAGGTGATGATCGACAAGGAGAACACCACGATCGTCAACGGCGCCGGCAAGAAGGCCGACATCGAGGCGCGCGTTCAGCAGATCAAGGCGCAGATCGAGGAGACCACCTCGGACTACGACCGTGAGAAGCTGCAGGAGCGTCTGGCCAAGCTCGCCGGCGGCGTCGCGGTGATCCGCGTCGGCGGCGCGACCGAGGTCGAGGTCAAGGAGCGCAAGGATCGCGTGGACGACGCGATGCATGCGACCCGCGCGGCTGTCGAGGAAGGCATCCTGCCGGGCGGCGGCGTCGCCCTGCTCCGTGCCTCCGAGCAGCTCAAGGGCGTCCGCGCCAAGAACGAGGACCAGAAGACCGGCATCGAGATCGTCCGCAAGGCGCTCTCCGCCCCGGCCCGCCAGATCGCGATCAACGCGGGCGAGGACGGCTCGGTCATCGTCGGCAAGATCCTCGAGAAGGAGCAGTATGCGTACGGCTTCGACTCGCAGTCGGGCGACTACGTGAACATGGTGTCCAAGGGCATCATCGACCCGACCAAGGTCGTGCGCGCCGCGATCCAGAACGCCGCGTCGGTGGCCGGCCTGCTGATCACCACCGAGGCAATGGTCGCCGAGCTGCCGAAGAAGAACGCCGGCGGCCCCGCGATGCCTCCGGGCGGCGGCATGGGCGGCATGGACTTCTAAGTCCGGCCTCCTCGCGAAGATACCAAGGGCGCGGCGAAAGCCGCGCCCTTTTCTTTGCTCAGAGCGTAGCCCGCATGAGCGAAGCGATATCCGGGGTCTCGAGAAGCAGAGTCGGCAGTGCCCCATGTCGCTTCGCTCATGCGGGCTACGACATCCGCGACCGGCCTACCTCACCATCGTCCCGATCCGCTCGAAGCGGATGCGGCCGGGCCTGCCTTTGCCGGCACCGGCGGCCGAAAAGAAGATCATGGCGGCGCGGCCGATGACGTTCTCGATCGGCACATAGCCGATCTGGGACAGCACGCGGCTGTCGGTCGAGTTGTCACGGTTGTCGCCGAGCATGAACAGCCGGCCGGGCGGCACGACGAAGACATTGGTGTTGTCGAAGAAGCCGTTGCTGACGCAATCCAGCGTCTCGTAGCTCACGCCATTCGGCAAGGTCTCGCGCCAGCGCTTGACGCGCTCGGTCGCATCGCCCCCGCAGGCCGCCTCTCCGATCAGATCCTCGACCCGCTCGCGCGCGACGGCCGTATCGTTGATGTAGAGCACTCCGTCCTTCATCTGGACGCGATCGCCGGGCAGTCCGACGACGCGCTTGATATAGACGGTCGCATTGTCTTTCGGCAGGAAGAACGCGACGACATCGCCGCGCGCAGGCGTCGCACCCCAGATCCGCGCCGACGGCGGCAGCGACGAAGGCCATGACAACGGCCAAGTGAAGCGGCTGTAGCCATAGGGATATTTCGACACGAAGAAGATATCGCCGACGAGAAGCGTTGGAATGTTCGAGGATGAAGGAATGTTGAACGGCTGAAACAGAAAGGTGCGGATCAGCACCGGCGAGGCCAGCAGCAGGCAAAGAGCCACGAAGCCCGCGATGAAGATCGCTACGATCGCCCACCACGGCTCGCGCCTCGGCCCGGTCGCGCCCACCTCCAGGCTCGTCATCGCGTCTTCCCCCTCTTCACACCCTGAGGATGAGGGAAGGCCCGAGCCTGCGCAATCACCAAATGAACCGGAAGCCACGCGGCTGCCGATGATCTCCAGCCCCTGCCCATTCGTCAACGAGAGGCCGCCCGTGGGCGACCTCTCCCGGATCGTAGCTCTCACCGTCCCTTTCGCCACGGCGCGTCGGCTTCCCAGTCGCCGGCCATGATCGAGCCGTAAGGGATCACCTCGTCGATGACCTCGCCGAGCCCGTAGCGTGCGATCTGCGCCCGCACCGACGCGGCGTTCTTGTAGGCCTGCGGCAGCTCCGACAGATCGGGCTTGCCGCAATAGAAGCGCGCGTCGATGCCATCAGGCATCTCGGGACGATTCTCGCGCAGAAAAGCCTTCCGCCCGAGATTGCGCCCGGCGCCGTGTGGCGCGAAGCCGAGCGCGTCCTTGTTGTCCCGGTGCTTCAGAATCAGCACCGGCTCGGCCATGTTGAGCGGCACGATGGTGCGTCCGTCATCATCGGCCGAGAAGCCGGACCAGTTCGGCGTCGCCCCCTTGCCGTGATAGAACAGGCCGTCGCTCTTCTGGAAAACGAAGTTGTGCTCGTTCCAGAACCGGTCCGTGACGGCGTTGCCGAGCTTCGCCGCCGCGAGGTCATGGATCGCGTGGTGGTTGGCCCTGGTCCACAGCCGCGCCACCTGCAACGCCTCCCAATACGCCCGGCCGTCGTCGCTCGACGCCTTGATCCAGGCGCTGTGCTCCGGGACCTTCGGCGCGTGGATCGCGGTGTGCCGCTTCGCCACCGCCATGCCGCGCTTGTAGAGCTGCGCACCGAAGCCGCGCGAGCCGTGATGCGTCACCAGCGCCGCCTGACCGGTCGATTTGAGATGACCGACATAAGCGAAGTGGTTGCCGTCGCCCTGCGTGGCGAAGTGACCGATCGCGAAGCGCTCCAGCCCCTTCAAGAAGGGGTTGGCCTCGAACCCCGCCATCACCTCGTCGGGCGGCTGATGCAGCCGGTCGCGGCCGCCGGGACCGAAATGGGTCACCGCATTGACGGCATCGAGGATGCGCTTGGGATCGTCCTTGCGCGCGAACACGGTCACCGCCACCGAGCAGCAGATGTCGGAGGAGTGAAAGCCCGGATGGATCGCGTCCTCGCAGGCCACCACGCCGCCGACCGGAATGGTGCCGAGCGCCGTCCCCGACGGGCAGGCGTCCGGCATCACGGCGCCGGCCACGATGGTCGGCACCCGCATCAGGGCATCCATGTGCTGCGCGACCGCCGCGACGTTGGCGCGCTCGAGCTCGTTGTCGGCATCGATCAGCATCGCGAACGGCACGCCGTTGGTGCGCATCAAGGTCTCCACCGGCTGCAGCGCCTGCAGTGCCGCGAAGATCGCATCGTCGTTGGCGCCATCAGAGCGCATCGCATTCGCCGTCTCCAAGCCCTGCTTGAACCAGCGGCCGGGCTTGAAGCCCCAGGCGATCAGGGTGTTTCCGTCGATCATGGCACGTCTCGCATTTCATACAGGTCAGTTTGTAGCATCGGGCGGCGGCTGCGTTCATTGCCGGTACGGCGCGCAGCCTGTAGCCCGGATGAGCGTAGCAACATCCGGGGTCTCAAGATCAGCAGTGATCGACCCGCACGTCGCTTGCGCTCATGCGGGCTACGCTGTCCGCCGATACATCACGTCGGTTCGTAACACGTATTTGCGGCCCTGCGTGACAGGATCGCCGCGATGCATGATGGGATGATGGAACAGCAGCGCCATCCCTTTTTCCGGTGCGATGCGCAACGGACCATCCGGCATCAGACCGGTGTCGTCGCAGAACGACGTCGTGCCGCCTCCAAAATCATCGTTCAAATAGACCATGAAGGTGAATTGGCTGCGCTCACCATCGTCACGCTCGAAATGCCCGTCACGATGCCATTCAAACTTCTGTCCGACGTCGTAGCGATAGATCCGCAGCCGCTCGTTCAGCCCGACCGGCTGCCAGCGATGCTGGAACGACGGTGCCAGATGGCCGGCGAGGCGCTCGTAGAGATCCCGCGCGCGCCCGGCGTCATCGATGATGACACGATCGTTGTTGCGATGATCCTTCACGCCGCGAGGCGCAAACAACGTCGCCTGCTCGAACCCCATCAATTCACCCAAGCGGATATACTCCTCGCACTCAGCGGTGGAGAAGAAATTCGCGATCGTCTCGATGTTGTCAGCTCTCCAGGTCATCTCGGTCATGATCTCTCCTCCGTTGGCAGCGAGAAGCCGCCCGTGGGCGGCCTCTCTTGCCCATCACGCCGCATCGGGCGCCTTCAGCCGCACTAGCCGCGTCAGCAGCGCGTCGAGGCCGGCCCCCTCACCGGCGTGCAGGTCGATGCGGCCGACCTTTTCGACCAGGCGCTCCAGCGACTCCAGCTCCTTGAGCCGCAGCAGCAGCGGGTTCTCCTCCATCAGCCTGGCGGTGTTCAGGAGCGAGCGCGTCGCCGCGGTCTCCTCCTGGCGGCGGATCAGGTTGGCCTTCGCCAGCCGCTCAGCCTCGACCACCTTGTTGACGAGGTCGCGGATCTCGCCGGGCAGGATCACGTCCTTCACGCCGAGCTCCGTGATCTCCACGCCCGAGCCGTCGAGCCGCGCGCGCACGTAGTCGCGCAGCTCCGCGTCGAGCGAGGCCTTCGCCGCCAGCACCTCGTCGAGCGTGCGCGACGCCACCGCCTCCCGGATCGCGAACTGCACCAGCCGGTACAGCCACGCGTCCACGTCGGGCGACGTCGCCACCGCCGCCTCCGGATCAACGATCCGGCGAAACGCCGTCAGCGTCACCCGCAGCGCGATGCGATCCTTGGTCAGCATCTCCTGCGCGGTGATTTCGAGCACCGTGGGCCTGAGATCGAGGCGCTTGACCTCGATCTTGCGGCCGACCGCCCAGAAGGCATGCCGGCCCGGCGCCAGCCGCTCGGTCAGCCTGCCGTCGACATGGAGCAGACCGGCCTCGTGGTTCTCGACCACGGCCTCGGTCACGATGCCCGGCCGGTTGCGCTCGATCATCGCCAGGTGCCGCGCGCTCACGCGCACGTCGCTGGTGATGTCGATGCGCTCGACCTCGACATCAGTCGCGACCGTCCAGTAGACGCGGGTCTGCCAGGGCGTGAGCAGATGCGTCGGCCGGCCGTCGAGGCTGACGATCGCGATCTCGTTCGCGCCGGTCTCCACCGCCTCGAACAGCTCCGCGGCCAGATCGGGCCGTGCGGCCTTCAGCACCGCGTAGCGCTCGGTGGTATATTCGGTGCGGACGACGTCGAACACCTGCACCTTCAGCCGGTGCAGCGGATCGAGCAGCACATGGCGGCCCGGCGCGAGCACCCGCATGAGCTGGCCGTCGCGCCAGACCAGCGCCCGCTCGCCATCCTCCACCGTCACGGTCTTCGTCACCAGATGCCAAGTCACAACACACTCCCACGGTTTGCTTTCCGGCCCATCGGCCAGAATGCTGATGTCATCGATCAAAGGACGTGAGGACCGGACGACGCTTCCTGCGTGAACCGAGCGGGCCGAGGCTTGAGCGTCTGACGATGCCGGGCGCACGCGCGCGGTCGCGCGAACCATAAGTCCGAGCGTCCTTGCGCAGCCTTCCCGACATCTTCGGACGCGGTATCCACCGCGGCGCAGAGCCGGCTCTGCAGTGTCTTTGATCTGGTCGAAATGCCCTCGAAATTTTCTTGGGCAAAACGGCCGGACCGCGACTGAAGCGCGCGTCCGGTCCTCGTCAGAGGCGATTAGCTTTTCAGGCTAAACCGAAGCGCTGGAGCGGGAGTCGAACCCGCGACCCGATGAATCATAATCATCTGCTCTATCCAACTGAGCTATCCTTTGGTGGTGTCGACCGGAATCGAACCGATGCCTTCGGGCCTTCAACCCGACGCTCTCCATGAGCTACAGACTCCTTGCTCTTTGCGACGACGGAACACGGGACCGGACACCGGCCGCGCCAGTCGGGATCTCAGCGAGCCCGAACCAAAGTCATCACGAAGGATCGTTCTGCTACATGCAATTCCCATTTTACGCAAGACAAACATCTCGCTCATTTTCACTGCCGATCTCGTCGTTACTAATTAGATACACTTCGATCTCTCGATCATCAAAGAATGTCGCCCGCATGAGCGAAGCGGCATGCGGGTTCATACACGCAGCTCGTGATACCCCGGATATCGCTGCGCTCATCCGGGCTACAAACGCGCCACTACAAGCACGTGACCACCACGTAGCCCGGATGAGCGCAGCGACATCCGGGTTCACACGCGCAGCTCGTTGAACACCGCATGTCGCTCACGCCGCCGCCCGACGGGCGACGACGTGAGCTCATCTGGGCACCACGGCCATCGTCAGCGCTCCAGCTCCACGTCCCAGTAGAGATAGTCCTGCCACGTCTCGTGCAGGAATCTCGGCGGGAACAGGCGCTGTGCGGCCATCAGCTCGTGCCGCGTCGGCTCGAACGGCGGCCGCCGCGGCTTGAGGCGACGCCGGTCCTTGCGCGCGTTGCAGGGACTGCAGGCGGCGACGATGTTGCTCCACGACGTCTCGCCGCCATCGGCGCGCGGCACCACGTGGTCGAACGTCAGCTCGCCGTGGAGATAACGGCCGCCGCAGTACTGACACGTGAAGCGATCGCGCAGGAAGACGTTGAAGCGTGTGAACGGCACCCGCGTCGCCGGCCTGACATAGTCGCGCAGCGCGATCACCGACGGCAGCCGCATCGTCACGCTCGGGCTGCGGACGACGCGATCGTACTCGGCAACGACGACGTGCGATCCGCCGACCACGGCCCTGACGGCATCCTCCCAGCTGAACACGGACAGCGGAAAGTAGCTCAGCGGCTGGAAGTCGGCGTTGAGAACCAGCGCCGGATTTGTTGCTGACATCGTCGACCTCCTCTCTCGGCTCGTGATCTCATCGGGTCATGTTGCCGCCCATGACGGGAATCGAACCCGCCTTACCGGATCGACAGTCCGGTCCCTTCGCCAGATGGGACCATGGGCCTGTTCGTCGCGCCCGGCCTGCGCCGGCACGATCATGGTCAATCAGTCGAACCCAGCCGGAGCATGCTCCGGCCGAACGCCATTGATGTAGTCGAGATAGATCTGGCGAGCGCGCGCCTCGGTGACGCCGCGGCAGGCCATGACGATGCGCACGAAGGCAAGCGCCACCGGCGAGCACAGTGCTCGCGTGCGGTCGGTTGTCTCGGAATCTGGGCTCATCATGCGGGTCATCAGACCCTCCGCTCTTGGTGCGGAGGGTCAAGATCCCGCCGCGAGTTACACTTGTGCTGGAATTCGCAGTCCCGATTTGTCCAGGGACAGCACGAGATTGGCAGGACCCTGACATGCGACGCCCATGCCGGACCCATCGCGCGACCAGGTAAACGGTCGTTCGTTGGCGGGGGCGTTCGCGAGATGTGAGCGTAGGCTCAACACGGTCGTGGTCCTCAAGAGCGCGCCGGCAAACGGCGCATCGATTTCGATGGGGCAGAGCTATGCGCAGAATTTCCCGAAGCCGTCAAGGCCGCAGCGCGAAGCGATGGCGTTGCAGTCCCCTGCACCGCGACAGATTTGCAACAACCAGACTGCTCGCCGGGCAAATCAGTTGCGCATTCTCGCGAGCTACAAGGTCGCAAATGGTCATTCGAGCGATCGAAAATGCGTGCGCGCGGAAGCTCATTTGTCGAGCCCGGTCAATGGGATCGCTATGCTCACCTCCCATCCTTCGCATTTTCTTGTTTCCAAAAATCAGAAAACGTGCATTCTATGCAGGTCCTGTCCTCATGAGAGGGGCGCTTCGCGATCGTCATGAACGTGGAGGGCGGGATGCGGTGGGCGCATCGCCTCGCAGCGTGACTGCGGTCATGCCGACGAACGCGGAGATGCGCACGGCGAAGTCGTGATGTCCTGACACCCCGACGCTGGTGTCAAGGTCGAGAGAGACGAATGCTCCGACCGATGGTGGCCAGACAGCCGGCGCACCAGGGAGACCACGTATAAGCCGTCAATCCATCGCGCGGGGAATGCCGGATGATGCGGCTGAACCTGTGGTGACTGCCGCCTGCTTTCTTTGTTGCAGGCGGGCCATGGGTGAGGCCCTCACCCGGCATTCCCCGCGCCCTCTCACGATTTTCGAGGGCGATGTCGCTGGCATCACTCGGGCGTCATTCGCCGCGAGAATGCGACGTCGTGGCCGAGGTGTTCGAGCTGTGTATCCGTCTGCCCTTCTTCCCCTGCGATCGCATGAAGCGGTCGCCCGGAGCGACGCCGATCCCGAAGCCGCATCACTGCGCTCGTTACCGCACGGCATCCAATGGATTCTCGAGCTTGTGGCTCTAAGAGTGCATGCTCTTGGAGATTGGGAGATCGGACGAGCGCTGCGAGTGAATGCGCCCTCTCCCCTTGTGGGAGAGGGCATGTAGGAGAGCACGGCGTGCTCGGTTGGGTGAGGGGTCTGCCTCCGCGAGTTCGCTTGCGGAGAGATGCCCCTCCAACCGAATACTCGGAAGGGCCGTACATGCCCTCTCCCACAAGGGGAGAGGACGCTGTATCGCGCAGCGTAGTAGTTGGCGATATAGCACTCGTGCGGCGGGGGTCACGGCGCACCTTTGCACGCCCTCCAGTTCGGAACTACTGCTGAGTGCGAGGGCGACCATGCAGATCACACCTCAACGCCCCCTGCCCGCCTCACTCGATGCGGGCGAGGACGGCGAGCTTGCGGATGCCCTTGTTCTTGTAGGCATCGAGGAACGCGTAGTAGTCGCGGAACGACACGCAGCCGTTGGAGTCGCCGTTCGGGCCGAGCATGAAGGTGTGCGCCAGCAGGCCGTTGCGGCCGTGGATGGCGTCCTCGCCGCCGATCGGGTTCAGCCGCAGCGCCGGCACGCCATGGAACAGCGCCTCGCGCGGCTTCAGCTCATAGATATGCGGCGGCGTCACGCCGCGCATCTTGATCTTCTCCGAGCTTGGCTTGTCGAGGTTCTCGCCGAGGCCGGAATGCGCCTCGAGCTTGGTGCCGTCGGGCAGATACACCGCCTTGGCCGAGATGTCGTAGACCGCGGTGCTCAAATCATACGGCGGCCGGCCGCCGCGGGTCGGATCCTTGGCGATGCTGGCGGTGATGTTGGAATCAGCCGAGGCGTAGGCCAGGAGCCCGCCATCCTGGTTCTCCGGCTTGCCCCAGAGCTTTTCCTGGATCGAGTGGCGATCACCCGCGATCGACAGCACCGCCGCCTTGGCGCGCTCGGTCATCGCGCGCAGCGAGAAGCCGCTGCTCTTCGGCGCATTGGCCTCGGCAGCCTGCGCCGGCGTCACGGGCTGCTGCGGCTGCGCGGCCGGCTTGGTATTGGCGAGCGCCAGCTGCATCGGCGGCCGGGCATCCTTCTTCGGCGCCTCGGCAACCTTCGCAGGCTCAGCCGGCTTGGCTTCGGACGGCTTCGTCTCGATCTGCCTGGCCTCGACGGGCCTGGGCGGCGCGGCTTCGGCGAGCTTGGACAGCGGCGGCGCGCCGTTCGCGGCGTTGGAGGCCACGCCCTGCGGCACGGCCGCGCCGAAGCGATCGTTGAACATCTGCGGCGTGATGGCGGCGACCGTGGTGACGGGGGGAGATTCCGGGAATGCCGAGAAGGCGTCGCCCACCGCTTCGGCGGCGCTGCGCGTCGCGAGCCGCGGCGCGGGGCGCACGACGGGCTCGTCCTGCTCGATGCTGCCCAGGGTCGGATAGGCGTCGGCCGCGATGATCTTGGTATAGACCGTCACGGCGCAGCCCCCGATCAGGCATGCGATTGCCGCGCCACCGATCAATTTGTGAGAGAACGCGATCAGGGAGGACTTCCTGCGATTTCGTGCGGCCAACGCAGCTCGACTGTTACTCATTCACTCACGCCCGAACGAATACTCGACAACTCTCGCTCGATGCGCCACGGACACCCGCTTTGCATCTCGCAGAAGCACAGAGCTTCATTAAGGCGACTTTTAGTTAAATGCTGATTAAGTTTTGGCGGATTAGGGGCGGGTTAACCTTCAGGGCCTGTTTTGCCGTCAAAGAGGGCGGAAACAGGGCAAAACTGCAGCCACATGCAATATTACCGTACCGGGAAAATCCGGAGAGGCAGCATCCGTCGGCTGCGCCGATCCGTAAAACAGCGCACGCCGCGTTAACGATTGGGCCGGGGCGGCGGCGCGCGATCGATGATCTCTCGTTTGCGCGCGCTGACGAGGTAAAGGCCGCAGATCTCGCCGGTCGAAAGCCCCCGCTCCGGCAGGCCGGGCGCGACAAGCGCATCCGTAGCAGCCCGGAGCTACAGGCGCTGTGGCCGCTGGCGGCAGTATGGTACGGGACGATTCTCTGCGACACTCCGTCGGCGAATCGTACCGCGTCCGCTCCCTGCCGAGACGACACGAGAGGACCTCTCCATGCAGATCCCCGACCGGAAGCTGGCCTTCGTGCTGGCCTCGACCAATCAAGGTACGATGATCGTCAACCGGCTCGACTATCGCATGATCGACGCCAACCGCGGCTACGGTGTCGGTTTCCAGATCCTCAACACCGGCGCCTTCGATCCGGGAGAGGTGCAGCTCGCCGTCCGCCTGCTCGGCGTGCGCCGCAGGCACTATGGCGACGGCGCGGTCGCAATCGACTGTGGTGCCAATATCGGCGTCCACACCGTCGAATGGGCGAAGGCGATGACCGGCTGGGGATCCGTGCTCTCGATCGAGGCGCAGGAGCGGATCTACTACGCGCTCGCCGGCAATATCGCGATCAACAACTGCTTCAACGCGATCGCGATCCATGCCGCGGTCTCCTCGGAGCGCGGCGTGCTCAACATCCCGAGCCCGAACTATCTGACCCCGTCGAGCTTCGGCAGCCTCGAGCTGCGCCAGCGTCCCAACACCGAGTTCATCGGCCAGGCCATCGACTACGCGAACGATACCGTCGAGGTGCGCAAGCTTCCGCTGGACGATTTCAACCTGCCGCGCTGCGACCTGATCAAGCTCGATGTCGAGGGCATGGAGCTCGAGGCGCTCGAAGGGGCGACGGCGACGATCGAGCGCTGCACGCCGATCATGCTGGTCGAGAAGATCAAGACCGATGCCGACCAGTTGCGGCAATGGTTCGATCGCCGCGGCTACAAGACCGTCGACGCCGATATCAACATGGTTGCGATCCACGGCCGGGACAAGGCGCTGGCCGATATCATCCCGCAGGCCTGAGGCGCGCGTCAGCGCTGCAGCTCCGGCGGCGACGTGCGGTCGAGGAGCTCGGCCTTCGGCTCGCCGAGCGAGTAGAACGCGTAGGTCTCGATGGTCAAGGGCCCGCGCTTGCGCGCGGCCTCGCCGACCTTCTCGATGCGGCCGAACGTTTTGCTCACGTAGACCCGCGTCGCGATCTGTGCCTCGTCGACGAGCAGTTGCGTCCCCGCGAGCTTGGCCGGATCAGGCTCGGGAAAATTGACCCAGCGGATGCGCTGGATCGGCTGCAGCACGCAGGTCCCCGGCGGGAGATAGAACGACAGCCAGGCGGTGGTGCCATAATCCATCGCCAGCACGCAGGAGGCGCCGACGCGCACGCGTGCCGCCTCGATCTCGTCGGCCAGTGGGCGCCAGCCGACGCCGACACTGCGCACCGTGGCGTCGCGCCGGTAGCCGGACAGCAGGCCCGTGTTCGCCTGCACGATCAGCGCAACGAACATCACGACGCCGGCGGGCAGCGCCCAGCGCAGGCAGAATGCCGCGGTGCGCTGCTCGCGCGCCGACCAGGCGACGAGATGGGCCGCCGCCGCAGCAGCCACTACGAAGGCCGGATAGATTGGCGCGAACCAGTTGGCCTCGACGCGGGCATGCAGCGAATGCCACACGAAATAGGCGACGATGACCCAGACCATCGCCTCGATCAGGACGCGTGCCGCCGCGTCGCCGGCCCGGCGCCGGGCGAGGCCGTAGAGGCCCATCACGCCGAGGATGAAGACCAGCGGCGTCGCAAAGGCGAACTGCGTCGGGATGATCTCGGCGATGTAGACGGGCCTGACCGCCTCGACCCTGGCGCGGCCGAGCTGCTTGATGAACGACACCCATTGGTGATCGGCATTCCACAGGATCACCGGCGAAAACAGCGCCAATGCGACGAGGCCGCCGAGATAGGGCCAGGGCGAGGCCAGCCAATGCCGCAGCCTCGGCACGGCGACGAGCCAGATCAGGATCGCCGCGCCGAAGAACAGCGATGTGTATTTCGACAGCAGCGCCGCACCGACCGCCGCGCCGACGGCGAGCCACCAGACACCCCTGCCCGTCTCCAGCACCTTGGCGCAGAAGAACAGCACGAAGCTCGAGGCGACCAGCAGCGGCGCGTCGGGCGTCACGATCAAGGTGCCGACCGCCGCCATCAGCGTGACGTTGAGCAGCAGCGCCGCGGTCGCCGCCACGCGCACGCCGCCGAACAGGATCTCGGCGGTGCGATACACCGCATAGCTCATGGGCAGGCCAAGCAGGATCGAGACCAGGCGCACGCCGAGCTCGCTGTCCCCCGCGATCAGGGTGCCCAGCCGGATCACGACCGCCACCATCGGCGGATGATCGTAATAGCCGCCGGCGAGGTGCTTCGACCACATCCAGTAATAGGCTTCGTCGAAAGTGATCGGCGTGACCGCGGCCGCGATCAGCCTGACAATGACGAGGCCTGCGATGGTCAGCCAGACATTGCGGACCAGCCGGGCGTCGTCGGCGCCTGCCGCAGAGGTCATCGCTTGCGCCAGACGAACAATCCGGAGATCGCGTAATTCCACACCACGCCCATCAGCGCGCCGGCCGCGCCCGCCAGCCACCAGATCGGCTCCTGGTCGTAGACCGAGAAGGCGACGCCGACATTGGCCAGCAGCCCGACCGAGCAGACCAGATAGAACACGAGCAGGCCGCGCAGGATGGCAAAGCCCTTCAGCCGCTCGTCGCGATAGGTGAGGAAGTTGTTGAGGATGAAGTTCGAGGTCATCGCCACGAAGGCGCCGAGCGCCTGTGCCTCGGCGAACGGCATGTCGAACAAATTGAGACCGAGAAACAGCGTGGCGAGATGGACCACCAGGCCGGTGCCGCCGACCATGGCGAACAGCAGGAAGCGCAGCGACACGACGTCGTTGGTCATCTTGGCCAGCACGAGGCCGAGGAAGTCGAGCGCGACCATCGAGTCGAGCTTGCTCTCGCCATGCAGGCGCGAGCCGAACGTATAGGGCACCTCGACCGTCTTCAGACCGCCCTCGGCGCTGGCGATGATGTCGAGCAGGATCTTGAAGCCCTGCGTCGACAGTTTTGGCGCGATCTCCTCGAACCGGTCGCGGCGGATCATGAAGAAGCCGCTCATGGGGTCGTTGACCTCGACCTTGAGCGCGCGGCGCGCGATCTCGGTGGCGAAGGCGCTGGCCCCGGCCCGCTTGCTGTCGAAGCTCGCCGCGCTGCCGCCCTCGATGTAGCGGCTGCCGACCACGAGCTCGGCCGCGACGCTCTGCAGCAGCGACAGCATCTTCGGCAACTGGGTCTCGTCGTGCTGCAGATCGGCGTCGATCACAGCCGCATAGGGCGCGCTGGCAGCCAGGATACCCTCGATACAGGCACCGGACAGGCCGCGCCGGCCGATGCGGCGGATGCAGCGGACGCGCTGGTCGTTGCGCGACAGTTCGCGCACCACCTGCCAGGTGCCGTCCGGCGAGTTGTCGTCAACGAACACGACCTCCCAGGGCACGTCCTTGAACGCCGCCTCCAGCCGCCGATACAGCGTGGTGACATTGTCGCGCTCGTTGAAGGTCGGAACGACCACCGAAACGATCGGAATATCAACGGTTTGCTGGGACACTTGCGGGGCCGGTCGGAGGGCATCGGTCATGGTGCGGATGCGTATATCCGCCGCGTTCCACACTGCCAAGCGCGACGGCCGCCGGAAACTGCAAAAAGGGCGAACTGTGGTGCCGCCGTGCACCGCCGCGAATCCGGCCCAAAAACGCCAACGACCACAAACAAAGGGCGCGCGTACATCCGGCGCAGCCGCTCTGCCGTGGTCGTCTCGGTGCCGGAGCCGTTGAGCTCGACGTCACCCTCCTTCCCCAAATGGGGTGCGCCGGCCGAAATGCAAGGGCCGTCCGCCGTAGCCCGGCTGAGCGCAGCGACATTCGGGTTCACGCGAACTCTTCGGGAGACCCCGGATATCGCTCCGCTCAGCCGGGCTACGAAAGCCAGCCTAGTTCGGAACCTCGCGGACGACCGGTCCCCGCACCGCCGGGGCCACTGGGACGGTCTGCACCGGCGTGGGCGGCAGCTCGACCTTGGCCGGCTGCATCTGACGGGCCATCGGCCCGACGGGAACATAATAGAAGGCTGCCGCCAGCACGGCGGCCCCGACGATCGCGCCCAGCAGGCCACCGACCGATTCCGCTCTCATTGCCATATCTCCCCTTCCCGGCCCACGTCCTGGATACACGAGCCTCCGGAGCACGGGAAGAGCGACGCCCCAACAGCGCCGAACTGGCCAGAACCGGTCCGGTTGACTATCGTCTCCGTACCGCAACACCCTCGGCAATCAGCATCGGAATCGGTCCGTGAGCAAAGCCCCCGCACGCGCCTCGCAATCCAAGAGCCACATCTACATCGGCATTGGCGGCTGGACCTTCGCGCCGTGGCGCGGCGTGTTCTATCCGGACAAGCTGCCGCAATCGAAAGAGCTCGAATACGCCGCCTCGAAGCTGACCTCGATCGAGATCAACGGTACCTATTATGGCTCGCAGAAGCCGGAGAGCTTCCGCAAATGGGCGCGCGAGGTGCCGGACGGCTTCATCTTCTCGCTGAAGGGACCGCGCTTCGCGACCAATCGCCGCGTGCTTGCCGAAGCCGGCGATTCCGTGAAGCGCTTCTACGACACCGGCGTGCTCGAGCTCGGAGATCGGCTCGGACCGGTGCTGTGGCAGTTCGCGCCGACCAAGAAGTTCGACGAGGCTGATTTCGGCAAGTTCCTCGAGCTGTTGCCGCGTGAGCTCGACGGCCGCAAGCTGCGTCACGTCGTCGAGGTCCGCCATGACAGTTTCTGCGTCCCCGGCTTCGTCGCGCTGCTGCGCGAGTTCGCGACGCCGGTGGTCTTCGCCGAGCACGGCAAATATCCGGCGATCGCCGATGTCGTGGGTGATTTCGTCTATGCCCGGCTGCAGAAGGGCAATGACGAGCTTACGACGTGCTATCCGCCGAAGCAGCTCGACGCCTGGGCAAAGCGATTGCAGCTCTGGGCCAGCGGCAGCGAACCGGACGACCTGCCCCGGGTTGACGACAAGCCGGCGAAGAAGATGCCGCGCGACGTGTTTGCCTATGTCATTCACGAGGGCAAGGTGCGCGCGCCAGCCGGGGCGATGGAGCTCATCGAGCGCGTGAGCTGACGCGAGGGGACGCACGATGGCCAAGAGCAAGACCCTGTTCACCATCGGCTACGAGCACACGCCGGCCAAAGCCGTGCTCGACGAGCTGCAATCGGCCGGCGTCAAGCTGCTGGTTGACGTGCGCGCGGTGGCGGCCTCGCGCCGGCCGGGCTTCTCCAAGAGCCAGCTCGCCGCCGGGCTCGACGAGCGCGGCATCGGCTACGTCCATCTGCGCGGGCTCGGCACGCCGAAGGAGGGCCGCGAAGCCGCGCGCAGCGGCCATTACGACACGCTGCACAAGATCTACAGCGCGCACCTGAAGACGCCGCAGGCGAAGGAGCAGATGGACGAGCTGGCCGCGCTGGTGAAGAGCGCCGGTCCCGTCTGCCTGCTCTGCTACGAGCGCGACCACGCTCATTGCCACCGGCAATGGATCGCCGAGATCATCGAGGACCGCGACCAGGTCAAGGTGAAGAACCTGGTCGCGCCGCAGGTCTGACGCCTCACTCCGCCGCACAGGTGAAGGATGACGCCTGCTCGACGTCGCCGCTGACATATTTGGCGAATGTCGGCCACGGGCACAGCGGCCGCGTTCGCTGCGGGCTCCATGTCGATGGCAGCTCCTTGTTGGCCGCATTGACCGAGGCCGTGATCGCCTCCGGCGCCTTGCCCTTCTCGACCCAGTCCATCAGCGCGCCCAGCGCATCGAATTTCTCCAGCGTGACGCCGCCGCCGCAATGGGTCTCGCCGGGCAATGCAAACAGGCGCGCAAACGTTTCGGCCTTGCCCTGCACGTTGGCATCGAGCTTCTCGTACCAGCGGATCGTGTCGTTGATCGAGAACACCGGATCGGCCTGACCGTGGTAGATCAGCATCTTGCGGGCCCCATTTTGGAACGCCGGCAAGGTCGGGTTATCGACCGCAGGCGGCGCCATGAAGTCCATCGCCGACTCCGTGAACGGGCCTTCCTTGGCGTAGATCTTCGGCGCGTCCTTGTCGAAGTCGAAGGTCTGCAGCTTCTCGACGAGCTTGTCGGGCGAGCCCTCGATCTCGACCGGCGGCGTGGAGAAGATGTAGTTGAGCGAGGCGCCGCCCATGGTGGCGATGATCGGAAGGTTGTTCCAGGGCGCCACCGGGCTCTCGACCTTCCAGGCGCGCCAATTGCCGGTGCCGACGCCACCATCCACCGGCCAGTCGGAATACAGCGGCTCGCCCTTGGAATTGTGTGGGCCAGCGAACACTTTCTTCAAAGCATCGACCTTGGCGGCCGGCAGGCAGGCGTCGGTCGCGCCGGCGGCGCAGCGGAGGCTGTCGAAATTGAACGCCTTCTGGCAGGCTTTCAAGTTGGCCGTGAGGCCGTCCTTGGCGCCGTCGAGCCCGTCGCAGACCTCCGTGATCCTGGAGGCAATCAGCTTGGCATCGTCCCGCGTGATCGACTTGCGAATATCGGCATCGGCCTTGGTCAGCGCCTGCACGTCCCAGGCGTGCTGCACGGCCGCGCGCGGCAGGTTGAAGCCGGGGTTGCCGACCAGGAAGCCGTCATACTGCTCGGGCATGCGCTCGGCAGCGACCATGGTGTGGCGACCGCCATTGGAGCAGCCGGCGATGTAGGAATAATCCGGCTTCCTGCCGTAATGCGCCGAGATGATCGCCTTCGCGATCGGCGCCAGCGTGATGTCGGCCGAATAGCCGTAGTCGCGGCGTGCTTGCGGATCGAGGCCGAAGGCGGAGCCGGACGCAAGCCCGCGCGGCTTGTTGGCGGGATCGTTGCCGGAGTGGCCGCTGTCGGACGACAGCACCGCGAAGCCGCGGGCCAGCGGCGTGATGCCACCGCTGACGAGACCATCGGCCTTGTCGCCGAGCGCCGGCACCACGACGCCGTCATTGCCGCCATTGACCTGATGCAGGAAGCGGCCGCTCCAATTCTCCGGCAGCCGGATCTCGAACTGGATCGCATAGGCATGGCCGTCGACGCCGGTGCGCTCATTGACCTTGCCGGAGAGGATGCAATGCCGCGGCAACCCGTCGGCGGCCTCCTGCAGCTTCGATCCCGTCAGGGTCAGCCCTGGGACCTTCAGCGCCTCTGCCGTCACCTTGCTGCAGGCAACATCCTCGGCTCCCGCTGGCCCCCCGCCGGCTGCGCACGCGAGGCTTACCCCAGCCAAAAACAGCGCCCCGGTTCGGATCATGCATTCCCCCCTGATGATGCTTCTCATTGGGGTCAGTTAAACGCGGAGACCGTGCAATGTAAATCTCCGACAGCGAGCGACGGGTTGCCAGTCAGTGCAATTGCCAGACCTCGAACGGCCGATCGTAGCCGCGCACCGACACCGCGCCGTGGAAGACGGCGTCGCGCGCCCCGTCGCCGGCGGCCTGCCGCACCGCGCTCGAGATCAGGAGGCGCGAATCGAGCTCCTTGTTCAGCGCCTCGAGGCGGGAGGCGAAGTTCACGGTATCGCCGATGACGGTGTATTCCTTCCGCCGCGGCGACCCGATGCTGCCGGCAACGACCTCGCCGAGATGAACACCGATCCCGATCCGCAGCGGCCAGGACGACATCGCATTGACGCGGTCCATGGCGGCGACCATCTCGCGGGCCGCCGCGACTGCCTGCGGGGCCGCATCGCGCGACTCGAACGGCGCGCCGAACAGCGCCAGGAAGCCATCGCCGAGGAACTTGTTCACGATGCCGCCATGGCGCTCGAGAATCTCGACGAGAACAGCAAATGCGCCGTCGAGCCGGTCAACGACCTCCTCCGGCGTCTTCGACCGCGCCGCCGCGGTGAAGCCGCGGAAGTCGACGAACATCACCGCGACCTCGTGGATGTCGCGTGCCTCCGCCGTCCCCTCCTTCATCAGGCGCTCGACGACCTGGGGCGAGACGTGCTGGCCAAACAGATCCGTGACGCGGTCGCGCGCCGACGCGGCCTCGATGCTCGCCGCGAACTGGCGTCGCAGCTGCACGCTGACAGCACCAGCGAGCATCCCGCACAGCAGGATGATGAAGCTGCGCTCACCGTGATAGTAGATCTCCGGATTCTGGCTGAGATCGATCGAAGGCCGGTCGAACAGCGCCACCACCAGCAGCTCTACCGCGGCAACCAGACCGGTGAAGCTCGACAGCCAGAAATCGAGACGAAGCGTCGAGAGAACGATGAAGACGAAGTAGACCAGCGGCGCACCGAAGCCCAGCGCCTTGTCGTGGCCGATGCCCTCGATCTGCAGAATGAGAACGAACGTTGGCAGCGAGGTCTCGACCAGCGCGCTGACATAGCGCCAGATCACCGGCACGTCCCGCCCGTGGCGGATGTCCGACTTGATCCTGAACAGGATGAGAGTCTCGAAGCCGATGAAGACCACGATGATCGCGTAGACGTAGAGGACCCCGATCCGGCTCGGCCAGATCCACTCCGAGATCTTGGGTTCGAAGGTTTCGACCAGCACCGATATCACGAGAAACAGCGCCGCAGTGCTGATCAGCACCCTCACGCGCAACAGCTCGGTGTTCAACGTCTGGCGCATCAGCGCCTGGTTGAACGTAGCCGACGCCGCCGGCTCCGCGCCGGCCTGCCCTTCCCACGAGATCGTCATCCTGCCCCAGCCGTCTTCTGAGCCCGGCCGCCATTGTGCCTCAATCGAGGGTGCGGCGGAAGCGCAAGACGGCGACCGTCATGGCGAACAGCATGAGGCCGAACAGGGCGATCGTGTCATGCTGCAGGTTCTGGAGCGTCGAGCCCTTGAGCATGATGGCGCGCACGATGCGCAGATAGTGCGTCAGCGGCAGACATTCACCGAGCACCTGCGCCCATTGCGGCATGCCGAGAAACGGGAACATGAATCCCGACAACAGGATGCTAGGCAGGAAGAACATCATCGACAGCTGCATCGCCTGCAATTGGTTCTGCGCCAGCGTCGAGAAGGTGTAGCCGATCGAGAGGTTGGTCGCGATGAACAGCGTCGACAGCAGCGCCAGCAGCAATAAGCTGCCCATGATGGGAACGCCGAACAGCAGCACGCCGATGCCGATGATGATCGTCGCCTGCAGGAAGCCGACCATCACATAGGGGATGATCTTGCCGAGCATGACCTCGACCGGCTTGATCGGCATCGACAGCAGGCTTTCCATCGTGCCGCGCTCGATCTCGCGCGTCACCGAGAGCGCGGTGAAGATCAGCATGGTCATGGTCAGGATGGTGCCGACCAGGCCCGGCACGATGTTGAGCCGCGACGAGGCCGCCGGATTGTAACGGGCATGGGCCCTGATCTCGAACGGCGTGGTGACGGGATTGCCGGTGTAGAGATCATGCGCCAGCGCGGTCTGCACGATCATGCCGAGCGAGGACAGTGCCGAGGACGCCGCGACCGGATCGGTCGCGTCGGCCGCGACGAGCAAGGCCGGCCGGTCGCCGCGGCGGACCGCGCGCTCGAAGCCGCGGGGGATCTCGACGCCGAACAGGACCTTGCCGGACAGCAGGAGATCGTCGAACTCAGCGACGCTGCTGACTTCCCGGGTGAAGCGGAAATAGGCGGTGTTCTCCATCGCCTTCAGGATCGAGCGGCCGAGATCGCTGTCCTCCTGCAGCAGCACCGCCGCCGGCAGATGATGCGGCGTGGTGTTGATGGCGTAGCCGAACAGCATCAACTGCATCACCGGGATCATCACGATCATCGCAAACGAGACCCGATCGCGCTTGAGCTGGATGAACTCCTTGACGAGCATCGCATAGGTGCGCCGCCAGAAGCCGAAGCGCGGCTCGGACGACGTGGGATGAACGGCCGCATCGCTCATTGGAAGTTGTCCCGCGAACGGTTCATCAGGTCGATGAAGACGTCCTCGAGCGAGGGCGCGGCGGGCTGCCAGTGCAGGTCAGCCTTGTCGCGCCAGGACGCGATCGCCGCGTCCAGCGCGTTGCGGTCGCGGCCGGACACGTGCAGGCTGGTGCCGAACGGCGCCACCATGTCGACACCCGGCTTGCCGGTGAGGTCAGCCGTGAGCTCGCGCAGATCGTCGCCGCTTACCGTGTAGGTCGTGAGCGCCGATTGCGCGATCACCTCGGCGACGGTGCCGTGCGCCAGCAGATGACCATAGGCGATGTAGGCAATCTCGTGACAGCGCTCGGCCTCATCCATGTAGTGGGTCGAGACGAGCACGGTCAGCCCTTCGCTGGCGAGCGCATGAATCTCGTTCCAGAAATCGCGCCGCGCCTTGGGATCGACGCCGGCGGTGGGCTCGTCGAGCAGCAGCAGTTGCGGGCTCGGCAGGGTGCAAGCCCCGAGCGCCAGCCGCTGCTTCCAGCCGCCCGACAACTCGCCGGCGAGCTGCCGCTCGCGGCCGGCAAGCCCGAGCCGCTGCACCATGTCGCGCGCGGCCCGGCGCGGATCGGACATGCCATAGAGGCGCGCCACGAATTCGAGGTTCTCCCGCACCGAGAGGTCCTGATAGAGGCTGAAGCGCTGCGTCATGTAGCCCACCCGGCGCTTGATCTTGTCAGCGTCGCGCCGGATGTCGAAGCCGAGGCAGGTGCCCTCGCCGCCGTCGGGTGTCAGCAGGCCGCACAGCATCCGGATGGTCGTGGTCTTGCCCGAGCCGTTCGGGCCGAGAAAGCCGTAGATCGAGCCGCGCTTCACCTGCATCGACAGATCATGCACGACCTCGCGGCCGTCGAAGGACTTGGTCAGTCCCTGGACGTCGATCGCGATCTCGGCCGGTCCCGCCCCGTTCATTGCTTGTCCGCCACCGGAGTCTTCCGATCGGGAGTCTTGAGGTTTGGATAGATGCTGACCGGCTGGCCGACGCGCAGCGCGTCCGGCCGCGAGGGCCGCGCCTGGATCAGATAGACGAGCTTGTTGCGCTCATCGAGGCTGTAGATCACCGGCGGCGTGTATTCCGCCGAGGTCGCGAGGAAATAGATTCTGGCGGTCAGATCATCAGCGCAATTGTCACAGGTGACGCGGACCTCGTCGCCGATGGCGAGTTTCGGCAGATCAGGCTCGGGCACGTAGAAACGCAGCTTCATGTTGCCCGGCGGCATGATCGACAGCACCGGCCGCTGCGCCGCGACCATCTCGCCCTCGCGGAAGTAGATCTGCTGGACGGTCCCCGCGACGGGCGCCACACCTTTGCGCCTTGCCAGCCGCGTCTGTGAGGTCACGAGATGGGCCTCGGCGACGCGCAGCGCCGAAACGGCGGAGTCGAGCGTCGCCTGCGTCCCAGCGCCCGTCTTGCTCAAGGCGGCGGCGCGGTCATAGGTCTGCTGCGCATTGGCCAGCGTCGCCTTGGTCTGGTTGAGATCGGCCTGCTGCAGATCGTCGTCGACCGAATAGAGCGGATCGCCGATCTTGACCACGTCCCCCTCATGCACGTTGAGCTTCGTGATCCGGCCCGCTTCGTCCGGACTGACGAAGATCATGTCGGCCTCGACCCAGCCCTGATAGCCGGGATCGCGCGTCTCCTTGCAACCGTTGAACGTGAAGGCCGTGACCAGCACGGCGAGGCAGTGCAGCAGACTCATGTCGGCCTCCTCGCGCCAAAGATCAGATCGAGATGCGTCTGCAGCATCGCTTCCGCATCGAGCGGCGCATGACGCTCGAACAGGCTCTTCCAGATCACCGCGACCATCATCGGCGCGATCATCAGTTGCGGATGTTGCGCCAGCTTGGGCTCGCGGATCTCGCCGCGCGTGATCGCCAACTGGATCAGCGCACGCATGGCCGCGAGACCGCGGGAGACGACCTCGCGATAGTAGAAATCGGCAATGGACGGAAAGCGCGGCCCTTCCGCGATGATGAGCCGGACGAGATCGGCCCGCCGGGTGCCGGCGATTTCCTGCAGGAACATGCGCGCCAACGCCTCGACCATGTCGCGCACCGAGCCGCCGGCCGGCGGCGGCGCCGCAAGACGGCCGACGAAGGGCACGATCGCGGTCCGGATCAATTCCTCGAACATCGATTCCTTGTCCTTGAAGTGCAGATAGATCGTCCCCTTGGCGACCCCTGCCCGCTTGGCGACGTCGTCCAGCCGGGTCGCCGCGAAGCCTCGGGCGATGAACTCGTCCATCGCCGCCTGCACGATCGCCGCGCGGCGCTCGGCGGAGCGATCCGCCCGGCGCGAGGCGCCGGCTGCCGCCGGCTTGACGGGCTCAACTCTGCGCTCGGACAATTTCGACGGCTTCGACATTGAACAATTATGACTGACTAGTCAGTCATTGTAAAGAGGCCCCGAGAAGGCTGAGCCGTCGGCGCGGGTCAGGAGCCCGACCCGACCGCGCGCGGCCCCTCATCAGACGAAGTCAGCGCGATCACGCGCAGGACCTGATGTAAGGCCGATTGATCTCCCAAAGCTCGTCCACGATCTGGCGCGCGGCGGCGGCCGAGTTGACGACGGGATCGATGAGGAGCGCCTGCAAGGCGAGATCCTTGGACGCCGTCATGGCCGCCTGCACCGCCAGTTGCTGAACCTGAACCTGGACCGACATCAGCTTGGCGACGGCATCTGGAAGCGGGCCCAGCGAAACCGGATGGATGCCGACGCGATCCGCGACAACGGGCACTTCGACAGCGGCCTCGGCAGCCAGGTTGGGAATGACGTGACGGTTCAGAACGACGCCGGACTCGATGACCTGCTTGCGATCGTGCAGCACCGAACCGATCACGGTGACCGCGCGCTCTCCGGATGGCATTCGCCACCAGTCCGGCATGCCGGCTTTGCCTGCCAGGACCTCGTCGATCTGCCGAATCAGCTTGGCCCGCTCCGCCTCGTCCCACGCAAAGTCGTACCCGCTCTCGCCCGCTTCCCAGCCATACGCGAGATACTCGCCGACATGGCTGTCGCCGCAGCCCAGCCAGAAGCCGAAGTCGCGCAACAGCGCCCGCGTCAGCGGCGCGACCTTGGGGTCGTGGCTCCCGGCCTTTTCGCGAAGCAGTGGATAGAGATCGGCCCCGGTGTCGCGATCCCGGATCTGCACGAGGCATTGGAAATGATTGAGCCCGGCGCCCCACACGTCCACGCGCTCCTCGGCGAGTCCCAGAATGGAGGCCACCTGGCTGCGCGCGATGAAGATGCCATGGCACAGGCCGATATGCGCGACGCGGCTGTGAAGCCCGAGCGCGAGGATGATGCGGCTCTCGGGATTGGAGAAGTTGATGAACAGCGCGTCCGGACAGCGCCGCTCCATCTCGCGCACGAAGTCGAAGACGACCGGCAGGGTACGGAGCGTGAAGAACAATCCACCAGGCCCGCCATTCTCACCCAGCGTGTGTCGGATGCCGTATTTGCGCGGCACCTCGAAATCGAGCTTCCACAGGCGGTTGCGGTCGATCGCGGTGGCATGGATCACGAAGCCGGCGCCGTCGAGCGCCGCGCGCCAATCCGTGGTCGCCTCGATCTTGAGGCCGGCGCCGGAGAGGTCGTTGAGCAGCCGGGCGAGTGCTTCCGACCGGGCAAGCCGGACCGGATCGCGGCCGATCAGCACGAGCGTCGAACCGGCGAGATCATGCGTCGAGAACAGGTCTCGGAAAACGCTGAGTCCGAAGGACGCGCTGCTCGCGCCGAGGAAGACGATCTTGGTGACGGCTGCCATGAACAATTTGTGCCAGCGCCGCGCGTCCCCCTTCCTGATCCAGATCAAACCGCCGCGAAGTGTTCGGCGCGGCGGCGCACCAATCGGTCATGCTGATCAGCCGAAGTCGAGCACCACGCGACCGTCGATCTTGCCGGCCTTCATGCGGTCGAAGACGGTGTTGATCTCCGACAACGGCGCCGTGGTCACCTCGGCCGTCACCTTGCCGTCCGCGGCAAACGCAATGGCTTCGTCGAGGTCACGCCTGGTGCCGACGATCGAGCCGCGCACGGTGATGCGCTTCAGCACGACATCGAAGATCGGCGTCGGGAATTCGCCCGGCGGCAAGCCGACAAGGCTGACCGTCCCCTTGCGGCGGACCATGTGCAGCGCCTGGGCAAAAGCCGGCGTCGACACCGCGGTGACCAGCACGCCATGAGCGCCGCCGCCGGTGATCCGGATCACCTGCTCCACGGCATCCTTGTCGAGCGCGTTGACGGCATGTTCGGCGCCCGCCTCCAGCGCGAGTTTCAGCTTGTCATCGGCGATATCGAGACCGATCGCCTTCAGCCCCATCGCCTTCGCGTACTGGATGGCGACATGACCGAGGCCACCGACGCCGGAGACCACCACCCACTCGCCGGGCCGCGTGTCGGTCTCCTTCAAGCCCTTGTAGGTGGTGACGCCGGCGCAGAGGATCGGGGCGATCCTGGCGAAGTCCACATTGGCCGGCAGACGCGCGGCGAACGCCGCGGACGCGATCACGTATTCCGCAAAGCCGCCATTCACGCTGTAGCCGGTGTTGTGCTGGTGCTCGCACAGTGTCTCCCAGCCGGTCTCGCAATACTCGCAGCGCAGGCAGGCATCGTGCAGCCAAGCCACGCCCACGGCGTCGCCGACCTTGAAGTCGGTGACCCCTGGCCCGAGCGCCGCGACGATGCCGGCCGCCTCGTGACCCGGGATGAACGGCGGCACCGGCTTCACCGGCCAATCGCCGGAGGCGGCGTGAAGATCGGTGTGGCAGACGCCGCAGGCCTTCACCCTGACCAGAATCTCGCCGGGTCCCGGCGCAGGAATTGGAACGTCCTCGATGACCAGCGGCTTGCCAAAGGCTTTGACGACGGCGGCTTTCATGGTCTGCATCTGTCTGCTCCTCATGTCGCGGCGCAAACTAACGACGTCGGAGTCGTCCGGTCTTGATCGGCGTCAAGCCGCGCCGCCGCATGAAGTAACAGTTTGATGACAGCGCAATGCGCCCGTTTCTGTCAGGCGTGAAATTTGAGTCCGTCGACGACCTTGTCGACCACCTTGCGCTCGGCACGAAACGCCAGTCCCACCAGATTGAGATCGGTGCGCGCCACCGCCTTCACGGCATCGCGGTTGGCCTCGTCATGCGTGGTCTTGAACATGTCCTCGGTGTAGAGCGCAGGCTTCACGCTGCGCGACAGCGCCCGATCCAGAGCACGCGCCAGCGCGGCACGATCCGGCGCGCCGTAGATCAGGATCGGCTGCCCGATCAACGCGTGATACAGGGTTGCCGAGCCGTCCTCATAAGGTGCGCCAATGCATTCGGGAAATGCGGCGGCGATGCCGCTGGAAAGAAACGCCGCGACGTTGAGCTTCTGCCAGGCTTCGAGATCGTTGCGGATGATCAGCGCGATCTTGGTGTCGAATTGCATGTCACTTCCGGGGTTCGATGTCATCGAACGCCGAGAATAGCCGAGCCGTTCTCGGGGTGAAGCATCGAAATGAAAGCGGACGTGGAACCCCAGCAGCCGAGCCGTTGAGATCATCAGACTTGAATCAACCCTTGGCGTCGCAGACCCAGGCGCGGATGACGCATTCCTTGCCGCCATATTTGTAGCATTCCCGGGTCGCCTCGTTGAGCGAGGTCGAGATCGTCGGCCGAACAGCATAGCCGTGGGCGCCGCAGGGATTGGTGAGATCGACCGCGAACGCGGCGCAGGCCTTCTTCATCGTCACCGCGGTGCAGTCGCCCTTGCACTGCTTGAGCGCGGCGGCCTTGGCGAGATGCTCCGCCGGATAGTCGAACGCCTGGCCGTAGGCGGCGCACTGGCCCATGGCGAAGGCGCCGGCGGCGTGGGCCGGGCTGATGGCGCTGGTGCTCGCGATGCGCGCGGCAGCAACGATCACGGTCAGTCCAAATGCAAACAGCGCGAAACGTCGCGCAGCGGTCGAAATGATCACTCTCTCCTCCCCCGAGGCCCAATGTCGGCAAATCTAGCCGGGGGTCGTTGAGACTTGGTGAATGGGAGGTTGAGGGCGGGCTACGTGGGCTCAGCCACGCCGCGCGGCTTCCAGCGCCTGCGGCGTGTCGATGTCGAGAAACGCACTGTCACCATCGACCGGCACCTCGGCGACGGCCTCGGTGTGCTTGGCGATCAGGTGCCGCGCGCCGACGTCGCCGTCCAGCGTCATCAGCTCGGCGAAGAAGCGGCGCGACCACAGCACGGGGTTGCCGCGGCGTCCTTCGGACACGGGCACCACGATCAAATTGCCGCGATCGGGCGCGAACGCGGCGATCAGACGGTCGAGCAGATCCGAGGAAACCATCGGCATGTCGCCGAGGCACACGACCGCGCCATCGACGCCCTCAGGCACCGCGGCAATGCCTGATTTCACCGAGCTGGCGAGGCCGCCGGCGAAATCGGGATTGCGGACGAAGCGGACCTTCAGGTCGGACAGCGCCTGTTCGACCAGCTCGGCCTGATGACCGGTGACGACGATGACCTCACAAGCCTTGGAGGCCAACGCCTGCTCGGTCACGATCCGCACCAGCTTCTTGCCGTCCAGCTCGGCCAGCAGCTTGTTCGGCCCCCCCATCCGGGTCGAGCGTCCGGCGGCAAGCACGACCGCGGCGACCTTGCGTTCGCCCTCGGCCTCCGGCTTGGCACGCGGCTGCGGCCGCGTCACGATTTCCATCAGCAGGCCGCCGACGCCCATCGCGGTCAGCTCGGCGCGGGTGACCTTGATGCCGGCGAGCAGCCGCATCAGCACCCAGTCGAAACCGTTCTCGGCCGGCGAGCGGGCGCAACCGGGCGCGCCGAGCACCGGCACACCGCCGGCATTGCCGATCAAGAGCAGATTGCCGGGATCGACCGGCATGCCGAAATGCTCGATGGCCCCGCCGATGCCGGTGATCGCGGCGGGAATGACGTCGCGGCGGTCGGCGATCGCGGACGCGCCGAACACGATGACGAGCTCGGCGCCCAGCGCCAGCAGCTCCCTGATCGCAGCCGCCAGCGCGGCCTGCTCATGCGGCACGCGGCGCTCGGCGATGATGGTGGCGCCGGCCGGTGCGAGCCGCTCTGCGGTGACGCGCAGCGTCTTGTCGATGACCTTGGGCGCGAGCCCAGGAAGAAGCGTCGAGACCACGCCGACGCGCTTGATCACATAGGAGGCGATGCTGAGCGCGCCCCTGCCCGCCGCAGCGACGGCGGCATCTCGCAGGCGGCCTTCGACGCCGAACGGGATCAGCTTGACGGTGCCGACCATCTCGCCTTCGACCACCGGCTTGAACGCCGGCAGGGTCGCAAAGGTGATGGCCTCGTCGACGCCGTTGATGCGCTCGACCGCGGCGCGGTCGATCATCAGCACGCCGGGCTGCGCCGCGAACAGATTGGCACGCCCGGTGAATGCGCGATCGACGTGAATGCCCGCGCCGGCGACGACCTTGGCGACATCGGCGGCCGCCTCGTCCTCAGAGACGTCGCCGGCCTCGAGGCGGACGACGACGATCTCCTTGACCCCTTCCCGAGCCAGCGCCTCGACCTCCGCGGGACCGATCAACGTGCCCTTCTTCAGCACCAATGATCCCTTGCGCAGGGTGTGCACCGTCACCCCGCCGATCGCATCGGCCGGACTGGCAGGACCGAACTTCATGCCGCCTGCTCTTTCTCCTTGGCCGGCAACCGCAACGTGGCGGTGATCTGGGCCATGATCGAGACCGCGATCTCCGACGGCGACACCGCGCCGATGGCGAGCCCGATCGGCGCATGGATGCGGGCGATCTCGGCATCGCTGGCGCCCTGCGCCCGTAGCCGATCATGACGCTTGGCGTGCGTCTTCCGCGAGCCGAGCGCGCCGATATAGAAGCAGTCGCGCGAGAAGGCGTGCAGCAGCGCCGGATCGTCGATCTTCGGATCGTGTGTCAGCGCGACGAAGGCCGTGTAGTGATCGACGTTGAGCGGCGGCAGCGCCACGTCGGGCCATTCCGCGATCAGCGGCACATCGGGAAAGCGCTCGGGGCTGGCGAAGGCCGTTCGCGGATCGACAACGGTGACGTCATAGCCCAGCGACTTGGCGATCGGCGCCAACGCCTGGCTGATATGGACGGCGCCGATGATCACGAGCCTGGCCGTCGGGGCGTAGACGTTGAGGAACAGCCGCTTCCCGTCCACCTCGACCATGCCGCTCTTGCCCATGCGCAGATAGGTCGACAGCTCGTTGCGCAGCGGGTCAGTCGCGATGGCGGCGGCCTTGACCAGGCGCTGCGCGCCGGACGCGACGTCGGTGACAAGAATGGCCGGGCGACGCGCGGCACGCTCGGCGTTCAGTTCTGCCAGCGTTGCAAGTTGCATCGGTCAGCCCACTTTCTCGACGAACACGCGGATGGTGCCGCCGCAGGACAGCCCGACGTTCCAGGCGGTCTCGTCGGCGACGCCGAACTCAAGCATCTTCGGCTGGCCGCTGGAGATCACGTCCAGCGCCTCGGTGACGACCGCGCCCTCGACGCAGCCGCCGGACACCGAGCCCAGGAAGGTGCCCTCGTCGTTGATCACGAGGTTGGAGCCGACCGGGCGCGGGGCCGAGCCCCAGGTTTCGACCACGGTGGCGAGCGCCACGCCGTGACCGGATTTGTGCCAGTCCTCGGCGGCCCTGAGGATGTCTTCGTCGCGATTGAGCATGGTCATCTCCCTCTCAGGCGGCGGGCCGGATCGCGCTGCGCTGATGCGGCGGCAGCGGCGACGACAGCGCCGAGATCAGCGTCTCGATCGAGGTCAAGTTATGCACCGGGCGGAATTCGTCAACGTGGGGCAGCATGGTTTTGATGCCCTGCGCCTTCGCCTCGAAGCCGGAATAGCGCAGCAGCGGGTTGAGCCAGATCAGCCGCCGGCAGGAGCGGTGCAGCCGGTCCATCTCGAAGGCGAGCTTGCTGTCGGCCTCGCGCTCCAGCCCGTCGGAGATCAAGAGCACGATGGCGCCCTGTCCGAGCACGCGCCGCGCCCACTGCTTGTTGAAGGTCTGCAGCGAGGTGGCGATCCTGGTGCCGCCGGCCCAGTCCTCGACATTCGCCGAGCAGCTCGCCAGCGCCTCGTCGGGATCGCGCTGGCGCAGCGCCCGGGTCACGTTGGTCAGCCTCGTGCCGAACAGGAACACCGAGACACGCTTGCGCGCATCGGTGATGGCGTGGAGGAAGTGCAGGAACAGGCGGGTGTACTCGCTCATCGACCCGGAGATGTCGAGCAGCGCCACGATCGGCGCCGGCTTCTCGATCCGCCCCAGGCGATGGAAATTGATGATCTCGCCCTCGGTGCGCAGCGCCTGGCGCAGGGTCTTGCGCATGTCGATGCGGTGGCCGCGCGGATCGGTGGTGTGGCGGCGCGTCTTCAGCTCGGCCTGCGGCAGCCGCATCTTGGCGATCGCCCTGGTGACGTCGGCGATCTCCGCCGCGCTCATCTGCGCAAAGTCCTTCTTCTGCAGCACCTCGCGGTCGGACACCGAGAGCCGCAGGTCCTGCTCCTGCGCCTGCGGCTCCTCATGCATCTGCGGCTGCGACATCGCCTCCTGGACGCGGCGCGAGGCCGGCGGCGGCTTCTTCTTGGCGTGGTCCGGCAGCGGCACCGAATCGAGCATCGACTTCCATTCCTCGGCGGGACGGAAGAACAGGTCGAAGGCCTGGGCGAAGATCAGCGCATGCTCGTGGCGCTTGACGAAGATCGATTCGAGCGTAGTGAAAACATCCGGCCGCTTGCCGATGTCGATGACCTCGAGCGCGGTCATGGCATCGATGACGGCGCCGGGCCCGACGGGCAGGCCCGCGGCGCGCAGCGCCCGCGCAAAGCCGGCGATGTTGTCGGCGATGCCGCCGGTCGGCGGCGCGAGGTGATTGATGCTGGTGGGCATGGCTCTATCCCCTCGTCATTCCAGACACACCTCAACTTGAGACCGTCATTCCGGGGCGCCCGAAGGGCGAGCCCGGAATCCATACTTACGATCGTGGTTATGGATTCCGGGCCTGCGTGCTGCGCACGCATCCCGGAATGACGACCTTTGTTAGAGGCACCAGCGTGAACTACGTCTCGCTGGTCGCGTCTTTGATCACCTTGTTCAACGCATCACCCTGCATGCGGGCGATGTCGTCCTGATATTTCAACAGCGCGCCCAGCGTGTCGCCGACGACCTCGGCGTTCAGCGAGCGCGCATCGAGCTCGGTCAGTGCGGTCGCCCAGTCGAGCGTCTCGGCGACCCCCGGCGACTTGTAGAAATCCTGGTCGCGCAAAGCCTGGACGAAGCGCACGATCTGCTGCGACAGCCGCTGCGAGATGCCGGGCAGCCGGGTCTTGACGATTGCGAGCTCGCGCTCGGCGGAGGGATAATCGACCCAGTGATACAGGCAGCGCCGCTTCAGCGCGTCATGGATCTCGCGGGTCCGGTTCGAGGTGATGACGACGATCGGCGGATGCGGCGCCTTGACGGTGCCGAACTCGGGGATCGTGACCTGGAAGTCGGAGAGGATCTCGAGGAGATAGGCCTCGAACGCCTCGTCCGCGCGGTCGAGCTCGTCAATGAGCAGAACCGGCGCGCCGGCGACATCCGGCTCCAGCGCCTGCAGCAGCGGGCGCTTGATCAGGTAGCGGTCGGCGAAGATGTCCGACGTCAATTGATCGCGGTCGACCTCGCCGCCCGCTTCCGCCAGCCGGATCGCGATCATCTGCGCCGCCGAGTTCCATTCGTAGACGGCGGAGGCGACGTCGAGACCCTCGTAGCACTGCAGCCGGATCAGCTTGCGGCCGAGCGCCGCCGACAGGACCTTGGCGATCTCGGTCTTGCCGACGCCGGCCTCGCCTTCGAGGAACAGCGGCCGGCCCATGCGCAGCGACAGATAGGTCACCGTCGCCAGCGATCGCTCGGCCAGATAGCCGCGCGAGGACAACAATTCGAGCATCGCGTCGACCGATGCTGGCAGGGCCGGAGCACTCATGGGCGAGACCGCTTCCTTCTTCACGCGTCCGTCACGAAGCCGGAGCCTCGGGTTCGGCGGCTCCCTCCGACGCGGTTGAGGCCTTGGCGCCGGTATTGGCCGCATCGACCGCACGGCGCGCCAGCACGCCGATCAGATGGGCACGATATTCGGCGCTGCCGTGAATGTCGCTGTTGAGGCCTTCGGCCGAGACCGGAATGCCTTCCAGCACCTTCGGCGAAAACCGCTTCTGCAGCGCCTCCTCGAAGGCGGTGACGCGGAACACGCCGTTGCCGCCGGCCCCGGTCACGGCGACCCGCACGTCCGACGGACGGCGCGCGACGAACACGCCGACCAGCGCGTAGCGCGAGGCCTGGTTGCGGAACTTCACATAGGCCGCCTTCTTCGCCAGCGGAAAGCTCACCTTGGTGATGATTTCGTCGGGCTCCAGCGCGGTCGTGAACAGCCCGAGGAAGAACTCCTCGGCCTTCAGCTTGCGCTTGTTGGTGACGATGGTGGCGCCGAGCGCGAGGCATGCCGCCGGATAGTCCGCGGTCGGATCGTTGTTGGCGATCGAGCCGCCGATGGTGCCGCGATGGCGCACCGCGGGATCGCCGATCAGGCTCGCCAGATGTGCCAGCGCAGGAATCGCCTCGCCGACGGTGGCGGAGTTGGCGACGTCGGCGTGACGCGCCATCGCGCCAATCACGAGGTTGCGGCCCTTCACCTCGATCGTATCGAGCCCCTCGACATGGGAGAGATCGACCAGATGCGGGGGGCTTGCGAGCCGCTGCTTCATGACCGGCACCAGCGTGTGGCCGCCGGCGACCAGCTTGGCGTCTTCGTTCTTGGTGAGGAGATTGGCGGCCTGGCGCACGGTCGCCGGCCGATGATATTTGAATTCGTACATGGGGAAATGTCCTGTGCGCAGCGGGCGGACTAAGGCGAGGTCAGACGTTTAGGCGAGGTCCGATTTGGCCATCGCCTTGGCGCCGGCGGCGATCGATTGCACGATGTTCTGATAGCCGGTGCAGCGGCAGAGATTGCCCTCCAGCTCCTCGCGGATGGTCTCTTCGCTGAGCTCATGTCCCTTGCGATGGACGAGATCGACCGCGGTCATGATCATGCCGGGCGTGCAGAAGCCGCATTGCAGGCCATGGTGCTCGCGAAACGCTTCCTGCATCGGATGCAGCGGCGCGCCGTCGGCGGCGAGCCCCTCGATCGTCCTGACCTCATGACCATCGGCCATGACGGCCAAGGTCGTGCAGGACTTGACCGCCTTGCCATCCAGATGGACGATGCAGGCGCCGCATTGCGACGTGTCGCAGCCGACATGGGTGCCGGTGAGGCGCAGATTCTCGCGCAGGAACTGCACCAGCAGCGTCCGCGGATCGACGTTCGCCGTGACGGGATTACCGTTCACAATCATGGAAATCTTGGCCATTCAGGACTCTCTATTATCCGCGCCACAGCGTTGCACTGCAGCGCAGCCCAGCAAAATCAGTCGAAAACCATCATATGGGCGCTCCCGGCGGCGGGCAACCTCGCCCCCGGCCGCGCATGGGTCGGTTGCGATCAGCCTTGAACCGCCTTGGCGAAGTTGGCGAAGAACTCGTCGGCGAGTTTCTTGGCGGTGCCGTTGATCAGCCGCTGGCCGAGCTGCGCCAGCTTGCCACCGATCTGCGCTTCGACATTGTAGGTCAGCAGCGTGCCGCCGTCCTTGTCCGCCAGCGCAACGACCGCGCCACCCTTGGCGAATCCGGCGACACCGCCCTCGCCTTCGCCTGAGATCTTGTAGCCGTTCGGCGGATCGAGATCGCTCAAGGTCACCTTGCCCTTGAAGCGCGCGGAGACCGGTCCGACCTTCATCTTGGCGACGGCGCGGAGGCCGCCATCCTCGGTCCTCTCCAGCTCCTCGCAGCCGGGAATGCAGGTCTTGAGCACCTCCGGATCATTCAGCTTGTCCCAGACCTGCTCTCGCGAAGCGGCCAGCTGGACCTCGCCCGTCATCGTCATTGCCATGTGCATCTCCCCCCGATTGGCGCGGTTAGAGGCATTCAAGTAAAGCACCGAACGCCCAAAAGGAAGGGCGGGCAGCGCCCGGAAGCGTTGCAGAAAAGCCGGAGCACCGCAGCATTCCGGACCTCGCCGCCGTCGGGTTTTGATTGGCAGACGGCGGCGGCGGTGCTTAGTTCGCCATCAAATCTGCACGATTCCTCCGGCGGCGCGACCGCCTGCGACAAGGATTCCGCCCATGCCGATGATCGATGCCGACGGCTGTCTGTTGAATGTCACCGTCGAGGGCCGCGACGGCGGGCCGACCCTGATGCTGTCGAACTCGCTCGGCTCGACCCTGCAGATGTGGGAGCCGCAGATGCGCGCCTTCACGCAGGTGTTCCGCGTGATCCGCTATGACCGGCGCGGTCATGGCAAATCGCAAGTGCCGCCCGGGCCCTACTCGATCGAGCGATTCGGCCGCGATGCGCTGGCGATTCTCGATGACCTCAACATCGAGAAGGTGCACTGGTGCGGCGTGTCGATGGGCGGCATGGTCGGGCAGTGGCTCGCCGCCCATGCCCCTGAACGCGTCGGCAAGCTCGTGCTCGCCAACACCACCTGCTACTACCCCGATCCGGCAATCTGGGACGCCCGCATCAAGGCGGTCGAGGACAGCGGACTCGCTGGAATCGCCGACACCGTCATCGCCGGCTGGCTGACACAGGAGTTTCGCGATCACAATCCTGATGTCGCCGATCGGATGAAGGCGATGCTCGTGGCCACGCCCGTCGAGGGCTATCTTGCCTGCTGCGCGGCACTGCGCGCCTTGGATCTGCGCGAGGATCTGCCGGCCATCAAGAGCCCTACCCTCGTCGTGGCCGGCCGCTACGACAAGTCGACGCCGATCGCGATGGCGGAAGCGATCCGCAGCCGGATCGCCGGCGCCAGCATGACCATCGTCGATGCCGCGCACATCTCGAATGTCGAAGCGGCAGGCCAGTTCAACGATGCCGTGCTGGGCTTTCTGACCCAGCGCTGATGCACCGCGACGGATCGGGGCGTCATGCCTGCTGCGGCGACGGCGTCGCCGTGGACTCCATCATCTTCGGCGGAGCGGATGCGGAGGACGGCGAGGCCTGCGTCGACGGCTTCTCCACGAGCATGACGATGGCCGTGCCGAGCAGCATCAGGAGTTCCGTGGCATGCAGACGCAACGCCTGGGGCTCCCCGACTTTGGCGGCCATGATCATGCTGAAGAAGGCGAGCATGCTGCCGAAGCCGAGCCCGATCGACAGCGCCTCGACATAGCCGGCCACCTTTCGCACCCGCGGAACCAGGATCAGCACCAGGAACATCGCGAAGAAGCCTGCGACCGTCAGTCGCGCCAGCGCAAGCAGCCAGGCGGCACGGACCGTCTCGATGCCCGACAGCTGCAGATGGTCGCTGATGAACAGCGCCACCGCGATATTCGGCCGCGCGAACAACCCCTGGATCGGCGAAACCATGATCTGAAACGCGATGATGGTCCAGGCGGGCACGAAATAGAGCGCCAGCAGCACACCGTTGACGCAGCTGAGCCGCCAATTCCTGATCACGCAATCCTTGATCATGTCACGCCCACCTTTGCATCCCACAAACCGCCCGTCCGGCCGATTTCCAGACGAGCTAACGCCCGGCAAACCCGCACGGCAATTTAAACCATTCGTTTACCTTAACAGGGGGCGACGGGCGCGAGAGTCCACCGTCCAATCGCCGTGGAGACGGTGCTGATGACCTCGCCGGTCAGGCCTCGAATATCCGCGTGACAGCGGCCTTTCCGGCCATCGACGCGTCCTCGAACATCTGCATCGCATCGAACATTGCGCCCGCTCGGTCTTCACCCCCGCGATGCGGCTCCTCCGGCGAAAGACCGCCGTCGCCGACGCCTGCATCGGGGCACGATCGATGCGCCGGCAGCCCGATCGCGGCGGCAGCCGCTGATATCGTCCAGGCGCCTCGCAATTCTGTGCCGCCCCATCGGTGTTCTTGACTAGCGTCAAAGTAGCCGGACAATTAAATACTATCTTAACACGAGCACGACTGCGTTTCGCACAGCGGGATGATGATGCGGCAGGCAGCTGCCGAGCGGGAGTACCGCATGAAAGTAGCTCGGATCTTCATCGGCATCCTCCTGCTCGTCGGCGGCCTCTATATCCTCATCGGCGAGCATTTCGCCGGAACTTCAGGCGACGCGACCGTCAATGCCCGGCTGTACGTCGTGCGCGCGCCGATCGAAGGCCGCGTGACGCTGGGGGTGAGCAATATCGGCGCCAGGGTCAATGCCGGGGAACTCATGGCCGAGATCGTCGATGACCGATTCGACACCACGCGCCTGCTCAATCTCGAGCGCGAACGTGACGAGCAGAAGATCGCGCTCAAGCGGGTTCCAGCGCAGCGTTCGGCGCTCGAGCAGGCCCGGGCCGCCTTCGCGACCCAGTCGGCCAACTACAAGACCGGCCGCGTCCGGCAGATCGCGGCACGCATCGCCGAGGCAAAGGCGGCGGAAGATGCCGCGGCCGCCCGACTGAAGCTCGCGGATCTCACCTTCACGCGGGCCAACGAGCTGAAGGAACGCGGGGTCCAGACGATTGCCAGCCTCGACCAGGCCAGCGTGTCGCTCGACATCGCCAAGCAGGATGTCGAAAGCGCGAAGCAGCGCACCAACTATTTCGAGACCGAGCTGGGCTCCGCGCAATCGGGGGTCTTCATCGGCGACTCCTACAATGACGTGCCGTTCTCGATGCAGCGCATCCACGAGCTCGACCTGCGTCTCGCCGAACTTGCCGTGGACGAGCAGCAGATCCAATCCCGCCAGCTCCAGTACGAGCAGCAGATCAACGCCGAGCGCGTCCGGATCAATCGACTGACCTCGGCGACGCTGAGGGCCCGCGTGCCGGGCATGGCTTGGGACTTCCTCGTCGACGATGGCGAGTATGCCCGTCGCGGTCAGGATCTCGTCAAGCTGGTGGACTGCAACAGTCTCGTGGTGACCGCGAGCGTTCCCGAAAGGCTCTACGACAGCCTGTCGATCGGTGTCCCGGTGCAGTTCCGTCTGTTCGGCGACGACCGGATATTCGATGGGACGGTGACACGTCTCGGCGGCTCGGGCGCCTCGCAGCTCTACGCCAATCTCGCCGTCGGCCCGACGCCGCAGCACTTGCAGCGCTTCGACGTCACCGTGGCGGTGCCAGATCTCGCCAAGCAGCCGGACCTGTCCTGCGCCATCGGGCGCACCGGCCGGGTGATCTTCACCAGCGGACCGGTCGCGGCATTCCGCCGCTTCGTCGCCCGGTACGGCTACTGATGCCGACGCTGTCACCATTTCTGTCCGCGTTCGCAGTCATTGCAGTCGTCATCGGACTGCGCCTCCTGGTGTTGCCTCTCCTGGACCCGAGGAAATGGTACTGGCGGGCCCTGCTCCTGAGCGGCTCGATCCTGCTGGCCTGGCGCTATGTCGCCTGGCGCTTCACGGAGACTCTTGCCCCGCTTGGCCTTACGCCGGATGGGCTCCTCAGCTGGGGCTTCGCCATTCTCGAAGCGCTCACCGTCGTCTCGTCGTCCTTCGCCTTCCTGATCCTGACCCGGACCAAGGAGCGGACGACGGAAGCTGATCGCCATGCCGGCTGGTGGCTTCCGAGGCCGCCGCCTCGGGTCGACATCTTCATCACAACCTATAACGAGCAGCTCGAAGTCCTGGAGCGAACCATCGTCGGCGCCAAGGCCGTCACTTATGCGGCATTGCGCGTTTTCGTCCTCGACGACGGCAGCCGGGCTTGGCTCCAGAACTACTGCGCCGAGCACGGCATCGGCTATGTCGCCCGTACCGACAAGTCGCACGCCAAGGCCGGCAACATCAACAATGCCTTGCGGCTGCGCGCGGCGGATGCGGACCGGCCGGACTTCGTCGCCGTTCTCGACGCCGACTTCGTGCCTCATGTCGACTTCATCGAGCGGACGATGGCGCTGTTTCACGACCCGGCTGTCGGCCTCGTACAGACGCCGCAACACTTCTTCAACCCGGACCCGATCCAGCACAATCTCGGCATCGGCGCAGCCTACCCCGACGAGCAGCGCCACTTCTTCGACAACGTCGAGCCGGCGCGCGACGCCTGGGGCATCGCCATGTGCTGCGGGACCTCCTCGATATTCCGCGTCTCCGCCGTGGAGGAGATTGGCGGCGTCCCGACCGAGAGCGTCACCGAGGATTTCCTGCTCACGCTGCGCCTGTCTGCACACGGCTACCAGACCGTGTACCTGAACGAGGCGTTGTCGGAGGGATTGGCGCCGGAAGGCCTTGCGGAATACGTCGTGCAGCGCGGCCGCTGGTGCCTCGGCCTCATGCAGATCGCGCGCAACGTCTACAATCCGTTCGGCTCCCATGGTCTCGATGTCTTCCACCGGCTCAGCGTGCTCGACTCGCTGCTCTACTGGACGTCGACCTATCCGTTCCGCCTCGCCGCGCTGATCTGTCCGCTGCTTTACTGGTGGGGCGGCGTGACCGTGGTGAATGCCTCGATCGCCGACATCATCCGGTACTACGGCCCATATTATCTCTCGATCATGTACACGCTGAACTGGCTGTCCAAGGGACTGTTCATTCCGATCGTCAACGATGTCTCGCAGATCGTCGCAGCCTGGCCCGTGCTCCGTGCCGCCGCTCTCGGCCTTCTCTCCCCCGGCCCACACAAATTCTCGGTCACCGCCAAGGGCGGCGACCGCGCCAAGATCATCGTCCAATGGCCGCTGATGCGGCCCTTCCTGATCCTGATGACGCTGACGGTCGGTGGCCTGATCGTGTCGCTGACGTCCGATTTCGTGTTCAATACCACGGCGACCGCGGGAGACGGCGTCGTCATCGTGATGTTCTGGACGGTCTACAACATTCTGGTGCTGTCGGTGGCGATCGCCGTTTGCATCGATCGTCCACGCTACAACCGGCCGCAACGTCAGATCGTCGAGCCGATAACCCTGACGGTCGACGGCAAGGCGCAACGCGGCTGGATCGTCAATCTCGGTCCCGGCGGCGCGCGCGTCAGCGGTCCCGTCGGCCTTGCGACCGGCACCACCGGCACGCTCACCCTGCCCCTGATCGGCGAAATCCAGACCAAGGTCGCGGCTCCGACAAACGACGGCTACCGGCTCATATTCGGCGTAACGCCGCAGCAGCGCGCCCAGATCATCGAGCGACTACACACGGCAAGTGGAGTGCCGGGCGCCGACAGCGGCGATCTCGGCCGCATGCTGAAAGAACTCGCGCGAGCCGTGGCCGATTGAGGAGAACACGATGACCAGGCGACGGTGGAGCTTACAGACTACGGTGTTCCTCGGCGGCGCGACGCTGATCCTCGTGACGGCGCTGGCCGTGGCCATTCTCTATTCGGCGTCTCTGCAGCGGCGCGGCGAGGAACTCGCGATCGAGCAGTTGAGGACCCGCGGTGAGCTCAGCACAAACCTGCTGGCGCGACAGATGTACGGCACGTGGAGCGACGTGTCGCGGCTCGCCGCGATCATCGACCCAGCCGACATCGCCGAGGCGCGCCGACAGATCCAGTTCGTGAGCGAGCTCGAGCCGCGCTATGCCTGGCTAGGCATCGCCGACCCCGGCGGCAAGGTGATCGCGAGCAAGGACCGGATGCTGGAAGGACGAAGCGTGGCCGACATGCGCTGGTTCCGGCAGGGTCTCGGGACGCCGACGGCTGTTGATGCCCACGAGTCGGAGGCGCTAGACCGGTTGTCGCAGACCGCTTCGGGATCGTACCGCTTCATTGCCATGTCGGCTCCGCTGATGCGCGACGGCACTCCCGGCGGCGTCATCGGGGCTCAAGTCGATTGGAAATGGGTGATCGAATCCGTCGCGGCGCTGGCGTCGCGCAACATAGACCTGGTGTTGCTGTCGCGCGAAAGTATCGTGCTGTTCGGGCCGCCGGATCTCGTGGGCAAGCAACTGACGATCGGCTCGGCGCAGGCCGCAAGCCGCGGGGCCTCGGTCGCGCTCATCGAGCGATGGCCCGACGACAAGGACTATTTCACCGTCACCATCCCCACCGTGGGCTACGCCGATCTGCCGAGCTTCGGCTGGTCCGTCCTGGTCCGGCAGGACGCCGTTGCCGCGATGGCCCCGACCCGCCAGTTGGTGCGCTCGTTCTGGTTCAATGTTGCCGGCGGCGTGTTCTCGATTCTGGTCCTGCTCAATTTCGCCGCGCAATGGGTGGCGACGCCGATGCGCCGTCTCGCCCAGGGCGCCGAGACCATGGTGAAAGATCCGTTCTCCGGCCTGCTGGCTCGGGAAACCCGGTACGACGAGGCGACGCGGCTGCGCGACGCCCTGGTCCGGCTTCAGTCGAAGCTGATGGGGAAAGTGCCTGGGCCGCCGGAAGACAGCGGTAGCGGCATATAGCGGCGCCGCAACCAGTGCGAGAACCCCCCCTTTTCGGCGCTCGGTGCTGGGTTCCCTGGCGTTCGTTTGATGGCGACGGCCGGCCCCGAGGAAGGCAGGGGAACCGCGCCATCAAAGGAGGCGGGATAAGCCCGCAATTGTGGCACTGCACGCTGTTGCGGCACCCGGTTCCTAGCTGTTAGTACTGCCGCACGCGTCGCCTTGGGCGCGGGTGCATCTCCAGGCATACCAGCACCCGCTCTGCAAGGCCCCCGCCGCGTTGCGAACCGGTATCGGCAGTCTCACCCACGGCAGTTCATGGATTATTTCGCGCAACAGCTCATCAACGGCCTCGTCCTCGGCTCGATCTACGGCCTGATCGCCATCGGCTACACCATGGTTTACGGCATCGTCGGCATGATCAATTTCGCCCATGGCGACATCTTCATGATCGGTGGCTTCATCGCGCTGATCTCCTTCCTGGTGCTGGTATCGCTGGGCCTGACTGCGGTTCCGGTGATCCTGCTGATCGTGCTGCTGGTGTCGATGGCCATCACGGCGCTCTATGGTTGGACCATCGAACGCGTCGCCTATCGCCCGCTGCGGCACTCGTTCCGCCTGGCGCCCATGCTGTCCGCCATCGGCATGTCGTTCGTGCTCACCAACTATTCGCAGGTGTCGCAGGGCGCGCGCGTCAAGCCGGTGCCGCCGATCATCACCGGCGGCTACACGCTGCACGAGGGCGCGAGCGGCTTCGTCGTCCAGCTCTCCAACATCCAGATCGTGGTGGTCATCACCACCATCGTTCTACTGGCGCTGTTCACCTGGCTGGTATCCCGCACGCGGCTCGGCCGCGACATGCGCGCCTGCGAGCAGGATCAGACCATGGCGGCACTGCTCGGCGTCGACGTCGACCGCACGATCTCGATGACCTTCGTGATCGGCGCGGCGCTCGCTGCCGTCGCCGGCATGATGTACCTGCTGTATTACGGCCTGGTCGATTTCTTCATGGGCTTCGTCGCCGGCATCAAGGCGTTCACGGCGGCGGTGCTCGGCGGCATCGGCTCGCTGCCGGGTGCGATGCTCGGCGGCCTCGCGATCGGACTGATCGAGACGTTCTGGTCGGCCTATTTTTCCGTGGAGTACAAGGACGTCGCGGCGTTCTCGATCCTGATCGTGGTGCTGATCTTCCTGCCGACCGGCCTGCTCGGCCGGCCCGAAGTCGAAAAAGTCTGAAGATGGAGTCCGCGTGAGCGCGTCCCTTCCCGCCTCGTCGAAAGGCTCCGAACCGGTTGGAGCCGCCTTCATCCTCAGGAAGGCCTTTCTCAGCGCACTGGTCGCTCTCGGCCTGTTCTCCCTGATGGTCGGCGTCCGCACCGAAGCGGGCCAGAGCGGCCAGCTCGTATACTGGACCCGCTTCGGCGACCTCGCCAGCCTGGTTGCGGCGGTGTTCGTCGGCTCGATCGTGGTCGAGCTGCTGCGGCTATGGCTCGGACCGCGCGGCGGCCTCGGCAGCTTCGTTCCGCCGGCCGTGCAGAGCGGCATGTCGGTCGCCGGCCGCTATCTCGCGCCGGCGCTGCTGATCTTCACCCTCCTGGTGCCGGTGATCTTCTACAATCAGCGTTACATCCTCGACCTCGGCATTTTGGTCCTCACCTACGTCATGCTGGGTTGGGGCCTCAACGTCGTGGTCGGTCTCGCCGGCCTGCTCGACCTCGGCTACGTCGCGTTCTACGCCGTCGGCGCCTATTCCTACGGCCTGCTCTCGACCACCTTCGGCCTGTCGTTCTGGATCTGCCTGCCGCTCGCCGGCATCCTCGCCGCATTCTGGGGCGTGCTGCTCGGCTTTCCGGTGCTGCGGCTGCGCGGTGACTACCTCGCCATCGTCACCCTGGCCTTTGGCGAGATCATCCGCCTCGTCCTCATCAACTGGCAGGACGTGACCGGCGGTCCCAACGGCGTCTCCGGGATTCCGCGACCGACGTTGTTCGGCATTCCGCTCACACCGGGCGAAGGCGGCCTTGCGTCGATGCTCGGCATCCCGTTCTCGCCGACGCATCGCATCGTCTTCCTGTTCTATCTGATCCTGGCGCTGGCGCTCTTGACCAACTGGGTCACCATCCGGCTGCGCCGGCTGCCGATCGGCCGCGCCTGGGAAGCGCTGCGCGAGGACGAGGTCGCCTGCCGCGCGCTCGGCATCAACATCACCACCACCAAGCTGACCGCATTTGCGACCGGGGCGATGTTCGGCGGCTTCGCCGGCGCCTTCTTCGCGACGCGCCAGGGCTTCATCAGCCCGGAATCCTTCACCTTCCAGGAATCGGCGCTGGTGCTCGCCATCGTCGTGCTCGGCGGCATGGGATCGCAGCTCGGCGTGGCACTGGCGGCGCTCGCCATGATCGGCGGCTTCGAGCTGTTCAGAAGCCTCGAGGACTACCGCATGCTGGTGTTCGGTCTCGCCATGGTGCTGGTGATGATCTGGCGTCCCCGCGGCATTGTCGGCCATCGCGCGCCGACCGTATTCCTGGAGAAATCCAAGAGCATCTCTTCGGACCTCGTCAAGGAAGGCCACGGATGAGCTCCGCTCCCATTCTCGCACTCGAAAACCTCACCATGCGCTTCGGCGGCATCGTCGCCGTCAATGCGCTGTCGTTCACCGCGCAACGCACGCAGATCACGGCCCTGATCGGCCCCAACGGCGCCGGCAAGACCACCGTGTTCAACTGCATCACCGGCTTCTACAAGCCGACCTCCGGCGTCATCCGCCTGACCCATGATGACGGCACGCAGTACGAGATGCAGAAGCTGAAGGACTTCAACATCTCCAAACAGGCCAAGGTGGCGCGGACGTTCCAGAACATCCGGCTGTTTCCGGGCATGACGGCGCTCGAGAACCTGATGGTCGCGCAGCACAACGCGCTGATGCGCGCGTCCGGCATGACGCTGCTCGGCCTGCTCGGCGTGCCCTCGTGGCGCGCGGCCGAGCAGAGCGCGATCGACAATGCGGTGTTCTGGCTGAAGCGCGTCGGTCTGATCGACCGCGCCGACGACGCGGCCGGCAATCTGGCCTATGGCGACCAGCGCCGGCTGGAGATCGCGCGTGCGATGTGCACCTCGCCGGCCCTGCTCTGCCTCGACGAACCGGCCGCCGGCCTCAACGCGCGGGAGAGCGCGGCGCTCAGCGAGTTGCTGCTGTCGATCCGGGCCGATCACGCCACGTCGATCCTGCTGATCGAGCACGACATGAGCGTCGTCATGGAAATCTCCGACCGCGTCGTCGTGATGGACTACGGCGTCAAGATCGCCGAGGGCACGCCGCGCGAGATCCGCGACGACCCGAAGGTCATCGCCGCCTATCTCGGCACCGATGAGGAAGAGGCCGCAGCCGTGATGGAGGCCGAGGCGTGAGTGCGTCCCTGCTCGCGATCCGCAATCTTCGCGCGTCCTACGGCAAGATCGAAGCGCTGAAGGGCGTCGATCTCGACATCAAGCCCGGCGAGATCGTCGCGCTGATCGGCGCCAACGGCGCCGGCAAGTCGACGCTGATGATGTCGATCTTCGGCCGCCCGCGCGCGAGCTCCGGGCACATCGTCTATGACGGCAACGACATCACGCAGGTGCCGACGCATCAGATCGCGCGGCTGCGCATCGCACAGTCGCCCGAGGGACGCCGCATCTTTCCGCGCATGAGCGTGGCGGAAAACCTGCAGATGGGCGCCGATGCCGGCGAGACGACCGACGCCGAGCGGGCCGGCACGCTGGAGCGCGTCTTCGCGCTGTTTCCCCGGCTGAAGGAGCGCATGGACCAGCGCGGCGGCACGCTGTCCGGCGGCGAGCAGCAGATGCTTGCGATCGGGCGCGCGCTGATGAGCCGGCCCCGCCTGCTGCTTCTGGATGAGCCCTCGCTCGGCCTGGCGCCGCTGATCGCCCGCCAGATTTTCGACGCCATTCGGACACTCAACCGCCAGGACGGGCTCACCGTGCTGATCGTCGAGCAGAACGCCAATCATGCGCTGAAGCTCGCCCATCGCGGCTACGTACTGGTCAACGGCATGATTACGCTGTCGGGCACCGGCACCGAGCTGCTGCAGCGGCCGGAGATCCGCGCCGCCTATCTTGAGGGCGGCCGCCACTGAGGCGGGCCCTCAAAACCCGGCCAGAATGGCCTTAGTCCTTCGTAGGTGTGGTCAAAAATTGCCGGTGACTTCGCCGGAAAATCAGCCACAATGCGCGCGGTCTGCGGCCCGCCGTTCGGGCCGTTCCGTGTCGACCTACCCCCCGCGAGGATTTCTCATGAAACCACTCAAACTCATCGGCTTGGCTCTGGGCGCATCGCTGGCGCTCTCGACCGCAGCTTTCGCCGAAGACATCAACATCGCCGTGGCCGGCCCCATGACCGGCAGTGAATCGGCCTTCGGCCGCCAGATGCAGAACGGCGCCGAGATGGCGGTGGCCGACCTCAACGCCGCCGGCGGCGTGCTCGGCAAGAAGCTCGCACTGCAGGTGGGTGACGATGCCTGCGATCCGAAGCAGGCACGCTCGGTTGCCGAAAAGCTCGCCGGCTCCGGCATTCCGTTCGTCGCCGGCCATTTCTGCTCGTCGTCGTCGATCCCGGCCTCCGAGGCCTATGCCGACAGCAACGTCCTGCAGATCACGCCCGCCTCGACCAACCCGCTGTTCACCGAGCGCAAGCTGTGGAACGTGGCGCGCGTCTGCGGCCGCGACGATCAGCAGGGTCTCGTCGCCGCCAACTACATCGCGAAGAACTTCAAGGGCAAGAACATCGCGATCCTCAATGACAAGACCACCTACGGCAAGGGTCTCGCTGACGAGACCAAGAAGGCGCTGAACAAGGCCGGCGTCACCGAGAAGATGTTCGAGTCCTACAACAAGGGCGACAAGGACTTCAACGCGATCGTCTCTCGCTTGAAGCGTGACAACATCGATCTCGTGTATGTCGGCGGCTATCATCAGGAAGCCGGCCTCATCCTGCGCCAGATGCGCGACCAGGGTCTCAAGACCATCCTGATGGCGGGCGACGCGATGAACGACAAGGAGTTCGCCTCGATCACCGGTCCTGCCGCGGAAGGCACGCTGTTCACCTTCGGCCCCGAGCCGCGCAACAAGCCGAGCGCGAAGGCGATCGTCGACAAGTTCAAGGCCAAGAACATCGATCCCGAGGGCTACACGCTCTACACCTACGCCGCGATCCAGGTCTGGTCGCAGGCGGTGAAGAAGGCCAATACCACCGACGCCAAGAAGGTGATGGACACCATCAAGGCCGGCGAGTGGGACACGGTGCTGGGCAAGCTCGGCTTCGACGCCAAGGGCGACATCAAGCAGATCGACTACGTCGTCTACAAATGGGACGCCAAGGGCGGCTACGCCGAGCTCGGCGGCAAGGGATCCTGATAGGAACTCCCGCTTCGATCATCAGCTGGATGCAAACGCCCCGGTCATCGACCGGGGCGTTTTGTCGAAACGTCTGAAGGAAATTGCGAAACTCCGTCATACGGAGAGAAAGTAGCAGGCCGGCTCAGCCGGCACAGGCCGAAAGCGATGCGGCCCCCTTCGCCGCGACTGCCGACCGGGCCGTTTCGACGGCGCGCATCAGCTCCGCCGGGCGGAACGGTTTCTGCAAGTACACGACACGGGTCAGCTCGTCCGACATCGACGCGCCATCGAAGGCGTTCATGCCGGAGACGGCGACCACCGGCACGTCGGGAACCAGCGCACGCATGCTACCGATGAGATCGAGCCCATTGGAATCATCGAGATAGATGTCGACGATGGCCGCATCGAATGCCTGGTCGCGGAACAGCTGCAGTCCGGACGCGGCGGTTCCCGCTTCGACCACGTCGAACTGATTGACGCGCAGCACCATGGAGATCATGGCGCGCACATCCTTCTGATCGTCGACCACCAGAATCCGTGGCATCAACTTCTCCAGAATTTTTCCGTTGGACAGCCTACAACATCGAAGGAAATCGAGCACAACTACCGGTATATTTATCTCATTAGCGGTAAAGGTGCAGTTACTTCTACTATCGACTCATTCTACAGAACGTCTCGATCTGGTACCATACAACCTTCATTAGAACATTGATTTTTATCGCGCACAAGTGGTGGCCGCCGCGTTTTGCACGTTGGCTCTGTTGCGCAGGATTCCTGGAGATGCAGAGCATCGAGGATCATCGCGAAGTCCTTCTGTCGACGTCCACCGCGACGCGCCGAGACCAGATCGCAGCATTGGCTGCGATTGCGATCTCGACCCTGCTGTTTGCCGCTGCCGCTCCCTTTGCAAAGGTGCAGTTGCCGGCAGTGCCTGCGTTCGTCGCGAGCTACCAATCGGCGTTGGCGCTAAACGATCTCATCACTGCGTTCCTGCTGTTCTCCCAGTTCGTGCTGCTGCGCTCCCGACCACTGCTGTGGCTGGCCTCCGGTTACCTGTTCACCGCGCCGGCGTCGCTGCTGCATACGCTGGTGTTTCCGGGGCTGTATTCTCACAGCGGCCTGCTCGACGCAGGGCCGCAGACCGCGGTGTGGATCTACATGATCTGGCACGGCGCGTTCCCGCTGTTCGTTCTCGCCTATGCGCTGCACGACCGTGTCCATCCGACACCCGTCAAATCCGTCGCGCTGTCGCTGTCGGTCGCCATTCTCGGCGTGGCGATCGCGCTTGCGGCACTGACCTGGGCGGTGATCGCCCATGATGCAGCGCTGCCCGCGCTCGTCCGCGCCGACGCTGCCACGCCGGCATTGAAGATCGTGGTCGGCGCCATCTGGTGCGTGACGTCGGCTGCCCTGCTCGTGCTGGCGCTGCGCCGGCCGCACAGCATTCTCGACCTCTGGGTCATGGTGGTGCTGTGCGCCTGGCTGTTCGATCTCTCGCTCTCCTCGCTGCTCAACGCCGCCCGATTCGACCTCGGCTACTACGCAGGGCGCATCTACGGCCTGCTGGCAGCGAGCTTCGTGCTTGGCGTCCTGCTCGCGGACAATGTCAGTCTGCAGGCAAGACTCACGCGGCTGTTGCAACGGCAGCGCCGCGAGAGCGAGAGCGAGCGGGCACGCTTCATCGCGCGCGAGCGGCTGTTCAGCGCCGTGGTGGAATCCTCCAGCGACGCCATCATCACGCTGACGCTGCAGGGCAAGATCACGTCATGGAACCGCGCTGCCGAACACCTGTTCGGATATCGCGCAGACGAGGCGCTCGGCCACGACATCGGCCTGATCGTGCCCGCGGAACGGCGCAGCGAGGTCGATCGCATCCTGAGCCGGATCGGGGACGGCGAGAACATCGAGCATCACGAGACGATCCGCCGCCACAAGGACGGCCACGAGATCGAAGTGTCGCTCGGCGTGTCCCCGATTCTCGACGCGCGTGGCGCGGTCGTCGGCGCCTCCAAGGTCGCGCGCGACATCACCGAGAGCAAGCGCACCCGAACCGCCCTGACCCGTGAGACCGAGGAGCGCCGCCGCATCTTCGAGACCTCGCAGGACCTGATCCTGGTGGCCAACTCCTACGGACAATTGATGCAGGTCAGCCCGAGCGCGGTGGACGTGCTCGGCTACCGGCCGGAGGAGATGGTCGGCCGCAATGCCAGCGACTTCGTCTTTCCGCCCGAGCTCGAGGCGGTCCGTAGCCAGATGCGCGCCTGCCGCCGCGGCCGCGACGTCCACAATTTCGAGGCGCAGCTCCTGCACAAGGAAGGCCGCGGCGTCGTCCTGAACTGGATGGCGAGCTGGTCGGACCCGGTGCAGCGCCACTTCTTCGTCGGCCGCGACCTCACCGAGAAGCGCGCCGCCGAGGCGCAATTCCGCCAGGCGCAGAAGATGGAGGCGGTCGGGCAGCTCACCGGCGGCGTCGCCCACGACTTCAACAACATCCTCACCGTCATCACCGGCAGCATCGGCATTCTTGCCGACGCCGTGTCCGACCGGCCGGAGCTCGCCTCCGTCGCCAAGCTGATCGACGACTCCGCCGACCGCGGCGCGCAGCTCACGCGGCAGTTGCTGGCCTTCGCCCGCAAGCAGCCGCTGCAGCCGACGGATCTCGACGTCAACGCGCTGTTGAACGAGACCGCAGCCTTGCTGCAGCCGACGCTCGGCGCGCAGATCGAGATCGAGCGCACGCTCAGCTCCGATCCATGTACCGCACTGGCCGATCCGAACCAGCTCGCCACCGCGATCGTCAACCTCGCGCTCAATGCACGCGATGCGATGCCGCAGGGCGGCAAGCTGACGCTGGAAACGGCCAACGTCGCGCTCGACCAGGACTATGCCGACGCCCATAGCGAGGTTGCCGTCGGCGATTACGTGATGATCGCCGTCAGCGATACCGGCTGCGGCATCCCGCCCGCCTATCTCGAGAAGGTGTTCGATCCGTTCTTCTCGACCAAGGGCACCGGCAAGGGCACGGGCCTCGGCCTCAGCATGGTGTTTGGCTTCGTCAAGCAGTCGGGCGGCCATATCAAGATCTATAGCGAGGTCGGCCACGGCACCTCGATCAAGCTGTATCTGCCGCACTCGGCGTCCGCTCCGGCCGCCAGCGCGGGCCTGCAGGCGCCGGACGCGCGCGGCGGCAACGAGACGATCCTGATCGTGGAGGACGATCCGCTGGTACGCCAGCACGTGATCGCCCAGGTCGGCAGCCTCGGCTACACCACCCTGGCTGCAGCCAACGCCGCCGAGGCGCTCGACGTGCTGGAGCGTCATCCGGAGATCGACCTGTTGTTCACCGACGTCATCATGCCCGGCGCCATGAACGGCCGCCAGCTCGCCGATGCCGCCCGCGCGCGGCGGCCGTCGCTGCGGACGCTGTTCACCTCGGGCTATACCGAGAATGCGATCGTGCATCACGGCCGCCTCGACGCCGGCGTGCTGCTGCTGCCCAAGCCCTACCGCAAGCCCGAGCTCGCACGCATGATCCGCATCGCGCTGGAGCGATGAAGCAGCGCGCTGTTGCATTGAGCCGCCGCGTCGGCCGCGCTATCCATCCGGCATCATCACCTGCAGCGAGGGCGACCGTGCAGAACCTCCTCACCGACATCCCTGGCGTGCGCGTGGGCCACGCCGATGACGCGGCGCTCGCGTCCGGCGTCACCGCGATCCTGTTCGATCAGCCGGCGGTCGCCGCGATCGACATCCGCGGCGGCGGGCCCGGGGTGCGCGAGGACGCTCTGCTCGATCCTGCGAATACCGTGGAACGGGTCGACGCCATTGCCCTGTCGGGCGGCTCGGCGTTCGGGCTGGAGGCCGCGAGCGGCATCCAGGCCTGGCTGGCGGAACAGGGGCGCGGCTTTGCCGTGCGCGACGCGCTGATCCCGATCGTCCCCGGCGCGATCATGTTCGACCTCTTGAACGGCGGCAACAAGGCCTGGGGTCGCTACGCGCCCTATCGCGAGCTCGGCTATGCGGCCGCAGCGGCGGCCGACACGACCTTCGCGCTCGGCAGCGTCGGTGCCGGGCTCGGCGCCACCACCGCCAACCTGCAGGGCGGACTTGGCTCGGCGTCAGCGACGACGACAGGCGGCATCAAGGTCGCGGCCGTCGCGGTCGTGAATGCGGTCGGCAGCGTCACGGTCGGCGACGGTCCGTGGTTCTGGGCAGCGCCGTACGAGGTCGACGGCGAGTTCGGCGGCCGCGGCCTGCCGGCCGCCTTCACGCCGGACATGCTGGCGATGCGCATCAAGGGCGGCCCGGCGGCGTCGGCCTCCGAGAACACCACGATCAGCCTCGTCGTGACCGACGCCGTCCTGACCAAGGCGCAGGCCAAGCGGCTCGCGATGATGGCGCAGACCGGCATGGCGCGTGCGATCTATCCGGTGCATCTGCCGCTCGACGGCGACATCGTGTTCGCGGCGGCGACCTGCGCCAGGCCGATCGAGCCGCTGGTCGAGCTGAGCGAGCTCGGCATGGTCGCGGCCAACGTCCTGGCGCGCGCGATCGCGCGCGGCGTCTATCACGCGAGGCCGCTGCCCTTCGCCGGCGCGCTGCCGTCCTGGCAAGGCCGCTTCGGCAGCTGAGCCTACGCGCTGATCGCGGTCGTAGAAGACGTGGAGGCTGACAGCATGTTGGACTGCCGCTGGATCAGCTTCTCGATCATGTTGTAGGACGAGGTCGCAGCGCTGGAGGCGGTGGTGGCCGCCGGCGTCGTCAGCGTCACCTTCGAGCCATCCGCGTAGGTGATCGTGGTGGTGGTCGACCCGTCGCTGTTGGTGGACGAGGAGCTCGAGGCGCCCGACAGCGCCTGCATCAGCGCATCCGCTCCTGCTCCCGACGAATTGCCGCTGCTGCCCGACCCGCCAGAGCCGGCCTGATGATGATGATGGCCACGACCGCTTCCCGCCCCCTTCAGCGCCGATGTCAGCTCGTCCATGCTGACACTGCCGTCGCCGTTGCTGTCGAGCTTGCCGAACACCTTGTCGGCATTGGCGAGGTTGGTGCCACCGGCGCCGAGCGCGTTCTCGAATTCCGACTTCGTGATCTGCCCGTCGCCGTCGCCGTCGATCTGCGAGAACAGGTCCTGCAGCGGATTGGCGCTCGAGCTCGCGCTCGACGTCGTGCCCGACTGGCTCTGCGCCGCCAGCAGCGCGTTCATCGTCTCCGGCGCGATCTGCCCCGAGCTGCTGCTGCCGGAGCTCGACCACGGGGCGAAATTGCCGGAACTGCCCGCGTTGCCGCCGCTGAGGCTGAACAGCCCGCCGCCAGCATTGCCCGATTTGCCGGAACCAGACTTGGTGGATCCCAGCGACTGCAGTCCATCCAGGACCGACGCCGCGGCCCCCAGTGCAAACCACATGGTGAAACTCCGAGAAGGCCGCAGCGAACGGCGGCGACATGCGAACGTCCGCTCTCCTCGCAATCGCCATGCCATCGCCAAACTGCTGATATGTCCGGACATTTCGCGATGTTGCGGATGCCCCAACCCGGCACTTCATGCCGCGCCCGGCAGATTTTTCCTGCTCGCGTTGCCGGACTGGCCCCTGCATGATACGGCGACAATCCCGATCGCACTGGAACAGCCGTCCATGACCCAGCCCTTCACGCCGCGTCCGCTCGTCATCGCGCCTTCGATCCTGGCGTCGGATTTCTCCAAGCTCGGCGAGGAGGTTCGCGCCGTCGATGCCGCCGGGGCCGACTGGATCCATCTCGACGTCATGGACGGCCATTTCGTGCCGAACATTTCCTACGGCCCTGACGTCATCAAGGCGCTGCGCCCGCACACCACCAAGATCTTCGACGCGCATCTGATGATCACGCCCTGCGATCCCTATCTCGAAGCCTTTGCCAAGGCCGGCTGCGACCACATCACGGTCCATGCCGAGGCCGGCCCGCATCTGCATCGCTCGCTGCAGGCGATCCGCGCGCTCGGCAAGAAGGCCGGCGTCTCGCTCAACCCGTCGACGCCGCTCAACGTTATCGAATACGTGCTCGACCTCGTCGACCTCGTGCTGATCATGTCGGTCAATCCCGGCTTCGGCGGCCAGGCCTTCATTCCCTCGGCGATCGGCAAGATCCAGGATCTGCGGGCGATGACCGCCGGCCGGCCGATCGATATCGAGGTCGATGGCGGCGTCGGCCGCGACAATGCCGGCGCGCTCGCCGCGGCCGGCGCCAACGCCTTTGTCGCAGGCTCCGCCGTGTTCAAGGGCGGCACGGAGGAGGCCTATCGCAGCAACATCGCCGCGATCCGCAGCGCCGCCACGTTGGCGCGCGGCGAAGCGATCTGAGGCACGCGAGGCGGGATGCACACGCTCACGCCGCAGCCGCTGACGAAAGCCGCGTTCGCCGCCTTCGGCGACGTCGTCGAGACCGATGGCGCCCAGCCCATCGACATCAACCAGGGCTTTGCCCGCCGCTGCAACGGCCTCGCCGCCATCGACGTCACCTCGGGCGGCGTCGACGTCAATATCAGCCTGTTCGAGGCCAAGCCGCGGCCGCTCCCGATCGAGATCAGGCTGATGGAGCGGCATCCGCTCGGCACCCAGTTGTTCATGCCACTGCAGAACCGGCCTTGGCTGGTGCTGGTCTGCGCCGATCCGCGGGATCCCGCGAGCTACCGCGCCTTCGCCGCCAGCGGACGCCAGGGCGTGAACTACGCGCGCAACGTCTGGCATCATCCGCTGCTGGTGTTCGACGAGGCCTCGCGCTTCATGGTGGTCGACCGCATGAGTCCCGACAATCTCGAGGAGCTGTGGCTCGACCAGCCGCTGTTCCTGAGCATCCCCTGAATCATGGCGCGCGGGCGTGCCGATCCGCGCGCAGGAGAGACGACGATGGACAAGCCGAACTACTTCGTGCCGCAGGGCGGCCACCCGCCGCAGACCGATCTTCTCACCGGACGCGCCGTGTTCACCGAGGCCTACGCCGTGATCCCCAAGGGCGTGATGCGCGACATCGTCACCTCGGCGTTGCCGTTCTGGGACAAGACGCGGACCTGGGTGATCGCGCGTCCCCTCTCCGGCTTCTCGGAGACGTTCTCGCAATACATCGTCGAGGTGTCGCCCGGCGGCGGCAGCACCCAGCCGGAGCCTGATCCCGAGGCCGAAGGCGTGCTGTTCGTCGTCGGGGGCGAGATCGCGCTGACCATCGCCGGCACCGAGCATCGCTTGGGCAAGGGCGGCTACGCCTTCCTGCCGCCCTCCTGCAAGTGGACGCTGAAGAACGCCAGCGCGGCGCCCGCGACCTTCCACTGGATCCGCAAGGCCTATGAGGCCGTCCCCGGCATCCCCGCGCCGGACGCCATCGTCACCAACGAGGCGACGACCGCGCCCGTCGGGATGCCCGGCACGGACGGCCGCTGGGCCACCACGCGCTTCGTCGATCCGCTCGACGTCCGCCACGACATGCACGTCAACATCGTCACCTTCGAGCCCGGCGCCGTGATCCCGTTCCTGGAGACGCATGTGATGGAGCACGGACTCTACGTGCTCGAGGGCAAGGCCGTCTACAAGCTCAACCGCGACTGGGTCGAGGTCGAGGCCGGCGACTTCATGTGGCTGCGCGCGTTCTGCCCTCAGGCCTGCTACGCCGGCGGCCCCGGCCGCTTCCGCTATCTGCTCTACAAGGACGCCAACCGCCACATGAAGCTGCGGCCGTTCCGGTGAGGGGCGCGGGCCCGCGAATGCTCCGGCAACGCCGGACCTCGTAGGACGCGCGATCGGAACCGGACTTCTATCTCAACTCTAACGTCTCACGTCCCCGATACGGCCTTGCCCGGCGCGTCGTCATCCTCATCATCCGCCTCTCGCGCGGCGTGGCGTGTGCGGACGACGGTGACAGTGCACCCCGCCTCCGCGGCGACCTTCGCCGAGACGCTGCCGAGCAGCGAACGCAGCACCGAATCGCGGCGGGCGCCGATGATGATGTGGTCGACCTGGTTGGCCTCGGCGAATTCGATGATGGTGGCGGCAGGATCGACGGCCTCCAGCACATGCACCGTCAGCCGGCTGGCGTCGAGCTTGAGCGGCGTCGCCCAGTGCTTCAGCGCGACCATGCGATCGATGTGCTTGTTGTTGCCCTCCTCGTCCAGGGTGCGGTCGATGGTGAGGCGCCCGAGCTTCAGCACGTTGACGCAGGCGAGCCGCGCCGCAGGCAAGGTCGCGAGGATGCGCTGCGCGGTGAGCCGCAGCGCGCCGTTGAGCTCCTCGCCGCCTTCCGCGGTGTCGATCGCGACCGCCACGATCGGACTGGAGGCGATCTGCACCGCGACATCGGATGCTTTCTGTTCCGGCTGCACCAGGCCGCGGTTGAAGCGGCGCCGCCACACGGTCGTGATCGGATCGCGCTTGACCTTCTCCGCGCGCGCCGTGAGCTTGACCTGGTCGGGATGGCCGAGATCGAAGGCAAGCTGCGCCGCGGTCGGGTAGCGCCAGACCGGCTCGATCTCCAGGCAGCGCAGCACGATCTCCTGCAGCCACGGTGGATAGTCCGGCTTCAATTGCCGCGGCGGATAGGGATCGCGCCAGAGACGCCGGCGCATGCCCCGCAGCGTCTCGGTCTCGCCGAACGGCCGCACGCCGGTGGTGAAGAAGTAGAGCAACACGCCGAGCGAAAAGATGTCGCTGCGCGGATCGCTGCGCGTGCCCATCATGCGCTCGGGCGCCATGTAGGGGGCAGTGCCGTAAGGCAGGCGGAACTCCTCCTGCAAGAGATCCGGCAAGTGCTTGTGGCAGGACAGGCCGTAGTCGATCAGCACCGCCTCCCCCGACGGCCGGAACATGATGCTGGAGGGCTTGATGTCGTGATGGATGACGTGCTGCCGGTGAATATCGGCGAGCGCGGTCGCGATCTTCGCGACCAGCACCCGCGCCTCCTCGTAAGCCAGCGGCAGCTCGGGCAGCCGCTTGTACAGCGTCTCGCCCGGAATCTGCTCGATCACGACATAGGCCTGGGTGGCGAAATCGCCGGTGCCGAAACAGGCCGGCACATGCGGCCCGGACAGTTTCGGCAGGATCATCTGCTCCATCTCGAAGCTGACGATCGCCGCGGGATCCTCGCCCTCGGAGACGCGCGGCACCTTCATCAGGATGGGCCGGTCGATGTCCGGATGGGTGACGCTCCACAACGTCGCCATGCCGCCGGAATGCACGCATTCGCCGACCGTGAAGCCGTCGATCACGACGCCCGGCTTGAGCTTTGATTTCGTCATGCTCTAGCGCCCCATCGAGAGCCGCTGCGCCAGCCAGGGCGGCAGGCCGTTGTCGCGAATGCGCTGCGCCGCCGCCTCGACGTCATAGGGCACGCGGCAATAGGTCAGCTCGCGGGTCTTGGTGTCGAAGGTCACGAACGACGCGGCCGGATCACCGTCGCGCGGCTGGCCGACCGAGCCGACCACGGCCAGCCATTGCCGGCCGCGCAACAGCTGAATGGGCATGTTGGCGGTCGGGGTAAAGCTCGTCATTTTGGCGGTGGCGGACATCGAGTACAGCGCCGGACGGTGGATGTGGCCGCAGAACGTCACCTGCGCCTCGGTCGCGATCATGCTGCGCGCGGCATCGGCCGACGACTGGACATAGCGCCAGCGCGGCGGACTGGACGCTTCCGCATGCACGAACAATCGGTCGTCGTCACCGATGCTCATCGGCAGTTCGGCGAGAAAGCGGCGCTGCTCGGCGCTGAGCCGGCCGCGCGTCCACTCCATCGCCGCCTGCGCCTCGGCATTCATGGTCTCGCTCGCGACCGAGACGGCATTGTCGTGGTTGCCGCGCACCGCCAGCCCGCCCTCGGCGACGATCGCCATGACCGTGTCGACCGACCATTCCGGATCGGCGCCATAGCCGACGATGTCGCCGAGGCAGATGAGACGATCTGCGCCACGCGCACGCGCCGCCTCCAGGCAGGCCGCAAAGGCCTGCCGATTGGCATGGATATCGGTGAAAATCGCCAGCAGCACACGTGTCCTCCCGGTTCCACCGTACAAGTGGGCTTCGCACGGAATTTGAGCAACATCAAACCAGGCGGATCGGAGCAAGGAGTATTTCGGCGCGGCCGATCCATCGGCGTCACGACGTCGCGTTCTCGCGGCGGACCTCGCCCGAGCTGTGCGATCGCTGTGCCCCATCGAACGAGCGAGAGGGCGCGGGGAATGCCGGGTGAAGGCCTCACCCATGGCCCGCCTGCAGAAAAAAAGCAGGCGGCAGTCACCACAGGTTCAGCCGAACATCCGGCATTCCCCGCGCGACGGTTTTAACGCTTATATCGTGATCTCCCCGGGGACCGGCTTGTTGACCCCGTCATTGACGCAGCGCGCGAGCGCTGGCGTCAGCTTGACCTCGGCACCGGGAGGCCAGGACGACACGACTTCACGTCCGCAGGCCAAGCGCTCGTCTCACGCCAGCCCAGCGTCCATCGCTTCCCCGCCCCACGTGTCGTGACGATCGCGCGCTACGCCCCTCTGCTCGGGACGGGATGGCGGCGTATAGCATGATTTCTGAAAAAAGGAAACAAATATTTCGTCCGGTTCACCTGTCGTCGCAGGTGGAGAGATGGCGTTAGCCATGTCGTAGCCCGGATGAGCGCAGCGATATCCGGGGTCTCACGCGCTATGTCGGTGAACCCGGATGTGGCTGCTGCGCTCATCTGGGTTACGTCGCGATGGACTCATTGCCGACATCATGGCCGTCATCTAATCTGAATCATCCGTGTAAAGGACCGGACATGGAAGAGCAGCACAGATTGCGCCTCGTCGGCGGCCGTGATGGTGAGACAGCGGTCTTCACCTTGCTTGATAATGACGACCTCTGTCGGCTCAGTTGCGACTACAGGGATCGGAGCATCGAAAGCACTGCGACCGATTTCTTCCAGGCGCTTTGCGACTTGCGGAGCGTGCTGGCCGAAGATGACCTCATGCCATTCTGCTATGGCGCAAGTCTGAACGTGTACCCGTCGGGGATGGCGCGAGACATGGGTCAGGGCCTCAAGGCCTACCGGATGACCATGGGCCGACACGCCCGAAGGGAAGATCTCGTCGACATCTTTTCCGAGGGGCCGGATGTCGTCCCAGCTTCGGTTACGGCGCAGGAGCAGTTTTGGCGGGACTGGCTCGCGACGCCGCGAGCCTAGCGAGCTTCGTAGCCCGGATGAGCGCAGCGATATCCGGGGCCTCACGCGCTGTGTCGGTGAACCCGGATGTCGCTGCGCTCATCCGGGCTACGTTCCTGGCTGGCCGACAAAGTCAAGAAGGCTGGATGCAGCCGAGCAAATCGAGCGAGGCTCCGCGATCTCTTCTCTCACAAACACCGCTTCTCGCCCATCCCCCTCGATCTGGAAGGCAAAGATCGGATTGTTGTAGACAAAACCTCCGTGTTCGGTTGCGACCACCCATCTGTTGCTCCGGCGCCAGATGAAGATCAAGCGGCGAAATTTGCCGGTCAAGACCACGTCCGTGGCGTCGAACCATGCGCCAACAGGCGCGATCTCGCCGACGCGTTGCGTCAGAGCACGGACCAGCTCCGGAGGCACATCATCAAATCGACGAAACGCCGGCACGCCCGCGGGCGACGGGCATTTCGGCAGTGCAATCGGGTCCCAAGGCAACATGAGAACCACACCAACAAACGCTGTTGGAACGAGCATGAGGACGATGATGGCGAGAACGATCTTCTTCACACGATGGCTCCCAGGTCTCCGGGCTACGCGCGCAACTGTCATAGTCCCCGCCTCGCATGGTCGATGAGCGCGCGGAGCTTGGGCGCCAGGTTCCGGCGCCTTGGAAAGTACAGGTAGAATCCGGCAAACGGCGCGGAAAAGCTTTCGAGCAGAGGCACCAGTTCGCCACGCGCGACGTAGGGCTGGAACGTCTCCTCCATGCCGAAGGTGATGCCGCCGCCCGCGCATGCGGTGCGGATCATCAACAACATGTCGTTGGTCGTCAGGCTGGGCTTCACCTCGACATTGAAGTCCCTGCCCGCTTCGGTGAACTCCCAGCGATAGGGAGCGGCCAGCGGCGCGGGCCGCCAGCCGATGCAGGCATGATGGATCAGGTCGCGCGGGTGCGCCGGCGCGCCGTGCGCTTCCAGATAGCTCGGTGCGGCAAAGGCCAGCTGCCTTTGATCTCCGGACACCGGGACGGCGATCATGTCCTGCGCGATGACTTCTCCCAGGCGCACGCCGGCGTCGTAGTGCTCGGCGACGATGTCGAAGGTGTCGTCGGTGATGGTGATGTCCAGTTCGATCGCGGGATAGGTTTGCATGAACGAGGACAGCAATGGCCCGGAGATGAAGCGCTCGGCGATGGAGGACACGGCCAGCCTCAGCAGGCCGGACGGCGGCCCGGCCTTGTCGCCGATCTGCTCGGCGGCGGCATTCAGCGCGCCGATCGCCGGCGCGACATCGGCATAGAAACGGCGTCCCGCCTCGGTCAGGCTGAAGCTGCGGGTCGTCCGGCTGACCAGGGAAATCCCGAGATGGTCCTCCAGCCTGCCCATGGCCTGGCTGACGGCAGACCGCGTCACGCCCAGACGGTCCGCGGCAAGGCGGAAGCTGCCGGCATCGGCGACCGCCACGAACAGCTCGATCATGTTCTTGTCGATCCGCATTGGTTAGACACGCTTACCACCGAGACAATTATTGGGCAAATTGTTGTGACAATCCCGGCAAACTAGCTTCCGTCCGTCACCAACCGACGGGAGTTGAACATGGACAAGGTCATCCTGATTACCGGGGCTTCGAGCGGCATTGGCGCGGGAATCGCACGCGAGCTGGCCGCCACGGGCGCGCGGCTGCTGCTGGGCGCGCGCCGCCTGGATCGGCTGGAGGCGCTGGCCGCCGAGCTGCGCGCGGACGGCGGAACCGCCGAGGTGCGGGCGCTGGATGTGACCGACAGCACCGATGTCGCGGCCTTCGCCGAGGCCGCGCGTGCCTTGTGGGGGCACGTGGACGTCATGATCAACAATGCCGGCATCATGCCGCTGTCGCCGATGGCCGCGATGAAGGTCGACGAGTGGGATCGCATGGTCGACGTCAACATCAAGGGCGTGCTGAACGGCATCGCGGCGGTGTTGCCAGGCATGCTGGCGCGCGGCTCCGGACACATCATCAACATCGCCTCGATCGGCGCTCTGCAGGTCGTGCCGACCGCCGCAATCTACTGCGCGACCAAGCACGCCGTGCGGGCGATCTCGGACGGGCTCCGGCAGGAAAATGACAAGCTGCGCGTCACCTGCATCCATCCGGGCGTGGTCGAGAGCGAACTCGCCAGCACCATCACCGACGAGACCGCAGCCGAGATGATGCGCAGCTACCGCGCGATTGCCCTGCAGCCGGACGCGATCGGCCGCGCCGTGCGCTATGCCATCGAGCAACCCGACGATGTCGACGTCAACGAGATCGTCGTTCGTCCGACGCGGGCGCCGTGAGGCGCAGGCGGCTCTACCGCAGCACCACCTCGAGCAGGTTGGCGAGCCGCGCCGCGGCAAGCGCGGCCTGCTTGCGGGCGAGGTCGCGGGCGTTGGTCTCGTACTCGCGGGTCAATTCGACCGGCTGCTTGTCCGTGCGAACGGGAGAGGCATAGGCCACCGTCTTGGCGAGATCGAAGCTCTCTTGCGCCCACACCGCGGGGTCGATGATCTGCGCCTTGCCGGCGTCGGGCGTGACGGTCGACAGGCCTCCGCGCTGGTCGGCGTCGAAGATCGCGCCGAACACGGTCGAATAGCCGCCGAAGATGCCGTCCCAATAGGCGTGCAGATTCTGCGTCTCGCCGTTGGCGGCGATCACCTGCTCCTCATTGCCGCCGCGGTCGCCGCCTTTGTCGGGAAGCGCGGACGAATAGCGGGCGATGGCGTGCAGCGGCTGGTGCAGATCGCCGACGAGGTGGATGCTCCAGCTGAGGCTGTACGAACGCAGCGGCTCCGAGGCGTCGGTGTTCGCCGGCAGCTTGGCGATCATCAGCTTGAGCTGCGACACCGCATCCACAGCATCAGGGCGCGGCAGCGGCGTGTCGTCGGCCGAGAACAGCGCGTCCTTGTAGTGCCAGTACTGATGCTTGAGGTGGCCGTACGGCACCAGCTGCTTCGCTGTCGAATCCGTCACCTGATCGTCGTAATAGTCCGGCTTCATCTTGATGTCGTCCGGCCAGGTCGCCGCATGCACGAAAGCGTAGAGCTTCTCCTGTCCCGCAGGCGCGCCGGCAATCCAGCTGGCGTAGTCGGGATTGAGCTTGAGCAGCGCATCGGCCCGGTCCCGCGTCGCCGGGGATAGCTTCTTGTAGGCCAGATAGGCGATCTGCATGTGGCCCTCGTCCCACCAGGCCAGAGCCGGTCCGGCCGGCCACAACATCAGGGCCAAAAACGCAATCATCAGCTTACGCATCGCGAAGCCCCCCTCGAGATTCAATCAACAAATGAAACGCGCATTCGGCTGGATTGCTAGACGATCCTGAGCCTAGCTTGAATGGAGAAAGTTGGCAATTTCACCGCTTGCGCCGCGGTCATTTTCCGCCGTCATTGCGGGCGCAGCGAAGCAATCCAGGGCTGCGAACTGGACCCTGGATTGCTTCGTCGCTTCGCTCCTCGCAATGACGGTGGCGAGTTATCGACTCTCCGCTGGGAGGTTCTTCCGCGTCGCCCCGTTCACTGCTCGTCCTTCGGCGGCATGCGCGGCGGCAGAAGTGGCGTGAACGAGACGCCGTCGCCGGCGTTCTTGGCGGCCTTGAACTCGCCGGTGGAGGGATCGCCGCCAGCGGTCTCGATGATGGTCTTCGGCAGGATGTATTCGCGCGCGGCGTCGATGACGCCGCCGTCGCCGGTGCCGAAATCAGCGGCGCGGCCGCCCTGCGGATGGCCCGCCGCGATCTGGTCGGCGGCGTGCTGGGCCTTGTCGGCAAGTGTGTCGCTGTAGGGAATGCGATAGGCGCGCGGCACGCCGCTCGGACGGTTGTCGTCGTCCAGCGCCTCGACCCACAGATAGACCGCGCCGGGATCGCCCTCGACGGAGTGCGGATCGACGATCCGCACCTGCAGCACCTTGAAGCTCCGCGGCAGCCGGTCGACGCTGGCCCAGCCGAGCAGGCCGCGGGCGCCGACGAAGCTGCCGACATAGAACGCGCTGGTGACGATCACTGCGACCGCCTTCACCTGCCACGGCAGCCTTGCATAGACCAGCACCAGCAAGAGCAGCGCGCCGATCAGCGCATAGCACACGGACAGCGTGACGATGACGGTCTGCAGATTGCTCATCATCGCCTGATCATCCTGACGCCGGTCTTGGGATCGAGGTCGGCGCCGTTGGCGCGGACATTCCGGAACGTCTCCAGCAGCGATTTCGGCCGCCGCTGGACGTCGATCACCTTGCCTTCCGCATTGAGCTTGAAGCGCAGCGCGGTCTTCTCGTCGCCGGAATGGTCGAGCACGACCTTGTCGTCGAAAATGACCTGGGCCGTCGGGTTGAGCTTCTGCACCTTCACGGTGGCCTCGACCGGCGCGCCGCTGACGTTCTGGAAATGCGAGATGTTGACGGTGTATTCGCCGGCGACGATGCCTCTGATCGTGACGATCTCCTCGCGGATCGGCGACGGGATCTTCAGGCCGTTGACCAGGATGAAGTCGTTGGCGCCGCCGCGGTCGTCGCGGTCGAGGGTGAGGAAGCCGGCCTCGCGATGCCGGTACCAGGCGATGTTGCCGACAGGGTCCTGCACGAACAGGTCGAGATCGTCGGGATGGTTATCCGGCCAGTCCATCGTGATCAGGAACTCGGCCTTCGAGTCGACCTTGCCGTCCTTGGCGTCCGGCGAGATCGCGAGCACCGCGATGAAGAAGAAGAACGCGACGATCTGCAGCGCCTTGAACAGCATGACGCTGAACGGGTCGAACTGCTCCTCGCGCGGATAGAGCCCGAAATCGTCCATCATGCGCCCTGCTCCGGCGCACGATCCATCGCGCGCTCGAGCCGCGGCGTCACCCGCGTCTCGGTGAGCATGACCGCGTCCGAGAACACGCGCCCGGTCGCCGCATCCAGCATGTAGTACTGGATGCGCACCAGGATCGAGCCGACGAGGCCGGCGAGCGTCGTGTACATCGCCACCGCCATGCCGTCGCTCATCAGCCCCATCGAGGATTTCATCGCCAGCTTGTCGTTGACGTCGAGGCCGGCAATCGGCGCCAGCATGATGATGAAGCCGATGATGGTGCCGAGCAGGCCGAGCTTCATCAGCGTGTCCGAGGCGAAGCCGCCGAAGCCGTTGGAGCCGCGCAGGCGGTCGGCGAGCGTCCGCAGCAGCAGCGTCTGGTCGAGGCGCCCTGCCCCCTGCGTTTGCGCCTTGGTGACGAGGCTGCGGATGTGGTTGGTGACCAGCCCATTGGGAAGCAACTGCGCATCAGGTTCGAGCGCGCGCGCCGCATCGGGCCCGATCAGCACGGCGCGGCAGCGCCGCGCCGCATCCGCCTCGCGCGCGATCGCTCTGGTGCGCCAGAAGCAATGGCAGCACGTGGCGACGTAGAGCACGGCGACGACGCTGGAGATGTAGGTGCGGTCGGAGGCGACCATCAGGTGGAAATAGCCGTAGCGGGCGAGCACCACGGCGGCGAATATCGTGAGGCCGGTGAAGATCATCCAGAGCAGCAGCGGCCCGCGCTCGGCTGCGTCGCGCGCAGGTTCCACTCGTTCGGCACTGCTGACCACGCTCATGCATGAACTCCCGATGCGCGCCGTTTCGTTCGGCGCTTCGCACAGGAGTTAAGCAGAGCGGCGGAACAGCGTCCAAAGACATCTGCCTCGAGGCTCTCGGGAAAATTTCCCAACCTTCCGCTTGCTGCAGTGCATTTGCTTGGCGACGGACCATCCCATTGTTACGCTGCGGCAAAGCCGTGGAGAGGATCGCATGCGTCTCGTGCTCCAGCTCATTGCGCGCCTCGCGCTGATCGTGCTGCTGTGTCTGGCCGCCGCGGCCTTATGGGTCACCGTCGACGCCTATCGCAGCGTCGACCGCGCCACCGCGGCATCGGCCGACCGGGTCTCGCAAGCGCTGGAGGCGCTGTATTGGCGCGAGCTGCTGCTGCGCGGCAACCGATCGCGCGAGCGGCTGCTGCCGCTGCCCGACTGGCGCACGACCGAGACCATGAAGCTGATCGCGCCCGGCATCTGCGTACAGTTCAAGCCCGAGGCGGCGTTCGAGAAGCCGCTGTGCGGCCAGAGCAAGGGCCTCGGCGCCGCGCCGCCGCGCTGGTTCTCAGGCGCCGTGGAAGCCATCCTCGGCGATCACGCGGCGGTCGCGCAGCCGATCAGCGCGCGCGCCACCACGGCGGGAACCGTCTCGGCGATCGCCGATCCCGATGCGGCGATCCAGCTCGCCTGGCTGCGCATCCAGGACAGCTTTGGCGTGGCGCTGGCGATGGCGGTCGCGATCGGCGTACTGGCCTCGCTGGCGATCGCCCATGCGCTGGCGCCGGCGCGCAGCATCGTCTCGGCGCTGCAGCGGATGGCCGAGGGCGACCACCGCCCCTCACTGCCGCGCTTCCGCTCGATGGAGCTCGCGATGATCGGCCGCGCCGTCGGCGAGCTCGGCGACCGGCTGGCGCAGGCCAACGAGCAGCGCGCCGCGCTGACCGAACGCCTGCTCGACATCCGCGACGAGGAGCGGCGGGCGCTCGCCCGCGAGCTGCACGACGAGTTCGGGCAGAACCTCACGGCGATCCTCGCCTTTGCCTCGACGATCGAGAGCGCCGGCCATGGCCGCAACGATCAGGTCGCCCAGGATGCACGCATGATCACGCAGTCCGTCAGCCATCTGATGGCGTGCCTGCGCGGCACCTTGAGCCGGCTGCGCCGTCCGCTCACCGAGGAGCTCGGCCTCGCCGCAGGCCTGATCGCGCTGACCGAGAACTATCAGCATGCCGCGCGACCGGCGATCCGGCTCGACCTCCACGGCGATCTCGCCGACATCCAGGGCCCGGTCGCGGTCACCGCCTACCGGATGGCGCAGGAGTGCCTGACCAACGCCCTGCGCCACACCAGCGCGAGCGAGGTGTCGTTGCGGGTCGAGCGGCGCTCCGGGCCTGACAGTGCGCTGCTGATTTCAGTCGAGGATGACGGCGGCGGCGATGCGACATTGCTGGCGCAATCGCGCGGCTTCGGCCTGACCGGAATCCGCGAGCGCATCGCCGCCGTCGGCGGCTCGCTGTCGATCGGAGCGGCCGCGCGCGGGCTCAGCGTCTCCGCGACAATTCCACTGGCCGCCTGAATTACGGGGATGCCCGAGCGCACAGGCATTTCGATCCTGCTGGTCGACGACCACCCGGTGGTCCGGCAAGGCTATCGCCGCGTGCTGGAGAGCCAGGACGGGTTTCGAGTCATCGCCGAGGCCGACAGCGCCGCGGCGGCCTATGCCGCCTTCAAGGCGCATGCGCCCGACGTGGTCGTGCTCGACATCTCGATGAAGGGCGCCAGCGGGCTGGAGGCGATCCGCAACATCCGCGCTCGCGACAATCGCGCCTGCATCCTGGTGTTCTCGATGCATGGCGACGCGCCGCTGGTGAAGGCGGCATTCGCCGCCGGCGCGAGCGGCTTCGTCACCAAGAGCAGCGAGCCGTCGGCGCTGGTCCGTGCCATCCGCATGGTGATCAGCGGCGGGCGCGCGCTCAGCGACGACGTCGCCCATGTGCTGGCCGCCGACAGCCTCGATCCGCAGCAGACCGTGCTGGACCGGTTGGGCGAACGCGAGATCGAGATCCTGCGCCAGTTCGCCTCGGGCCTGACCACCGAGCAGATCGCCGCGAACCTGCACCTCAGCGTCAAGACGGTGCAGAACTATCATTATCTGGTGAAGGCCAAGACCGGATTGCAGACGGATGCACAGCTCGTGCGGCTGGCGGTGACCAGCGGGCTGACGGATTTGTAGTCCGGATGAGCGCAACGATATCCGGGGTCTCACGCACTCCGCGTCTGAACCCGCATGTCGCTACGCTCATGCGGGCTACGCTTGGCTAACGCGCCGCAAGCCCGCGCAACAACAAGGTCAGCACCGCATCGGCCCGGGCCTGACAGGTGCACTCGCCCCACTCGTCGGCATGGGCGGGATGATGAAAACTTCTCGTCGCATCGAAGATCGCGGCGGCCGCGGTCTTGGGATCAGCGACATCGAACGCGCCCTGCGCGACGCCCTCCGCGATCATGCCCTCGACCTGGGCGATCAGGTTCTGCTTGTGCGCCTTGACCACCGAGCACGCCTCGCGCGCCAGGGTGAGATAGGTCGCGAACATCTCCGGATCTTCGCAGACCCTCTTCTGCTTGGCGCCGAACAGCTCGCGCAGCCAGCGCTCCAGCTTCGCCGGCGCGGGGCCCGGCTCCGCCGCGATCTGCGCCAGCGGCGCGCTGACCCGCTCGAGCCAGCGCTTGGCAACCGCCTCGCGCAGCGAGGCCTTGCTGGGAAAGTGACGATAGACGGAGCCGTGGCTGACATCGAGCGCTCTCGCGACGTCGACGACCGTCGCTTTGGCGAGCCCGTACCGGCGCAACACATCCTCGGTGACTTCGAGGATGCGCTCGGATGTCAGAACCACGGCCTCATTCATGCGTGCACCATATCGGCGTCGGACGTATGCGCCTTGATCTGGATCGTCTCAGCCCGATCGGCGGACGACGGCGCGCGGAACTTGGCGGCCTGGGCCTCCAGGTGACGTGCGACCTGGAGATTCAGCCAGTCCTGAAATTGTGAGTGCAACAATCGCTTTTCAATCTTCATCGAAGCGGTCCTTCGCAGTTGAAACCGCTGAACCCAAGGTCAGACAGTGCAGGTTGGTCTTAAGCAAGATGGCAAAATGGATATACACCATCGCGCTGACAGATTTCAATATCTGTCAGCGCGATTTTCAAAAAATGGTATTATGATCCTGAGCCGGCAAGCCAACCGGCCGGAAAGACCGCCGTTTGTGTCGATCCGGCCGCTCTGGTAAAGCGCGGCGTAAAATGCCGGCGTGGACGCTTGGTCCCGCCCACCTTCCCTCCCGCCTTGGAGCGCCGTCGATGATCCCCCGCTATAGCCGTCCCGAAATGGCCTCGATCTGGGAGCCGCAGACCCGGTTCAAGATCTGGTTCGAGATCGAGGCGCATGCGGCGGACGCGCTGGCCGAACTCGGCGTGATCCCGAAGGACGCGGCCAAGACGATCTGGGCCAAGGCCAAGGACGCCACCTTCGACGTCGCCCGCATCGATGAGATCGAGCGCGAGACCAAGCACGACGTCATCGCCTTCCTGACCCATCTCGCCGAGATCGTCGGCCCCGAGGCGCGTTTCGTGCACCAGGGCATGACCTCCTCCGACGTGCTCGACACCTGCCTCAACGTCCAGCTCACCCGCGCCGCCGACCTGCTGCTCGCCGATCTCGACCGCGTGCTGGCGGCGCTGAAGACGCGCGCCTTCGAGCACAAGATGACGCCGACCATCGGCCGCTCGCACGGCATCCACGCCGAGCCGGTGACCTTCGGCCTCAAGCTCGCTTATGCCTATGCCGAATTCTCCCGCGCGCGCGAGCGCCTGGTCGCCGCGCGCAAGGAAGTCGCGACCTGCGCGATTTCCGGCGCCGTCGGCACCTTCGCCCAGATCGATCCGCGGGTGGAGGAGCACGTCGCCAAGGCGATGGGCCTCAGCCCCGAGCCGATCTCCACCCAGGTGATTCCGCGCGACCGCCACGCGATGTTCTTTGCGACCCTTGGCGTCATCGCTTCGTCCGTGGAGCGCCTGGCGACCGAAGTGCGCCATCTGCAGCGCACCGAGGTGCTCGAAGCCGAGGAGTTCTTCTCGGAGGGCCAGAAGGGCTCGTCGGCGATGCCGCACAAGCGCAACCCGGTGCTGTCGGAGAACCTCACCGGCCTCGCCCGCATGGTGCGCGCCTATGTGACGCCCGCGATGGAGAACGTCGTGCTCTGGCACGAGCGCGACATCTCGCACTCCTCGGTCGAGCGCATGATCGGCCCCGACGCCACCGTCACGCTCGACTTCGCGCTGATGCGCCTCGCCGGCCTGATCGAGAAGCTGCTGGTCTACCCGGCCAACATGGAGAAGAACCTCGACAAGCTCGGCGGCCTCGTGCACTCGCAGCGCGTGCTGATCGCGCTGACCCAGAAGGGGGCGAGCCGCGAGGACTCCTACAAGCTCGTCCAGCGCAACGCGATGCCGGTCTGGCGCGGCGAAGGCGACTTCCGCACCTTGCTCAAGGCCGATGCCGAGGTGAAGAAGTATCTCACAGATGCCGAGATCGACGAGCAGTTCGACCTCGGCTACCACCTCAAGCACGTCGACACGATCTTCAAGCGCGTGTTCGGGGAGGCGTGATCCCGTGTCGGGCAGGCGGACGTCGCGTCAGTCCGCCCCCTCGCACTTGTCCTGCTTGACCTTGAACATCTTCCGAAACTGAGTCTCGAGCGCGCTCCGCATCGCCTCCATCTTCGTCTCGCCGGTGTTGCGGAGGTTGTAGTTCACAGCGCAATTGGTCCAGCCGAAATTGACCAGATAGATCCGCATGCGCTCCTGCCCGTCCGGCTTCTGCGCTTCGGCGGCGTACCGGGCGACGCACGCCTTCGGGCTGGCGTTGTCGGCACAGCCCTTGTCCACGGTCTGGCGAAACATCTGCTGCAGGTCGGTCTTGCCCGCGATCGCGTCGACGAAGCGTGCGCAGGCGGCGGCAGGCTGATAGTCGCGCAATGCCGAGGGCGTCTTGAAGCCGCGGGTCTGGGCCAGCTCGAAATCGCAGCTGTCCTTCAGCTCCGCGATCTTGGCGCGGCGGTAGTCGTCGACGCCGGGCAGCGCGATGAACTCCAGCCGGGCGGCGACGTCGAGCGCAGCCTTGCAGGCGCGATCGATCTTGTCGGGGTCGAGCGCGGCGACCGCCTTCGGCTCGAACGCCGGCAGCGTGCCGGGGGACTCGAAATCGGACGGGCCGAACAGCAGACGCGTGGTGTTGCGCAGCCGCGTCTCGTCGTACTTGGCGGGATCGTACCGGACCGTGAAACGACAGCCGCTGTCCCAGGACATCGTCCGCTCGGCTGCATTGGCGCTGGCGGCGGCGAGCGTGACGGCGGTGAGCGCCAGGCTTGCGATCCATCCGGTCCAGCTTCGTCGGGTCATGGCACTCCTCGCAGGCGACCTTTGCCTGCATCCTACCCAGTCCCGACGCCAACACCAACCCGTGCCGCGCAGCATCCGCAGCGTGACGTCGTCACGCTCGACGCGGCGACTCCAGAGCTGACGGCGCGCCCAGCTACAGCTTCTTCAGCGAGACGACCGCGTTGCCCTTGTTGTTGAAGTAGAATCGATACAACAGCAGCCAAGGAAGCAGGATGGACGTGTCGTTGACATAGACGAACACTTCCCCATCGCTGCGGGCCGTGAACCTGGCTGTCCAGCGGCGGCTGCCGGGCGTTTCCTGCTGGAAAGCCGGGAGATGCTCCTCAAGCCCGGTGCTGCCCACCCGCACGATCGGCGCGAACCAGTTCGACCAGATCAGACGCTTGAACGGGACGCCGGGCAGTTGGGTCCAGGTGCCGTAACCGAAGCCGGCCGGAGTCGCAGGGATGCCGCCGTCGCTCCATGCCTCCCCGACGTCGAGCACGATCTGATAGGTCTCGCCCTGCGCCACGGTCAGCGCCGTCGGATAGCAATGGTGACGCGTCTCGAACACTGGCCGGATGCTTCCACCAGGGTATGCGCCGATCTCTGTCTGCTCGACCTCGGTCGGCCTCAACGTCTCCTTGCAGAACAGCCCGGCCGTATTGGCCGCGCCGAACCCCAGCCACCAGAACAGCCAGAACATGATGGCGAACGGGAAGATCCACGTTTTGAGCAGATAGAAGCCGGCAACATACCAGCCCTGGCGACGCAGCGAATAGACGGTCGCGCGCCAGCCGGTCACCGGCGTGTGCCGTGACGGATCGTTCCAGGCGATGCGTGCGGCGTCGCGGATCGTTCGCTGCAGGGAGGTGCCCCACGCCGTCAGGCCGAGGGCCACGGCTACTCCGATCAGCAGGAACCCTGGGGAATCCCGGAATGCGACGAACCAGGGATCGAGAAACTTCGGCAGGAACGCAGCGGCCGCGTTGACCACCGGATCGCCCACCACGTGCAGCGGGACGTAGAGGAATCGCGGCCAGTAGATGACGAAATAAGGGATCGCCGCGACGAACAGCAGCGCGAACATGGTCGTGAAATAGACCACGCGGCGCAGCCACACCCAGCTCCAGACATCGTCCTGGACACGTATCCGCGCGCGTCCCTGATCGCACGGATGCAGCGCATCGACTGATGTGCCCGAGTCGTCGGTCACGCGGTAGCTGGCCGGCACGACGACCGGTGCATAATGATCGGTGCCCGACCGGATGCGTTCGAAGACGGTGTGGTGGATGACAGGCTTCGCCGGCGGCAACGGCGGCTGTGGCAGGCTCGGATGCAGATCGCCGGCCAGAAGCTCCGTCTGCGGCTTGAACGGCGAATGCAGCAGCCATTTCATGCGCCTGATATCGTAACGCAGCGATAGCTTGTACGGCGGCGCGTCGTAGATCTCTCGCAGATTGCGCGGCTTGTAGCGGTAGTAGGCCGCAAGCCCCTTGCGGGAGTCGTTGAGCTTATCGAGCGGATCGATCTCGGGGTCGTAGAGCAGGCTGCGCCGCTCGTCGAGATAGACGAGACCATAGGCCTGAGCCCGGTCCAGCATCCAGTCGAGCGTCACATAGGACAGACCATCCTGCGGATAGCCGCCGCCGATGTCGGAGTGCACGCCGGTGAACCACACCTGGCTGATGCGCTCGCGGTCACTGGCCGGCAGATCGGTGCGCAGATGCGGCGGCGGGTCGGCGCGTTTCGCGGCCTCGCTGCGTGGATCGTGATCGATGCCGAACAGCCAGTCCTTCTTGTCACTCCGGCCGGGCACCGCCTCGTCACGCCCCCACACGTAGCGCTCGTCCCAGATCACCGGGCGGAACGCATCGCGCTCCTCCTCGATCGCGAGCGCATGGCAGGCGCGATGGATCTTCGAGCTCATGAATTGGTCTGGCATCGACAGCGGCCAGATCCAATAATCGATGGCACGGGTCATCTCCTCGATCGGACCGCCATAGGCGTCGACCGTGTCCCAGATGCCGACGAAATGGATGCTCTCCACCTCAATGGGCGGCGGCTCGGGGGGCAGGTTACGCCAGCTGCGCAGCTCGCGGATTCCCCAATCGCGGATCCCGCGGAGATCGAGGCCGATCCTGCCGAGATAGCGGAGGATGCCGCTGTTGTAGCGCCGGCGGTAGCGGCGATAGGCATCGGCGGCGAACCGTGCCAGATCAGCGTCATTGTTGTTGTAGGGAACGAGCCCCTGCCCCGCGATCATCGCCGCCACGATGCGGATCGTGAAAGCGCCGCGGCTGAAGCCGAAGCAGTAGATGCGATCGCCAGGCCGGTAGTTGCGGCAGCAGAAGCTATAGAGCGCAATGACGTTGCGCTTCAGGCCGAATCCGAAGATGCCGCCGAGCGCAGCGAACAGCTTGAACGACGAGGTGCCGACGCCGTCGTCGTAAAACGCGATCTGCCGGCTGGGATCGCGCAGATCGAGCAGTTGGAACAGCCGCCAGACATTCGTCTTGAACAAGGCCTTGGCACTGTTGCCGGTCCCATCCGACAGCAGCACGATGTTTCTCGCAGCAGAGTTGGACATGAGGCCCCCCGACCAGAATGCCGGAGCGGAGCTTGGGACCCAATTGTAATAAAAGCAAGGCGCAATCCCCGCGCGAGCGACTTGGGCTGCTCGGCCTGTCAGATTGCTCTCGGGATCGCAGCAGCGACCGTCTCCGCGCAGCTCGCATCACCCAGAAATGATCGAGAGAGACCCTCATCCAGTTGTCGTGCGAGAGGACGTCGACCTCTGATCCTTCGACATCGCGCCAGCGTGGTCTTATGCAGGCCGCTCCTTTGCGCGTGCGAGACCCGGATATGATCGAGACGACGACCGCCTATGATCCCCTGCTGCGATGGATTCACTGGGCCACCGCCCTGCTCTTCATCGCGGCCATGCTGATCGGCCTGTATTGCGGGCTGCAGCCGGCGGGGACGTCGCCACGGCGCGAACTCCTGGAAATCCACAAGTCGCTCGGCATCACGCTGTTTCTGCTGGCGATCGCCCGGCTGATCGTGCGGGCCCGCACCAGTGCCCCGCCCGCACCCGCGGCGTTCGGTCCGGTTGTCCGCGCGCTGTCGCAGCTCAATCACTGGGCGCTCTATGCCGTGCTGCTGGTGATGCCGGTGACCGGCTACATGTTCTCGTCGGCCGGCGGCTATTCGCTGCGTTATTTCGGAACCTTCAGCTGGCCGCGGCTGTTCGCCGGCGACAAGGCGATCGCCCATGCCGGCGAGGTCACGCACGATACGCTGGCCTATCTGGTCTATCTCGTGGTCGGCCTGCACATCGCGGCCACGCTCTGGCACGCGTTCGTCAAGAAGGACGAGACCTTGGCCCGGATGTGGCCGCGGCGGTGAGCGTAGGCGCGTCGCATCTCGTCGTAGAATGATCACTCTCGCCCGTCATGCTCATCGATCAACCGACGAGCAGGAGACCCATTAGATCGGCTTCGCTGCCACGACGAGATCGCCGGCGCGCTGGTCCTGCTTCAGCAGCGTGGCCAATTCGCTCTCATCGAGCGTCTCCTTGACCAGCAGCCGGCGCGCGGCGCGCTCCAGGACGTCGCGCTTGTCCTGCAGCAGCTTGCGGGTGCGCTCGAGCGCTGCGGTCACGATGGTGCGCACCTCGGCGTCGATCGCGTCGCCGGCCGCCTCGCCATAGTCGGCGCTGCGCGAGGCGCCCGGCGCCAGGAACGACTGGTTGTCGCGCTCATAGGCGACCGAGCCCAACTGCTCCGACATGCCGTAGCGCGTCACCATCGAGCGGGCGATGTCTGTGACGCGGCGGAGGTCGTCCGCGGCGCCCGTCGACAGATGGCCGTAGACCACGAGCTCCGCGGCGCGGCCGCCGAGCAGCACCGCCATCTTGTTCTCGAGCTCCTCGCGCGTCATCAGGAAGCGGTCCTCGGTCGGACGCTGGATGGTGTAGCCGAGCGCGCCGACGCCGCGCGGAATGATCGAGACCTTGTGCACGGGATCGGTGCCGGGCAGGCTCATCGCCACGATCGCATGCCCCATCTCGTGATAGGCGACGATCTCGCGCTCCTTCGGATTGAGCAGCCGGTTGCGCTTCTCGAGCCCTGCGACGATGCGCTCGATCGCGTTGTTGAAATCATCGAGCGTCACCTCGTTAGCGCCGCGCCGCGTCGCCAGCAAGGTGGCCTCGTTGACGAGGTTGGCGAGATCGGCGCCGGTGAAGCCCGGCGTCAGCGCCGCCACCTTCTCCGGATCGACATCGGCGGCGAGCTTCGCCTTCTTCAGATGCACGTTGAGGATCTGGATGCGGCCCGGCTTGTCGGGACGGTCGACCAGCACTTGGCGGTCGAAGCGGCCGGCGCGCAGCAGCGCCGGATCGAGAATCTCCGGCCGGTTGGTCGCCGCCAGCAGCACCAGGCCGGTGGAGGAATCGAAGCCGTCGAGCTCGACGAGGAGCTGGTTGAGGGTCTGCTCCTTCTCGTCATGGCCGCCCGCGAACGGGCCCATGCCACGGGCGCGTCCGAGCGCATCGAGCTCGTCGATGAAGATGATCGCCGGCGCCTTGGCGCGCGCCTGCTCGAACAGGTCGCGCACGCGCGCCGCGCCGACGCCGACGAACATCTCGACGAATTCGGAGCCCGAGATCGAGAAGAACGGCACGCCGGCCTCGCCCGCCACCGCCTTGGCGAGCAAGGTCTTGCCGGTGCCGGGCGGGCCGACCAGCAGCACGCCCTTGGGCATGCGGCCGCCGAGCCGGCCATAGGATTTCGGATCCTTCAGGAAGGACACGATCTCGCGCAGCTCGTCCTTGGCCTCGTCGACGCCGGCGACGTCCTCGAAGCGGACGCCGGTGTTGGCCTCGACATAGACCTTGGCCTTGCTCTTGCCGATCTGCATCAGGCCGCCGCCGAGCCCACCAGCGCCGCCCATCATCCGCCGCGAGAGCCAGTACCAGACGCCGAAGAACAGCGCGATCGGCATCACCAGCGAAAGGATGTCGCCGAGGATGTTGCTCTCGACCCGGCCGGTGAAGGTGACATTGGCCTTGGCGAGCTCCTTGGCGAACTCCTGGTCGACGCGGGTGGTCGCGAAGCGCGTCTGCCCGCTCGGCAGCGGCTCCTTCAGCGTGCCTTCCAGATAGTTCTCGGAGACGCCGACCTCCTTCACCTTGCCGGCGTTGAGCAGATCCTGGAATTGGCTGTAGGGAATGACGGCGACCTGGCGATAGCTCGTCCACGCATTGTGGATCATCATCGCGACGAAGATCGCGACAACAGCGTACCAGAGATTGAAGCGGGTCTGCTTGGTCATGGGTCTCTCGATCGGTGATCAGTCGAAAACGGGCGGCCGCAACCTGCGGATCATCCGGCGCCGCCCTCAGGTGCGGTCCTGCGCTGCGGCCTTGGGCACGAACACCGCCACCGCGCGCGGCAGCACGGAGAAGCGCGCCGGCGTGAAGGTGACGAGCTCGCCGTCGGCATTGATCGGGCGCGGCCGCCGGGTGCGGATCTCGAATGATGTGTCGCGCGATGCGCGCACCTCCTGCCACAGGCCGTGGCGGCCCCTGCGGAAGTCATAGGCCATCGCCAAGAGCTTCCAGACGCGGCCGATCTCCAGCGAATAGAGATCGAGGTGGGAATCGTCGATCTCGGCACGGTGGTCGACCGCCATGCCGCCGCCGTAGTAGCGGCCATTGCCGACCGCGATCTGCAGCGTCTTGACGCGCACCGCGCCGTCGGACGACACGATCATCGCGCGGAACGGCCGGGCATTGGTCAGCACCTTCAGCGCCGTGACCGCATAGCCGAGCCGACCGAACCTGCGCTTGGTCTCCTTGGTCAGTTGACGCGCGAGCTCGGCGCTCAGGCCGAGGCTGGCGACGTTGAAGAACGGATGGCCGTTGACCTCGCCGAGATCGATCCGGCGGCGATGGCCGGCGGCGATCACGTCGACCGCGGCCTCCATGTCCTGGGGCAGGCCGAGCGTACGGGCAAGGTCGTTGGCGGTGCCGGCCGGAATGATGCCAAGCGGCAGGCCGGTCCTGACCAGCGCCGGCGCAGCCGCGTTCAGGCTGCCGTCTCCCCCGGCGACGACGACCGCCTCCGCGTCGTCGGCATGGGCCTCGATCCACGGCGCCACCTCGCGCGGACTATGCGGTGCCGAGATCACGAGATCATAGCCGGCCGCGCTCAGCCGCGACACGGCAATGCCGGCCGCCTCGCCGCCGGAGCGGCTGCCGCGGTTGATGATCATCAGGAGGCGGCGCGTTGCCACGGCGGGGCGCGACGGCGGCGCCTTCGCGATCGATACCTGGTCACCCCCCGTGGTCACGATTGTCTCCCGTACACAAGATGCCAGCGCGCCTCGGCGCGCGGGTTCCATACAAAGTGGCGAGCAGGCACTCCGGTTCCATCACGATCCCGGCCCCAACCGGAGGATTCCGGAAGGCACGCGGATGACGATTGTCTGGATGGTGAAGTGGGGGGCGAGAGCCGCGAGGGCCGATAGCTACAAGCGACGCGTGTGGCCGCATCTCGTCAAACTCCTCCGCGCTCCAAAGCGCGCAATACCGTCAGCGGTATCGGTCATGAAAGAGAGTCCGACATCATAGTCCCGGGGACTATCAGAGGGGCCCGGATCTCCGGTCCTCTGGAATTAGTTGACCGACGCCCGCCTGCAAGACGCCTGCCGGGGTGGCAGACACTCTGTCGCACCTCGCCGTTCATCTTGCTGAACGTTGACGCAAACCGCGGGCTCTTGAAAACCAATCGGCACACACCTACGTCCGTCGCCTACCCCTGGTCCGGGCCCCTCTGGTGAAGCTGCCGGTGCGCTCACGATGTCGGACCTGACATCAATCTCACCGGCCTGATTAAGAGGACCCGTCGTGGAATTCCTGTTCATCGCGTTTGCCGGCAAGCCCGTCTGGATGTGGCTCGCCTTCCTCGCAATCGTGCTCGCCCTCCTCGTCTTCGACCTCGGCATCCTCCATCGCAAGACGCGCGAGATCTCGGTCCGCGAGAGCCTCGTCATGAGCGCCGTCTACATCATGCTCGCCCTGGCCTTCGGCGCCTGGGTGTGGTGGCAGCTCGGCGCCGAGGCCGGCACCGCCTATCTCACCGCCTTCACGATCGAGAAGGCGCTGGCGATGGACAACGTCTTCGTCATCGCCATGATCTTCAGCTATTTCGCGATCCCGCGCGCCTATCAGCACCGCGTGCTGTTCTGGGGCATCGTCGGCGTGATCGTGCTGCGCGCGATCATGATCGGCCTCGGCGCCGCGATCGTCGCCCAGGCGAGCTGGGTGCTGTATCTGTTCGCGCTGTTCCTGGTCGCGACCGGCGTCAAGATGCTGGTGTTCAAGGACAAGCCGCACGACGTCGGCGCCAATCCGGCGCTGGCCTGGATGCGCCGCCGCTTCGACGTCACCGACCGCCTGCACGAGGAGCGCTTCTTCGTGCGCCAGCCTGACGCGCGCGGCAAGCCGACCTGGTTCATGACGCCGCTGTTCCTGGCGCTGATCCTGATCGAGTTCGCCGACGTCATCTTCGCGGTCGACTCGGTGCCCGCGATCTTCGCGATCTCGACCGACCCGTTCGTGGTCTACACCTCGAACATCTTCGCGATCCTCGGCCTGCGCGCGCTCTATTTCGCGCTCGCCGCGATGGTCGATCGCTTCCAATATCTCAAGCTGGCGCTGGCGGCGGTGCTGATCTTCATCGGCTCGAAGATCTTCCTGGCCGACCTGCTCGGGCTCGAGAAGTTTCCGCCCGCCATTTCGCTCGGCATCACCTTCGGTCTGCTCGGCGCGGGCATCGCCTACTCGCTGTGGAAGACGCGGCCTGCGGTCGAGCCGATGAAGTGAGGCAGGTCAGAGGACATGAGGTTGCTGCGTGGCAATGAATGATGTCACATCCGACGATGAGGACTCCTCGGCGCCGCGCCGTCACAACGGGCCGATCAGCCGCCGGCTGCTCGCGATCGCCCGCACGGTGCGGTCCGAGGAGCCGTCGATCGGCGAGTTGTTCGACCGGCTGGAGTCGGAAGGTCTCGGCCTGACCCTGCTGCTGCTGACCCTGCCGGCGCTGATCCCGTTGCCTGGCCCATTCGGCATGGTGTTCGGCACGTTTGTCGCGCTGGTCGCGTTGCAGATCCTGTTCGGCGCCGAGCGGCTATGGCTGCCCGAGCAGTTGCGCCGCCGGCCGGTGCCGCAGCGGCTGCTGCGCAAGATCATCCGCGCCGGGCTGGACTGGGCGGGCTATGCCGAACGCGGCCTGCGCGAGGACCGGCTGGTCTGGCTGACCGGCCGGCCGGCGCGGATGCTGCTCGCGCTGCCGCTGCTGCTGATGGCCGTCACCATCATCCTGCCGATCCCGATGGGCAACGTGATGCCGGCGCTGGCGCTGATCGCCGCCTCGATCGGCTTCATGGCCGGCGACGGCCTCGCGGTGCTGGTGTCGATCCTGATTGCAATGGCCGCTGTGGTGTGGACGGCCGTTCTGCTCTACACCGGCGCCGCGGCGGCCGATTATGCCGCAACTCTCCTGGCACGGCTTGCGGTGCAACTGCGGGCCATGCTGGAAAGCATCGGTGTCGATCTCGGCTTTGCCGCCGGCGTGACAACCGTGTTTGCAGTGGCAACCGGCATCGCCGCGCTGGCCCTCTGGGTGCAGGCGGTGCGCCACCGCCGCAGCCGGCGCGCATCCTACGATCCGGCGCAGGATCCCCGCGAGCGCTCCCGCGCGCTGGCGCGTCGCGGCCGCGGCCTCGTGGCCGCCGCGAGCATTGCGACCACCGCAGCCGCCGTCTTCGTCGCCACGCGCTTCATGCTCACCGGCTCGATCTGAAGTTCCCGCTGTGGCAGCGCGGCCGCGCGACGGTGCATTGCGGCTGCGACGGACATATCTCCGTGAGCGCCTGTCCGCGCAAGCGCGAGCACTTGTCATTGAAGCGGCAACAAAAAATGCGACCGGTAAGCGCCGACGCGTCGCGTATCATCGACGCCCTGCGAGAAATGCCACTGTCCCTTTGTGCCGGCTGCAGCTATACGAGAGATGACTGTCACTAAACGGTTACAGAATCGACACATGCCCGATTCGAACGCACCGGCGTCGATCCACGGCGATGGCCATGCGGTCGGCGTGCGGGAGGGGGGTGAGTCGGCGAGCAGCGATCCCGGCGGCGCCGCCGACAGCTTGACTGCGCAGCACCTTGCCGATCATGCGGTCACGCAGGGTGATGCCACGGCGCCCAGCGTGGACGCCGCGGCGCCGTCCTTGCCGGATCCGGCGGCCGGCAGCGGCCACGAGATCGAGCTGAAGCTTCTCGTCCCACCCGATCAGCTCGCCGGCTTCAACAACGCGCCGGTCGTCATCGCGCATGCGCGCAACAAGGGCTCGCGCAAGCATCTGACCTCGGTCTACTACGACACGCCGAAGCGCACGCTGTGGAAGAACGGCTTCACCTTGCGGGTGCGCCAGAGCGGCTCGCGCTTCGTGCAGACCGTGAAGGCGCAGCACTGCGACGATCCGCTCAAGCGCGGCGAATGGGAGGCGAATGTGTCTTCGCTGGCGCCCGATCCGGCGCTGGCGGCTGCGCTGCTGCCGGAGGAGCTGCGCGCGACGCTGGCCGATGCAACGCTCGAAGCGGTGTTCACGGCCGACGTGCATCGCCATGCGCGCATGCTCGACGTGCCCGGCGCGACCATCGAGATCGCGTTCGACAGCGGCGTCATCAAGGCCGCCGAGCACAGCGAGATCGTGAGCGAGATCGAGCTGGAGCTCAAGAGCGGCAACCCCGCCGCCATCTACGAGATCGCACAGCGCATCGGCGATCACGGAGCGATCCGGCCTTCGATCCGCAGCAAGTCGGCGCGCGGTTTCGATCTCGCCACGGGCAAGGCTCCCGGCGCCGAGAAGCCGCGCAAGCCGTGCCTCGATCCAGCGGTGTCGCTGGACGAGAGCTTTGCGATCGTCCTGCGCGGCAGCCTGCATCATCTGTTGCAGGCGATGCCTGCGGCGGAGGACGGCCGTGATCCGGAAGGCGTGCATCAGTTGCGGGTGGCGCTGCGCCGCCTGCGCGCCGCGCTGCATCTGATGCGGCCGCTCGGGACCTCGGCGAGGCTCGACGGCCTCGAGGCGGATGCGCGCTGGCTGGCGCAGAGCCTCTCGGCAGCGCGCGACCTCGACGTGTTCCTGACCGATACGCTGCCCGAGATCGCCGAGGCCTGCCCGACGGTCGCAGGCTTCGACTCGCTCCGGGCGCTCGCCGAGCGGCGGCGCGAGCTCGCCTATCGCACGCTGCGCATCGCGATTGCCGAGCGCCGCTGCGCCGCTTTCGTGCTCGGCCTCGGCGAATGGATCGAGACCCGCGGCTGGCGCAACGACGTCTCCCCCGACGATCTCCGACGCCTCGCCGCGCCCGCGATCGATTTCGCCGGGCCCGTCCTGTCGGAGCGCCATCAGAAGGTGCTCAAGCGCGGTCGCCGCTTCAAGAAACTGCCGGCCGAGCGCCGCCACCGGCTGCGTCTTGCGCTGAAGAAGCTGCGCTACAGCATCGACTTCCTGCTGCCGCTCTACGGCGCCAGCAAATCGGCGAAGAAATACGCGAGAACGCTCGCCGGCTTCCAGGAGCAGCTCGGCCACTACAACGACATGGCGGTCACCGCCGGCGTGATCGAGACCCTCGGCACCACCTCCACCGACGCGGCGATCGCGGCCGCCGCGATCACCGGCTGGCAGTCGCATGCCATGGCGGGCGTGGAGGAGCCGCTGCGCGAGGCGTGGCGCGCCTTCACCAAGGCGCCGACGCCGTGGGAGGCCGAGGAGGCGTGACGACCGGAGGCCGATGACGTCGATTCATGGACCGCATTGATCTGGTTCAAGACATCCGGGCGAGAGATGTAGGAGCGTGATCCCATGAAGATATCCAGCGTGACGTGTCCTCATTGCCGTGCCGCCTACGAGATCGCGGAATCGACATCCGCGGTCGGCTCGGCCGGCCGGTTCGACTGCGGCGTCTGCGGGACGCCATTGGCGGCGTGGGACGAGCCGAAGCTGCGGGCCTTCCGGCTGGAGGTGCCGCCCGAGCACAAATACCCGCGCGTGCCGGCCCCCGCTCCGCTCGCCTGACTCCCGTTCCGAAATCCGGAACGACCGGCATGGTCGGTCGAGATGACCGCGCATCTGCGCATGGCACCATGGCCGGGCGCAACTTGCCTGGCTTTTTTGACCGGGTCATAGTCGGTGACAGCGCGGTGCTGCCGGCCGGTCTGGCCGCATCACTGCAGCGTCCCATTCCACTTCAGCGAGTCATCCGGTCCTCATGCCCATCCTCAACAGCATTGCCGCTCTCTCCGACGAAATGGCCGCCTGGCGCCACGATTTCCACGAACATCCCGAGCTGCTGTACGAGGTGCATCGCACCGCCGGCATCGTCGCCGACAAACTGCGCGAATTCGGCTGCGACGAGGTCGTGACCGGCATCGGCCGCACCGGCGTGGTCGGCGTGATCCGCGGCCGCAAGTCGGCCTCCGGCAAGACCATCGGCCTGCGCGCCGACATGGACGCGCTGCCGATCGAGGAGACCTCGGGCGTGCCCTACGCCTCGAAGACGCCGGGCCTGATGCATGCCTGCGGCCATGACGGCCACACCGCGATGCTGCTGGGCGCCGCGAAATATCTCGCCGAGACTCGCAACTTCGACGGCACCGCCATCGTCATCTTCCAGCCGGCCGAGGAAGGCGGCGCCGGCGGCAAGGCGATGGTCGACGACGGCCTGATGACGCGCTGGGGCATCCAGGAGGTCTACGGCATGCACAACATGCCGGGCGTCCCAGAAGGCCATTTCGAGATCTCGCCCGGACCGATGCTCGCCTCGGCCGACGCGATCCACATCAAGGTCACCGGCAAGGGTGGCCATGGCGGCGCCGGCCCGCACCGGGCGATCGACAGCATCCTGATCGCCTCGCAGATCGTCAACGCGCTGCAATCGATCGTCGCCCGCAACGTCGACCCATTGAAATCCGCCGTCATCTCGGTCTGCTCGATTCACGGCGGCACCACCTTCAACGTGATCCCCGAGACGGTCGAGATGCTCGGCACCGTGCGCACGCTCGATCCGGAGATCCGCGATCTCGTCGAGAAGCGGATCGTCGAGGTCACCGAAGCCACCGCGCGCGCCTATGGCGGCTCGGCGGAAGCGATCTACGAGCGCAAATATCCGGTGACGATGAACCACCCTGCGCAGGCGGCTTTCGCCGCCGACGTCGCCCGCGAGATCGCTGGCCAGGAGCGCGTCAACGACCGCGCCATTCCGCTGATGGGCGGCGAGGACTTCGCCTTCATGCTGGAGGCCCGCCCCGGTGCGTTCGTGTTCCTCGGAATGGGTCCCGGCAACGAGTGCCACCATCCGGCCTACCGCTTCAACGACAACATCCTCAGCGCCGGTGCGTCGTACTGGGTGAAGCTGGTCGAGAAGAGCATGCCGGCGAACTGATCGGCTGACGAAAACGTAAGGTGGGCAAAGCAGCCGCCGAAGGCGGCAGCGTGCCCACCGTCGCGCGGCATTCTCCGCGGCGAGATGGTGGGCACGGCGCCACCACGATCTCACGCGACGAAACAGCACGGCCGCGCCTTTGCCCACCCTACAGACTGGATTCCTTCGCTCGCAATGACGCCGGTGGTGGGCACCGGAAGCCCTCCAAGCTCCGACATCGCGAGCGCCAGCGAAGCGATCCAGGGGCGCAGTGCGCGAACCAGACTGGCGTGCGCTTCGAACTCCAAGGGAACAGTTCGCTCCCTATCGAAACGTCGCGCGCGGCCAGCGGCTAGGAGAAGGGCTCCCTCTCCGTCCGCGAGGCCCATATGCAGCGCAGCTCCGACCTCCTCCGAGACCTCGCCCTCCTGCTTCTGCTCTCCACCCTGTGGGGCGCCTCCTACACCCTGATCAGGATCGGCGTCGAGACGATCCCGCCACTGACCCTGATCGCCGCGCGCACGCTGATTGCGGGGCTGCTGCTGGCCGCGATCATCCGCAGCCGCGGCCTCGCCTGGCCGCGCGAGCGCAGGATCTGGCAACGCTTTCTGATCCAGGCCGGCCTCAACAGCGTCGTTCCATTCACGCTCATCGCGTGGGCCGAGCGCACCATCGAGGCAGGCCTCGCCACGATCCTGAACGCGACCTCGCCGATCTTCACCTTCCTTCTGACCGCGCTGGTCACGCGCCACGAGCCCGTCACGCTGCGCAAGCTGATCGGCGTCGCGGCCGGCCTCGCCGGCACCAGCCTCATCGTCGGCGTCGAGGCGCTGCACGGGCTTGGCCAGCAATTATGGGCCCAGCTCGCGATCGTCGCCGCCACCATCTGCTATGCCGGCGCTGCGATCCTGGGCAAGAGCTTCAAGGGGCTCGATCCGATGCTGCCGGCCGCGGGATCGCTGCTGTCGGGCGCCGCGGTGCTGATACCAGTCGCGCTCGTCGTCGACCATCCATGGGCGCTGGCACCGTCGCTGCGCTCGGTGCTGGCGCTGACCGCGCTCGCGACCGTCTCGACCGCCGCCGCGATGGTGATCTATTTCCGCCTGGTGCAGACGCTCGGCTCGATCGGCGCGACCGCGCAATCCTATCTGCGGGTGCCGATCGGCGTTGCGATCGCCGTCGCCGGCCTCGGCGAGCACCTCGCGCCGACGGCGTGGATCGGGCTCGGCTGCATCATCATCGGCGTGCTCGCAATGACGATGCCGGTGCGCAAGGCGGTCACGAAAGATCGGGAAGCGTCGTAGCCCGCATGAGCGCAGCGACATGCGGGGACGGTTGCCCGGGGTCGCTTCGCTCGCCCGGGCTACGCGGAGCGAGCAAACCACGCCTCACCCGATCGCGATCGCGACCTTCCCGAGATGCGCGCCGCTCGCCATGTAGTGGAACGCCTCGCGTGCCTCGCTGAACGGAAACACGCGATCGACCACCGGCTTCACCTGATGCAGCGCCAGCGCGTTCGCCAGCGCCTGGAGATCATCGACCGCGCCGACCGTGACGCCCTGCAGCCGCTGCTGCTGCATCACCATCAGCGGCAGCCGCAGCTCCGAGGCCGGGGCGCCGGCAAGCACGCCGATGAAGGCGATGGTGCCGCCGATCCGGGTGGCGCGGATCGATTCGTTCAGCGTGCCGACGCCGCCGACCTCGACCACGAGATCGACGCCCTGCCCGGTGATCTCGCGCGCCTTCTTGCCCCAGTCCGGCACCTGCTTGTAGTTCAGCGTCACGTCGGCGCCGAGCGCCGCCAGCCGCGCGATCTTGGCCTCGCTCGACGACGTCGCGATCACCCGCGCGCCGGCCATCTTCGCGATCTGCAGCGCGAAGATCGAGACGCCGCCGCTGCCTTGCGTCAGCACGGTCTGGCCGGGCCCGATGCCGCCGAGCTTGATCACCGCACTCCAGGCGGTGACGCCGGCGCAGGGCAAGGTCGCAGCCTCGATGTCGGTGAGATGCGCCGGCGTCCGCACCAGCGCCTGCATCGGAAACACCCGATACTGCGTCAACGTGCCGTCGACGGCGCCGCCCAGCGCCGCGCGCATCTTCGCCTCGCTCGGCTCGCCGCCGGTCCAGCTCTCGAAGAAGCTGCCGATGACACGGTCGCCGGCCGCGAACGCCGCGACGCCCTCGCCGACCGCCTCGACCACGCCCGCACCGTCGGACAGCGGCACCAGCGGAAATTTCTGCCGCGAGCCGTAGCCGCCCCTCACCGTGAGCAGGTCGCGATAGTTGATGCTCGCCGCCGTCAGCCGCACCAGCACCTCGCCTCGCCCCGGATGCGGCACGGGCTTGTCGACCAGCGCCAGCGCATCGATTCCGCCGGGCCCCTGCAGCTCGTAACATTGCATCGGATGTCTCCCGCCCCTGCGGCGCCGCCTTGTTGTTCTGACGGGAATGGTGAAGCGTTTCGTGCCGGCGATCAAGCCGAGTGCGTTCCGCGCGACGGACAAACGACGCGGCCCTCAGTCATCGATCAGCGGGATCACGACATGGTTCAGCACATACTCCGTGCCAACCCAGGTGATGGTGATCGAGAGCAGCAGCAATCCAGCCAGCAGCAGCATGTCGCGTCGTTCCATCGAACACATACGCGGCAGCGCTGCTGCGCGTTTCGCATCGCAGCCATGCCGCGCGCCGCGAGACATGCGACGCCTGCGAGGAACCGCACACCGACCGACGACACTCCGTCACATCGCCGCTTCGAACCTGATCCGGCAGACCAGACCTTCGTCGCGATAATCCTGCTCGATGCTGCCGCCGATCGCCGCAAGGCTTGCCCGGATCATGCGCGTGCCGAACCCCTCTTTCCCGGGCGGCTCGATCGGGTGCGGACCGAGTTCGCGCCAGGCCACGGTGCCCCGGCCGCCTTCCTGCGCAATCTGCAGCTCGAGCCGTCCGCCCGGGCCGCGCAGCGCGCCGTATTTGACGGCGTTGGTCGCGAGCTCGTGAAACACCAGCGCGAGGTTGCGCACCGCCTCCGGCCCCAGCGGCATGTCCGGCCCCTCGACCGTCACCGCGCCGGAGGCGCGATACGGCTGCAGCTCGACGTCGAGCAGCATGCGCAAGGTCATCAGGCGGTGATCCGACCAGGCCAGACTGTTGGCGCGCGCGACGGCATCGAGCCGCAGCGCGATCGCTTCTCCCTTGGCGCGATCCTCGCCCGACAGGCTCGATCTGACGATCGCCTGAAACAGCGCGAGCTGATTGTTCACGCGGTGCCTCAGCTCGCCGAGCAGCAATTCGCGCGCATGCTCGCTGCGCTTCAGCTCGATCAGCGCGCCGCGACAGAGATGCGCAAGCCAGATGATCAGCGCCGCAGTGCTCAGGAACCCGACGAGGTTGACCGCCTCGGTATGATCAGGACGGTCGGTGAAGCCCACCAGCACCACCGTGGCCGAGAGCCAGGCGGCAAAAATGGCCGCGGGAATGCCGCCGAGCAGCGCGGCGAACACGACCGCGGGATAGAAGGTCGCGTAGGGCAGCGTCGCGCCGGCGAAATCCAACCCGATCCGGCCTGCGGTCGAAATCGCGACAGCAAACGTGGTGAGCAGAAACGTGGTCGCCGACCACTGTCTGCCCCGACCGATCCAATCTGAGAAACGCTGACCCACTCGCACGACTGACCCCGAGCGCAACGTCTATCGCCCGACGCCGCCGGGAACAAGCTGAAGGAACTGCCACTCAGGTGCAAAAATTTTAGGAACTTTTGCGGTGTCGTTGCGTTCAGCCGTCCCTTTTACCATCGCCGGACCGCATCATGCCGCGCCGTGGGAGAAGCCACCATTCAATCGTGACAGACATGCGTCACTGCATAGCGTGAAGCGCGCTGCATCGGGGCTGCTCGAGGGCATCGGTGCTACTCCGCGTCGCGTCCGAGTAGCACGAATGCCGGACGTTGCACGATCAGTTCGTCGCAGGCCGCGCCGACGAACTGATTGGCGATGGTATCGGAGCGCTGCACGTAAGAGAGCTTGTATCCAGCGCCTCTTGTTGCGCTAATCCTAGCGGCTTGCCGCTGAGCGCCGCAGCGTCGATCATGCGACCATGACGACGAAATCGCGCGAGAGACTCTACGGTGCCGGCATCCGCATCGCGCAGGAGCAGGCCGCGCGCGCACGCAAGGAAGCGGATCGTCTGGCCTGCGACGCCTGGAACAAGCGCATGCTCGGCTACAAGGGACCGGCGCAGCCGTCGCCGCTGCTCGGCGATGCGCTGAACGCGGGCTACTACTATCTCGAAGTGCGCTGCCTCGGCTGCGACACCAATCAGACGGTCGCGCTCGACGTCATCAGGCGCGCCAAGACGACGCCGATCCATGAGCTCGAGCGCTACATGCGCTGCCAGGACTGTTCGCGGCTTCGCGGTCATCCCTACAAGCGCAGCGCGCTGGTGGCATTGCGCGAGACCAAGATCTCGGCCGCACATCCGGCCTCGACATGGTGGCCCGGTGAACGATAGACAGTCGAACCGCGCGCGTCGTGTGTCGCCTCTGATCCGCGGAGGTACTCCGATCAGGACCGAGCGCCGCACTCGCAAAAATACATCGACACCCGGAACAAACATGAAGATCCACCGTTCTGAACTGTTGCCGGCGCGGCAGGGAAGCGGAACATGTCAGAGTTTATGACCCAGCCGGACAAGCTGCGGGCCGACGCGGCAGAATGCGCCCTCATTCGTGATCTCGCCACCGACCGCGACAAGCGCGAGCTGTTCGCGCGCCTGGCCGAGCATCTGAGCATGCTCGCCGCCGAGGTCGAACGCGCGGCGCGCGCACCCGACAGCCGCGCGGACGCCGGCCTTCGCTGAACCGCTCTCGCGACGACCTGCTCCGATTGCGCTCCGCTGCTGTCGCGGTGCTCGCCACACAATCGCGCAACTCCACTTCGCTATAGATCGGGATGATCCGCGATCGATTCGCGCAGCGAGCGATCACGCCCCTCTCAGCGCCACAGGTGCCGATCTTGCGACGTCTCCTCCCCCGCCTCGCCTGCCTCGTTCTGCCGCTTCTCCTCAGCTTCCCCGCCGCAGCCGCCGAGCTCGTCGGCCGCGTCAGCATCGTCGATGGCGACACGCTGGACATTCATGGCGAGCGCATTCGCCTGTGGGGCATCGACGCGCCCGAAAGCGCGCAGCTCTGCCGCGGCCGCGACCGCAGGCCATATCGTTGCGGCGCGCTGGCCGCCAACACGCTGGACGCGTTCACGCGCGGCAAGGTTCTGCGCTGCCTGCCGGTCGATGGCGATCGCTACGGCCGCATCGTCGCGCGCTGCGCAGCCGGCGCGACGGATCTCGGCCAGTTCATGGTGGCGCGCGGGCTCGCGGTCGAGGAGCCGCAATATTCGCGCGGCGTTTACACCGCCGATCAGCGCGCCGCCCGCCGCGCCGGCCGCGGCATCTGGTCGGGCCGCTTCACCGAGCCGCCGCTCTATCGCAGCTGCATGCATTCAGGTGGAACGACGGCGGTGTGCTCGGACGGCGGGATCGGCTGGCGTTGAGTGGCGCCGCCTTGTCCACCGGCACAACAGCTCAATTGCCACGCCTCGACGTCTCGCTGTACGGTCGCGCACCGCAAGGACCAGGGCTGGACGAGGACGATGACAGAGACAAAGACGCGCGTGGCGATCCTGTTCGGTGGGCGCTCGGCGGAGCACGACGTCTCGCGCGCCTCGGCGGCCAACATTGTCCGCTCGCTCGATGCCGGCCGCTACGCCGTCACGCTGATCGGCATCACCACCGACGGACGCTGGGTGCTGGCCGACGCCGCGAATGACGGCACAGGCGCGGCCCTGACCGTGCCCGCGGACGGCCCGCAGATCGTGCTGCTGCCGGCCGGCCAGGGCCGCGCGCTGGTCATCGGCGACGGCGCCTCGCGCGAGCTCGCCTTCGACGTCGTCTTCCCGGTGCTGCACGGTCCGAACGGCGAGGACGGCACCGTGCAGGGCGCGCTGGAGCTCGCCGATGTTGCCTATGTCGGCGGCCGCGTCATGGGATCGGCGGCGGCGATGGACAAGGACGTCGCCAAGCGCCTGCTGCGCGACGCCGGCCTGCCGATCGTGCCGTTCGTCACCATGACCGCCGCATCGGCGGTGAGCTATGAGGCGGCGGTCGCCGCGGTGGGCTCGCCCGAACTGTTCGTCAAGCCGGCCAATCTCGGCTCCTCGGTCGGCATCTCCAAGGCGCGCAACGAAGCGGAGTTCGACGCTGCCTGCCGCCTCGCGCTGCGCTTCGACGGCAAGATCCTGATCGAGCGCTGCATCAGCCCGGTGCGCGAGATCGAATGCGCCGTGCTCGAGCATCCCGACGGCAAGGTGGCGGCTTCCGAGCTCGGCGAGATCGTGCCCGCCGACAGCCACGGCTTCTATTCCTATGAAGCCAAGTACACCGACGCATCCGGCGCCTCGCTGCACGTCCCGGCGCAGGTCGAACCTGCGCTCGCCGCGCGCATCCGCAAGATGGCCACCGAGGTGTTCGGCGTGCTCTGCTGCGAGAGTCTCGCGCGCGTCGACTTCTTCGTCCACGGCGAGGAGGTCTACGTCAACGAGGTGAACACCCTGCCGGGCTTCACCAACATCAGCATGTATCCGAAGATGTGGGAGGCCACCGGCCTGCCCCAGCCGGCGCTGATGGACAGCCTGATCGCGCATGCGCTGGCGCGTCATGCGCGGCTGAGAGAATTGGCGTCGCAGCGCTGAGGAACGCTTCTGCGGCGGCCGCAGGTCAGCGTGGCGCCACCTTGACGCCGGCGGCGACCCGGTCGCTGGGATAGATGATCACGACATCGCCGCTGGCGACGCCGTCGGCCACGGCGGCGAACCGGCCCGAGCGCCGGATGAGCCGGACGGTGCGCAACTCGGCGCGCCCATCCTTCAGCGCGAACACCGACCAGTCGTCACCGCGCTTGAACAGCGCGCCGGTCGGAACGATGGTCGCGTCCTCCTGCGTGAAGACGACGATCTGCGCATCGAGCTGATAGGCATCGCCGAGCCGCTGCCATTGCTCGGCCGGCGAGACGATGTCGATCAGCACGTTGACGCGCTGCTCCTCGACGCCGAGCGTGGAGATCTTCGTGAAGGCCGCCGGCTCGACCCGGCGAACCCGTCCCGACAGGCGGCCCGCCCCGCCCCAGCGATCGATCGTGACCTCGGCGCCGGGACGGATCTCGACCGCGTCGGTGCTGAGCACGTCGATGACCACTTCGAGATCACGGGGATCGCCGAGCTCGAGCAGCGCCGCGCCTGGCTGCACCGTCGTTTCGCTTTCCTGGGTCACCTTCAGCACCAGCCCGCCGACCGGTGCGGTCACGTTCCAGCTATCCGCGGGCGCGTCGGTATCCGTGTTGCTCCCGTAGCGCGCCAGCATCGCCCTGAGCTGGCTGAGCTCGTGCTCGGCGGCATGGTCGGCATATTCGGCGGCGCGCAGGTCACGTTCGGCAATCCGCATCGCGAGCTCGGCGCGCTCCCGCGCCTGCGCCGTCGCAGCGCCGCTGGCGGCCAGCGCCGTCGTGCGCGACAGATCGGCGCTCGCCTGCGCGCTCTGCGCCTGCGCCCGCGCCACCACCTCCTTGGCCCGCTCGACATTGGCTTCGGCCGCGCCGAGCTGCTCCTCGACCTCGCGGCGGGAGCGCGGATCGAGCAGCGGTGCCGGCGCCGGCGTGATGGTGGCGACGACGTCGTCGGCCTTGACCTGGTCGCCGGCCTTGAAGCGGATGCGCCCGAGACGGCCGGCGAGCGGCGCCGCCACGACGTAGCGCTGGCGCACCCGCGTCTTGCCGTCGTCATCGACGGTGGCAACGAACCGCCCTTTCGTCACCGCGGCCGTCTCCACCGGGACCGGACCCGGCATCACCATCCAGGCGATGATGCCGGCCGCGGCCAGAACGCTCGATACGATGACGACGCGGCGCAAAACGGGGGGCATGCTCATTCCCTGGTCTTGAGGGCCGCGACCAGATCGAGCCGATCCACCCTCCTGCGAACGATGATGGCGCTGATCGCGGCGCTGGCCAAGACCACCGCGGTCGCGATCAGGTAGGTCCGCGGCGCGATCACACCCGGGATCTGAAAGCTCTCGCTGGAATGCAGCCGCGCGATCAGCCCGATGATGGCGTGCGACAGCAACAGGCCGAGCGGAATCCCGACCGCGATGTCCAGCGCGAACTCGCCGAACAGGATGCCCGCGACCTCGCCGCGGGTGAAGCCGAGCACGCGCAGGCTGGCGAGCTCCCAGGCGCGCTCCTGCAGGCTGATGCGGGCGCTGTTGTAGACCACGCCCACGGTGATGATCGCGGCGAAACCGGTGAGGATGCCGGCGGTGACGAACACGAGGCCCGCGATCTTCTCGATGAAGGATGCGAGGGTGTAGGCCTTCATGGTGACGGATTCGATTTTCGGCATGCTCTTGAACCTCGCGCCGAGCGCGGCCAGCGCCGCCGGCTCGACATGGAGGCTCGCCGCCGAGATCACCGCGCCTTCGCCGGTGAAGCGGTTGAGCGTGTCGATGTCCATGTAGGACGCCATGCCGATCGCCTCGTCGACGATGGCGCTCACCGGCAGGTCGCGCCGCCGCCGGCGGCCTTCCATCGCCTCCACCGTCACGATCTGCCCCGCGCTCAGCGCCAGCCGCTCGGCGAGGCGTCGGGTCAGGGTGATGCCATCGGGCGCCGCGACGATCGGGCGACGTGCGGAATCGTGCGGCCGGCGCAGCTCGTCGGTGGCCGCCAGTCCGATCACCGAGGTGAGGTAGCTCTGATGCCCGGCCCGCAGCCGCACCGGAACGATGCGCTGGCCTTCGATCGCGAGCACGCCGGGCTGGCGCGCCAGGTCACGCAGGATCGCGCGGTCCATCGGATGGATGAACGTGATCGTGGCGTTGCCGCGCTCGACCAGGTTGAACTGCAGCTCGATCATCTCGCCGATGGCGTCGCGCCAGAAGATCCCGAGCACCATCATCGGCACCGCGAAGGCGATGCCGATGATGGTGAACAGCGAACGGAACGGCCGCCCCGCGACGTTGCGCAGCATCATCATCCGCCGCGCGCCGAACGCCGTGCCGGGCACGATGCGCTCGATCCAGGAGCGGCGGAACCCCAGCGGCATCGCGGGCCGCATCGCCTCTGCCGGCGCAAGGCCGACGACCTCCTGAAGCGCCGTGACCACGCCGAGCGCGCCCGCCGCGACGCTGATCGCGACGCCGGCCACCGCCGCCCAGGGCGCCAGCCGGAATGGCAGCTCGGGCAGACGGAAGAATCCCTGATAGCTCGATATCATGGCATGGCCGAAGCCGACGCCGCCGGCGATGCCGAGCGCCGATCCGATCAGCACGATCACCAGCATCAGCTTGAGATAATGGAAGGTGAGCCGCAGCGTCGGAAAGCCGAGCGCCTTCAGCGCCGCGATCTGCTCGCGCTGCGCGGCGACCAGCCGCCCGAGCGCGCCGTTGAGCAGGAATGTGGCGACACCGAAGAAGATGATGGGGATGGTGATCGACATCACCTTCTGCTGGTTCAACTCGTCCTCGAGAAAGCGGTTCGACGGCTGGTCGCGCCGCGCGATCGCGCCGATCGAGCCATAGGGCTCGAGCAGCCGGTCGAGCTCCTCGATCACGGGCTTGGGATCGACGCCCGGGGCGAGCGCGATCACGGCGTCGTTGAACGCCCCTTTCATATCGAAGGCGGCCTCGGCCGCGCTCCGGTCGACCCACAGGATGGCGTAGAGACGATCGTCGGGGATCGGCAATCCCGGCTTCACCGCGTAGACATATTCCGGCGACAAGGCGATGCCGGAGACCCGGAAGCCCTGCACGCGGCCATTGAGCAGCACGCGGATGTCGTCGCCCGGATTGACGCCATTGGCCTCGGCAAACGCCTCATTGACCGCGGCGCTGCGCGCGGTCCCCGGCTCGGGCGCCGTGCCGCGCCGCAGATGCAAACGCGCCAGCGCTTCGTCGCCCGCGCGGCTCAGCGACACCAGGCGCGCCGAGACCGGCTGCGACGCCGCCGGCCAGTCGACGATCACCTCGCGCACGATGCGCGGCTCGACCGCGACCACGCCGGCGATGGAGCTCAGTCGCGGCACCAGCGCCAGCGGCGCCCGCTTCAGCGTGACGAAGATCTGCGGAAACCGGCCATCGGCATAGAACTGCTCGCAGCCGTCGCGCAGGGACAGATAGGTCGAGACCGAGCCTGCGAACACCGCGACGCCGGCCGCCACCAGCAGCGCGATCGTGATCACCTGCCCGCGCATCGCACCGATGTCGCGCCACAGCTTGCGGTCCAGCAGGCTCACCAATGCACCTCCTCGGCCGACAGCCGCCGTGCATTGCGCTCCTCGCCGACGATGCGCCCGCCGCCGAGCCGCAGCACGCGATCGGCCATGCCGGCGATCGCCGCATTGTGCGTGATGATGATCGTGGTCGTCCCGAGCTGCGCGTTGGCGCGCGCGATCGCGGCGAGCACCACCTTCCCGGTCTCGTAGTCCAGGGCGCCGGTCGGCTCGTCGCACAACAGCACGTCGGGCGCCTTGACCATGGCGCGGGCCACCGCGACGCGCTGCTGCTCGCCTCCGGAGAGCTGCGAGGGAAAGTGGTCGATCCGCCGCTCGAGCCCGACGAGCTTGAGCACCTCGCGCGGATCGAGCGGCCTGTCGGCAATCTCGGTGACCAGCGCGACGTTCTCGAGCACCGTCAGACTCGGGATCAGGTTGTAGAACTGGAACACGAAGCCGACATGTTCGCGCCGGTAGCGCGTCAGCTCGGCATCGCCGGCGCCGACCAGTTGATGATCGCGCCACTGCGCCTCGCCCGAGGTCGGGCTGTCCAGCCCGCCGAGAATGTTGAGCAAGGTCGACTTGCCGGATCCCGAGGGGCCGAGCAGCACCACGAACTCGCCCTCGTAGATGTCGAGATCGACGTCGCGCAACGCATGCACCTCGACCTCGCCCATGCGGTAGGTCTTGGAGAGCTTGCGGGCGCGAAACACGGGTGCGGCACCCGGATGCTCCGGACGCGCGGCAGCGCTCGCGTCGTTGATCGTGGTCGGACTCATGAGGCCGCAGTTCCTGTCCGGCGACGGCCTACGCAGAACGCCCGAGATACCTCCATGCCATCGAGGCCGGACGACTTCATAGCCCACAATCGGTCAGCAGCCGTCTTTGCCGGTTGATGCATATCAAGCGACCGACATCATCGGGGCGCGTCACACATCTGCTCACGTCCATCCCAACGTCGAGACCTCGTAGATCAGCACGGCGGCCCCGAGACAGCGGCGCCAGGGATTGACGCCGCGCACGAGCTCATCGACGGCCCAGACGACGAGACCGGCCTTCACCAGACAATCCAGATTCGCGCCCGTCCGACCCGGCGGGTGCAAGGCCCAGCCCACGAGGCTTCCCACCAGCACGATCCACAGCGCCGGGTTCGGCATCTGGGCGATCGTGATCTCGCCGGTCGCGCGATTGCGGAAGAACCAGTTGAGAAAGCGCGACATCGTGCCGCCAGCCTGCCCGGTCACGCTCCGCGTCCCTCCTGCTTCCCATGCTGCAGGATGCGGCCCAGGCCGCGCGAGATCAATGGCCGCACGGGAAGAAACAGCCTGTAGCCGAACTCCAGGACCGCCAGCGCGCCCGGCATCGAGGCCACACGCGCCGCCCAGCGCCAACGCGGCAGACGGCGCCAGATCTCGACGAACGCCGCAGCGCCCGAGAGCAGGCGCCCGTCACTGGCACGCACATGAAACCGCGCCATCGCCTGTTGCTGGGTCACGCCATCCGGCGTTTCCGCGCCTGGTTTGGAGACGTCGACGAAACACAGCGCACCCGCCTGATCGGTCCGGCCGTAATAGCCGATCTCCGCCCGACACAGCGGACAGGATCCATCGAAGTACACGGTCGACTGCGCACACTCTGGCGCCATGCGGATCTCCTCCAAAACACCAGCTCAAACCTCAGAGCCCTGAACGTCCGCGCCGGCGCTTCGGGTCTGTGGCTCGTCAAATTTCATTGGGAGGAGCGGGTGATAGTCAAGGCTATCGCATTTGAAGAATGGACCAGGCGGCCATAACGACCGTCCATTTGTTACTCCGTCATGCCCGGGCTTGTCCCGGGCATCCACGTCGTTCGGAGCGCGCAGGACGACGTGGATGGCCGGGACAGGCCCGGCCATGACGATTCGGAAACGATCCGCGCAACACCTCAAGCGCAGTTGACGAGAGCTTTGCGGTGGCAATCCAGCCTCGTCGCCGCGGCGCCCCACTCACCGCGGCGGCATCGTCTCGAATTTCGGCAGCGCCGGATCGAGGTGATCCCAGGGATGTCCGGCGGCGGTCCACGACACCAGTTGCGGTCGGTAGCGGCTGGGATCGTCGAGGCTTGCGGGCGTGACGATGAACACATCGGGCATCGCCGGAAACGTCAGGTGCATCGACGAGCCACAGGTCGGACAGAACGCGCGCCGCTTGACGGTGCCGCCGTCGCCTGTGGTCTGCCAGTGCGACACCTCGCCGTCGACCTTCACCTCCGCCGCGACGAAGGTCAAATGCGATTGATGCCCGGTGCCGCTGTCGCGCTGACATTGCCGGCACTGGCAGTCCAGCATCACAGCCGGCTCGCCCGTGATCTCGTAGCGGACTGCGCCGCAGGCGCAGCCGCCGGCAAAGGAATTCGTCATGTCGCTCTCCTTGTTCAATGCGGCCGCTGCGATGACGCCTGCTCGGCGACGATCTGATCGAGCTTCTCGACCACCGTCTTCCAGCCCTCGCCCATCTTGCGATACGCCGTCTCGTTGGCCGGCAGCACGAAGCCGGAATGCACCAGGCGAAGGCGCGTGCCCGTGTCGGCCCTGGTCAGGCTGAAGGTGACCACCGTCTCCAGCTTCGCGCCGTAGCCGACATTGCTGTCGTGGCCACCCCTCCACGCGTAGGACAGCCGCTCGTTCGGCACGACCTCCAGCACCTCGCAGTGAATGGTGCCGTCCCATTGGCCCGCCGGCGTGGTCTGAAACGTGAAGCGATTGCCCGTGACGGGCTCGAAGCCCTTGGGCGCCATCAGCCAGCGGCCGATCAGGTCGCCATTGGTCAGGGCTTTCCAGATGATCTCCGGCGCATGAGGAAAGATGTCCTCGACGACGATGGCCTGCGTCTTGGCATTCACGGCTTGGTTCATGGATCGATGTCCTTCAGCAGGTTTCTCAGATTGGCGAAGCGGTCGCGCCAGAACACGCCGTAATGGCTCATCCAGTCGGCCAGCGGCTCCAGGCCGCGGGGCTCGGCGCGGTAATAGACCTTGCGCCCCTCGGGGCGCTCGCAGACCAGGCCGGCCTGCTTCAGGGATTTCAGATGCTGCGAGATGGCGCCCTGCGTGACGGTGCTGCCGCGCGTGAGCTCGACGACGGTGATCTCGTCGGAATTGACGATGCGCTCGAACACCGCGCGCCGCGTGGGGTCGGCCAGCGCGCGCATGACGGCCGTAACGGTTTCAGGCTGGATCATAGGAAAAGAATAGCAACCACTAATCAATTAGTCAATGCTAATGTAACTGAAAAATCGCCGTGGCCTGACGCCGTCTCGGCTCATCCCACCCCGGCCGGATGGTGCCGTCAGTAAATCCGAATTTTTCTCTTCCGTTTTTCAGAATTCAATGTTATGGTGTCGCATCCCGTCCCACTTGAGGGGCGCATCGCGATCGTCACGAGCGTTGGGTGCGGGATGCGGTGGGCGTATCGGGTTGCAGCGTGAGCGATCATGCCGACGAACGATCCGATGCGTACGGCGAAGTCGTGTGGTCCTGGCATCCCGGTGCTGATGCCAAGCTGGCGCTGCAAGTTCGACGAGCGCGCTGGCGACGGGGGCAAGAAAGCCGATCCCCGGGGAGATCACGTATAAGCCGTTCAAACCATTGCGCGGGGAAGGCCGGGATGATCCGGCCCGTACCTGTGGTTCCTGCCGCCTGCATTTTTTTCGCAGGCGGGCCATGGGTGCGACCGGCACCCGGCCTTTCCCGCGCCCTCATTGTTAGGAGGGCGACCAGATGAGCAACACTCGGACGCGAAAGCGGGTGCGAGAATGAGAATGCATGTTTTGCCCATGTCTCACCGCCGTCCTTGCGAGGAGCGCAGCGATTGATCTGCGCGACCCCACAACTGTCAACTATGTCCCCGAACACCCGTCAGCGACGTCTCCGGGCTGAACACTGCGCTCGCAATGTCGCTTTCATTTCCGCTGTCGTCCGGCAAGCTGCGGCAACGCGCAAGCGTTGGCGCGGCGCCGACCCGGGACCCCTACGCCGCGGCGGTTGTTTGAGGCACGCTGGAGCGGACGGCCTTGGCGCCAATTTCCGCCGGTGGTCATGGATCCCGGCGTTCGCCGGGAGGACATCGGTTTCTGGATGGCCAGCTTGGCCCACATGCGCGTTTTTGAACCTTCCCTTCTGCCGCTGGAACACACCCAAGCGCCTCACTGCCGCCAAACCCCGCAGAAAAACCGACTGAATCGCCCCTCCCATTCCGGTACACTCGCCGCGTGACCCATCGCCCTACGATTCTCGTGTTCGACTCCGGCCTCGGCGGCCTGTCCGTGCTGCGCGAGGTGGTGCGGGCGCGGCCTGACGCCCACTACGTCTATGTCGCCGACGACGCCTTCTTTCCCTACGGCCATCACAGCGAGCGGGCGCTGGTCGCCCGCGTGGTGCCGCTGATGGGCGAGCTGATCGCCGCGCACCGGCCCGACCTCGTCGTGATCGCCTGCAACACTGCCTCCGTGCAGACGCTGGCGCCGCTGCGGGCCGCCTACCCCACGCCCTTCGTCGGCACCGTGCCGGCGATCAAGCCGGCCTGCGCGCAGTCAAAGACCAGGCGCGTCTCCGTGCTCGGCACCAAGGCGACCGTGCAGCGCGAATATACCCACGCGCTGATCCGCGATTTTGCGCAAGGCTGCAACCTCACCCTGGTCGGCTCGCCGGAGCTTGCGTCACTGGCGGAGGCCGCGCTCAGCGGAACGCAGGTCAGCGACGCGGCCATCGCCGCCGAGATCGCACCCTGCTTCGTGGGCGACGCCGCCGATCCCGCTGATCGCACCGACACGGTCGTGCTCGCTTGCACGCATTATCCGCTGCTGCTCGACCGGCTCGAACGCCTGGCGCCCTGGCCCGTCACCTGGATCGATCCGGCACCGGCGATCGCGCGCCGCGTCGTCGACCTGCTGGGCCCCCCGGCTGGCGACGCCGACGATGGCGGCGCCACCATGATCTTCACCTCGAACAAGCCACATCAGCTCGGCCGCGCGCTCACGCCCTATTTCGGCGGCCGCGTCCCGGCCTGACGGAGACCGCCGATGTCCGCACCGCCCCAACGGCTCAACCGCCTCAAGCAGGCCTGGCGCGACAAGCGGCCGACGTTCGGCGCCATCGCCACCATCCCGAGCATCCAGACCGTGCGCATCATGGCGCAACAGCTCGACTGGATCATCGTCGACCTCGAGCATGGGCCGATCGATCTCTCCACCGCGCACGCGATGATCACCGCCACCGCGGGCACGCCCTGCGTGCCGCTGGTGCGGATCGCCGCCAACGAGCCGCATCTGGCGAAGGCGCCGATGGACCTCGGCGCGCTCGGCATCAACTTCCCGATGATTTCGAGCCGAGCGGACGCCGAGAAGGCGGTGCGCAGCGTGCGCTACCCACCCCGCGGCGACCGCCTGTGGGGTCCGTTCCACGCGCCGTTCCACTGGAACGTGTCGATGGCGGATTACATGGCGACGGCCGATGACGACATGATCTGCATGGTCACGATCGAGCATGTCGAAGCGGTCGAGCGCATCGACGAGATCATGGCCACGCCCGGCATCGACATCGCGGTGATCGGCCCGGGCGATCTCGCGACCTCGATCAACAAGCGCGGGCAACTCGATGATCCCCTGGTGAAATCCCTCATCGCCCGCGCCGAGGCCGGCATCCTCAGATCGGGCGTGCCGATCGGCGGCGCCGCGCGCAGCGCCGATCAGGCCAATGCGATGATCGCGCGCGGCTACGTCGCGCTGGCGCTCGGCTTCGACTGGTCCCTGTTCCAGCGCGGCATTGCCGCAAGCTTCGAGGGGATCAAGCGCTGAGTCCGTGCCGCTTCACGTTCCAAACGAAAAGCAGGATTGGAGGCGAAGCCCATGACGAAGAAGACGATTTTGGGCGTGGCACGGGCCGTGCTCGGGCCGCCGGCCGCACCGGCACCCTAGAGCGGCGCTTCCGTAACCCGGCCTGCGGTGTTAACAGCAGCCGCCGCCGGGGAGCCGGATCAGGCCAAGCAGAACGAACGGGAGCGACAGGTCCAGGATGCGCGGAACGACCAGGCCGATTTCGCTGCACCGCCGTCTGATCATCGATCTGATGCATGCCTCGCGCGGCGTGCCGTTCGTATCGCTGGCCCGGACGATCCAGATCGGTCCGCTGCTGGAGGCCCGCGCCGCGGCCGTCCACCCGCCCGGTTTCGCCGCGATCTTCGTCAAGGCGTTCGCCCTGGTCGCCCGTGACGAGCCGGTCCTGCGCACGCTCTATACCGGCTGGCCGCGGCGCTGCCTTTACGAGCTGCCGCGCAGCGTCGCCACCGTCACCATTGCCCGGGTCGAGAATGGCGAGGATTGCGTGCTGCCGCAGCGCGTCTCCGCCCCCGAAGCCATGTCGCTGGCCGAGATCGACGCGGTCATCCGGCAGGGCAAGGAGGCGCCGGTCGGGGACGTCGCCATGTTCCGTAAGATCATGCGGGCGACCCGGCTGCCGCTGCCGCTGCGCCGGTTCGCCTGGTGGGTCGGGCTGAATTTCGGCCGCCAGCGCGCCAACTGGTTCGGCAATTTCTCGGTCACCAGCGTCGCCGCGTGCGGCGGCGGCCAGCTCCTCGCCCTGAGCCCGGGACCGTTCATCATCAATTACGACGTCGTCGGGCCGGACCAGACGATTGCCATCCTGATCCGCTGGGATCACCGGGTTACCGACGGTGCCATGATCGCCCGGACGGCGATCCGGCTCGAACAGGTGCTGAACGGGGAGATCGCGGCCGAACTGCGGGCCCGCCCGGTTCCCGGGCGCGGGCCGGCGGAGGCTGACCCGGGATGCGAGGCGGGGCGGCGGAAAATGACCGTCCTGAAGGGGCCGAAAGGGTGATTTTGCCGGCAAAAGCGGCGGTTGCGGTTTGACAAGCCGGCAGTTTCTCGCCTAAGAACCCCCTGCTCGCGGGCCGCTTTCGGCCCGCGTTGCGTTTCGCGACCCGTGGCCTTCTCCCTTCATGCTTTGGGGAGGGGCCTGTCGGTGGACCGGGTTTCCCGGACACACAGGAGGGCGCGTTTCCTCAATCCCTAACTTGATCGAAGAGGACGCGATGACTAAGCGCAGTGAGGCGAAGTACAAGATCGATCGCCGCATGGGCCAGAACATCTGGGGCCGCCCGAAGAGCCCCGTCAACCGTCGTGAATACGGCCCCGGCCAGCACGGCCAGCGCCGCAAGGGCAAGCTCTCCGACTTCGGCGTGCAGCTGCGCGCCAAGCAGAAGCTCAAGGGCTATTACGCCAACATCTCCGAGCGCCAGTTCCACGGCATCTATGTCGAGGCCGGTCGCCTCAAGGGCGACACCGGCGAGAACCTGATCGGCCTGCTCGAGCGCCGTCTCGACAGCGTGGTGTTCCGCGCCAAGTTCGTGTCGACGATGTTCGCCGCCCGCCAGTTCATCAACCACGGCCACATCAAGGTGAACGGCCGCAAGGTCAACATCGCGAGCTACCAGGTCAAGCCGGGCGACGTGATCGAGGTCAAGGAAGCCTCGAAGCAGCTCGCCGTGGTGCTGGAAGCGAGCCAGCTCGCCGAGCGCGACGTCCCCGATTACATCGAGGCCGATCACGGCAAGATGACCGCGAAGTTCATCCGTATCCCGGCGCTGTCGGACGTGCCGTTCGCGGTGCAGATGGAGCCGCATCTGATCGTCGAGTTCTACTCGCGCTGATCTTGACGGAGCTCTGCTCCGATCACATCTGATAATCCGAAGGCCCTGGCACGCGCCGGGGCCTTTCTTTTTGGGCTTCCTTTCGGATGGGGCGAACCGATTCCCGAATGCCACACCTGCCACGAAATCGCCCCAACCTGGGCTGACAGCGAATCCGTCCCGTGATTCACTGTCTGCAGTTGTAAAGTAGCGGGGCGTTCGCCATGGAGTTCAACAGGCGCAATATCATCTTTGGTGCGTTGCCGACCGATGCGGTCGGCGCCCCGCCTCTGCCGCCGTTGCGGGCGCCGCCGCTCACCGCTCCGCCGTTACGCGCACGGACCTCCGGCGTCCGCTATCGCTTCAACGATGGCGTCTATCCCTCGACTGTCTTCGACATCCTCGAACGCTCCTGCTGGCACGTCCAGTCCGATGCGACAGCCCATGTGATCCGCCATGTCGGCACCGGGCTCACCTTTGCCGACGCGCAGCTTCGCCATGATCCCTATGCGCTCGAGCTCCTCCACTGTTTCGACGACTCGCGCGAGCTCACCGACGAATGGCACACCATGCTGGTCGGCTGGGCCGCGGTGAACATGGGCTGGAACGTCAAGCGGCAGCGGCCGGGCGCAGCGCTGCTTCTTTCACCGTCGCGACAGAGCCCGATGGACCCCTGGGTGTTCGACTGCACCGAGGCGCCGCCGCTGGTCGCCGAGCCAATCGAGAACAAGCCGTTGCGGCGGCCGGACATCTGGCTTAACCCGCCGCGCGCGGCGTAATCGAGCAGGCGTTTTGCGGGGAGGACGCGAGTTGGGTAAGGTCCGGTCGTGATAAGCGAACGAGGACTGCCGATGTATTACACCCCGCCCCCGCGCGATCCCAAGGCGCCGCCCGTGCGCGTCAATCTGCTGTCGGACACGCAGACCCGCCCGACACAAGCGATGCGCGAAGCGATGGCGCGGGCCGAGGTCGGCGACGAGCAGATCGGCGACGATCCGACCGTGCACGAGCTCACCGCCCGCGTCGCTGCGCTGCTCGGCAAGGAGGCCGCGGTGCTGATGCCGTCGGGTACGATGTGCAACGTCGCCGCGACGCTGGTGCATTGCCGCCCCGGCGACGAGATCCTGGCGCATGAGACCGCGCACATCATCTCGCGCGAGGGCGGCGCGCATGCGGCGCTCGGTGGTTTCCAAGTGACGCAGCTGAAGGGCCCCGACGGGCAGTTCACGCCGGAGACGTTTCGCGCCGCGCTGCATCCGCGCAGCCGCTATCAGCCGCCGCAGACCGTGGTGAGCGTCGAGCAGACCGCCAATATCGGCGGCGGCACGATCTGGAAGAAGACTGATCTCGACGAGATCGTGCAGATTGCGAAGTCACAGGGCATGGCGACGCATATGGACGGCGCCCGCCTGCTCAATGCCACTGTCGCCACCGGCATTCCGGCGGCCGAGATGGCCGCCGGCTGGGATTCGGCCTGGATCGATTTCTCCAAGGGGCTGGGCGCGCCGATCGGCGGCGTGCTCGCCGGCAGCGCCGCCTTCATCGACGAAGTCTGGCGCTGGAAGCAGCGACTCGGCGGCGCGATGCGCCAGGCAGGAATCGTCGCAGCCGCCTGCATCTACGCGCTCGATCATCACGTCGACCGGCTCGCCGAGGATCACGCCAATGCGCGGGCGCTGGCGCGCGGGCTGTCGCAGATCCAGGGTGTCGAGGTCCAGGAGCCCGAGACCAATCTGGTGTTCTTCAAGCCCGACGGCGCCGGCGTCGCCGGCGACAAGATGGTGAATGAACTACGCAAGCGCGGCGTGCTGCTCGCGATGATGGACGGCCGCATCCGCGCCTGCACCCATCTCGACGTGAGCGCGGCCATGATCGAAGAGACAGTCGGCCACGTCAGGGAGATCGTTCGCGGCGCATGAGGATCATGGCGCGAGCGTCTCTAAATCAATCGGTGCGCATCGCTCGCGATGCGCGCCGAGCTCGGCGGCCGTCTGCTGAGCAAAGACCAGTTCACGGCGTTGATGATGGCGTCAACGCCGTGTTGTCTGCTGGTGCGGTGCGGAGCTCAGGCGGAGGCCGCCGTGCCGACCGGGATGCCCTTGTCGGTGAACAGCTGCTGCAGCTCGCCGCTCTGGAACATCTCGCGCACGATATCGCAGCCGCCGACGAACTCGCCCTTCACATAGAGCTGCGGAATCGTCGGCCAGTTCGAGAACGTCTTGATGCCGTTGCGCAGCTCGGCGGATTCGAGCACGTTGAGGCCCTTATAGCCGACGCCGACATGGTCGAGGATCTGCACGACCTGGCCGGAAAATCCGCATTGCGGAAACTGCGGCGTCCCCTTCATGAACAGGACGACATCGTTTGACTTCACTTCATTGTCAATGAATTGCTCAATGCTCATCTTCGCTTCCTCTAGGGCGCCTCAAGGAACGCCTGGGGCTCGGTGCGCGCTGATCGCCACCGGACGGACTTCGTCCGCGGCCGACCGTCACTTCTTTATATGTAGCGCAAACCGTTGTTCAACCAAAGTAAAATGCCGAGGATCGGCCCGCGCCCCGGGCCCCCGGCCGGACCATAGGCTGACGGCAGCAATATTATAGCCGCCACGAGGGTTTCATCCCGTAACCAAGCCCCTATTTAGGACGAACTGTCGAAAGGAACTTGTTCCGTCGAACATCGTTTTCTGCTGGCAAACGGAGACTCTCGTGACCAGTTCTGCCTCCGCTACGGCCCCGATCCCCGTCACTGATGCGCTTCAGACCAGGTCCGGCTCCCTCGCCGGGCGCCTGATCGAGGCGTACCTCGCCGTTCGGGGCGAGACCGAGCGGCGCTCGGCGCCGCTGAGCCCGGAGGATCAGGTCATCCAGTCGATGCCGGACGCCAGTCCGGCCAAATGGCACCGCGCCCATACGACCTGGTTTTTCGAGCAGTTCGTGCTGGGCGAGCACTGCCGGGGATATACGCCTTTTCACGCCGATTACGCGTACCTGTTCAATTCCTATTACGTCAGTGCCGGCCCGCGCCACACGCGGGGCGAGCGCGGCCTGATCACCCGTCCGGGCGCGGCCGACGTCACGGCGTATCGGCGGCATGTCGATGCGGCGATCGTCGACTTCCTGGGCAGCGCCGAGCCTGCCACATTGGCCGCGGTGGCGCCGCTGGTGGAGGTCGGTCTCAACCATGAGCAGCAGCATCAGGAGTTGATGCTCACCGACATCCTGCATGCGTTCGCGCAGAACCCGACGGCCCCAGCCTACGATCCATCCTGGATCTTCCCTGCGCCAGCGGCAACGGGCGAGGATTGGGTTCGCCTGCCCGAGGGCATCCATACGGTCGGGCACGCCGGCGATGGTTACCATTTCGACAATGAGGAGCCAGCCCATCGCGCGCTCGTCGGGCCGGTGGGGATCGCGCGCAATCTCGTCACCAATGCCGAGTGGCTCGCCTTCATGGATGACGGCGGCTACCGGACCGCCACGCTCTGGCTCATGGACGGCTTCGCCGCCGCCAGCCGCGAGGGCTGGCAGGCTCCCGGGCATTGGTACAAGGTCGAGGGCGAATGGCGCATCATGACGCTGGGCGGACTGCGGCCGGTCGATCCGGATGCACCAGTGTGCCACGTCAGCTACTACGAGGCCGACGCGTTCGCGCGCTGGCGCGGCAAGCATCTGCCGACCGAGATGGAGTGGGAGGTCGCCGCCCGCGCCAACCAGCTCAACGATGCCTTCGGCATCGTCTGGCAGTGGACCCGCAGCGCCTACAGCCCCTATCCCGGCTATCGTGCCATGGAAGGCGCGCTCGGCGAGTACAACGGCAAGTTCATGGTCAATCAGCTGGTGCTGCGCGGCTCGTCGCTCGCGACGCCGGCAGGCCACAGCCGCGTCAGCTATCGCAACTTCTTCTATCCGCATCATCGTTGGCAGTTCACCGGGCTCCGGCTCGCGGACTACGCCTGAGCCATCAGCATTCGTTGCCCGACAGTCGCGCGTGTGTGCGCGTCCAGGAGAGTATCATGAACGTGCACGTCAACGCGCTGCTCGACGCCCATCTCCCCGACGACAAGACGTCGGCCTTTGCGACAGACGCGGTCGCAGGCCTCACCCGGCAGCCCAAGCAGCTATCGCCGAAATATTTCTACGACGCCGCCGGATCCGACCTGTTCGAGCAGATCACGCGCCTGCCGGAGTACTATCCGACCCGCACCGAGCTCGGCATCCTCAGGGATCGCGGTGCCGAGATCGCTGCGATCATTCCCGACGACGCCGCGCTGGTCGAGTTCGGCGCCGGAGCCACCACCAAGGTGCGGCTGCTGCTGGAGAGCTGCCGCTTTGCGGCCTATGTGCCGGTCGATATCTCCGGCGAGTTCCTGACCGCACAGGCCGACAGCCTGCGCCGCGACTTCCCGCAGCTTGCCGTGCACCCTGTCATCGCCGACTTCACCACGGCGTTCAAACTACCTGACGCCATCGAAGGCAAGCCGAAGGTCGGCTTCTTTCCGGGATCGACGATCGGCAATTTCGAGCCGCACGAGGCCTGCCGCTTCCTGCGCTCGGCACGCGAGATCCTCGGGACCGGCGCGCTGATGATCGTCGGGGTCGACCTCGAGAAGGACGAACGCGTCCTGCATGCCGCCTACAACGACGCCGCCGGCGTGACCGCGCGCTTCAATCTCAATCTGCTGTTGCGGATCAACCGGGAGCTCGGCGGCAATTTCGACCTCTCCGCCTTCGTTCACCGCGCGATCTACAATCGCGAGCAGCACCGCATCGAGATGCATCTGGTCGCCCGGAAGCCGCAGACCGTGCGGTTGCTCGGCACCACCCTCTCGTTCCGGGCCGGCGAGAGCATCCACACCGAGAACAGCTACAAATACAGCATCGAGCGCTTCGGCGCGCTGGCCCGCGGCTCCGGCTGGAAAGTCCAGACCGTGTGGACGGATGCCGAGAAGATGTTCTCGGTTCAGGCGCTCGTCGCCGAAGCGTGAGGCTCCGGCTTCGACCGCAACGACAGCGTCTCCCACAGCGCGACGATCGCCAGTAGCGCGCTCGTCAGCGCCGAAAGCACGAGCGGCGACAATTCGGTCGCGAACCAGCCGAGCCCGATCAGCGCCAGCAGGCCAGCGCCGTGCGATAGCTGCAGGAAACCGCGGATGTTGAACTTGAAGAGGATGGTCCCGAGCAGAAACACGAACGGACCGCCGATCGTCGTCGCCGCCGCATTCAGGTCGGTATGCCCGAGGGGGTGCTTCAGGACGATCTCGTCCGACACCGCCGAAACGATGATGCCGGCGACAATCGGCATGTGCAAGTAGGTGTAGGCCGAGCGCGCCATCAGCCCGGATTGCGCCGACTGCGAAATCACCTCCGATCCCGCCTCAGCGCCGCGGTTGAAATACACCGCCCACATCGCCACCGTGCCGATGAAGGCGCTGGCAAAGGCGGCAATGTTGGCTGCGGTCCAGTCGAGCTCGGCAAAGGTCGCGCCGGTGACGACGATGGATTCGCCGAGCGCGATGATGATGAACAGCGCACAGCGCTCCGCCATGTGGCCGCCTTCGACCATCCAGTCCTCGACGGTGGATGCACCGAGCCCGGGGACCCAGAAGCGGACGGCTGGTGACACATATTCCAGGGTGAGCGCCGCCCCCCACAGCCCCATCCGCGCCGGCCCCTCGGCAAGGCCGCCGAGCAGCCAGAGCACGGCGGAGGCACTGAGCCAGGAGAGAATGCGGGCGGCGTTGCGGCGGACGGCCAATCGCTGCGGCGGCGTCGCGGTCAGCCAGAACGCGGTCCGGCCGACCTGCATGGCGGCGTAGGCCATGGCGAACCACAGGCCGCGGTCCTCGAACGCCCGCGGGATCGACATCGACAGAACGAGGCCCGCAAGCATCAGCGCGAACAGGAGACTTCGGACCAGCGCCTTCTCGGGATCGAGCCAGTTGGTCACCCAGGCGGTGTAGACCCACACCCACCAGACCGCGAGAAACAGAACGGCCGTCTGGGCGGCGCCGAGCGGCGAGAAATGGCCGATCAGATAGTGCGAGATCTGCGTGACCGCGTAGACGAAGACGAGATCGAAGAACAGCTCGACGAACGTGACCCGGCTGTGCCGGTTCGGCTCGATGACGCGAAACAGCGCACCACGCGGATTGTCCACCGCCATCTCCCCCGGATGCGTGCTGCGCGATCTGCCGCTGAATGGTCAGTGCTGGTCCGGTACCCCGGTCTGCAGCGCCAGAGCATGCAGCACGTCACCCATCTGGCCACGCAGCGATTGATAGACGAGCTGGTGCTGCTGCACGCGGGATTTGCCGCGGAACGATTCCGAGATCACCGTCGCGGCGTAGTGGTCGCCGTCGCCAGCGAGATCGCGAATCGTCACCTGGGCGTCAGGGATGGCAGACTTGATCATCTGCTCGATATCGTGGGCATCCATGGGCATCCCAGTGCATCTCCTTGTGTCGGGCAGCGCGGCATCCCGTGGACGATGTAGCCCGCAGGGCCGCGGCTTGGCTGCAGCTCCCATCAGTGGCCCGCCGAGCACGGCGAATCAAGGCGTTCTCGCGGGACCGTGATAGTGAAATCTAGCGCGAACTGCTTTCGAGGTCACGCGCGGAACCACTATATACCGGGATCAGATGACATACGTCGACTGGGTGACGCACCCAAGAGGCCGAATCGTGAGGACGACGACATGAAGCTTCCAGGACCGGATCATCCGATCACCGTCACCCCCAACCCGAAACGCGTACGAGTGATCGCCGACGGGGTCGTGATTGCCGACACCACCCGCGCGTTGACGCTGAAGGAAGCGAGCTACCCCGCGGTTCAATACGTGCCGCGGGCCGACGCCAACATGGCGGCCTTGCAGAAGACTGATCGTGTCACCCATTGTCCGTACAAGGGGGATGCGAGCTATTTCAGCGTCGTCGCCAACGGCAAGACATTGGACAATGCGATCTGGAGCTACGAGGCGCCCTTCCCGGCGATGACCGAGATCTCGGGCCACCTGGCGTTCTATCCGGACAAGGTGCGGATCGAGGAGGTCGCAGCTGATTGAACCCGGTGACAGCCCGCCGCGCGGCGGGCGCGAGGCCATACCGGCGCGGCGGTCGTTTCGATCACTGACCTGATGGCGTGCTACACTCTGAAAATCGTAAGCCCGAGAATCAGGAGCACGAGGAAGATCACCAGGAAGATATAGAACAGGATCCGCGCAATGTCGGCGGAAGCTGCCGAGATGCCGGTGAAGCCGAGAATACCGGCCACCACCGAGATCACGAAGAACAGCAGCGCCCATTTGAGAAGTGTCACGGTATGGTCCTCCGGTTCTGCGCCGTGCCGGCGCGGCGCCTCACTAACGATGAGGCGGGGAACCGGTTCCTTCGGCCATCGGTCCCGGCGCCGAAGAAATGCGCAACCCACGACCGTCCCGGCCGTAACTTCATAGGTCGTCGGTTCGTAAGGATATCGGGAGCGGAAATCGGCATGTGTGAGAAACCGGCTTGCGGACCGCGGCACTTGCTGATTTGCAGCACCAAAGACGACATCTGGTAGTCCGGCGCCGTCATTCGCCCGCTTGCGGGCGACTCCAGCGAATGACGGTGCCATAGGTCACACGAGCTCATCCACTCATTCCGGCTCGCGCAGCCTTGGACGACGTTTGCATGACGCCCCGCGGCGAGGGGGATGCGAACGTCCCATCCGCTGCACGGGCCGGGCAGCAGCGACGCCGGGGGGCGTATGGTCATATCGGTTACACAATCGGCGGCGGCCGCGAAGATCGAGCTTCAGGCCCGCCCGCGCGCCCGGGCGCGCAACGCCGCGCTCGATCACGCCCGGACATTCCTGACGCTGGTGGTGCTGCTCCACCACGCCGTGATTCCCTATACCTATTTCGGGCACACCGATCCGACGTTCTTCCTCGGCTTCGATGCCATCGTGCTGGCCACCGACAGCTTCTTCATGGCCATGTTCTTCTTTCTGTCGGGCCTGTTCGTGTGGTCGGGCCTTGCTCACAAGTCGACGCTGCAGTTCCTGCGTGACCGGCTATTGCGCCTTGGCCTGCCGTTCGCCATCGCAGCCCTGACCGTCATTCCGCTTGCCTATTACGCGATCGAGCTGCGCGCCAATCCGGACGCCACCTTCGCTGCCTTCTGGTGGAAGACGGTCACGGTCGGTCCATGGCCGAGCGGGCCGATCTGGTTCATCTGGGTGCTGCTGGCGTTCGACACCTCGGCAGCCCTTTTGTACCGCGTCTCGCCACGCCTGCTGGATCCGATCAATCGGCTGTCGCAGCGCGCCTTCGAGCATCCGCGCGACTTCTTCTTTGCCTTCCTGCTGATCACAGGCGGACTCTACATCCCGTCCCGGCTCTATTTCGGCCCGACGTTCTGGTTCGAAGCCGGACCGCTCTCGGTGCAGGCCAGCCGCGTCCTGCTCTACGCCGCCTATTTCTACGTCGGGGCTGGCATCGGCTCGGCCAATGTCGAACGTGGCCTGCTGGCCGCAGAAGGGCAGATGTCGCAGCGCGGACTCGGGGCCTGGATCGTGGTTACGCTGGTGCCCTATGCGCTGCTCTGGGTGCTCATCACGATCAAGCGCCAGGTGCTGGGCAATCCCCCCGTGTTGCCGCAATGGTACGAGGCAGCCTATGGCTTCCTGTTCGTCATCTTCAGCGCCGCGATCCTGTTTGCGATCCTGTCCTATTTCCTCAACAACCGCCGCTCGGAATTCTCCGTGCTCGATCGCATGCAGGCCGACGCCTATGGCATGTTCCTGGTGCACTATCCGATCGTGCTGTGGATCCAGTACTGGCTGTTCGACTTCGGCCTGCCCGCCATCGCCAAGGCGACGATCGCCTTTGTCGGCAGCATGCTGCTGAGCTGGGGCGCGACCTGGGTGCTCAGGCAGATTCCGGGGGCGAAGAACGTGTTGTAGGACGGTCCTGCCTCCTCCGTCATTGCGAGGAGCGCAGCGACGACGCAATCCAACCTCCCGCCGGAGCTCTGGATTGCGTCGCTGCGCTCGCAATGAGCGCGTGGAAAGGCACCGCGCTGACAACGTACTCCGCTGTCGTCCTGCGAACGCAGTAACCCATAACCGCAAGATCTTGTTGTTGGCGCAGGTCAACGACCAGTCCCGCCGACTACTCCGTACACCGAGTGGGTCCCGGATCGGCGCCACGTCGGCGCGGTGCGCCGCCGTGGCTTGTCCGGGACGACAACGGTGTGTCAGGCAGCCGCCCCGCCCATATATTCTGGTAGCCAGCTCTCGAACCGGCTCTTCAGCGTATCCACTTCCACCGAGGCCTCGCCGGCGATCGCCAGCGCAGTGCCGCCTGTCGTGCCGATGCGCGTGCACGGCACGCCGGCGCCGCGCATCTTGGCGAGCACGCGGCCAGCCTCGGTCTCCGGCACCGTCACGAGATAGCGCGCCTGGTCCTCGCCGAACCAATAGGCATGTGGCACGATCGAGGCAGGCGCGGCCAGCAGCCGCGCGCCGACGCCGGAGGCCATCGCCATCTCGGCGAGCGCGACGAGCAGACCACCGTCGGCCAGATCATGCGCAGCCGTCGCCGTGCCCGCATGGATCATGCCGCGCACGACATCGCCGATGCGCTTCTCCGCGGCCAGGTCGACCGGCGGCGGAGCGCCCTCCTCGCGGCCGCAGACGTCGCGCAGGTAGACCGACTGGCCGAGCCAGCCATGGGTCTCGCCGATCAGCAGGATCGCCTCGCCCTCGGCCTTGAAGGCGATGCTCGCCGACTTGGTGAAATCATCGAGCAGGCCGACGCCGCCGATCGAGGGCGTCGGCAGGATCGCGCGGCCGTTGGTCTCGTTGTAGAGCGAGACGTTCCCGGAGACGACGGGGAAGTCGAGCGCGCGACAGGCCTCCGAAATGCCCTTCAGGCAGCCGACGAACTGGCCCATGATCTCGGGCCGTTCCGGGTTGCCGAAATTGAGATTGTCGGTGATCGCAAGCGGCCGGCCACCGACCGCGGTGATGTTGCGCCAGGCTTCGGCGACGGCCTGCTTGCCCCCCTCGAACGGGTCGGCCTCGCAATAGCGCGGCGTGACGTCGACGGTGAGCGCCAGGCCCTTCGGCCCGTCCTGCACGCGCACCACGGCGGCATCGCCGCCCGGGCGCTGCACGGTGTTGCCGAGGATGACGTGATCGTACTGCTCCCAGATCCAGCGCTTCGAGCACAGATCCGGCGTCGCGATCAGCTTCTCCAGCGCCGGGATGATGTCCATCGGCGGCTTGACCTCGCGGGCATGGATCACCGGCAGCGCAGGCGAGGCGACATGCGGGCGGTCATAGAGCGGCGCCTCGTCGCCCAGCTCCTTGATCGGCAGGTCGGCCATGACGTCGCCGCCATGCTTCACCACGAACCGCTTGCTCGGCGTGGTGTAGCCGACCACCGCGAAATCGAGGCCCCATTTGCGGAAGATCGCTTCCGCCTCCTTCTCCTTCTCCGGCTTCAGCACCATGAGCATGCGCTCCTGGCTTTCGGAGAGCATCATCTCGTAGGCGCTCATGCCGATCTCGCGGGTCGGCACGCAATTGAGATCGAGGTCGACGCCGAGGTCGCCCTTGGCGCCCATCTCGACCGCCGAGCAGGTCAGGCCGGCCGCGCCCATGTCCTGGATCGCGATCACGCAGTCGGCGGCCATGATCTCGAGGCACGCCTCCAGCAGCAGCTTCTCGGCGAAGGGGTCGCCGACCTGCACCGTCGGGCGCTTCTCCTCCGAGGAGTCGTCGAACTCGGCCGAGGCCATCGAGGCGCCGTGGATGCCGTCGCGGCCGGTCTTGGAGCCGAGATAGACGATCGGCATGTTCACGCCGGAGGCGGCCGCATAGAAGATCTTGTCAGCGTCGGCGAGGCCGACCGCCATCGCGTTGACCAGGATGTTGCCGTCATAGCGGGTGTGGAAGCGGGTCTGGCCGCCGACCGTCGGAACGCCAAACGAGTTGCCATAGCCGCCGATGCCGGCCACCACCCCGGACACCAGATGCCGCGTCTTCGGATGCTCCGGCGCGCCGAACGACAGCGCGTTCAGGCAGGCGATCGGGCGTGCGCCCATGGTGAACACGTCGCGCAGGATGCCGCCGACGCCGGTCGTGGCCCCCTGGTACGGCTCGATGTAGCTCGGATGGTTGTGGCTCTCCATCTTGAACACGACCGCCTGGCCGTCGCCGATGTCGATCACGCCGGCGTTCTCGCCGGGGCCCTGGATCACCCAGGGCGCCTTGGTCGGCAGGCCCTTGAGATGGATGCGGGACGATTTGTACGAACAGTGCTCGTTCCACATCGCCGAGAAGATGCCGAGCTCGGTGAAGGTCGGGACCCGCCCGATCAGCTTCAGGATGCGCTCATATTCGTCGGGCTTCAGGCCGTGGGCGGCGACGAGCTCGGGGGTGATCTGCGGTTCATTGCGCATGGAGAAATGCCTTTGCCCCGTGGGCCGCTGGTCCCTTAAACCCTGCTTCATAGATACAGAGGCAGAAGCGGAAAAGGCCTTTTACGGCCCTATTCCGCCCTGTCCAGAGCTTTGGCCCGGACCCGCCAAGCGGGATATTTGCAGATTGGCGGCCAATCGGATTTAAGACGGTAAATCAACAGTTAAAGGCCCTTGCACGTGCACGATCTGACCCGTTCCGCCTTCGAGAACCGCCCCGGCATCCATATCGCGACCGACGGCGAGTTCGCCGGCTGGCGCACCTGGATGCGCGACAGCTACGAATCCCATACCGGACCGTTCTGGCACCGGATGGAGGACGACGGTTCGATCCGCTGCGCCTTCCGGGTCGAGAAGAAGCATTTGAACGGCGGCGGCAACGTCCATGGCGGCTGCCTGATGACCTTCGCGGATTACTGCCTGTTCGCCTTCGCCGCGCCGATCATGCAGGGCCCGGGCGTCACGGTCTCGTTCTCGTCCGAATTCCTCGACGCCGCGCGCGAGGGGGAATTGATCGAGGCCACCGGCGAGGTCACCCGCGCCGGCGCGTCGCTGATCTTCCTGCGCGGCATGCTGCATTCCGGCACCAAGCCGCTGTTCTCGTTCTCAGGGACCATCAAGCGCGTCAAGCGGCGGACGCCGGAGGCAGCGAACTCGCCGTAGCCTGATTTGATTTGTAGCCCGGATGAGCGCAGCGACATCCGGGATCTCACGCGCTCCCTCGGTGAACCCGGATGTCGCTGCGCTCATCCGGGCTACGGCCTCACCCCGCGAGCTGCTTCTCGGCGATCGATATCCACTCGGCCTGCGCCTTGCGCACATGGCGCGGGGCGCGCTTCATCTGGATCAGCAGCTCGGTGAATACGATCTTGGCCTCGTCGATGCGGCCGGCCAGCTTGAGCAGCAAGCCGTAGCGGACCTTCGCCTCGCTGCCCGGCGCGTAGTCCAGCAAGGCCTGGTACTCCTCCAGGGCCTCGTCGGTGCGGCCGGCTTCCTGCAAGGCGCGAGCATAGAGCAGATGCGCCTCGGCCGAATTGTAGTCCGGCCAGGCCTTCTGCAGCTCGTCGAGCGTCGCCAGTGCATCCGCGGGGCGGCGGCGCGCGAACTGCGCCTTGGCCTTGCCGAGCGCGAACAGCGGCTCGTGGCCCATCGGCAGGCTCAGGATGTGATCATAATGCTGCTCGGCCTCGTCATAGCGACCGACGGCGATGCATTCCTCGGCGAGCGCGGCGCGGTTGGCAATCGTATCCGTCACGGCGACGCGATCCGACAACTCACGATAGTATTTCTCAGGGTCCAGCTTGTTGGCGACGCGCTTGCGCGCCTTCTGGACGTCGTGGCTGCCCAGCCATTCCGGCACCAGCTCGACGACGATGTAGGCGAGCGCGCCGATCAAGGGGACCAACAAGATGATGAACGCCCAAGGCTGCATCCGCCCGGTCCGCGACGCATGATAGATCAGCGAGATCTGAAGAACTATAATGACGAGTGCAACCGGCACGGCGGTCCCCACGGCCAATCCCTACACGCCAACGTTGATAGCGTGGCCGCGCGCGGCCGACAATCCCGTCCGCGCCAGCTCAATTGACGATGCCGGTTTGACGCATGAGGACAACGGCCGGTTCGAGCAGCGGAGCAAGGCTCGTTCGATGGCCGTACGGAAGGCGATCCTGTCGCGAAGAAGGGCGGAAGCGCGTCGCGCCCCCGCCCTCGAGCCGCCGTCGTATCGCCACGCCGCTATTGCTGCTGGTCGATGACCTGCACCACCTTCTGATCGCGCGGGTCGACCAGCACGACCTGCTCGCCGATCGCCAGATACTGGTAGTTGGCGAGCTCCGGATTGCTGCGCGCGAGCTCATCGGGCACCCGGCGCAGGCTCAGGCAGCTCGTTCCGGACGAGGTCGATGACGATGTCGTCGATCCGACGGTGCCGGTCTCGGTCGCGGCGCGGCGCAGGATCTGGCGCTGATCGTCGGACAGCACGATGCGGGTCGAGCTCACGCCGTAGCCGCCGCGCTCATAGCCGCGATCGGCGCGCATGCCGTCCTGGGGGATGACATCGACGATCTCGCGGCTGCGCGGATCGACGATGGCGATCTCGTCATGCACGACGGTGTACTCGTAGCCGCGATATTCCGGAACGATGGTGACGATGTCCGACGGCAGCGGACGCGGCCGCACGCGCTCGGGCAGGCGCTCGCCGACGTTGATGCGGATGTCGATGTCGGTGCGGGCACGGTCGAAGTCGTGATCACGCTTGAGCTGGTCGACCACGCGGGTCTTCTGTTGCTCGTTGACCGAAACCTGCGTGCTGGAGCGGGTGTTGTTGGTCTGGGTCTGGTTGCTGGCCTGCCCGGTCGCGTCCGGCTTGCCCGCAGCGGCACCGGCCGGACCGGTCTGCTGGTTCTGCTGCGCGGTCGTGCTCTTGCTGTCCGTTGCGCCCGGCTGATTGGCCTGCTTGCTGCGGCCGGTCTGCTTGTCGGCCGCCTGGTCCGACGTGCCGGCCTTGCGCTCGTCCTGGCTTTGCCGGCTCTTGTCGCTGCCGCTGCGCTCGGCCTCGCGGTCGGACTTGCGATCCGTGGCGCCCGACTTGGTTTCGGCGGCGCGATCCTCGCCCTTGCGCGGCTCGTCGGCGCGTCCCTGCTGTTGCTTCGACTCAGCCTTGCTCTTGCTGTCAGACTGCTTGTCGGCCTGCTTGCTGTCGGCCTGCGACTTGCTCTCGGCGCTGTCCTTGGCGTCGCGCTCGCGCTGTGCCGAGTCCGGCCCGCGCTCGCCCTTGCTCTGCTCCGCGCTCTGTTTCGCATCGTGCGCCGAGCGCTCCTGAGCCTGCTCGCGCGCGGCCGATGACGGCTCGCTGCGACCCTGCGCGCTCTGCTTCGCCTCCGACGCGCCGTGTTCCACGGCCGCGCCAGCGCTCTTGGCCTCGCTGCCGGGCCGGATCGCTTCGCGTGCGGTCGGGGCAGCGGCGCCACCCTCGCGCTTCATCTCGGACTGCGCCGATGCGGCACCTGATGCCGTGCCGATCGCCAGAATGATCGCGGCCGTTCCCAGCCAATGTTTCGTCGTCATATGAGAACCTCCTTGGTTCCTGTCCCGTGGAATCGGGCGGACAACGCAAACAGCCGCCCGGCGTTGCCGGACGGCGCGAGAAAAAACTACGGAACGATTTCGATGAACGGCGTCAGGCCGCGCGGTCGAGATGGGCGACGAGGCCGGCAAACAGGCCACGGCCGTCGGTGCAGCCCATGATGTCTTCGACGTGATTCTCGGGATGCGGCATCATGCCGAGCACATTCCCGTTCTCGTTGACGATGCCGGCGATCGAATGCGCAGCGCCGTTGATGTTGCTGAGGTCGCCAACCTCGCCATCGGCCGAGCAGTAACGATAGAGCACGCGCCCATCGCCATTGAGCCGCTTCAAGGTCTCCTCGTCGGCCGCATAATTGCCCTCGCCGTGAGCGACGGGCACGCGGATGACCTGTCCCGCATTGTAGCCGCGGGTGAACGGAGAATCCGAGCGCTCGACCCGCAGATGCACGTCCTTGCAGATGAATTTCAGCTTATCGTTGCGCATCAGCACGCCCGGCAGCAGGCCGGACTCGCACAGGATCTGGAAGCCGTTGCAGACGCCGAGCACGAGGCCGCCCTTGGCGGCGTGATCGCGCACCGCGTCCATGACCGGCGCCCGCGCCGCGATCGCGCCACAGCGTAAGTAATCGCCATAGGAGAAGCCGCCGGGGACGACGACGAGATCGGTGCCCTTCGGCAGCGACGTCTCGGCGTGCCAGACCATCGCCGGCTCATGGCCGGAGATCATGCGCAGCGCGCGCGCCATGTCGCGCTCGCGATTGATGCCGGGGAAGACGAGGATGGCGGATTTCATGCTTGCGACCTATTTGCTGGCTTCCTGCAGAGCCTTCTCGAATCGCGCGAGATTGGCTCGGCTGGCGTATTCGTCGTTCGACGAACTGATCAAAACGTATTGTGATGTAGCGCTGTCGACGATACCGGAGAGTCTGTGGCTCGTCGTTCGCACCTCGGGCGGCTCGCCCGAGAGCTCAGCGGCCATCTCATCCCACTTGCGCAGGATGCCCGGAAGCAGCGCCGAATGGGGCGGCTTGCTTTGGCAAACAAGCCGAGACCCAGGCACACAGTCGACACGTGCGCATACGAAGACATGCAGGCCGTTCGGTCCAGCGGTGTAGCGCCATCCGTCCATAGTGACCGGAGCCGCTGCGCTCGCCATCGATACCGATAGAAGGAGACCAACTGCCGCGACGCCCAGTCTGACTTCGTTTCGGCGGATCATGTCTCCCCCTCAGCGCCCTACCCCAGCAGCTCCACCCGGTAGTTCTCGATCACCGTGTTGGCGAGCAGCTTGTCAGCGGCGGCCTTCAGGGCCGCCTCCGCCTGGGCCTTGTCTGCGCCGGCGAGCTCGATGTCGAACACCTTGCCCTGGCGCACGGACGCGACGCCGTTGACGCCGAGCGACTTGAGGGCGCCCTCGATCGCCTTGCCCTGCGGATCGAGGATGCCGGATTTCAGCGTCACCGTGACACGCGCTTTCACGTCTTTATCCCTTTTAGCTCTTGACCAGGACCGGGCCGGAGCCCGCCGGACGCTCGTTCTCGATGAGGATGCCGAGCCGCTTGGCGACCTCGGTATAGGCCTCCAGAAGGCCGCCAAGATCGCGGCGGAAGCGGTCCTTGTCGAGCTTCTCGTTCGACTTGATGTCCCACAGCCGGCAGGAATCGGGGGAAATCTCGTCGGCGACGATGATCCGCATCATCTCGTTCTCGAACAGCCGGCCGCACTCCATCTTGAAGTCGACCAGGCGGATGCCGATGCCGAGGAAGAGCCCGGTCAGGAAGTCGTTGACGCGGATGGCCAGCGCCATGATGTCGTCGATTTCCTGGGGCGTGGCCCAGCCGAACGCGGTGATGTGCTCCTCCGACACCATGGGGTCGTTGAGCTGGTCGTTCTTGTAATAGAATTCGATGATCGAACGCGGCAGCTGGGTGCCTTCCTCGATGCCGAGGCGCTGCGACAGCGAGCCCGCCGCCACGTTGCGCACGACGACCTCGAGCGGGACGATCTCGACCTCGCGAATCAACTGCTCGCGCATGTTGAGCCGGCGGATGAAGTGAGTCGGGACCCCGATGTCGTTGAGGTGCTGAAACAGGTACTCCGAGATCCGGTTGTTGAGGACGCCCTTGCCTTCGATCACCTGATGCTTCTTGGCATTGAAGGCGGTGGCGTCGTCCTTGAAGTGCTGGATCAGGGTGCCCGGCTCGGGGCCTTCGTACAGGACCTTGGCCTTGCCTTCATAAATGCGACGCCGACGGCTCATTGGGATGTACCGTGTTTTGTTGAAATCCATGAAATGGTGGGCTCCGGATGACTTTGGACAGGACCACGACGGAGCTGCCGCGAGGGCCCGGACGGACGGAAACAGAACAAGAACCGGGCCTGTGGGAAACCTATCTCATTGGTGTCCCGAGCACAATCGATCCAGGCCTCGGGGGCGGAGTTTTACCGCCCTTCCCTGCGGCCTCGTACCCGTTGTATTGGCAAGATGTTCCAATTATTTAGGCGTGCGGCCACCGCCCCGCAACCGCCTGCGCGGTTAACCCTCTTCGGCAACACTGGAAGTTCCGACCATGACCACGTTCGACAAGCGCGAGGACGCCTTCGAGAAGCAATTCGCCCATGACGAGGAATTGAAGTTCAAGGCAGAAGCCCGCCGCAACAAGCTGCTCGGCCTGTGGGCCGCCGAAAAGCTCGGCAAGTCCGGCGCTGACGCCGACGCCTACGCCAAGGAGGTCGTCGCGGCCGATTTCGAGGAAGCGGGCGATGCCGACGTGCTGCGCAAGGTGCTGGGAGACCTCAACGCCAAGGGCGCCGCCGTCACCGAGGCGGACGTGCGCGCGAAGATGAGCGAGCTGCTGTCGACCGCCGTGGCGCAGGTCAAGGCGGGACAATAACGGGCGAGTTGCGAATGGCGAGTAGCGAATAGGGCAAGAAGATCCCTATTCGCCACTCCCTATTCGCCTATTCTTCCTTGAAACCGTACTCCGGCACGTTGCCGCTGGCGCCGTAATATTTGTACGGCAGGAACTTGCCCGACATCGTGATCTTGACGCGGTCGCCCTTGGCATTGGGCAGGCGCTCCATCACCATGTCGAAATCGATCGCCGACATGATGCCGTCGCCGAACTCCTCCTGGATCAGCTCCTTCCAGGCCGGGCCGTTGATCATCACCAGCTCGTAGAAGCGATAGATCAGGGGATCGGTCGGCGGCATCTGCACGCCCTCGCCGCGCATCGGCGTCTCGTTCAGCATCGCGATCTCGGACTTCGACAGGCCGAACAGCTCGCCCGCATTGGCGGCCTGCGGCTTGGTCAGCTTCATCTGGCCGAGAATGGCGCCGACGATCAGCACCTCGGAATAGCCACCGATCGTCTCGCAGATGTACTTCCAGCTCCAGCCCTTCTCGCGCTTGATGTCGAGCAGCTTTTCGGTGAGGTCGGATCGCTTCATGCTTGGTCTCCCTTGATGGGTCTTCGTTGATGGGTTTGTTCCGGCTGGCCGTCAGCGGGCGACCGCCAGCGGCGTATCGCTCTCGACCGGTTTGGACGCGACGATCGCCGGCTCGGTGCGCCCGATCTTCACCACCGGCACCTTGCGCGGATCGTGATCCGGCACCTCCGCGGTGAAGGTCCTGCTGCGGCTGACCAGGAAATCGATGATGTGGTTGCGTAGCGCGTAGTACAGCGGATGACGATGCAGGTCGCCGCGCAGCCGGTCCTTCGGCAGCGGGTTCTCGACGATCTCCGCCAGCACCGCGCCGGGACCGTTGGTCATCAGCACGATCTTGTCGGCGAGATAGATCGCTTCGTCCACGTCGTGGGTGATCATGAACACGGTCTGCCCGGTCTCGACGCAGATGCGGCGGACCTCGTCCTGCAGGGTGCCGCGCGTCAGCGCATCGAGCGCGGAGAACGGCTCGTCCATCAGCATGATCTTCGGCGTGATCGACAGCGCCCGGGCGATGCCGACGCGCTGCTTCATGCCGCCGGACAGCTCCGAGGGACGCTTGTGCTCGGAGCCGGCAAGCCCGACCAGCTCGATATATTTCAGCGCATGCGCCTTGACCTTGGCGCGATCCCATTTGCGCCATTTCGACGAGACGGCATAGGTGACATTGCCGAGCACCGTCCGCCATGGCAGCAACGCATGACTCTGGAAGATGACCGCGCGGTCGAGGCTCGGGCCTTCGATGGCCTGGCCGTCGACGATGACGGCGCCTTCGCTCGGTGCGTCGAGGCCGGCAAGAACATTCAGCACCGTGGTCTTGCCGCAGCCGGAATGCCCGATCACGCAGACGAACTCGCCGCGCGCCATCGCGAGCCACAGGTTCTCGAAGATCGTCGTGCTCCGCGCCCCGTCGTAGCGCTTGGCGATGCCCTCGATGGAGATGAACTTGTCTGAGGTCATCGAGCAGACTCCGCGAGGACGGTGCGCTCCCTCTCCCCGTTCTTCACGGGGAGAGGGTTGGGGTGAGGGGCAGCCGCACGAAAGGTGCCTATGGAAAGAGATGATTCGGGGCACACGCGCCGGGAGTGTCCGTGGATGGACCTGTACCCCCTCACCCGGATTGCATCTACGATGCAATCCGACCTCTCCCCGCAAGCGGGGAGAGGTAAGACGGCCGCTCTGCTTGGGATCACGACCGTCATCCCCCTACTCCGGAAACGTCACAAGCCGCGCGACACGGGCCAGGATCTGATCGAGCATCATGCCGACCAAACCGATCATCAGGATCGCAATGATCACGTTGGTGATCGAGAGGTTGTTCCACTCGTTCCAGACGAAGTAGCCGATGCCGGTGCCGCCGACGAGCATCTCGGCGGCGACGATGACGAGCCAGGCGATGCCGATCGAGATCCGCATGCCGGTGAGGATCGTCGGCGCCGCGGCCGGCAGGATGACGGTGAAGGCGCGGCGGAAATTCCCGACCTCGAGCGTGCGGGCGACGTTGATCCATTCCTTGCGCACGCCGGCGACGCCGAAGGCGGTGTTGATGAGCATCGGCCACACCGAGCAGATGAAGATCACGAAGATCGCCGACAGGCTGGAATCCTTGATGGTGTAGAGCGCCAGCGGCATCCAGGCGAGCGGCGAGATCGGCTTCAGGATCTGGATGAACGGATCGAGCGCCTTGCTCATCAAGGGCGACATGCCGATCAGGAAGCCGAGCGGGATCGCGACCGCGACCGCGATCAGGTAGCCGAGCATCACCCGCCCGAGCGAGAAGGCGAGCTGGATGCCGAGCCCCTTGTCGTTCGGCCCATTGTCGTAGAACGGCCGCCGGAGATGCTCCCACAGCTTGGCGCCGACATCGAGCGGCCCGGGCATCGCCGACTTGCCTTGCGTCGCGGTCATGCCCATCAGCTTGGCGTATTCCGGGCTCATGTTGGCAGCCGTGCCGGTGCTGCGCGTGGCGATGTGCCAGGCGCCGAGGAAGACGGCGAGCAGCACGATTGAGACGACGGCGGCGCGCAGACGAAGTGAGGCGGTCATGCCGTCGCTCCACCACCGGCGTCATCCCTGCGAACGCAGGGACCCATAACCACCGAAATCAATGGATGGATAAGATTGTCGCTACTGCTCCTACCACAAGCCAGGTTACGGCGTATGGGTCCCCGCGTTCGCGAGGACGACACCGGTGGTGTGGCCGGCAGCGTGCCCATCGCTCCCATCACGACGCCTTCTTGATCTTGAAGCTGGCAACGTAGTCGTCCGGCTTGGTCGGATCGAACGGCTTGCCCATCACCGAGAACGATTTGTAGGAGTCCTTCGGCGGCGTCAGGCCCATGTCGATCATGACCTTGCGGGTGTCGGTGGCGAGATAGATCTGCTCGGCGACCGCCTTGTAGTCGACGTCGCCCTTGATCTGCCCCCAGCGCTTCATCTGCGTCAGCATCCACACCGCGAAGGACTGCCACGGGAACGGATCGAAATCGACGCGTTTCGGATCGGTCTTCACGCCGCCGAGGCCATCGGCGTAGGTGCCGGTCAAGACCTGCTCCATGACGGTCACCGGCGCATTGATATAATTCGCCGGAGCGATCGCCTCCGCGATCTGCTTGCGGTTCTCGGCCTTCGACGCGTACGCGGTGGCATCGACGATGGCGCGGGTGAGCGCCGCGAAGCTGTTCGGCGCCGTCGTGATGAACTCGCGGCTCGCCGCGAAGCTGCAGCAGGGGTGACCGTCCCAGATCTCCTTCGACAGCACGTGCAGGAAGCCGACGCCGTCGAAGATCGCCCGCTGGCAGATGTTGTCAGGCGCGAGAAAACCGTCGATGTTGTCGGCGCGCAGGTTCGCGACCATCTCCGGCGGCGGCACCGAGCGCAGCTGCACGTCGGTGTCGGGATCGATGCCGTGCTCGGCGAGATAGTAACGCAGCAGATAATTGTGCATCGAATAGTCGAACGGAATGGCGAACTTCATGCCCTTCCAGTCCTTCGGGTCACGCTTGTCCTTGTGCTTCATCGCCAGCACGATGCCCTGCCCGTTGATGTTCTCGATCGCGGGCACGGTGAACGGGATCGGCTGTGCACCGAGGCCGAGCGAGATCGCGATCGGCATCGGCGCCAGCATGTGCGAGGCGTCGTATTCCTTGTTGATGGTCTTGTCGCGGATCACGGCCCAGCCGGCGGTCTTGACGACCTCGACGTTCAGCCCAGCCTTAGCATAGAAGCCGAGCGGCGCTGCCATGATGATCGGCGTGGCGCAGGTGATCGGGATGAAGCCGACCTTGAGATCCTTCTTCTCCGGCGCGCCCGCTTCGGCGAAAGCTTCAGTCGCCGTCTTCAGCGGAAAGAATTGCGAGACGGCAGCGAGCGCGGTGGCGGCGCCGACCGACTTCAGGAACGCGCGGCGGGTGGCAGCTTGCGGAAACACCGCGCGCAGCACGGCGGACGCGACCACGTTCTCGTAGCGCTTCTCGGTGGACTCCGCCACGGGCTCGCAGCGCAGCGCCAGCATGGCGTGCTCATGTTCGGCCGGGCTGCGATGCTGGCCGCAGATACAACCGGCATTCACGCGTGAATCGGCATCGAACGGATCATCGAAAATCGACATGTGCTGCGCCCCTTTGTCACACCTGCGCTATCAGCGCCTTCGAACTGCTCATCCGGCCGCGTTTTTCAGCGGCCGGACGTGCTCAACATGCAGCTTCTATGCCGCCTTGCTGGTCATCGCCGGCATCGGAAGACCTTCCTCGATCGGCAGCGACGGATCGCGCGACCACTCGTTCCACGAGCCGAAGTACATCCGCACATCCTTCACGCCGGCGTTCTTCAGCGCCAGGAAGGTGTTCGAGGCCCGCGCGCCCTTGAAGCAGTAGAGATACACCGGCGTGTCGACGGTGATGCCGACGGTGGCGCATTCGGCGAGGATCTCGTCCTTCGACTTGAAGCGCGGCCCCTCTCCGGTCGGCTTCATCATGCGGTACCATTCGAGCCAGACGGCACCGGGGATGCGGCCCTTGCGCGGACAGAAATCCTTGCCGTAGGGCGAGGAGGAATCACCGATCCATTCGTCGACATCGCGGACGTCGAGGATCGCGATCGCGGGATTGCCGACGGCGGCCAGCATCGCCTTGGCGTCGATCAGGATGCTCCCCGCCTCCGGAACGATGCTGAACGATGCCTTCGCCGGCGACGGCACGTCGGTCGTCACGGGCATGCCGGCGGCGACCCAGGCGTCGTAGCCGCCATGCAGCACCTTGATCTTGGGATAGCCGAGCATTGTGAGCAGGAAATAGCCGCGGCACGACTGGCCGAAGCCGGAGTTCATCGACTGCTCGTAGACCACGGCGGTCTCCGCACCCGACAGGCCGGCGGCGCCGAACGCGTCGGCAAACTTCGTCTTCAGCTCCGTGATGCCTTCCGGCGTGGAGGTCGCGAGATAGGTGAAGATCTCGTGGACGTTGACCGCGCCGGGAAGATGTCCCGCGGCATAGGCATCGGGATTGCGGGTGTCGATCACGACACACGGCTCGGTCTTGATGAACTCGGCGAGTTCACCGGCAGTAATCAGAACGTCCGTCATGGCAGGCCTCTCCTGGTGGGATTTGTTGGTTGCCGTTCTCGCCGGCGTCAGCCGTCGGCGAGCATCTTGCGGAGCTGCTTGGTCGCGGGGGTCACGATCGCGACGAAATAGGCCTCGCGCAGGCGACGTTCGGCGCGATTGCCCTTGAGGTAGCCGCGGGCTCCGCAATGGAGCATCGCGGCATGAGCCGCAGCGACGCTGGCCTCGCCGGCCCGCAGGCGCAGCGCGACGACCTTGCGCCAATAGGTCTCGTCGGCGTTGAACGGATCGCTGGCGAGCTCCGAAGTTTCCTTTGCGAGCTCGTCGGCGAGCGCGCTGAAATCGACCGGCTGCTGCGGCAGATAGCGGTTGACGTGACCGAGCGGCGCCTCGACCTCCTGCATGATCTTGATGCAGTCCTTGATCAGGCCGAGCGCCATGCCGGCCTGCAGCAGGATGAATCCGGCGCGGATCTTCTTGACGAAAGGACCGGCGGGATCGGCCAGGATCAGCTCGTCCGGCACGAACAGGTCGCGAAACTGGATGCCATAGGTGCCGGTGCCGTCCATCGCCAGGAACGGCTGGCATGGCTGCAGGGTCACCGCCGGATCGGAACAGTCGGCGATGAACATCACGATCTCGCCCGGCGCGTCCTCACGCTCGAAGATGGTGCCGAACATGTGGTCCGGTCCGAGGTTCGAGACCCAGGGCAGCACGCCGCGCACGACGTAGCCGCCCTCGACCTTGCGGCCCTTCAGCTTGAGCTTCTCGATGCCGAAGAAGCTCTTCATCGGGTTCGACAAGCCGGTGCCACCGAGCAACCGGCCGCTCGCGGCGTCGTCGAGCAGACGGTCGACGAGCGCCTTGTTGGGCGAGTTGGCGATGTACCAGACCAGCGTGTTCTGGCACCACGCCATGAAGGCAGAGGCGCCGCAGACCTCGCCGATCGCGCCGATGGCGTCGATCGCGCAGTTGAGATCCGCCGCGCCATTGTCCGGCACGTGGCTGCTCCACGCGCCGACCTCGCCGAAGCGGCGGAGCACGTCGGCCGGGTACACCGTCCCGGCGTCGATGCCAGAGGCCAGCGGCGCGAGCTCCTTGCGCGCGATCGCCGTGACCTGCTCCACGGTCGACGGTACGGGCATCACGCCCGCGCTGTCGACCGCCAGATGCTGTCCGAGTGAACCCATGACGTCCTCCGCTACTCGCAGGCCCTCGGCCGATCAGATTCCGACTTCGAGATTGACAGGGCGGGTAAACGTGTTGGCGACCGGCGACCACTTCTTGACGTGGTCGATCAGCGCCTGAACCTCTTCCTTGGAAATGCCCTCGCACTCCATGTCGACCTTGACGCGGACGTCGGTGAAGCCGACCGGCTTCTCGCTGACGTCGCCGGTGCCCCAGACGGCCGTGATGTTGAGGTCGCCCTCGAGCTCCAGCTCGAGCTTGTTGACGATCCAGCCGCGATGCACCGCATTGGCGTGCAGGCCGACGGCCAGGCACGAGCCGAGCGCAGCGAGCGAGGCTTCCGACGGATTGGGCGCGGTGTCGTCACCGAGCAGCCCCGGCGGCTCGTCGACGATGTACGGCGCGAGGTTGCGGATGTAGTTGGCGTGGCGGAACTTGCCCTCGGCGACGGTCTTGCACTTCAGGGTCTTGATGACCTTGGGGTTGGCCTTGCCGTTGACGATGAGCTGCTCGAGCCCACCTCTGTCGATGGGCGCGAGGCAGCCCGTCAGCGCCGTCTTCTGAACCACAGCGGTCATCTCATTTCTCTCCCTGGGATGAGGATACCGAACGGTCTGTATCCTGCACGAAGCGTGCCAGAGAGGCCAAAAATCAAAAGCCGGAATGATCCTCGCGACTTACGCGATCATCGCGGCAAGCGGCGACCCGCTGCGTCCCCTCCGTTGCCCAAGCGCGGTGCAGAATGCCGCCTTCGGAGATCAAATTGCGCGCAACGCCGCCTCGCGCACATCAGCAGTCTTGCTGACTCACGCGCACAGCGATTAAGCTCGCAGGCATGGCAAAGTCAGTTGCGGGCAAACAATCCGGCAAGAAGCAGGCGATCGCGAGGACGATCTCGGCCGGCGATGACGAATCCGCGCGCGGCCGTCTGCTCGGCGCCGCTACGCGGCTGTTCTGCAAGAACGGAATCAATGCCACCGGCATCGATGCGATCATCAGCGAGGCCGGCACCGCGAAGACCACGCTCTACAAGCTGTTCGGATCGAAGACCGCGCTGGTCACCGCCGTGCTCGAAAGCGAAGGCAAGCAGTGGCGCGAATGGTTCATCGCGGAAATGGAGAACGGCGGCGGTGACGCCGAGACCAAGCTGGCACGCATCTTTCCGGCGTTGAAGAGCTGGTTCGGCGAGGAGCGCTTCTACGGCTGCCCCTTCATCAATGCGGTCGGCGAGCACGACAAGGATCAGAAGCAGTTTCGCACCATCGCGATGCGCCACAAGAAGGTGGTGCTGGCGCATATCGAGAGGCTCGCCCGCGAGATGGGCGCCGCCGAGCCGGAGAGCTTCTCGCATCAGCTCGCATTGCTGATCGACGGCGCGATCGTGGCGGCCATGGTGTCACGCAATCCCGAGGTCGCGGACACGGCCGGCCTGGCCGCGAAGGCGCTGATCGAGCCGGCGAAGCTGAAGGCGGCACAGCGCAACAGCAAGGCGAACCCGCAGCTCGCGACGGCGTGAGCCGCCCTGCTCCGCGACCGAGCGTCTGGATTAGCGGAAATACTCCGTCACCAGCTTCAGGTCGGCCTGGTCTGCGCACGCGCCGTTGAGGCTGGCATCGATGACGCGGCGGCAGGCGGCGACCGCAGCCTCATCACCGAGCTCGTTGGCCGCTTCGAGCACGTGCCAGGCCGCATCGGCCGCCGCGCGGTCCGCAGGCGTCTCGCGATGGCCGATCCGCTGCTCTCTGCGAAGAGGGAGTTCCGTGCCGTTCATCCGCGATCACCTCCGTCCGTCGCTGCAGGTTCAATACGCCGCCGCGCGCGGCGTGGACGCCTTGCCGCCTTTGCCCGGATTCTTGCGGGACTGATAGAATTCGAGCACGCTGCGCGACGTCTGCGACTGGAGCTTGGCATAGTCACGCTCCAGCTCCTGCAATTCACCGGCCGTGATGCGATGTTCGCGGGCACCGAGGAAGGCGAGCGCCATCATCGTATCCCAGGTGAAGCCGAGCGCCTTGGCGAGCATCAGCAGCATCTCTCGGTTACGGTCGAACAAGGCGCGCTCGACGACGTCGACCGGCAGTCCCGACAGCAGCGCGAGGCCGATCGTCACCTCCTCGACCTTGTGCGCCGTCGCATAGCTGGCGATGGTGCTCTCGTGCAGATTGCCGAGGCGGTGCTGGATCGTCACGGTGCGCTTGGCGACGAAGTAGTTGCGCGAGCCGGGCCCGAACTTCGACTGCAGGTCGCCGGCGATGTTGGCGACCGAGCTGTTGATTTCACCGAGCAGTTCAGGGCGCTCGCCGGCCAGCCGCTTGCCGACATCGTCCGAGGCCTTGGCGATGAGCTGCTGGAACAGATGGCGCGGGATGTCGAGCCGACGGCCGAGATGCTCGGCGAGGATCGAGTCGTTCTCGGCGCGCTTGACCATGTGCAGGAATCCGGCGCCGGAGAACTGGGCGCCCTGGTTGCGCGCCACCGCCGTGGCGACGGCGCGGTCGCCGCGCGTCGCCAGCACATCGGTCACCGCCGGGCTCAGCGTTCGGCGTTCGGCGATCGCGAGCAGATGGTCCTGGCTCTTGGTGCTGGCGTTCTCGACCAGCGTGGCGTCATCGAGCCGCTCGGATTCGCGCAGCACCGGGCCGGCGACCCAGATCTCGTCGTCGAAGGCGAGCTTGCGGATGACGCTGGCCGGTGAATATTCGATCCTGGCGAGGCGATCGGCGAGTTTGGCGCGCGCTTCGACCTCGATCTCGTCAGCCAGCCGGCCGATGACCTCGCCGAAGGTGGCGATCTCCTCCTCGCAGTACCGTCCCGCGATCAGCAGGTCGGTCGCATGCCACAGCGCGCGCTCCCGGCTGTCGGCGGTCCCCCGCGCGATCGCATCCTCGAGGTCCCGCAACACCGATCTGGTTTCGTTCATGATGAAAGGCCGCACCGCTGCAACAATGGAAGGGCAATGCGCAGATCATACCGTTCGAACCCGAGCGTTCCGTAACCCGCCGCGTGCGGATTTGACCGGGCATTTTCACTCAAATGCGCGCGTGCGCGTTAAGCATGCGCGCACGCGCATGCTGTCTACGGCATGACGTGGAGCGCGCGCGCCTCTGCCTCGGCGACCGACCGTTCGCGCGACGTCCACCGGCACTCGGCGAGAGCCCGGTCGATCAGCTGCATGGCGTCGCCCTCGCGACCCTGGTGGAGCATCAACTCGCCGGCGAAGAAGTTCGCCTCGCAGCGCCGTGCCTGGCGCGTGGCGGGAGCACCGCGGTCCGCCGCCGCAAGCACGGCCTCTGGCGTTTCCTGGCCGAGAAACAGGCGAACGATCGGCGCCGGCCATTTGCCCATGTCGAGCCGCTTGGCGTGGTCGGCGAGCTCGCTCGCGAGCCCGGCACGGCGGCGCGCCAGGTCCAGCCACAAGGCCGCATCGGCATTGTTGGGATCGATCTCGCTGAGCCATCGGAAGTCGTCCTGCGACTGCTCCAGGAGACCCGCCTGGAAGCTTGCGATCCCCAGCGCGCGATAGGCTTGCGCGCGGTAGCCATTGCGACCGAACGCCCGCCCGAAACCCGACCCCGGCTGCGGCTCGCTCTCGCGCAGATCGGGGCCGGCGCGATCGAATGCGGCAAGAAGACCGGCCGAGGACTGCTCGATGACGATCTTGTAGTCGTCGATCGCATGCTCGACATCTCCCTTGCGGAAATAGGCGCCGGCGCGTGCGAAACGGGCTTCGATCACCTGCGGCGTCGCCGGCTTGCCGTGCTCGATCACGACAGTGCAGCCGGCGATGCGCTCGTCGGCGCCGAGATCGGCCGCGGTCGTACACCGCTTCGGTGCCGCCGCCTCGGCGCTCGCCGACAAGCCGAAGATCGAACCGATGATCAACGCACCACTCAAAAACGAGCGCCATCGTCGCGTAGCCATGAATGCCCCCTTAGGTCTTGCTCTTTGTGCTGCGATCTAACCAGAACCGATCGGACGAACCACAATCTGGAATTGCGTTCGCAAATCATCGTTCAGCCGGTGTAAACGGGATGGCAGACTCGAGGCCCGCCGGGGCGCGGATGAATTGCCAGGGCCGTGTGAGCCGCGCGACAACTCAATCGACAATTGCGCGCGATGGACGTATGCGCGAAGCCATTGATAGCCGCCACGCGGCTCGCGACGCGACCGTCGGCGACTACTTGGCTGCGCCGATCAGCGCCTGCAGCCGCACCAGCTCGGCCTCCAGATTCGCCTCGACATCCGCGGCCTTCACCTCGGTGACGCGATAGTCGCGGCTTTCCAGCCATGCCCGCCGTGCGCTGCGATCGGCGACGACGCCCTCGCTCTCGTCGGGGCCGACGAGCTCGATGGCCAGGCGGTGGATGAAGGAGACGAAGTCGGGGATGTGGCGGCCGACCGGGGTCTGGCGCTTGAACTGGCCGGCGAAGCGGCGGTCGCGCGACAGCGCGTGCCACAGCGCCCGCTCGGCGTCGGTGGGATTGCGGCGGAGCAGCCGCGCCAGCCCGCGCAGCGAGCCGCGCGAATCCGGCAGGTTGGCGACGGTACCCTGCTCGGCGATCAGCGCGCGCAGCCGCGTCGCCTGCTCGCTGTCGAGCACGCCGCCCTTGGCCGGTCCCTTGCGTCCCTCGGCGATCGCCATCACCACGCCGTGCAGGGTGTGGATGTCCTGCCGCGACGGCTCCATGCGGAAGAAGATGTTGCGCAGGTTGACCAGCATGGTCTCGCGCTTCTCCGGCGGGCGCAGGAATTCGACCCGGTCGAGCTCGCGCACCAGGTTCTCGAAGAACGCTTCCATCTGCCCCTGGCTGGCGCGCTCCGAGCGTTCGGGCATGGCGAAGGGCAGCGCGCCCGACGTCACCAGCTTGAACCACTCATAGCCCATCAGCAGCACGGCCTGCGCGAGGTTCAGCGAGGCAAAACCCGGATTGACCGGATAGGTGATGATGCGGTTGGCGCGGGCGACCTCCTCGTTGGTCAGCCCCGCCCGCTCGCGGCCGAACAGGATGCCGGCGCGGCCGCCGGCGGCAATCTGGCCCTGCATCTCCCGCGCGGCCGCCTCCGGGCCCATCACCGGCTTGGCCTGGTCGTGGGCGCGGGCGGTGGTGGCAAACACCAGGTCGAGGTCGGCGATCGCCTCCGGCAGGGTGTCGAACAGCCGGACATGATCGATGATGTGGTCGGCCCCGGCGGCGGCCCGCTGGGCGGCGATGTTCGGCCAGCCGTCGCGCGGGTTGACCAGTCGCAGCTCGGACAACGCAAAATTGCCCATGGCGCGCGCGGCCATGCCGATGTTCTCGCCGAGCTGCGGCTCGACCAGGATCACCACCGGGCCCGTGATCTCCAATCCCGCCTTCGTCTTGTCGGTGCCCGACACGCTCGATCCTCGACTTCCAGATCCGGTTGAAGCGCGCCCGCGCGCCCTGCCCGCTCCGTTGGCCCGGCTGGCGAGAATTCTCAAGCAAAATAATCGGCTTAGCCAAGAATTTTACGGTTTGCGCGAAACCGCAGCCGGCCGCCTCGCCGCCGTCGCCCACCGCATGAGCGGGCTGCGAAAATCAGCACCGGACGCATACCGGGTGCGCTTCCGCCCGCGGTGCAGCAGTGCTATGACGCGCTTGATTTCACAAGCGCTTTCCATTCCTGGCGCGCTGTTCCCAAGAAGGCCCCATCGATCATGGCAAAAATCAAGGTGACCAACCCGGTCGTCGAGCTCGACGGCGACGAGATGACGCGGATCATCTGGCAGTACATCAAGGACAAGCTGATCAACCCGTTCCTTGACATCGATCTGCAGTATTTCGACCTGGGGATGGAGAGCCGCGACAAGACCAACGACCAGATCACGATCGATGCCGCCAACGCCATCAAGAAGGTCGGCGTCGGCGTCAAGTGCGCCACCATCACCCCGGATGAGGCCCGGGTGAAGGAGTTCGGCCTCAAGGAGATGTGGAAGTCGCCGAACGGCACCATCCGCAACATCCTCGGCGGCGTCGTGTTCCGCGAGCCGATCATCTGCAAGAACGTGCCGCGCCTGGTCCCCGGCTGGACCAAGCCGATCATCATCGGCCGCCACGCCTATGGCGACCAGTACCGCGCCACCGACTTCAAGTTCCCCGGCAAGGGCGTGCTGACGATGAAGTTCGTCGGCGACGACGGCACCGTGATCGAGAAGGAAGTCTTTAGGGCGCCCGGCGCCGGCGTCGCGATGGAGATGTACAACCTCGACGAGTCGATCTACGACTTCGCCCGCGCCTCGCTCAACATGGGCCTCGCCACGAACTACTCGGTCTACCTGTCGACCAAGAACACCATCCTCAAGGTCTATGACGGCCGCTTCAAGGACATCTTCCAGGAGGTGTACGACAAGGAGTTCAAGGACAAGTTCGAGGCCAAGAAGATCACCTACGAGCACCGCCTGATCGACGACATGGTCGCCGCGGCGCTGAAATGGTCGGGCGGCTATGTCTGGGCCTGCAAGAACTATGACGGCGACGTGCAGTCCGACACGGTGGCCCAGGGCTACGGCTCGCTCGGCCTGATGACCTCGGTGCTGATGACCCCGGACGGCCAGACCGTCGAGGCTGAGGCCGCCCACGGCACGGTGACCCGTCACTTCCGCGAGCACCAGAAGGGCAAGGAGACCTCGACCAACTCGATCGCCTCGATCTTCGCCTGGACCCGCGGCCTGTCGCATCGCGCCAAGCTCGACAACAATGCCGAGCTGGCGAAGTTCGCCGCCACCCTGGAGAAGGTCTGCGTCGACACCGTCGAGTCCGGCTACATGACCAAGGACCTCGCGCTGCTGGTCGGCGCCGACCAGCGCTGGCTGTCAACCACCGGCTTCCTCGACAAGATCGCCGAGAACCTGACCAAGGCGATGGCGGCGTAAGTTTCCCCACTTTCGCCTTCTGGTTTCGTCACCTATCAACGGGCCGCGCCACCAGCGCGGCCCGTTTCATTTTCTGCTGTCACCGAGGACTTGACCATGCGCGTGATCCCGACGCTTTCGCTGCTGCTGCTCGGCGCCGTCCCCGTCCAGGCCGCCGAGCCCACGATCCCGGACGCCCTGGTCGCCGCCGGCGAGAAGCCGGTGCTGACGCTGCACGCCGAGGGCGCGCAGGTCTACGACTGCAAAGCGGACAAGGACGGCAAGCTCGCCTGGACGTTCCGCGAGCCGATCGCGACCCTGCTCGCGGACGGCAAGACGGTCGGCCGGCACTACGCCGGCCCGAGCTGGGAGCATCAGGACGGCTCGATCGTCGGCGGCCGCGTGCAGGGCACCGCGGTCGGCGCCACCGACAACGACATCCCCTGGCTGAAGCTCGAGGTCGTCTCCCATCGCGGCGCAAAGGGCGTGCTCTCGGATGTGACCACCGTGCAGCGGATCAACACGGCCGGCGGCAAGCTTGCGGGCGCCTGCGACACCGCCGGTCAATTCCGCAGCGTCGCCTATTCCGCGGACTATGTGTTCCTGAAGAAGGAGTGAGGCGCCTCACGCCTCGCGATAATCCAGCAGGATCAGCCCGACCAGCACGAACGCCACCGGCCACACCCAGGCGGCCGCGCGGCTGATCCTGCCGTCCATGCGCAGCTCCAGCCAGCGCGCCCAGCCGGCGGTGATGCCGCACAGCGCCAGCGGCGTGTGGCTCATCTCGATCAGCAGCTGGTCCTTGATGTTGGCGATGGCGTGCGAGTGCGTCATCAGCAGCGCGCCGCCGACGGCCACCGTCAGCGGAAACACCAGCGCCGCGCGCCCTGCCTGCTGCCCGCGCAGCCGCACGCGCCATTCGAACAGGCCGAACAGGATGATCAGCACCACGAACAGCCGGTGCTGCGCCACTTCGGGGTCGCGCAAGGAGGCGAAGAAGCCGATCGGTCCGAGCGGCCAGGCCATCTCGTCGGCGCGCAGGAACAGAAACGCGGCCATCACCAGGAACAAGAGCGGCCAATGCCGCGCCCACCGGCCCCAGGAGAAGCGCTCGATCAGCGCCAGCAGGCCGATCAGCACCACGAAGATGCCGGCCCAATGGTGGTTGTATTCCGACCAGGCGATGTCGGCGGCGCTGCGCGGCAGGATCACGCCCTCGCCCGGGACATAGGCCGGCGGTGCCGTCATGCGCTGCGCGTCGGCGGCATCGATCTTCGCCTGCAACTGCGAGATCGTAAGCTGATCGACCGAGGGGCTCGTCAACCGCGGCCATTGCGGCGCGGCGCGATCGACGATCTCGGCCCAGCTCAGGCGGTCCTGGCTGAGATCGATGCCGGGCGGCAGCGAGGTCAGCGAGCCGGCCGTGAGCAGCACCGTCAGCCCGATGCCGAGCTCGACCTCGACGAAGCGCTTCATCCGCAAGAGCGGTGCTGTGGGATCACGGCGGCGCAAACGTTCGACGGCGAAGAAGTTGCCCGCCCCGAGCGCGAGCAGCATCAGCAGCATCGCGACCTTGGCCGACATCATCACGCCATAGGCGGTGCCGTAGATCGCTGCGAACGAGCCGAGATAGGCGATCGCCATCACCGTGCCGCCGAGCACGATCGCCGCCACCGAGACCATCGAGATCAGCGAATAGCGCCGGCCGATCAACCGCTGGTCGCTGTCCGCCTTGCAGCCATTCAGCGCCATCAGGAAATACGGCAGGCCGCCGATCCAGATTCCGGCACCGAGCATGTGCAGGAAGTCGGCCGCGAGCAGCGGCCAACGCGCCTCGAGCCGGCTCGCCGCATGCGTCAGGTTGAGCTGCAGCAGCAGCGCCGCGACGGCCAGCACGGCCAGCGCCACGACGCGCCAGGCGGCCCAGGTGCCGGTCCGGGCGAGCACGGCGATGCCGAGCGCGCAGGCGGCAACGGCCATGCCGGAGCGCGCGAAATCCGCGCCCGCCGCCGCGCCGAACGACAGATCGAGCGTCCCGATCAGCGCTCCCATGTTGACTGCGAGCGAGGCCAGCACGACCGCGAACCAGCCGAATGCGCTGCGGCGCAGGAAGCGCTGGCTGCGCTTCCCGACCACGATCGCGTCAGCGGACAGCCCTTGCCGTAGCGGGCGCAGCAGCAACAGCAGAAATGCCAAGCCGCCGATGGTGAAGGACTGGGCCAGCAGGGTCAGGCCGCGCAGCACCACCGAGAGATAGCCGAAGATGTCGAGCAACAGCGACACGGCTAGCGCACGGTGAAGGGAATGTCGCCACGGGTGATGTGGCCATCGACGCTGAGCACCTGCCATTGCAGATGCCAGGCGCCGGGGCTCAGCGCCCTGGCCTCGGCGTCGATCTCGTCGGCCGGCGCGTCGCCGGCCGGCGTGAGCGCCTGCTCGGCGCCGTCGGGCGCGCGCAGCTTCAGCCGCGAGCGGGCGTGATCGATGCGGCTGTTGAAGCGCAGCCGGATCAGTGTCGGCTGCTTCTCGATGGTCCCGCCCGCCGCGGGCTGCGACGAGACGATGATAGCATGGGCCGAGGCGGCGCCGGGGGCGGCCAGAAGCAGCGCGGCAAGGGTCGGCAGGTGACGGAATCGGATGACGGACGACATGGGACGCGCGGGCGGAGGCTGCGGCGGGAACGTTCGGGCTGGACCGGGTCGAACAAAACTCTACCGTTCAAATCTAAGCGCCCTTCCTGTTCCCCGCGTAGCCACAAAGTCGTGACTGCGCCGAACGGGGACCTGCGGCTGTGGACAGCCGCGCGCCGGCCCTGCCCGCGGAGCATCCCGGAACGGCGAAATTTAGGGTCGAATCATCAAGCACTTCGCTGTATGCCTCGCCGCATCATTGCCGTCTGTCCGGCCCGGCCTGCCGGCCCGCAGACCAACATTGCCCTTCGAGGAACGCCTGAGGAAACCCGTCATGCCCGCCTATCGCTCCCGCACCTCCACCCATGGCCGCAACATGGCCGGCGCCCGCGGCCTGTGGCGCGCCACCGGCATGACCAACGAGGATTTCGGCAAGCCGATCATCGCCGTCGTCAACTCCTTCACCCAGTTCGTGCCGGGCCATGTCCACCTCAAGGACCTCGGCCAGCTGGTCGCCCGCGAGATCGAGAAGGCCGGCGGCGTCGCCAAGGAGTTCAACACGATCGCGGTCGATGACGGCATCGCGATGGGCCATGACGGCATGCTCTACAGCCTGCCCTCGCGCGAGCTGATCGCCGACAGCACCGAATACATGGTCAACGCGCATTGCGCCGACGCCATGGTCTGCATCTCCAACTGCGACAAGATCACGCCCGGCATGCTGATGGCCGCGATGCGCCTCAACATCCCCGCGGTGTTCGTCTCGGGCGGCCCGATGGAGGCCGGCAAGGTCAACATCGAGGGCAAGCTGCGCAAGGTCGATCTGATCGATGCGATGATCGTGGCCGCCGACGACAAGGTCTCGGACGCCGACGTCGAAGTGATGGAGCGCTCGGCCTGCCCGACCTGCGGCTCCTGCTCCGGCATGTTCACGGCCAACTCCATGAACTGCCTGACCGAGGCGCTCGGCCTGTCGCTGCCCGGCAACGGCTCGGTGCTGGCGACGCATGCCGACCGCCGCGGCCTGTTCGTCGAGGCCGGTCACCTGATCGTCGATCTCGCCCGCCGCTATTACGAGCAGGACGATGCGTCCGTGCTCCCGCGCTCGATCGCCAACTTCAAGGCGTTCGAGAACGCGATGAGCATGGACATCGCGATGGGCGGCTCGACCAACACCGTGCTGCATCTGCTCGCCGCCGCGCATGAGGGCGAGATCCCGTTCACGATGACCGACATCGATCGCCTGTCGCGCAAGGTCCCCTGCCTGTGCAAGGTCGCTCCCGCCGTGGCCGACGTGCACATGGAGGACGTGCACCGCGCCGGCGGCGTGATGGGCATCCTCGGCGAGCTCGCCCGCGCCGGCCTGCTGCACACCGAATTGCCGAGCGTCCATTCGGCCTCGCTGGCATCAGCGCTGGAGCGCTGGGACATCCGCAGCACGGCGAGCGGGAGCGTCAAGAACTTCTACATGGCCGCCCCCGGCGGCGTGCCGACGCAGGTCGCGTTCAGCCAGGACCGCCGCTACCAGGAGCTCGATCTCGACCGCGAGAAGGGCTGCATCCGCGACATGGAGCACGCCTATTCCAATGATGGCGGCCTGGCCGTGCTGACCGGCAACATCGCGCGCGACGGCTGCATCGTGAAGACCGCGGGCGTCGATGCCTCGATCCTGAAGTTCTCGGGTCCTGCGCGCGTGATGGAGAGCCAGGACGCCGCGGTCGAAGCGATCCTCACCAACAAGATCAAGGCCGGCGACATCGTCGTCATCATCTATGAGGGCCCGCGGGGCGGCCCAGGCATGCAGGAGATGCTGTATCCGACCAGCTATCTGAAGTCGAAGGGCCTCGGCAAGGCGTGCGCGTTGATCACCGACGGCCGCTTCTCCGGCGGCACCTCGGGGCTGTCGATCGGCCATGTCTCTCCGGAAGCCGCCGAGGGCGGCCTGATCGGCCTGGTGCAGGACGGCGACCGCATCGAGATCGACATCCCCAACCGCACCATCCATCTCGCAGTGTCGGATGAGGAGCTCGCCCGGCGCCGCGCCGCGATGGAGGCCCGGGGGGACCAGGCCTGGAAGCCGGCCAAGCGCGCCCGCAAGGTCTCGACCGCGCTGAAGGCCTACGCCGCGTTCGCCTCAAGCGCCGCGAAGGGCGCCGTGCGCGTGGTGAAGGATTGAGCCTTTAGCCCGCAGGACCGAGAAAGCATCTGCCTTCGCTCGACAGAGTGAAGGCAGATGCGTGCCTGCCGTCCTACTATGAGGCCGATTACTACGACCGACGGGCGGTGGGCACGGCGCGTCCGCTGACACTCCGCACCAGCCTTTTACTCAATCTGAAATTGCATTCAACTCGTGATGGTTGATTCAGGTCAACGCCCGATCTAGCGCCGTGCCGATACTGTGTCAGCATAGGGCCGCACGCGTCCCGGCGGTCACGTCCGGCCCGCATGGATGGGAGACGATCATGTCACAACAGCCGCTCCTCGACGAGCCGCGCCTCGCCTACCAGATCATCGTCACTGCGCCGGGCACGAAATCGCAGAACTGGCACGGCGTGCTGTACGATCAGAAGGGCGAGCCCGTGACGATCGCCGCCGGCGCGACGGTCAAGACCGGCGTCGGCGTGTTCGTCGGCGTCCCCGAGAACCGTCCTTTTCATCCCTTTGGTGCGATCCACGCCGACACCATTGCCTGGATGAAGACGGCGCAGGGCAACGTCATCATGGACACCGAGCCCTGGGCCTACCGGCTTCATGTCGGCGCGGAAGGCTCCAAGAACGAAGGCTGGCAGGGCGAGTTGCTGCATGGTCGGGGTGTGGTCGGGCCCCAGCCCGGCAAGTTTGAAACGCCGATGGGACCGTTCATCTGGTTGGAACGGACTCACCCCTGGGGCCTCGGCGGCTGGTTCCACGCATCCTGGTCGGCGGCCCAACGACAGGCACCGGCCAAACAAAGCGGCGCGGCCTGAGACGCGCGCGGTCGGCGCGCCTAGGTTTCCATCTGACGGCTCAACCCGCCGGGTCAGAACTTGTATGTGGGCAGGTCGCTCGCGCGCCCCTGCCTAATCTACGTACTATGGCTGTGACCCAGTGAGCTTCGGTGTCGTTGTCCGAAGCTCCAATGCTCCGGCTCCCGCTCCGGCGTCGCGGAACGACACCAGCCGGCGCTGCTTTTCGTCCCACAGCACCAGTCGGACGCAGCGCAGGCTCTCGGGCAGCGTGATGCGGCCGATCTCGCGCAGCTCGGGATGATCGCGCAGCACGACCGGCAGCCGGTAATAGGGAATTCGGCTCGAGAGATGGTGGACGTGGTGGATGCCGATGTTGGCGGTGAGCCAGTGCAGCCATGCCGGCAGGTCGTAATGTGAGCTGCCGTAGAGCGCAGCCTGCTGCTGCGTCCAGCGCTCGCCCCGCTCCCAGACGGTGTGCTCGAACTGATGCTGGACGTAGAACAGCCACACCCCGGCCATGGCGGCGAGCAGCATGATCGGGAGATGCACGACCAGGAACGCCTGGATGCCGATCAGCCACATCAGCCCGGCGACCACCAGGGCGATGCCGAGATTGGTGGCCATCGTGCTGACCCAGGGCGACCAGCCAGCCCGCATGAGACCGAACGGAAGACGGTGCTGCAGGAAGAACAGGTAAGCGGGACCGGCCACGAACATGACCAGGGGATGGCGGTAAAGCCGGTAGCGCAGCCGGGCCCAGCTCGACCGCGCCTGATATTCCCGCACGGTCAACGTATCGATATCGCCGATGCCGCGCCTGTCGAGGTTGCCGCTGCTGGCGTGGTGGATCGCATGCGTGCGCCGCCACCAGTCGTAAGGCGTCAGGGTCAGCACGCCCAGGATGCGGCCGACCCAGTCGTTCGCCTGACGCCCGGCGAAGAAGGTGCCGTGGCCGCAATCGTGCTGGATCATGAACAGACGCACCAGAAAGGCGCCGGCAGGAATCGCGATGAGCAACGACGCCCAGGCATGGCCGAGCGAGAACGCGAACCAGGCGGCCGTCCACAGCGCCACCAGCGGCACGGCCGTGATCACCAGCTCGGTCACGCTGCGCAGGCGGTTTGGCGTGCGATAGCTGCTGAGAATCTGCATCCAGTACCTTGCGTCGGCCGCCGCGCGGCCCTCGTCGTCGCCGGCGCGCAGCGTGGCGCGGTCCTTGGGCGGCACAGTCGCCATCGCGACTGGCTGATCGAACTGCAATGTCGTCTCCACCTTGTGTTCTTGGCGATCGCGCAGGGCGCGACCGCGGCCAAATAAACCCCTGCGGACCGCCGCAGGCGTTCGAAACCAGAGCTTTCGCGGATTCAACCGGGGTCGAAGCCAAATGATTCATCATGCGCCCGACGATGAGCCGGTCTGAAAGCGCAGTCTGAGACATGCCCGCAGGAGAGAGGTCAAGGGCGCGCAGAACAGAACGTAACCCGCCGGACTCCGCATTGCTAGGAGATGGCGGATTACGATCCGTTAATTCCCTCTTGTTTGCCGCGCCGATATGGCGCTGCGCCGTTTTCTTCCGGGTTATTGCGGGGTGAGCCCGGGCTCCGCAGCCGCCACTGCACGAGACGACGAGCGCAGCGATGATCCCGCCAATGACGGCCTTTTGGTGGTCATGAATCCGGGCCGGCCCCTGGCGCTTCTGCCCGGGAATGACGGGAGCAGAATTCGAGTCACCCTCACGGTGGCGGTCATCGGCCCATCGTGACGTGCCTCATCGTCCAGTACCCTGCGTGGTGTCGTGCACGAACGCCCCATCGCCGCGCGCGTCGGAGAACATGTTCCAGATCGCGATGAACATTGCGGCGATGACCGGCCCGATGATGAAGCCGTTCAGACCGAACGCCTCGATCCCGCCGAGGGTCGAGATCAGCACGACATAGTCGGGCATCTTGGTGTCCTGGCCGACCAGGAGGGGACGCAGCAGATTGTCGACAAGCCCGATCACCAAGGCGCCATAGGCGATCAGTATCACGCCGTGCCAGACCGATCCGGTGGCCAGCAGATAGAGCGCGACCGGAAACCACACCAGCCCTGCTCCGACAGCCGGAAGCAGCGACAGAAACGCCATCACGACGGCCCATAGCAGCGGCGCGGTGATGCCGAGGAACCAGAAGATCAGACCGCCCAGAGCGCCCTGCGCCAGCGCCACGACCAGATTGCCCTTCACCGTCGCGCGAATGACGACCGTGAACTTGCCCAGCAGCGCGTGCCGCTGCTCCGCGCGCAGCGGAATGGCGTTGGCGATACGCGCCGACAACGCCTCCTGATCGCGAAGCAGGAAGAACAGCAGATACAGCATGAGGAACAGATTGACGAAGAACTCGAAGGTCCCTTGGCCGATGTTCAGCGCCTGGCCCGCAATCATCTGGCTGCCTTTCAGCAGGCCGGCCGACAGCCTGTCCTTCAGTCCGGCCAGGCTGCCAAGTCCAAAACGGTTGAGGAGATCGACCACCCATGTCGGAAGCGCCTCCAGCATCTTCTGGAAATACTGCCCGAGGTCCAACTGGCCCGACTGCGCCTGGCCGTAGACACCGGAGGCCTGCTGCGCCAGCGCCGCCCCGATCAGCGACAGCGGCAGAATGACGATCAGGACGACCAGCAGTACGGCGACGGCTGCGGCAAGCCCATCTCTGCCGTGCATCGACCGCGACAATCGGCGGTGGAGGGGAGAAAACACGATGGCCCCCACGACTCCCCACAGCACGGCAGGGTAGAATGGCAGCAGGATCCAGCCGAGCATCAGCGTGATCACCACGAGCAGGAACAACAGAACTCGGTCTTCGAAGCTGCGCATGTCAACTTTCCAGTCTGGCCGCGACATCTGGACGCGTGCCGTGGTCTTTCGAGCATCGCGAGTCGGCTATCGCCGAATCCAACAGGGGTCAACGCGCGAACGCGCCATTCGGGCTCCAAGCTGGTCGCGAGATCGATGCGGCACGTTGCATGACATCCATCATCGCGTCGCGCTCATATCACGCGCGGTGTCAGGGACGCCCCCGCCTCCCCGCCGTCATTCCGGGGCAGCGGCGAGAGCGTGCGCCAAAACGCGGATTTCGCCTGAACCCTCAACAACAACGCCAATTTCAAGAGTTTCCGCGAAAAATCAATCGCTTCTGAACACCAGCAGATCAGTTCACAGGGCGGGGGTTGGCGCAGCGTAACCCGCCGAAAGCTTGGCGCGAGGAGATGGTGGATTGTGCTACGGCAATCCGCCCTGCGCGCTGCTATGAGGTCGTAGGGCGGGTCGCGCCGAAGGACTTCCGAGATGGCGTGCGTTAGACCCGGCTGCTCAAGCGCTCGCCTGGGCAGATACCGGCTCGCTGCGGGAGGAGCGCGATGCATCCGATGATCACTGCCGCCAGAATTGCCGACGCGTAGTACCGGCTGAACGCCAGCCCGCCGTTCGCGATCGGCTTGTCCAGAAAATCGCCGAGCGTCGCACCAAGCGGTCTGGTGAGAATGAACGCGGCCCAGAACAGCGTCGTGCGCGACAGCGAGGTGAAATAGTAGGCAGCGGCGATCGCCGCTAGGCCGGCGCCGAAGACGAGAGCACCGCGTTCGTAGCCGAGACCGTTGGTGTCGGCCATCCAGTCCCCAAGCGCGGTACCCAGCGTCTGAGAGAACAGAATCGATATCCAATAGAAAGCCTCGACACGCGGAGTCGAAACGGTGTTGACCGAGATTGATCCTTCCGATCGGTACCAGACGAGGAGGGAGAGCATCAACAGCGCGAAAAGGAGCGACGTGCCGCCAGCATATCCGATTCCCAACGAGCGGTCGGCAAGGTCGGCCACGGTCGTGCCGGCCGTGGTCGTGGCGATGACGACCAACCAATAGAGGAAGGGGCGAAATTTTCCTGCCGCGATCTGGGCGGCGACAACAACGAGGAAGAGGCCGATGAATATCGCGCTGCTGACCCCGTATCCAAGTCTCATCGACATCGAAGCGGCGTCGCCACCTGTCTCGCCAAGCGTCGTCGCCAAAATCTTGATGACCCAGAATATCAGGGTCACTTCCGGAACCTTGCTCGTCTCGATGCCGTCGTTCATGCGGGGATCTTTCATTTGATTGTAGATTGCTCCGGTGCGCCGGAACGTGGCGGCCCATCGCGAAATGGGCCGCCACCGGCTCTGGAGACGCGGGCTAGGCCTTCATGGAGTCCATCACCGACAGCAGGTCGGCGAGGGCCGTCTTGCACTTCGCTGCGTCGGGCTTGGTCTCGCGGACGGCTTCGAGCGCCCGGTCGATCGCCTTGTCGACGGTGTGCCAGTCGGCTGCGGAGCGCGGTTTCAGGCCCGCCTCCGACTCGTCCCACTTGGTCTCCAGATCCTTGATGCGGGTCTTGGCGCCCGAAAGGTCTCCCTTGTCGACGAGAGCCGCGACTTCGGCGGCGATGCTTCTGAAGGCGGTCAGGTCGCCGAGCTTCGACTGCGCCGCTTCCGCGCGCGACACCAGGAAAGCGCCTCCGCGGGCGACCGGGGCCAACTGGGCGATGGACAGGGCGAGGATGACTGCGGTGCTCGTGAACAGGGTCTTCTTCATTGTTACACTCCGATGGTGGTCTGGGTGGATCGGTTTGCGAGTAACGAGGTCATTCGCTCAGATAGGCCTCGGTCTTCCGGGGGCGGTCGTCTTCGAAGGACAACCATGCGACCAGCCCGATGATGACGGCGAGGAAGGCCAGGCTGGTATGGATGGTGCCTAGTCCGAGTCCGCCATATTCGCGCGACTGCGAAAGGAGGTCTCCGAGCGAGGCTCCGAGCGGACGGGTCAGGATGTAGGCGAGCCAAAAGGTCAGCACGGCGTTCGCGCCCAGCAAAGAGGCAACGGCGACGGCGGCGATCAGACCCGCAAAGGCAAAGACGCCGACGTTGAAGCCAAGCCCCAAAGCCTCGGTCGCGAGGTCGCCTGCGGCGGTACCGAGCGCGAACGTGAAGAGAATCGCGGACCAGTAGAAGGCCTCGCGCCTCGTCGTGAAGATGGTATGGATCGAGAGCGTCCGTTCGAACGCGTACCAGACCGCGAAGATCGCAGCCAGGACGATGGCAAACGCCACCGTGCTGACATACAGGCTGATCTCGAGCTTGTCGGTCAGCGCATCGGTGATCTGGGTGCCAACCACGCTGACCAGGACCACGGTCAGCCAGTAGATCCAGGGCACATACCTGTTCATGCTTAGCTGGACCGCGAGCGCCGCTGCAAGAAGGCCCGCCATGACGAGACCGGTCACCGTCGTTCCCAACCCGACGTGCACGGCAAGATAGTCAGCGCCGGTTTCGCCGACGGTGGTCGACATGATCTTGATCACCCAGAAGACGAGGCTGACCTCGGGGACCTTGTTGAGCATCCTGTGGCCTGTCCATTCGTTCCCGGGCATTTCGCGCAACTCCTGTTCGATCTGGTCTGGCGACGTTTCGTCGTTCCCATGCAAGGTGCCTGCTCAGACTTAGCTCCGCCTTAGAGGGAACCTCTGAACGCGGCTAAGTCGCTCCTAAGTCGCGATCGTCATGGTGTGCCGAGGGGGACATGAAAGGGAGAAACGGAATGCGACGCTCACCAATCGCCGCCTGCTCGATCCTTCTGTTGACGGTCGTCGCGGCTTCGGCGGAAACTCCGAGCACAGCCTCGAATGAGGCCGGTCCGATCGCAACGGCCAGAGTCTCGCTGCCGTCCGCGATCGACATCGCCGAGAGGCACGCCAAGGGCAAGGCCGTCCGGGCGGAATACGAAAAGCAGAAAGATGGAAGCTGGGTCTACGACGTCGAAGTGAAGGCCGACAACGGAGTGACCGACGTCAAGGTCGATCCGGAGAAGGGAACGATCGTGGCGTCTGCGGCGGACAGGGACGACGAGGACAACGACAAGGCCGATTGATCGAAGGTGCTCGGCGGCCGGCAGGCTTATCTTCCGGTCGCCGTTCGGGGACGGACAGATGCGTGTATTGCTCGTGGAAGACGACGCGATGATCGGTGCCGCGGTTTCGCAGGCGTTGAAGGACGCCGCCTACGCAGTGGATTGGGTGCGGGACGGCCAACTCGCGATCGACGCGGTGAGAAGCGAGACCTACGATATCGCGCTGCTCGATCTCGGCCTGCCCGAGATCGACGGCCTGGAGATACTGCGGAAAGTCCGCAGCGGCGGCGCGCGCCTGCCGGTGATCATACTGACTGCCCGTGACGCGCTGGACGACCGCATCAGAGGTCTCGATCTCGGAGCCGACGACTACCTCATCAAGCCGTTCGAGATCGGGGAGCTGCTGGCGCGCATGCGGGCGGTAACGAGGCGGGAGGGCAGCGGTGCGGCGCCAATTCTGACGAACGGAAAGCTTCAACTCGACCCGGCGACGCGCGAAGCCTCCTATTTCGAGGAAAAGGCGGTTCTCAGCGCGCGCGAATTCGCGCTGCTTCGGGCGCTGCTCGCACGGCCTGGAACGATCCTGTCCCGAGGCGAGCTGGAGGGACATATCTACGGATGGAGCGAAGAAGTAGAAAGCAACGCCGTCGAGTTCCTGATCCACGCCGTGCGGAAGAAGCTCGGCAATACGTCGATCAGAAACGTTCGAGGCGTCGGCTGGATGGTGGATCGCTCTACATGATCGGATCGCTCCGCGGCCGCCTCTTCGCCGGACTCACTGCCGTCATCGTCGTTGCAGGAGCGGTCGGAGGAGCATTTGCATATGTCTGGGCTTACGACGAGGCCATCGAGATGCAGGACTCCGTCCTCAACCAGATCGGGGTCTTCGCGCTGAGCTCCCCGATCAGGCAGAGCCAGCCGCTCAATGGGGTCGACGCCGAGTCGGAGATCGCCATCGTCGAATTGGGCGAGATTCCGCGTGGTCCGGCCGACAATCGTCGGTTCTGGGGTCTTCAGGATGGATTGCACAACGATACGTATCAGGGGCAACCGGTGCGCGCTCTGCTCCGGACGCGTCCCGACGGGACCCGGCTCGCAATCACGCAACGAACGGAAATCCGGACCGAGCTCGCGAGCGATATGGCGCTGCGCACGCTGCTTCCCATCCTCGCGCTGATCCCGTGCCTGATGCTGGTCATCGCGATCGTGATCGCCCGCTCCCTGCGGCCCCTGGTCGTTCTGGCCGGCGAGCTGGATGCGAGGAAGCCTGACGATATCGAACAATTGAAGGCCACGACCGCCCCCAGCGAGCTGCAACCTTTCCTCGACTCCATAAACGGTCTGCTTCGGCGCATGCGCGCCATGATGGAGCAGCAACGGCGCTTCATCGACGATGCGGCGCACGAGCTCCGGACGCCGATTACGGCTCTCAGCCTGCAGGCGGAAAATCTCGACCTCATGGAGATGCCGGCGGCGTCTCGGGAACGCCTCGCCGCTTTGAAAAGCGGCATGCGGCGAACGAAGCATCTGCTCGAGCAGCTTCTGGCCCTCGCCCGTCACGACGCCGAAATGCCCGCAACCCACGAGCCGTTACATCTGGACAGGATCACGAAGGGCGTGGTGGCCGATCTTCTGCCTGAAGCCGCCAGCCGCGACATCGACGTCGGTTTCACGATGGCCGAGACGGTCGTGGTGGAAGGCACGGCGTTCTTCGTCATATCGGCCGTTCGGAACCTGATCGAAAACGCGATCAAATTCACCCCAGACGGCGGCAGAGTCGATATCGGTATCTATCGGGAGGGCGAAACAGCGATCGTGCAGATCGAAGATACCGGACCAGGCATCCCGCTATCGGATCTCGAACGCATCTTCGAGCCTTTTTTCCGGTCGAGACAGGCCGGCGGCGAAGGATCGGGGCTCGGTCTCTCGATCGTCAAACGCATCGTCGAGAGGTATCGCGGATCGATTTACGTCGAAAATATCGTGGAGGCGGATCGCTCCGGCCTTCGCGTCATTCTACGCTTGCCCGCCTCGGACAAGGTGCCCGCATAGTGACCTGCTTCCCTGGTATTGTTCGGTTCGGACTATGACGGCGCGGCGCGCCGCCTACCACGTGAATCTCATCCGGCAGCGGTTGCAGGCAGCCCCGCTGCACGAAAATCCGCACCGCATGCGGCCTTTGAACCAGGCACCTCGTCACCCCAGGCTCGACGGGTCCGTACGAAAGATGACCACGGACGGCCAGGCGCGGCTGGCTAGGGATTCCCGGCTTAGCCGCCGGCACGGCAGCTTCGTAAACAGCGTCCCAATGTGCGGCGAAGCGGTGCGCTGAAACGCGGATTTGGCCTGAACGCTCAACAACAACGCCCATTTCAAGAGCCTGCGCGAAAAATAAATCGCTTCCGAAAATCAGCAAATCAGGCGTATGCTGCCCGCGTTCCGGTCCGGATGAGGGACGTACGCGTCGTCACGATACGTTGGGCCGGCAATGCGGTGGACGCGAGGGCATCGGCGCGCATCATGTGCGGACGAACGATGCACTTGCGGACGTGAAGTCGCGTGGTCCTGACACCCCGAAGCTGGTGTCCCCGCGGCGGCGTGCGAGAAGCGCGTCGTCGCGTACGGTGGCCAACAAGCCCGGTGCACCGAGGAGAGCGCGTATAAGCGTTAAAACCTCCGCGCAGGGAATGCCGGGATGTCTCGGCTGACCTGTGGTGACTGCCGCCTGCTTTTTTTCTGCAGGCGGGCCATGGGTGCGGCCAGCGCCCGGCATTCCCTGCGCCCTCATCATGTCACGAGGGCCCGCCTATCGCATGACCCGGACGCACTGGGCGTCGCGGCGATGCTGCGGCTCGTCCTGATCCGGATCCTCGTCTGCGGCCTCCGCCCCGGTTGCCAACCGCGCGATGAGTCGCAATAAACAGCGCTTCCGAGCCGGCGCGACCGGCCCGTCGACCTGGAGGCATGATGATGACGACGAGACCGACCGCAAAATCATCCGACAAGGATGTCTGGCGCGTCGGCGTGCTGTTCTCACGCAGCGGCCTGATGGAGGTCACGGAGTCCGAGCATTTCTTCGGCACCGCGCTGGCGATCCAGGAGATCAACCGGGACGGCGGCGTGCTCGGCCGCGAGATCGAGGTCATCGCCTATGATCCGGGCTCGCAGCCTGAGACGTTCCGCAAGCTCGCCGATCGGCTGCTGACCGAGGACGGCGCCTCCGTCATCTTCGGCTGCTCGACCTCGGCCGAGCGCAAGGCGGTGCTGCCGGCGATCGAGCGTCGTAACGGCCTGCTGTGGTATCCCTCGCTCTACGAGGGTTTTGAATATTCGCCGAACGTGATCTACACCGGGCCGGCGCCGAACCAGAACGCGTTCCAGCTTGCCGAATACATCGTGCGCAAGCATGGCCCGCGCGTCTACCTGATCGGCTCGGACTACATCTATCCGCGCGAATCCAACCGCATCATGCGCGACCTCGTCGAGTCCTATGCGGGCCGCGTCGTCGGCGAGCAATATGTGGCGATGGAGGCGACCGATGCCGAGCTCTCGCGCGGCCTCAATGCCATCAGGGATGCCGCGCCCGACGTCGTGTTCTCGACCATCGTCGGCCGCACCGCGCAGCGCTTCTATCGCATGTATGCGCAGGCCGGCTTCGATCCGAAGCGGCTGCCCATCGCCAGTCTCACGATGGCCGAGGGCGAGGTCCGCGCCATCGGTCCCGAATATTGCGCCGGCCACCTCACTGCGGCGAGCTATTTCGGCACGCTCGCGCGCGACAGCAACGACCGCTTCAAGGCGGCGTTCGCGGCCGCCTTCGGCGCCGACAAGCCGGTCAGCATGTGGAGCGCCTCGGCCTATGCGCAGATCAAGCTGTTCGCGCTGGCGTTGGCGCAGGCGGGCAGCCTCGATACCCAGAAGCTGGTCGAAGCCGCGCTCGGCCTCAGCCTGGAGGCGCCGGAGGGACCGATGCGGATCGATCCCGACAACAACCACGTCTGGACCACGCCGCGCATCGGGCGCGTGCGCGCCGACGGGCAGTTCGACATCGTCTGGGAGAGCAAAAGCCCGATCAAGCCGGACCCGTATCTTTCAGTCTCGCCGATCGGTGGCCGCTGGCTGAGCGAAGAGGCGCTCTCAGCATGAGGCCGGATGACCGCATGAAGCCGGGGGTGCGCCGGCTGATCGAGGAGCTGCGCGGCGCGCGCGTGCTGGTGATCCATCCGCGCGATGCCGAGGGCGATGCGCTGATCGACCAGCTCAAGCGCATCGGCTGCAACGTGCGCGGCGTGTGGCCGCCGCCGGCCGCGATCCCGCACGACATCGACACCGTGTTCCAGCTGATCGAGACCTCGGAGGAGATGATCTTTCCGGAAGGCACCAGCGAGCATCCCCTCACCTTCATCGCCATCGTCGACTACGAGAATCCGACCATCCTGAAGCGGCTGCTCGACAGCAACGCGCATGGCGTCGTCAACAAGCCGATCCGCTCGTTCGGCATCTTGTCGTCGCTGGTGCTCGCGCGCTCGCTGCGCGGCTACACGCGCAGGCTCGAGGGCAAGGTGCAGAAGCTGGAGGAGACCTTGAAGGCGCGGCGCGACGTCGACAAGGCGGTGAAGATCCTGATGGGGCTGAAGCAGGTCGGCGAGGTCGAGGCCTATGAGCTGATCCGCGCGCAGGCGACGCAGAAGCGCGTCGCGATGGCGGATATCGCGATCTCGATCATCAATGCGCAGGAGACGCTCGGCGGATTGGGTGTGCTGGATGCGCCGGCCTCGCGCTGAGCGGGTGTTTCCGCGCTCATGCGTTGGGCAGCCGCGGCCCGAAATTTTTGCAGCCGATGGCGTTGACTTCGTATCAAGCATGGGAATTACTTGAGGACGTCGCGGACATCGGATGTCCGCCAATGGCCGGTCGGCCATTTCACATCAGGCTATGCAGCCCTCGCATTGCGCCGCAAGGCGCAGTCGGGGGCTTTTTGTTTGGCGCGCGCGACCCTCGCGAACGCAACGGAGACTCGTGCCTTGACGACGGATGACGACAGCAAAGTGCGGATCGCCTGCATCCAGATGCAGCCGATGGTCGGCGAATTGGCAACCAACCTCGCCCACAGCCTCGATCTGATCAAACAGGCGGTGGCGCAAGGCGCCAGGCTCGTGGTGCTTCCCGAGCTCGCCTCCTCCGGCTACGTATTCAAATCGCGCGAGGAGGCCTTCGCCGCCTCCGAGACCATTCCAGGCGGTCCCGCAGTGACCGCCTGGAGCGAGATCGCCGCCGAGCACGGCCTGCATCTCGTGGCAGGGATCTGCGAGCGCGACGGCGCCAAGCTCTACAACAGCGCCGTGCTGATCGGACCGAACGGCTATATCGGCACGTTCCGCAAGGTGCACCTGTGGAACGAGGAGAACCTGTATTTCGAGCCCGGCAATCTCGGCTTCCCCGTCTACCACACCGAGATCGGCCGCATCGGCATGGCGATCTGCTACGACGGCTGGTTCCCGGAGAGCTATCGTCTCAATGCGCTGCAGGGCGCCGACATCGTCTGCGTGCCGACCAACTGGGTGCCGATCCCCGGCCAGGCGCCGGGCCGCGAGGCGATGGCCAACATTCTCGCCATGGCCGCCGCACATTCCAACTCGATCTTCATCGCCTGCGCCGACCGTGTCGGCATCGAGCGCGGCCAGCCGTTCGAGGGTCAGAGCCTGATCGTCAGCTACACCGGCTGGCCTGTCGCCGGTCCCGCGAGCCGGGACAAGGAGGAGATCGTGGTCGCCGACGTCTCGCTCGGCGAGGCCCGCCGCGCCCGCAACTGGAACGCCTTCAACCAGGTCCTGCGCGACCGCCGCTCCGATGTCTATGACGAGATGCTCGGCAGCGAGGTCAAACGGGGGTGGTACTGACTGCTCCACGGCAATTTTCATCTCGACCATTCACGGAGGACAATCGATGACGTCGCGTTTGATCACCACCTCGCTGGCGCTCGCCCTTGCGGCGGGAACGGCACTCTCGCCTGCTCTGGCCGCCGATCCGATCAAGATCGGCGTTCCCGTCGGCCTGTCGGGCGCCAACTCCGTCGTTGCACCGTCGGTGGTGCAATCCGCCGAGCTCGCGGTGGAGGAGATCAACGCCAAGGGCGGCGTGCTCGGCCGCAAGCTCGCGCTCGAGGTCGCCGATGACGCCTCGGGCGCGGCCGGCGCCCAGAAGGCATTCGACGCGCTGATCTTTCAGAAGAAGGTCAACGTGCTGATCTCGATGGAGACCAGCGCGGCCCGCAACGCCGGCCTGCCGATCGTCGCCCGCGGCAAGACGCCCTACATCTACACCTCGTTCTACGAGGGCAAGTCCTGCAGCCCCTATCTGTATGTCAACGCCTGGGTGCCGGACCAGCAGGTGCCGCCGATCGTCGACTACTTCAACAAGGAGAAGAAGGCGAAGAACTATTTCCTGATCGGCTCCGACTACGCCTTCGGCCGCGGCATGCTCGGCTTCACCAAGAGCTACATCGAGAAGACCGGCGGCAAAGTGGTCGGCGAGGAATATCTGCCGATGGACGGCTCGGACTGGACCTCGATCATCTCCAAGCTCAAGACTTCCGGGGCTGACGCGCTGATCACCTCGACGGCGGGCGGCGCGCCGAACGTGACCCTGACCAAGCAACTGCGCGCCGCCGGCGTGAATCTGCCTTACGGCAACCTCGCCGTCGACGAGGGCACCGCCAAGGGCATGGGTGCTGATGCCGCCGGCATCTATCTGTCGGCCTCGTACGTCACGGGCATCGACACCCCTGCCAACAAGACCTTTTTGGCGGCGATGGCCAAGAAGTTTGGTGCCGAGCTGAAGACGCCGAACGATCTGTCGGTTCCGGAGTATGAGGCGGTGTACGCCTACAAGGCGGCGGTCGAGAAGGCCGGCAGCACCGACCAGGACAAGGTGCTGAAGGCGCTGGCCGAGGTCTCGGTCGACGGCCCGCGCGGCACGATCAAGATGGACAAGCAGCGCCATGCGCCGCTGACGATGTATCTCGGCCAGGTCCAGGCCGACGGCAGCGTCAAGGTGATCCAGAGCTTTGCGAACGTCGATCCCGGAGCGCAGTGCCCGGGCAAGTCCTGATCGCGTATGCTCCCGCGGAGCGGACGCGCGTCCGCCCCGCAACCTCTCGACCGGGAATGACCATGCTGACCGTCGCCCTCGATGCCGTCACGACGGCCGCCATGCTCTTCATCATCGCCGCCGGCCTTCTGATCGTGTTCGGCGTGATGAAGATCATCAACTTCGCCCATGCCGCCTTCCTGACCGTGGGCGCTTATGCAGCCCTGGTCGGCGCGCAACTGGGCCTGCCGTGGTTTCTGATCCTGCCGCTCGCCTTCGTCGCCGGCGCGGTCTGCGGCGGCGTGACGGAGATCGTGATCGTCCGCCGGCTCTACAAGCGTCCGCTCGATGCGATCCTCGCCACCTGGGGCCTCGGCATCGTGCTCGGGCAGCTCATCACGCTGATGTTCGGCCGCGAGGTGCAGTTTGTGCAAGCGCCGATCTCGGGAACGGTGCATCTGTTCGGCGCCGATTATTCGGCCTACCGGCTGGTGATGATCGCCGCGGCCATCATCGTCGGCCTGCTGTTCACCGCTCTTCTCAACGGCACGCGGCTTGGTCTGTCGACCAAGGCCGTGATCATGAACGAGATGCTGGCGCAGGGCCTCGGCGTCGACTCCTCACGGGTCAGGCTGATCACCTTCGCACTCGGCAGCGGACTCGCCGCGCTGTCGGGCGCACTGATCACGCCGCTGTCGAGCGTCGACCCGAACATGGGCGTGCCCTGGCTGATCGGTGCGTTCATGCTGGTCATGGTGTCCGGCGGCTCGCTGCTGGCGCTGGCCGGCTCCTGCGCGGTCCTCGGCACTCTCCAGGTCCTGGTTTCGACCTTCGTCAATCCGATCCTCGGCGGTCTCACCATCGCGATCTGCGCCGCCGTCGTGCTGCGGATCCGCCCGGAGGGTTTTGCCCGTGCCTGATGCGCGCCCCCTCGCCTCTCCTGCGTCCCCAACGAAGCGCGCGATGCCGCTCCTGATCGTCCCCGCGTTGCTGGTCGCGCTCGCCGCCGGTGTGATCATCGTGGCGCCGCTGCTGCTCGATACCTACCTCGTGAACATCCTGGTGCGCGCCTGCTTCGTCGCCATCGCGGCGATCACCGTCGACATCATGTGGGGCTATTGCGGCACGCTGACGTTCGGCCAGTCCGCCTTCTTCGGCATCGGGGCCTATGCGCTCGCGATCATGTTCACCGAATATGGCTTCGGCCCCTGGCAGATCTGCGCCGCGATCGGCGCAGCCGTGGTGGTGGCGGCCGCTGTCGCCGCCTTCACTGGCTGGCTGTCGTTCTACCCTGGCTCGACGCCGCTCTACGCCTCCGTGATCTCGCTGGTGGTGCCGATCGTGCTGGTGCAGATCCTCTATTCCGGCGGCACATTCACCGGCTCGTCGAGCGGACTTGTCGGCTTCGAAAGCTTCGATCTGGAGATCGAGACCTGGCTGCGACTCGCTGGTTTCGGATTGCTGGCGACGGCGACGCTCGCGCTCGTCGTGATGCGCAGTGACACCGGACGTCTGCTGGCGGCGCTGCGCGACAACGACGCACGCTGCACGTATCTCGGCATCGACACGTCGCGGCTGCGTATCACGGTGCTGGTATTGTCCGCGATCGTCTCCGCGCTGGCCGGATTCTTTTATGCCGGATTCGGCGGTATCGCCGCGCCCGAAAACGCGAGCTTCAGCTTCGGAACCAACCTCGTGATCATGGTCGCGCTCGGCGGCCGCGGCACCGTGATCGGTCCGGTGATCGGCGCGCTGTGCATCGAGGTGGCGAGCGCCTACCTTGCCAATAGCCTCCCCTATGTGTGGGAGCTGATCGTCGGGCTTGCGCTGATCATCGTGATCCTTGTCTTCCCGGACGGCCTGCTTGGCGCTGTGATGCGCCTGGTCAAGCGCGGCGGTTCGGGACGGCGCACTGCGACGACGCTGCGGCCGGCCGCTGCCGCCACGGCGGTCAGCAATCCGGACGCCGTTGCCATCGAAGTTCGCGCGCTCGGCAAGCATTATGGCAGTCTCGCAGTGCTGGACGGCGTGCAGTTCACGGCATATCGCGGCGAATTGCTGAGCCTCGTCGGTCCCAACGGGGCTGGCAAGACCACCTTGATCCGCTGCCTGTCCGACGGCCGCGAGCGCTCGACCGGCGACGTCGCGATCGCCGGCCATGACATCGTACGGCTGCCGCCGGATAGTGTCGTTCGGTTTGGCCTGGGACGCAAGTTCCAGACGGCATCGGTGTTCGAGACCCTGACCGTCGCAGAGTGCCTGCGCGTCGCGCGGACACATGCTGATCCTCCCGCACTGACGTCGCGCGCGGTGACGCTGGCGCTGCCGCCTGCAGCCATGTCGGTCGTCGAACGCTCCGGGCTCAGCGAACGGCTCGATGAGGAAGCGCGCAATCTGAGCCACGGGCTCAAGCAGGCACTCGAGCTCGCGATGGTGCTGTCGCTCGAACCCGACGTGCTGCTGCTGGATGAGCCAACCGCCGGACTGACGCGCGCGGAACGGCAGAGCTTCGCCGACATCCTCACCGCCCTCGCCCGCCGCGACCGGCTCTGCATTCTCCTGGTCGAGCACGATCTCGATTTCGTGCGCGAGATCTCCTCGCGCATCATCGTGCTGCACCAGGGGCGCCTCGCGCTCGACGGCTCGGTCGACGAGGTCGTGAACAGCGAGCTGGTGCGCGAAATATACACCGGACAGCATGTTCCGCATGCGGAGGCCCTCGCATGAGCAGCGTTCTGGATGTTCACGAGCTGGCAAGCGGCTACGGCTCGTCGGAGGTGATCAGCAATGTCGGTTTTGCGCTCGGCAAAGCCGAAACCCTCGCGATCGTGGGCAAGAACGGCATGGGCAAGACCTCGCTGCTCAAGGCCATCGTCGGCTTCCTGCCGGCCTGGCGCGGCCGAGTGAGACTTGCAGGCAAGGACGTGACGCGGATAGCGCCGCATCTGAAGCGGAAGATGGGGCTGGTCTATGTGCCGCAGGAGCATGCGCTGTTCCAGGATCTGTCGGTGCGCGACAATCTCAGGCTCGGCGTGCTCACGGACGACGACATGACCGCGCGTTTCGAGCAGGTCGGCGGCTGGTTCCCCGTGCTCACCAAGCGGCTGAGCCAGCGGGCCGGCACGCTGTCCGGCGGCGAGCAGAAGATGCTGATCGTGGCGCGCGCGCTGATGGCGAAGCCCGACGTGCTGCTGCTCGACGAGGTCACGGAAGGTCTGCAGCCGTCCGTCGTCGACCGGCTGTCCGAGGTGCTGGTGCGGGCTCGCCGCGAGATCGGCACCTCGATGGTCGTGGTCGAGCAGCACCTGCCGTTCGCGCTCTCGATCAGCGACAGATACCTCGTGTTCAAGCGCGGCGAGATCGTCGATGCCGCCGCGGTCGATCGTGACTCCGCCGCGCGCATCGACGAACACATGCGCATCTAGCGGACCCGTCGCCGCGAGAACAGCGAGATCAGCACCGGCAGCGTGATCAGGATGACCACTGGCGCCAGCATCATGCCGGTGACCACGACGATCGCGAGCGGCTTCTGAACCTGCGAGCCGATGCCGGTCGACACCGCGGCCGGCATCAGGCCGATGCCGGCGACGACGCAGGTCATCAGCACCGGACGAAGCTGCAATTCGCCGGTACGGATGACGGCCTCGATGCGGTCGACACCCTCGTCGATCAGCTGGTTGAACTGCGACAGGATGATGATGCCGTCCATCACCGCGATGCCGAACAGCGCGATGAAGCCGATCGCGGCCGACACGCTGAAGGGAATGCCGGTCAGCACGAGGCCGACGACGCCGCCGAAGATCGCCATCGGGATCACGCTCATGGCGAGCAAGGTGTCGGCCATCGAGCCGAAATTGAACCACAGGAGCACGCCGATCAATGCGAGGCTGATCGGCACCACGATCGACAGCCGCTTGATCGCGTCCTGCAGATTGCCGAACTCGCCGACCCACTCGACATGCGAGCCGGGCGGCAACTGCACCTGCTCGGCGACCTTCTGCTGCGCCTCCTGGATCGCGCTGCCGAGGTCGCGCTCGCGCACCGAGAACTTGATCGGCAGATAGCGCTCCTGCTGCTCGCGATAGATGTAGGCCGCGCCCGACACCAGCTTGATGGTGGCGACCTCGCTCAGCGGAATTTGCGTAATGCCGTTCGGCCCCTGGGCACCGATGCGCAGATTCTCGATCGCCTCGGCGCTCTTGCGATATTCCGGCGCGAGGCGAACGATGATCGGGAAATGCCGGTCGGAGCCGGGCTCGTAGAGATCGCCCGCGGTGTCGCCGCCGATCGCGACCTTGATGGTGGCGTTGATGTCGCCGGGCGCCAGCCCGTAGCGCGCCGCCTTGGCGCGGTCGATGTCGATCTGCACGGTCGGCTGTCCGAGCGAGGTGAACACCGCGAGATCGGTGATGCCCTGCACCGTCGACAGCACCTGCTTGATCTTGTTGGCGGTATCCGTCAGCGCCTGCAGATCGTTGCCATAGAGCTTGATCGAGTTCTCACCCTTCACGCCGGAGACGGCTTCGGAGACGTTGTCCTGCAGATATTGCGAGAAGTTGAACTCGACGCCGGGGAAGCGGTCGTCGAGCTGCTTCAGCAGCTCCGCGGTGAGCTGATCCTTGTCCTTGGTGCCGGGCCAATCCTTCACCGGCTTCAGCGGCGCGAAGAACTCGGCATTGAAGAAGCCCGCGGCGTCGGTGCCGTCGTCGGGACGGCCGTGCTGCGAGACCACCGCATCGACCTCGGGCCGCGCGCGGATGATCTTGCGCATCTCGTTGACGTAGGCGTTGCCCTCCTGCAGCGAAATCGTCGGCGGCAGGGTCGCACGGATCCAGAGATTACCCTCCTCCAGCTTGGGCAGGAATTCGAGCCCGAGCAGCCGGCCGACCACCACGGTCAACAGCACGAGACCGATCGCGCCGGTCATCACCAGATTGCGGTTGCCCACCGCCCAGCGCAGCACCGGCGAATAGATCGCGTGCAGCAGACGCATCAGCCGGGTCTCGGTCTCCTCGACATGTGCGGGCAGGATGATCGCGCTCAGCGCCGGCGTCACGGTGAAGGTCGCAAGAAGACCACCGGCGAGCGCATAGGCATAGGTGCGCGCCATCGGCCCGAAGATGTTGCCCTCGACGCCGCTCAGGGTGAACAGCGGCAGGAAGGCGGCGATGATGATCGCCGCGGCAAAGAAGATCGAGCGCGACACGTCGGCAGCCGCCGACAGGATCGCGTGGCTCTTCATGCCCATCATCGTCTCGGGCGAGATGTGGCTCTCCTCGGCCTCGGACAATGGCGTGGTTTGCGTCAGCCGGCGGAAGATCGCCTCGACCATGATGACGGTGGCATCGACGATGAGGCCGAAATCGATGGCACCGACCGACAGCAGGTTGGCGGACTCGCCGCGCAGCACCAGGATGATGACGGCGAAGAACAGCGCAAACGGAATCGTGGCGCCGACGATCAGCGCGCTGCGCAGATTGCCGAGGAACACCCATTGCAAGAGCACGATGAGGCCGATGCCGACCACCATGTTGTGGAGCACGGTGTGCGTCGTGGTATCGATCAGGTCCTTGCGGTCGTAGATGCGCTCGATCCGCACGCCCGGCGGCAGGATGGTGGAGTTGTTGATCTGGTCGACCAGTTGCTCGACACGGGCGATGGTCGGCGAGCTCTGCTCGCCGCGCCGCATCAGCACGATGCCCTGGACGATGTCGTCATTGTTGTTGAGGCCGGCGATGCCGAGTCGCGGCTTCTCCGCCACCGTGACGTTGGCGACGTCTTTCACCAGCACCGGATTGCCGCCGCTCTGCGACACCATGGTGTTGGCAAGGTCGTCCATCGAGCGGATCAGGCCGACGCCGCGGACGACCGCCGACTGCGTACCGATCTCGACCGTGTTGCCGCCGACATTGATGTTGGAGTTGCCGACCGCCTGCAAGAGCTGCGGCAGGGTCAGGCCGTTGGCGACGAGCTTGTTGAAGTCGACCTGGATCTCATAGGTCTTGGTCTTGCCGCCCCAGCCGGTGACGTCGATGACGCCAGGCACCGCGCGGAAGCGGCGCTGCAGCACCCAATCCTGCAGGGTCTTGAGGTCGAGCACGCTGTAGCCCGGCGGGCCGCGCAGGCGATAGCGATAGATCTCGCCGACCGCGCTCAGAGGCGATATCTGCGGCGTGACGTTGCCCGGCAGCGGCGACAGTTGTGACAGGCGATTCAGCACCTGCTGCAAAGCTTCGTCGTAGGTGTAGTCGAACGAGAACTGCAGCTTGACGTCGGACAGGCCGTACAACGAAATCGTTCTGATCGTGCGCAGGTTCTTGATGCCGGCGACCTGCGTTTCGATCGGGATCGTGATGTAGCGCTCGATCTCCTCGGCCGAGAGGCCGGGGCTCTGCGTGACGATGTCGACCATCGGCGGGGTCGGATCGGGATAGGCTTCGATGTTGAGCTGCCGGAACGCGATCAGGCCGCCGATCAGGACGGCGACGAACATTCCGACCATCAGGAAGCGCCGCTGAACGGCGATGGCGACGAGACGGTCCATTCAGATCGGCACTTTCAGGACGGCAGGCAGGAGAAGCGCATGTCAGCTGCCCGAGGCTGCGCGATCGATGAAAAGGCTGCCCTTGGTGACGATCTGCTCGCCCGCGCTCAGATTGCTTTCGACCGCGACCTGGTCGCCATTGATCAAACCGGTCTTGATCTTGCGCAGCTCGATCGACTTGTCGGGACGGGCGACCCAGACGCGAACCTGGTTGCCTTCGTAGATCAGCGCCTGCCGGGGCACCGCGACGGCCGGCTGTTCACCTGGCGAATAGATCGTGACATTGGCAAACATCTCGGGCTTCAGCAGCCCGTCCTTGTTGTCGATCGTGGCGCGGACGAGCAGCCTGCGGCTCGCCGGGTCGATCGAAGCGGCGACGTAGTTGATGCTGGCCTTGAGCGGCCGGCCGGGCAGCGCCAGCACGTTGACGAGAATCTCTTCGCCCACGTTCACCAGCGCCGCGTCGCTCTCGCGGACGAAGGCGGTGAGCCAGACCGTGGAGAGATCACCGATCACGAACACCGGGTCGCTCGCGCCGGAATTGACATATTGTCCGGGGCCGACCTTGCGCTGCACGACCGTGCCGGCGATCGGCGAGTAGATGGTGATCTCGCGGTCGATCACGCCCTTGCTCTGGAAGTCGGCGATCGCGGCATCCGTGAAGCCGAGAATGCGCAGCTTGTTGCGCGCGGCCTCCAGCGCCGTTTGTGACGACCGCATGTCGTTCTGAGCCTGAACGGAGGTCGCCTCCGCCTGCTGAAAATCCTTCAGCGGGATCGCCCGGCCTTCGAACAGGTCCTTGGCCCGCTTGTACTGGATATCGGCGAGGTCGAGCGCGGACTTTGCCTTGTTCATCGCGCTGATGGCGGCGATGAAATCGTTCTGGGCCTGCACCGTGTCGGCGGCCTCGATCACGAACAGCGGCTGGCCCTGGCGCACGGTTTCGCCGGGACGGGCGAGCAGCTTGGTGACGCGGCCGGCATAGGGCGAGAAAACCGGTGTCGAGCGATCCTCGTCGACGGCAACCTTGCCCTCGGTCATGTGCTCGGCACGAAATATCTTCTCACACACCGGCTCGATCGTCAGCGTCGACCATTCCGCCGCCGACGGCGTGAAGGTGGTGCCGTTGCGTTTGGACTGGCTGGAGAGCTCGATATTGTCCTTCGCCGCCGATCGCGACTGGACCTGCATGTAGCCATAGCCGCCCGCGCCGGCCATCGCCAGGACGGCAAGGCCGATCAGCAGCCGCTTGGTGCTGAGCATCTGCGGAGATGGGTTCATGTCAGACGCCATGGCTGGTCAAATCGGCTGGTCAGGTCGGCTCGCGTGATCGGTCGACGATTCCGGCTGTGGCGGTCTCATCGCGAGGCTAATAGTGCGGAACTGGAGCTTTAAACAACCTAAAAATCGCCCCACTCGCCCCTGTTTTGCTTTAAAAATTTGAAAGTTGAACGACAGCCGTTCAGCTTGCATTCAGCTCGTTCCGGGCAATCGCGAGTTCACTGCAACGCACCATGAGCGCCTCGACGACGCGGCGGATCGCCGTGACGGTGTTGCAGGCCTGCCAGCCAACCTCTGCGGGTACGCGCCTACTCCAACGTGGCGTCCATGGTTGGGGTTTGGGCTCCAATTCGAACGGGCCCGCCATCGCGGGCGCTTCCGCCAAAAATCGACTCATGGTTTCCATGGCCCTGTGATTGGTAACGGTCCCTGGCGCGATCATCGATTACACCTCGATCAGGTGGCTGTGACACGCACATGAAGCCGCCCTCTCGCGGCGCGGATGCGTCCGAGTCTTGCCGATCGTTTCACCCTCGCGTGAAGAGGGCGCAGGGAAGGCCAGGCGCCGGCTGGCGCCTGCGGCCCGCCTGCTAACAAGAATGCAGGCGGCAGGTACCACAGGTGCAGCCGAGTTCGCCCGGCCTTCCCTGCGCAACGGTTTTCACGCTTATGGCGCGCTCTCCCCGGTGTCCGGCTTGTTAGCCACCGTCGTCCTGCGGGATCATCACCCGCGGACTTGGCGCCAGCATCGGGGCGCCAGGACCACACGCTTTCGCGTCCGCGTCATGCCGTTCGTCCACGCAGCCAGGCTACGCTGCGGCATGAACACAGCCATCGCTCCCCGCCCCGCGTGTCGTGACGATCGCGCGCTACGCCCCTTCTCGATGGAGCGGGATGCGCAGGAATAGATCACAAATTCTGAAAAAAAGAAAGTCTTTTTTTTGCGAGAGCGCGGTCGGGCCGACGGCACGTCATGCTGCCGGCGTCAGCGACCTCACCGAAAGCTCACTGCGCGCCGTCGGCTCGCTGACGTATCGCCCGATGGCTTGCGCAAGGAGCGTGGGATCCATCAGGTACTGCTGGGCCGGAATGGCGATGTGAGCTCCGAGGAGAGCTTCCGATCTGGCGATCTGCTTGAGAGCATCGACATGCTTTTCGGGCGGCGTCACCACGACGATGTCGGGTTGATGCAGCCGGATGCACAGGAAGGGATTGCGGTTCATCTCGGCCACGGCCAGCCCCGCAATGTTGTCGAACGCCACGACATAAGAAAAGCCGCGATGACCGAACGTGATCCCGGACGCGTCGAACTGGATGTAGGTGCTCGGCAGCCAGCCGACGAGCACGGCGGACAGCAGGTAGCACCCGAAGATCAGGGACGCGATCGACAGACCTCGAAACACGAGACCGTAGGACCAGCCGAACACCGTCAATATCACGCCGAGAGCTGCAAGCCAGGCTCCGAGACCGCCGATCAGCATGCGCGAGGGGCGAATGGGAACGCCGCCGGAAATCATGACCCGCTCGGCCTTCGGCGCGGAGCGCCATTTGCGCAGGATGACGCTGCCCGCGAAGACGGCGCCCGATCCGAAGAACGCGATGGTGACGATTCCGACATCGGGCTTGGAGGGCAGCATGAGCACGCCAATGACGACGAACGCCATGTTCAGCAGGAAGAGAGACCAGTCGGAGAGCTGCATGGTGAAAGCTTGGTCGCGGAGGAAAGGAACGACGAAGTGATAGCCCGACGATGAAGGCCGCAAGATGTCGTCGGCCCCGTTACGGACTGCCTCGGGAAACGTCAGTGAAAATCCCTTGAACGCGGCAGGATGCGGACGTTGCGGGGGTGGCTGACGCGCTGGGAGGGGTTTTCGGGGTGGTCTCTTCGGTCGTCGTTCAAGGGCTCGGCGGGCATCGCGCCGTGCGGGATGGCGCCGAGGCGGTCGTCGGACAGCAGCGCGAGATCGGCGGTGCGGTCGACCAGGCGCTCGGCGACGAGATGCACGACCTTCTCGGGGCTGCTCTGGATGCGGCCCTCGACCAGCACCAGGCGCGCACCCATCACCTCCTTGCGGAAGGTCTCCATCACCTTCGGCCAGACTACGATGTTGGCGATGCCGGTCTCGTCCTCCAGGGTCATGAACACGACGCCCTTGGCGCTGCCCGGTCGCTGCCGCACCAGCACCACGCCGGCGCAGCGGACTCTGCGACGGTCATTGGCATCGTTGATCTCGCGGCAGGCCAGCACGCCTTCGGCAGCGAAACGCTCACGCAGGAACTCCATCGGGTGGCCCTTCAGGGACAGGCGGATGGTCTGATAGTCCGCGACGACGTGCTCCGGCAGCGGCATCTCGGGCAGCGGCCTGGCGCCCTCGTCCGGCTGCTCGCGGGCGATGGCGGCCTCGAACAGCGGCAGCGGCACGTCGTCGGGCAGCCGGCGCACCGCCCAGAGCGCGGCGCGACGGTCGAGCCCGAGCGATCGGAACGCATCGGCATCGGCCAGCAGCAGCAGCGCGCGCTTGGGCAGAGCGGTATCGCGGGCGAAGTCTTCCAACGAGGTGAAGGGACGGCGTTGGCGCGCCTTGATGATGCGGTCGGCCCAGTCGTCCTCGCGGTCGAAGATGTCGGCTTGTGTCTCGTTATCGTTGCGGGGCGATGCGTTTGCATGCTCTCCAAATGCACCAAGCGTTTGCGAGTTGGAAACAACTCCACCCACGCCGTCATTCCGGGGCGCCCGGAGGGCGAGCCCGGAATCCATAACCACGATCGGGAGTATGGATTCCGGGCTCGCGCTGCGCGCGCCCCGGAATGACGATGGGAGAGCCTCCCCAGCACCTATTGAAGATGTTGGAGCAGGCTGCGCCTTCCTCCGCAGCGCCTCCGACAATTTCCTGATCCGTTCCTCGTCGCGGTCGATCCAGCGGAAGCCGTCGATCTGGCGGAAGCCGAGGCGAACGGCGCAGTATTCATCATTCGTGTTCTCCAGCGTGTTGTCGGCGAAGCTGTGGGACACGTCGATGTTGCGGATCTCGACGCCGTTCTTGTGGGCGTCGCCGACGATCTGGGCCGGGGCATAAAAACCCATCGGCTGCGAATTCAAGAGCGCGCAACAGAATGCATCCGGGTGGAAGCACTTCAGCCAGGACGAGACATAGACGAGCTGGGCGAAGCTCGCGGCATGGCTCTCCGGAAAGCCGTAGGAGCCAAAGCCCTTGATCTGGTCGAAGCAGCTCTTGGCGAAGGCTGGATCGTAGCCACGCGCGATCATGCTCGTGACCATCTTCTCCTCATAGGAGCCGATGGTGCCGACATTGCGGAACGTCGCCATCGCGCGGCGCAGGCCATTGGCCTCCTCCGGCGAGAACTTCGCCGCCTCGATCGCGATCCGCATCGCCTGCTCCTGGAACAGCGGCACGCCGAGCGTCTTGTGCAGCACCTTGTAGAGCTCGTCCGCCGGGCCGTGATCCGGCGACGGCGACGGATAGGTCACCTTCTCCAGCTTGTTCCGTCGGCGCAGATAGGGATGCACCATGTCGCCCTGGATCGGCCCGGGCCGGACGATCGCGACCTCGATGACGAGATCGTAGAACTCGCGGGGCTTGAGCCGCGGCAGCATGTTCATCTGCGCCCGGCTTTCGACCTGGAACACGCCGAGCGACTCGCCCTTGCACAGCATGTCGTAGACCTTGGGCACCTCACGCGGCACTGTAGCCAGCTCGTAATGAATGCCTTTATGCTGCTCGATCAGCGCAAAGCTCTTGCGGATGCAGGTCAGCATGCCCAGCGCGAGCACGTCGACCTTCATCATGCTGAGCGCGTCGACATCGTCCTTGTCCCATTCAATAAAGGTGCGGTCGTCCATCGCGGCGTTGCCGATCGGGACGTAGCTGTCGAGCCGGTCCTGCGTCAGCACGTAGCCGCCGACATGCTGCGACAGATGGCGAGGAAAGGTGATCAGCTCCCCCGCCAGTTCTACCGCGCGGCGGATCATGGGGTTGGCGGGATCGAGCCCGGCCTGGCGCACCTGCATGTCCGACAGGCCGTCGCCCCAGCTGCCCCACACGGTGTCGGCGAGCACGGAGGTCACGTCCTCGGTCAGGCCCAGCGCCTTGCCGACGTCGCGGATGGCGCTGCGCGGGCGATAATGGATGACGGTGGCGATGATCGCGGCGCGATGGCGACCATAGCGGCGATAGACATATTGCATCACCTCCTCGCGCCGCGAATGTTCGAAATCGACATCGATATCCGGCGGCTCCAGCCGCTCCTTGGAGATGAAGCGCTCGAACAACAGGTCGATCTTGGTCGGATCGACCGAGGTGATGCCGAGCACGTAGCAGACGGCGGAATTCGCCGCGGAGCCGCGGCCCTGGCACAGGATTCCCTGGCTGCGCGCGTAGCGCACGATGTCGTGGACGGTGAGGAAGTAATGCGCGTAGTTGAGCTCGGCGATCAGCGCCAGCTCCTTGTTGAGGATCGCGCGCAGCCTTTCATCGAGATGCTCGCCGAAATAGCTCTTGGCGCCGGCCCAGGTCAGGTCCTCCAGATGGCCCTGCGCCGTCTTGCCCGAAGGCACCGGCTCGTCGGGATATTGGTATTTGAGCTGGTCGAGCGAGAAGCTAATGCGATCGGTGAAGCGGATAGTCTCGGTGATCGCGTCGGGATGATCGCGGAACAGCCGCGCCATCTCGTGTCCCGGCTTGAGATGGCGCTCGGCGTTGGCCTGCAGACGGCGGCCGATGCTCTCGATCGAGGCCTTCTCGCGGATGCAGGTCAGCACGTCCTGTAGCATGCGCTGCTGCGGATGGTGATACAGCACGTCATTGGTGGCGATCAGCGGCACTTTGCTGGAAGCCGCAAGGCGCGCGAGCCGCGCCAGCCGGCGGCGGTCGTCGCCACGATACAGCAGGCTGCCGGCCAGCCACACGCCTTCGGCGGGGCTGTCCTTGAGACGGGCCAGGATTTTGCCGAGGGCGTCCTCCTCGAAGCGATGCGGCGGCATCAGCACCACGAGCTGCCCCTCGATGGACTCGAGGAGATCTTCGAAGCTCAGGCGGCAGTCGCCCTTGGCGACCTTGTCGAGATCGCTGCCACGCTTGCCGCGGGTGAGCAGCTGGCACAGCCGACCATAGGCGGCACGGTCGCGCGGATAGACCAGGATGTCCGGCGTGCCGCAGGTGAACACCAGCCGCGCGCCGTAGAGCAGTTTCGGCTTGTAGCTCAGCCGGTCGTTGTTCAGCTCGCTATAGGCGCGGACGATGCCGGCGAGCGTGTTGTGGTCGGCGATGCCGATGGCGGTGAGGCCGTATTCGGCGGCCTGATGCACGTAGGCCTGGGGATGCGAGCCGCCGTGCAGGAAGGAGAAATTGGTGGTGACGCCGATCTCGGCATAGGGGGCGAGAGTCATGGCGTGATCGCCGAGGCTGGGGCGGCGCGATGCCCATCCCTGACATTGTTAGTTTGAGTACATCTCTCGCGGCTTGCGCGGTCCTTACCTCTCCCCGCCTGCGGGGAGAGGTCGGATTGCATCGTCAGATGCAATCCGGGTGAGGGGGACTCTCCGCACGGTCGGTGGGTGTGGCCGCCCCTCACCCCAACCCTCTCCCCGTGAAGAACGGGGAGAGGGAGCGCACCGGTCGCGCTGTAAGTGCTCGGATCCAACGTCCAAGCTAGCTTCGTTCCGAAGACAACGGGCACTGCGCACGAGGATAGTCCGTCACCCCACCCCGGCTCGCATGCGCGCATGCGAGCCGACCCTCCCCCTCCAGGGGAGGGTGAGCAGCGTGGTTGCCGTGCGATCGCCCCGCCCCTCATGCGAACAGGCCGTGCATGTACCAGGCGGGCTGCACCGGCGGGCCGTTCTCCGGCTGCTCGAATTCGCGGTCATACAGGCCGTCGCGGTACAGCCAGAAGCGGAGGCCGTGCTCGTCCTCGACGCGGAAATAGTCGCGCGTCAGGCCCTGGCCGTCGGGGCGCCACCATTCCATCGCGATGCGCTCCGGGCCTTCGGCGCGCACGACCGCGTGTGCGGCGCGGCGCCAGACGAAGCGCGCGGGCGGGCCGTCGGGGACGCCGGCGATGACCTGGATGGCCTCGGGACGCGCGAACAGCCGCAACGGGCGCAGCGGCGGCTCGCCGTCGTGGCGTTCGGGCCAGGCGGCGGTGCTGGTGGTCGCAAGGTGATGCTGGGCCGGCAGCGGCAGCGCCGCGCGCTCGGGGACATGGGTGTCGACCGGCAGATGCACGACGACGCGCTTGCCGCCGATACGCGCGGCGATGCGGTCGATCAAAGCCGACAGTTCGTCATTGTCGTGGACATGGGCATCGAGATCGCGCTGCTGCTGCACCACGATCTCGCTACGGCCAGCGGCGAGCCGGATCATGTCGAAGCCGAAGCCGGGATCGAGCGGATCGTTCAAGGCCTCCAGCCGCTCGCGGAACAGCCGGTCGATGACGGCGGCGTCCGTCACCGGCTGGCCGGTGTCCACCGCGATGACGCGCACCAGGCCGTCGGTGCGGAAGAAGCAGGCCTCCAGCCGCCGCGCGCCCTTGCCCTGCTGCGCCATCGCCGCCACCAGCATCGCCGCGAGGCTGGAGAGGCTTGCCGCGATCACGGTGTCGGTCGCCACCGGCTCGGCAAAGCGCTTGTCGACGATGTAGTCCGGCGGGACTTTTCGCGGGTTGATCGGCGCATCGGCCTCGCCCAGCGCCTGCGCCAGCACACGGGTGAAGGCGGCGCCGAACCGCGCGGTGATCTCGTTGCGGCCGCGCGCGGCGACGTCGCCGATCGTCTTCAAGCCGGCGCGGCGCAGACCGAGCGTGATGGCCTCGCTGCCGCCGAGCGCGGCCACCGGCAGCGGCGCCACCGCAGCCGCCTCCTCGCCATCGGGCACGATGCGGCCATGCACCTGCCGGTTCAGCGTCCGCGCGCAGACGGCGTTTGAGGCGATCGCTGCCGACACAATGAGACCGTGCGCAGTCAGCGCATCGCAGACCGACCGCATCAGTCTGGCTTCGCCGCCGAACAGATGCACGCAGCCGGTGATGTCGAGCGACAGGCCATGCGGCGGGTCGAGCGCCACCAGCGGCGTGAAGCGGTCGCACCAGTCGGCGATGCTCTCCAGCATCTTTGCATCAGCCGCCAAATCGGCTTCGTGCGCGACGAGGTCGGGACAGACCGCGCGGGCATTCGCCAAGGGTTGGCCGAGCGACACACCGTGGCGCGCCGCCGCTTCGTCCAGCGAATGGATCAGCAGCACATTGGCATCCTTGAGGACGACCGCCTGCGGAAGGCCGTCATGCGGACCGGCGGCTCGGCTGCGCTTGATGCGATCGATGGGCAGGCGCGGCAGCCACAGGCTGAGGATCCGCCGCCGGTTCGTTGAAACGGCATGCATCGGGAGTCCACTCCATGATCCATCGTCCGGTCTGGCCGTGACGGTTGCGAATGAGCTCGGCGTCGAGCCGCGGCGCGCCCCACGCCATCCAGGGTGCTGCGAGCGGCGACGGCGCGCTGCGCACGATCCAGCGCGTCTCCGCGGTCGAGGGCTCGGGTTCGGCGGCGACGCGCAGCAGCAGCGCGGTCACGCCGGACTCCTGCGCCGTCAGGGTCAGCTTGCGGCTGGCGACGAGATCGAGCTTTTGCGTCTCGCCCCACACCTCCAGCATCACCCCGCCCAGCGCGTCGCAGGCGAGCGCGTCGGCGGCGGTGCGCAGGGCATGATCGAGATCGGGCGCGCGCACGACCACGAGACGGCACGGATCGAGGCCGAGCTCGGCGAGCCCGCTCATCGACAGCGCGCCCATCTCGCGCTCGGCGAAATCCTGCCGGATCCAGATCAGCGGCCGGCGCGCGGCGACACGCGCGGCAAGCCCGCACAGGAAGCCGGTCGCGGCCGCCGCCTGGCGGCCGGTCTCGGCGAACACCTCGTGCAGCGCGCCCGTGGCGAGGCCGCCCTGCAGCACCGCATCGGCCGTGTCATGACCGAGCGCGACCCGGCGCAAATCATGCGCGCCATCGGCCGCCTCGAGCCGGGCAATGTAGCCGCGCAGACGCGCGAGCGTATCCATGCGTGCGCCGGTCATCCGTCGCCGCTCCTTTCATCCATCGTGCGGGTGCTGCCGTTCTCTTTGTGAACGCAGGCAATGAACCCGCGACGACCCTCTTTGTTCATGATACGTTCTAATATAAAGCTAACGCGTCAAAGAGAGTCAATCGGGATTGCCCCGGATCTGATTCAGCGAGTGGAATCAAAGGGATTCAAAAGCATGGAGCTGCTGCGCAAACTGGAGATCCTGGCCGATGCCGCCAAGTACGACGCGTCCTGCGCCTCCAGCGGTACGGAGATGCGGGATTCCCGTGACGGCAAGGGGCTCGGCTCGACCTCGCCCGGGATGGGCATCTGCCATTCCTATGCGCCGGACGGGCGCTGCATCTCGCTGCTCAAGATTTTGCTGACCAACGCCTGCAACTTCGACTGCCTGTATTGCGTCAACCGCGCCTCCTCCAACGTGCTCCGCGCCCGCTTCACGGTCGACGAAGTGGTGCAGCTGACGATCGACTTCTATCGCCGCAACTACATCGAGGGGCTGTTCCTATCGTCCGGCATCATCCGCAGCCCCGACTACACGATGGAGCAGGTCGTCTCGGTCGCGCGCAAATTGCGCGAGGAGCATCGCTTCCGCGGCTACATCCATCTGAAGACAATTCCGGAGGCCGACGAGGCGCTGATCGCGGAGGCCGGAAAATATGCCGACCGGCTCAGCATCAATATCGAGACACCGCTGGAGGACAGCCTGACCAAGCTCGCGCCGGAGAAGGACCAGCGCGCGATCCGCCGCACCATGGGGCGTCTCAGGCTGAAGCTCGACGAGACGGCGGAAGCCAAGAAGACGGTGCGCCGGGCGAAGCCGCCGCGCTTTGCGCCGGCCGGCCAGAGCACGCAGATGATCGTCGGCGCCGACACGGCCAACGACCGCACGATCCTGTCGACCTCGGCCAATCTCTACGGCGCCTACAAGCTCAAGCGGGTGTATTACTCGGCCTTCAGCCCGATCCCCGATGCCAGCCGGGCGCTGCCGCTGCAGGCGCCGCCTCTGGTGCGCGAGCACCGGCTGTACCAGGCGGACTGGCTGATGCGGTTCTACGGCTTCGACGCCGACGAGATCGTCGAGGAAGGCGAAGGCATGCTGCCGCTCGACATCGATCCCAAGCTCGCCTGGGCGCTGCGCCACCGCGACCGCTTCCCGCTCGACATCAACACAGCGAGCCGCGAGGAGCTGTTGCGCGTGCCCGGCTTCGGCACCCGCACCGTGCAGCGCATCCTCGCGACCCGCCGCACCACCACGATCCGCTTTGCGGATCTCGCCCGGCTCAACGTCGTCAGGAACAAGGCGCTGCCGTTCATCGTTCTCTCAGACCACCGGCCACAGCCGTCCCTGCTCGACGGTGCCAGCCTCAGAGCCCGGCTGCGGCCGAAACCGCAGCAGCTGGGATTTGGATTTTGACGGAAGCCGTCATCGCGAGCGCAGCGACGCGCGATCCAGGGGCGACACGACGACTCTGGATTGCTTCGTCGCTTCGCTCCTCGCAATGACGTGAGGAGACAAATGCACGTCGTAACCCTCGACAGCGACACCGATTTCGACGGCTGGCGCCGGGCGGCGCGGGCGCTGGCGATGAACGACGTCAGGCCGGCGGACGTCACTTGGCGCGTCAAGGGCGCGGCGCCCGATCTGTTCGACGACCATGCTGACACCCAGCTGCCCGAGGTGCCCAAGGGCGCGTTTTCGGTGCCGACGAGCTTCATGGAGCTTGCTGAAAGCGCGATCCTGCACAGCGACCCCAGCCGCTTCACCCTGCTCTACCGGCTGCTGTGGCGTCTGCGGACCAACCACGATCTCATGGACATCGCCACCGATCCCGACGTCGCGCAGGCCAATGCGCTGGCGCGCGCGGTGCGCCGCGACGTCCACAAGATGCACGCCTTCGTCCGTTTCCGCGAGGTCGGCCGCGAGCGCGAGTCACGCTACGTCGCCTGGTTCGAGCCGGAGCATCACATCGTCGAGCGCGCCGCGCCGTTCTTCGCCCGGCGCTTCGCCGACATGCCCTGGTCGATCCTCACCCCGGAAATCTGCGCGCATTGGGACGGCAGCCACGTCTCGTTCACGCCGGGTGTGAGCAAGGCCGAAGCGCCGTCGGAAGACCGCCTCGAAGAGGTGTGGCTGCGCTATTATGCCAGCATTTTCAATCCGGCACGGCTCAAAGTGAAGGCAATGGAAAAGGAGATGCCGAAGAAATATTGGCAGAACCTGCCCGAGGCCAAGCTGATCCAGCCGCTGATCGCGGCTGCCGCCCGGCGCACCACCGAGATGATCGCCGAACCTGGCACCGAACCGCACAAGCCACAGAAGCGCGTCGAGGAGACCGCGATGACCCGTAAGCCGAAAGCCCACGCGCATGCTGCTGCTGAGACCTCACGTGATGTTGTCGCCGCCGACCTTGAGACCTTGCGTGAGGAAGCCGCGTCCTGCCGCGCCTGTCCGCTGTGGAAGGATGCGACCCAGACCGTGTTCGGCGAAGGCCCGGAGCATGCGCCGCTGATGCTGGTCGGCGAGCAGCCCGGCGACAAGGAGGACCTCGCCGGCCATCCCTTCGTCGGCCCGGCCGGCCAGATGCTCGACCGCGCGCTCGCCGAGGCCGGCATCGATCGCAGCAAGGTCTACGTCACCAATGCGGTGAAGCACTTCAAGTTCGTGCCGCGCGGCAAGATCCGGCTGCACCAGAAGCCGAACACGCCGGAGATCAAGGCCTGCCGCCAATGGTACGAGCGCGAGCTCGCCGCCGTCCGGCCCGCTTTGGTCGTGGCGCTGGGCGCCACCGCCGCGCAGTCGGTGTTCGGCAAGATCACCCAGGTCACCAAGAACCGCGGCCATGTCGTCGACCTGCCCGATGGTGTCAGGGCGATGATCACGGTGCACCCGTCCTATCTCTTGCGCCTGCCCGACGCCGACGCCAAGGCGCGTGAATACGAACTCTTCGTGCAAGACCTGAAGATCGCCGCCGCCGCGCTCAAGCGCGCCCACGCGGCATGACCGCCTCCCTGCCATCGGGCATGGCGCGCGACGCGACAACCGTCCGTCAGGATTTGCGCGAGGTGTAAACGTGCTCGCGCAGCAGGGCCTGGATCAGCGCGGCGCGATCCGGAAACCCGAGCGATCCCGCCAACTCCGCCTCGTCCTGGCCTCCGTCGTCGGGCGCTGCCGGCAGATATCTCGCCATCAGCTCGTCCTCGCTGATCCCGAAATCGGCCGGACAGCCGCGGCCATCGATCTCCGTCTGCTTCAGCACCTCGCATTTGTCGCGTGCGCGCGCCAGCAGATCCTCGAAATGGCCGTCGATCCGCGCCCAGTCGGCCAGCGCATTCAGGGCCGAGCCGTTGAGCCCCTTCCTGAACGAGCGTATGCGCGCCTCGTCCAGCATCAGTTCCAGAAACTCCGACCGGGTCAGGCCGTTGCGCGCGATCCATGCCTCCAGTTCGGCCGGGTCCATCAGAGCCCTGCTCTGGCGAAATCGGATGATCTCCGCGCTCAGCGCCTGGGCGTCGACCCTGACGCCGCGCCGCTTGGCCTCCGATGCGGCGAGAAATCGCGCGATCGCCTTGTCGGACAGGTCGCCGCCGCGCGCGGCCAGCAGCCGCAGCTCGTCCATCAATTGCGGCGTCCCGTCCGGGATGCCGGACTCGCGTTCTGCGGCCGCCGAGCGTTGTGCGTCCTGGATCAGGCCGTCCCACAACTGCGTGTGCTCGAAGGCGTACTCGACCGCCTTGGGCACCACGTCTCCGGCGAACCGGCGCCGCATCGTCCGCAGCATCTCCAGCGCGTCCTCGCGCTTCTGGTCGATGCGGTGATCCGGCAGCCAGGCCTCGAGCGCGGCGATCTCCTGCGACGTCAGGCGGCCATCGGACCGCGCGGCCTGCAGCAGCGCCGGGTAGCTGCGCTCGGGATAGAAGCTCGCCTTGCCGAGCGCCTCCAGGATCTGACGGGACGCCTCCGAGATCACGCCAGCGGCGACCGCCTTCTGCAGGGTGAAGCGGATGTTGACCAGCGGCTCGGACAGCGCGGGAAAGCCGAGCTCCGCCGGCCCGTGAATCAGGGCGACCTCGTCGTCGGCCTCGAACACGCCGTCGCGATACGCCGCGAATACCTTGCCGACGCCCTCCATGCCGAACGCGTGCAGCTCGGCCGCGCGCAGCGCGCCCATGCTGGCGCTGCCGAACACGTGGATGCCGTTGGCCATCGCCCACAGGATCTCCTTGTGCCACACCGACGGCACCTGCTCGAAATAGCCGTCGATGATCCCGATCGCCGCAGGCTTCGCCAGCGCGGCGCGATAGACGTCGCCCTGCTGCACCGGCGGGAGATACTCCGCCTCCAATTCGAGCGCGGCGTCGCGCGGATGCAGCGTCGGCCCGGTGAACACGATGCATGTCATAGCGGATGCCCCGATGGCTGGCGCCGGGAGAGCTGATCATCGGCGAAGGCCCGCGCCCTCCGCCCCGGGCTGTAGTCCGGATTCTTGTCGAAGGTCTCTAGCCCTGGAATGACGACCCTCGCCACGGGGATCTCGAACCTGCTCTTGGTGAGATCGACCGCGATCACCTGTCGGACACCGGCGGATTGCAGCCGATCGAGAACCACGGCGAGGTCGTCGTTGAACGTCTCCGAGGCCAGCGACGGCGTTTCGCGCAGGCTTCGCGTCGGCGGGCTGGTTCGCAGCAACGCCCGCTGCTCGCCGAGAAACTGCGCGGCCAGCGCCGTCTCGTCATATTCCTCGCGAAACACGTCGTCGCGCGCCCCCGCGATCAGCGTCAGCCGGCTCTGCGCCGCTTCCGTCAGCGCGCGCAGGAAGGCGATCTCCGGCGACAGATGCGCGCCCATGCCCAACGCAGCATAGAGATCCCGCCCCAGCTCCTCGTCACGATCGAAGATCAGGCACTGGCAGGCGGCGAGCCCGACATCGGAGCTGATGTCCCACGCCACCACCTCGAGGCCCGCACGCTCGCACATCTCCAGCAGCCGCCTGTTGCCTTCGTCCTGAACCGTGTCGAGCGCGATGCGCCGGCCCTGCTGCTCGTCCGGACTGCGCAGGTGCCAGAGCGTGGTCGCATCGCGCTCCACGACCTCGCAGATGCCGTGCAGCAGCGCCTCGATCAGGTGGTTGCCGGACGCCAAGCCGTTCGACGACGAGATGAAGCTGCCGGCCGGCATTTCGGGGCGCGATGTCGAGAGGTTCACCATCTCGAACGGCACCCAGACATCGGCATCCGCAATCAGATCGCGGCCTTCGATCCACAGCATCTGCAGATCCGGATGGAAGCGGCCGCCGGCGATCAGCGGCAGGTCGGCGACGTCGACCACGTCATGGTCGCGGATCAGCTCGGCATAGGTCGCAAGCTTCAACGGCAGCGTGATCGTCTCGGCGTGAAACAGCTCGATCGATTCCATCAGGCCCGACGCCTTCGCGGCGTCCAGGGTCAACCCCTTGCCCTGCGACACCGAGACCGAGCGCGAGTTCGGCCGGCAGACCATGGTGACGGGAATGCCGACCCGGTCGAGGCCGGTGACGTCGGCCACCCGCGTGATCCCCATCTCGGCGAGGTAAGGACGCACCCGCTCCACCGTCTGCGACGGCGGCACCGACCGCTGCGTTCCCGATCGAAAGCTCTTCTGGACCGGATGCGCGGCCAGACGATCCCGATGCAGTGCCGTTCCACTCCCCATCCGCAGCCTCCGCACTCAACCGTCACCGACGTCGTCGTCGCGTCAGCCTGCATGGCGGACATCGGCGAAAGCGCCGACGACGACGTTCTGCATCTCCTCGATGGTCTTCTGCACATCGGCGTCGACCACCGACGTGAACCCCGCGATGCTGTCGAGCAGCGGCTGCTTGCAGAAGCCGCGCAGGCAGAGCTGGATGCGCTTGATTGCGACGCCCTGCTCGAACGCGCCGGACTGCATCGCCCGGCTCCAGAAATGCAGCAGGCCGTACCAGACGAAACAGGCCTGCAGGAACGACGGAAACGGCAGCCGGCTGCCGCTCCAGGGCGAGGTGATGCGCGGCAGCGACCCTTTCGCCGTCGAATCGAGAAACCAGGGCTGTTCCTGCTCCTGCATGTAGAGCAGCGCGTGGATGCCCTCATGGACCAGAGCATCGGCGACGTGGGATTCGTCGATCTCGGGAAGATGCGGATTGGCGAGGAAGGTGCGGCCGATGTAGTAGCCGTTCGACCCCGACGAGAAGCTGCCCGGGCTCTCCGGATCCTTCTGCAGGATGAGCGCGATGTTGAAGCGGGCGACGAAACGGGGAAGCCCCGCCTCGGTCCGTTCGAGCGCCGCCCGCGACCGGCGCAGCAGATCGTGCAGCCGGTCGATTTCGCTGTCCGAGAACGGCGGGCGCGGCGGCGGGACCAGCCGGTCCTGGCCGGACAGGTCCACCCTGAGCGCATGCGGGCTGCCGTAATCGGTCACCGGCATGCCCTCGACCTGGGGCCAGATGCAGGCGCCGTCACGCAGATAGCCGCGGTCGCCGAGCGCGGTCCACACGTCCCGGTCGGCGGCGACGTCGAGCTCCTGGCGCAACGCCTCGGCCACGAACGCATCGCGCAGAAATCGTCCCTTGTCCTCGGCGTGCCGGCCCGGCGCCGACAACAGACGGAACGAGGTCTCGGGAGCATCGAGAACCCGCATGAAGCCATCGTCCGCGACGCGATCCATCATGCTGCGCAGCTCGTCCCCGCCCGCGGGATCGTTCCGGCAGATCTCGCCCAGGGCCTCGCCCAGCTTCTGCGCGAGCCGGTCGCCATAGGTGGCAAGCACGCCGTCGCACACCGCGTCGTAATCGTCCCAGCGCAGAACATCGGGCATCCGGGTGATCGTCATCGTGCGCACTCCTTCCGCTTCCGCATTCCACTCTCCGCCCCGCGGCCATGCCGCAGGGTCGGCGCGATCGCTCATAAGACGGCGATCAAGGTCCCGCCTCAGCCGATGGCCGGCAACTCCTGCTGCAGCCCCACCGCCCGCTGCAGCGCCATGTCGATGAAATGGGCCCGGCGGAGCTTCGTTTCTTCCACCGACGTCCCCAGCCGTTCACGGACATGATCGAACAGTTTCAGGAGATCGGCGCACCACACCGTCGGATTGTTGAAGCCGGTCTGCGACGCATAGCGATGCGGAAGATAGCCGCCGGCACAGGTGTCGCGCTCGCGGCAGGCGCGGCAGCCGTCGGGCAGCGGCAGGCCCTCGAACACCGCCGCGCGGTGAAACGCGCCGGCGTGCTGGACGTCCATGAAGTCGGAGGTCCGCACATTCAGGCCGGTGCGCGCGGCACCGTCGTAGCAGACCCGCAGCACATCCAGCCCTTCGATCTCGCCATCGGTGTTGACGAACAGGAAGGTCAGCGGCTGGTTGCCGAGCATGTCGATGCGGCTCTCGCCGCCCTGAACCAGCCAGGCGATGTTCCAGAAAATCTTGATCCGGAGATCCAGCGTGCCCTCCCGCCACCAATCCTCGAAGATCGGGATCAGGAAATCGGCACAGGGTGTCGGCCCATAACGGTCGCGAACCGCCGTGATGCTGTCATGGGTGAAATCCGGCAGCAGATAGTCGATGGAGGCCGGTCCCAGGCTCGTCAGATGACGATGCACCGCGGCGCCGCTGGCCCCGAGCTGGATCACCGACAGGAAGCGCAGCGGAATTCCGGCGCGGCGCAGCACCGAAAGGCCCTGCTCGACATCGCGATAGGAGCCCCGCCCGGCATGATCGACGCGCAGGGCATCATGCACCTCCGGCGTGCCGTCGATGCTGATCCCGAGATCGATGTCGAACCTCTTGATGATCTCGGCCCAGCCGTCGTCGAGCAGCGTGCCGTTGGTCTGCATGCAGAGCTGCACTCGCGCGACGCCCGCCAGCCCGTCCTTGATCTTCTGGCACCAGGAGCTGAACCGCTCATGCTTCACCAGGCACGGCTCGCCGCCATGAAACGTGATCGTCAGATAGGTCTGGCCTGTGGCCAGGCAATGACGGCGGATGCGATCGATCGCGATCTCGACGACCTCATCGTCCATGATCGCGGGGCGTTCTTTCCAGGTGCTGTCGCCCTTGTTGTAGACGTAGCAATAGGAGCAGTTCAGATTGCAGCGCGACGCGACCTTGAACACGAAGTGAAGATGCGGACCGTCCTTCATTGGTAGGCAATCTCGGCGGTGCGATCGACGAAGACGCGGCCGTCCTCGGTCAGGAACTGTCGCGCATCACCCAATACGACCTGCGCCTCCTTGAGCTTGGTCAGCATGTTGGCAAGCTCGGCATCGTACTCGGCCGATCCGCCAAACCCCTGCTTCTCGGCCTCGCGATAGAAGGCGCAGATGTAGGCGATGGCGTGAAACGCCAGCAGGATCCCGCGCAGGGGCCGCGGCTCCGGCCGCAGCGGCGATGCGTAGCGGCCCTGGTGCTGCGGATCCACCAGAGGGCCAGAGGCCTCCGCCATGAACAGATGCAGATGCGCGGATTCGTGGACGATGGCCTCCATCACCTGCATCAGCCCGCCGAACAGGTCGGCATAGACCATGCCGGGCACATCGGCCTGCGATCCGCTGCGGAAATAGGATCGCTCGCTGCTGCGCAAGGGAATCAGGACGCGCGTCACATCGGACACCCACTTCACGCACTCGGGAAACTTCTTTGCGGCGGTCACGAGGATCTCGAGCGCGTTCGTCACCTCGCGCGTCATCCGGGCCTGCTCGTCGGCCGAGAGATCGGCGTGCTCGACCCAGGTATCGGGGATCGGAAATCCCAGCGAGTGGCACCCCACATCGACCGATATGTCGTAGGGCCACTCCTTCATCGGAAGCAGCCCGGCCAGTTCATTCAAGTCATACGTGCCGGCCTCGATCCGGTAGCCTCCGACTGGAGACCATAAGGTCAGCGGCTGCGGTGCGGTCAGCGACGTGGACGCCGTCGGCGCATTGGCGGCCGTCCAGATCGCGACCTGCAGATCGCGCTGCGGACTCTTGTCGTGCCCCTCATAGGTGATGGAGTTCATGCAAGGATGGCGAAGCCAATCCGCTTCGCGCGCATTGGCTTCGATGAGCGACGCCTTGAGCGGCTCGCCATCGAGGCCGAGGCGGTCCTCCGGTTGCCATCTCAGGATCTTGTCGTTGAATTTCTCATGCCAGGCAGATTTCGACGGTCGCCAGGTCCACGCGTCAGTCATGATCGAGCATGCCTCCGGAAATACGCCAACGAAGCCAGCCGCGAGCTTTCCCGCCGTGGGGCAGGACCGCAACCGAATCCGGTATCAAGAGCAGCTATCAGGAAATCTCACGCACACGACGGCGACCATATCCGTCATATGCCATGGCGAGGCGCGGGCGGGCCAAGACCGATCACATCGGCAAGATCCGACACGGCAGGCCCGCTTCGCTTGGTCTGAGCCGAACGATCGATCCGTTCACCTGGTCGATTTCGTCGCAGACGGTGCCTGGGACACGTTGAACTGCCCCTTGAGGTCCTTCACGGCCCGCACCTGCGTGAGGCGCTCCGCAAGAGCCCCCAAGACCGCCGGATCGTTGGCGATTTCGCGTTCCATCTCGTCCGGTCGCTCCATCGCCGCGAGACGGCTGAAGACGATGCCGCGCGAAAACGGGTTGGTCTTGCTGAAGATCGCTCCGCGCGAGAATGGAACGCCTTCCGCCATGATGTCGATCTTCAGAGAGGCACGTGCAATCTCTGAATCTACTACGGATTTCAACGCAAGATCGACCTTCTTGCGCATTTCCGCCGGATCGCGATCAGCCATTCCTAAAACTCCCAGTCGGTTGAGAACCGCCATTCATTCAGAAAGGAAATAGCAACGTCCCGGTACAAGTCCTGTGACCTCGCGCCCTGAACTCACAGATCCTGGAACATTCGTCTTGGAACACAGACAGATCTTGCAACGATGTAGCTGTGCTAACCACTTCGCTCAGGCCGTCCACACTCGGCCAGTCGCCGAAGTCGGAAAAAACTAACATGAAGCTATTTGAGTCACAATAGAGTAGTCGGGTCGATACACCTGCTGATTGCTTACATGGAGGACATGCTGCGATCGCCTCATATGCCTGCAACGGCTGCGCATGACGCGTGCCTTGCGCCTGCAAACATCATCGCAAGGCATATCGTCGCACCTCGCTCCACCGCAGCGCACGCGCAGCCATCTCGCGAAGGTCATGAACCCCAACGTGCATAGGGCAAGCAAAAGGCCCGCGCTCACCGCGCCGGCCCGTCACATTCCCATGCGCGATGACGAGCCTCACGCCGCCAGCGTGTTCTCCACCACCTTGATGAAGAACGACGTTCCGTAGACGATCGCCTCGTCGTTGAAATTGTACGCGGGGTGATGCAGGCCGGCGCTGTCGCCATTGCCGACGAAGATGAAGGCGCCCGGACGCGCCTCGAGCATGTAGGCGAAGTCCTCGCCGCCCATCATCGGCGGCATTTCGTGGACGTTGGCGTCGCCCGCGACCTCCTTGGCGGCGCGGATCGCGATCTCGGTCTGCTCGGCGTGATTGATCACAACGGGATAGCCGCGCGCATAGTTCAGGTCGATCCTGGCGCCGGTCATCTGGGCGACGCCGGTCACGACCTCGCGCACCCGCTTCTCCATCAGCTCACGCACCTTCGGCGTCAGCGTCCGCACGGTGCCGCGCAGCACCGCGCTCTGCGGAATCACGTTGCGGGCATTGCCGGCGTGGAACTCGCAGATCGACAGCACCGCGGCCTCCAGCGGATCGACGCTGCGCGACACGATCTGCTGCAGCGCGGTGACGAGCTGGGCGCCGACCAGGAGCGAGTCGATGCAATTGTGCGGCTTGGCGGCATGACCGCCATGACCCTCGATGGTGATGTCGATCGCGTCGGTCGACGCCATCAGCGCCCCCTGGCGGATGGCGAAGGCGCCGACCGGCAGGCCGGGCCCGTTGTGCATGCCGTAGACCTGGTCGATCTTGAAACGGTCGATCAGGCCGTCCTTGATCATCGCGTCCGCACCACCGCCGCCCTCCTCGGCCGGCTGGAAGATCACCGCGACCTCGCCGGCGAAGTTGCGGGTCTCCGCCAGATAGCGCGCGGCGCCGAGCAGCATCGCCGTATGGCCGTCATGGCCGCAGGCATGCATCATGCCCGGGGTCTTCGAGGCATAGGGCAGTCCGGTCGCCTCCACGATCGGCAGCGCGTCCATGTCGGCGCGCAGTCCGAGCACCTTCACCTCGCCATGGCCGGGCTTGCGGCCCTTGATGACCCCGACGACGCCAGTTTGGCCGAGGCCGGTCACGACCTCGTCACAGCCGAACTCGCGCAGCCGATCCGCGACGAAGGCCGCCGTCCGATGCACGTCGTAGAGCAGCTCCGGATGCGAATGGATATCCCGCCTCCAGGCCTGGATATCGGGCTGCAGATCGGCGACGCGGTTGACGATGGGCATGGGGAATCTCGTAACTCCGGTGGGACTTTGCGCCTGTTTAGCATGCAAAAGTCGCACCGCCCAAGATAAGGGCTGCGCCCGTCTCATGGCTCGGTCAACCAGCCATGAACGTGGCGCTTGTCCGGGCCGGTCCGGGCTGACTAAAAGCTCGCAACGATGGGAAGGGAATGCCGATGCCGAGACAGCTCGAGGGGGATTACGACTATATCGTGGTGGGCGCCGGCACCGCCGGCTGCATCCTCGCCAACCGGCTGTCGGCCGATCCCAAGGCCCGCGTCCTGATTCTCGAGGCAGGCGGCAACGACAACTGGATCTGGTTCCATATTCCGGTCGGCTACCTCTTCGCGATCGGCAATCCGCGCTCCGACTGGATGTTTCGCACCGAGGCCGAGCCGGGCCTCAATGGCCGCTCGCTGGCCTACCCCCGCGGCAAGGTGATCGGCGGCTGCTCGGCGATCAACGCCATGATCTCGATGCGCGGCCAGGCCGCCGACTACGACCATTGGCGCCAGCTCGGCCTCGGCGGCTGGAGCTATGCCGACGTGCTGCCGGTATTCAGGAGGCTGGAGGATCATTTTCTCGGCGAAAGCGAACACCATGGCGTCGGCGGCGGCTGGCGGATCGAGGCGCCCCGGCTGTCCTGGGCAGTGCTCGACGCGGTCGGTGACGCCGCCGAGCAGATGGGGCTGCGCCGCATCCCCGACTTCAACACCGGCGACAATGAAGGCATCAGCTATTTCCACGTCAACCAGAAGCGCGGCCGGCGCTGGTCGTCCGCGCGGGGCTTCCTCAAGCCGGCGCTGAGCCGGCCGAACCTGCGGCTGGAAACGCAGGTGATGGTGGATCGCCTGATCATCGAGAACGGCCGCGCCGCCGGCGTGCGCTTCCGGCAAAACGGCGAGACCATCGAGGCCCGCACCAGGGGCGAGGTCATCCTCAGCGCCGGCTCGATCGGCTCGGTGCAGGTGCTGCAGCGCTCGGGCATCGGCCCGGCCGAGTGGCTCGGCGCGCTCGGCATCGACCTTGTCCTCGACAGACCGGGCGTGGGACGCAACCTGCAGGACCATCTGCAGCAGCGCGCGATCTACAAGGTCACGGGCGTGAAGACGCTGAACGAGACCTACTACTCGCTGGTCCGCCGCGGCCTGATGGGTCTCGACTACGCGTTCCGGCGCCGCGGGCCGCTGACCATGGCGCCGTCGCAGCTCGGCATCTTCACGCGCTCGGATGCGACGCGCGACCGCGCCAACATCCAATTCCACGTGCAGCCGCTGTCGCTCGACAAGTTCGGCGATCCCCTGCATCGCTTTCCCGCGATCACGGTCAGCGCCTGCAATTTGCGTCCGACCTCGCGCGGCAGCGTCCGCATCCGCTCCGCAGCAATCGATGAAGCGCCATCGATCGCGCCGAACTATCTGGCGACCGAGGACGACCGCCAGGTCGCGGCCGACGCCATCCGCGTCACCCGCCGGCTGATGAAACAGAATGCGCTCGCCGCCTACAGGCCGGAAGAATATCTGCCCGGCCCATCGGTCGGCGATGACGACGCGGCGCTCGCCAAGGCCGCCGGCGACATCGGCACCACCATCTTCCACCCCGTAGGCACGGCGAAGATGGGCTCCCCCGATGATCCGATGGCCGTGGTCGACGAGCGGCTGCGCTTCCGCGGCATCGACCGCCTGCGCATCGCCGACGCCTCGATCATGCCGACCATCACCTCGGGCAACACCAACACGCCGACCGCGATGATCGCAGAGAAGGCGGCGATGATGATCCTGGAGGATGGGCGGTGAAGCGCGCGCATGCGATCCCGCTCGTTTTGCGCCGAACTCGCGCGCGCAATTCTCACCATCGGCATCGATGGCGTTGACACAGGGCGCTGTACGATACAGCGCCCTCTCCCCTTGTGAGAGAAGGCATCTTCGGCCTATCCACGCGCGCGGTTGGGTGAGGGTATATCTCCATTGGCGCTAACTTACCAAATTAGCGCTTGGTATTCTCGTTTTCTTGGCGGCTCTTGGAGATGGCGTTGAATGTTCCGCGCAGCGGCCTGCAACGTTTGC